>CAVTJF010000054.1:0-79689 GCA_963734945.1 uncultured Gammaproteobacteria bacterium
GACCGTGAGCGGGCCGCTCCAGGAGACACCGCCGTCATCGGATCGGAAGAGAAAATTGCTGCCGCCAGTGTCGCCACCTGCCTCGGTCTGCATGCCCAGATAGACGCGACCATTGCTGGCTGCCTGGATGTAGGTCGGCGCGACAATGCCGCCGCCGGCAGACTGGTGTGTCAGCAGTTGCGGGTGCCAGGTGGCACCGTGGTCATCCGACCAGGCCACCCAGACATCGGTATCGGTACCCGAAGTGCCGGCACCAAAATCCGACCAGCTGACATAGATGTTGCCGTAGTGCGCGGACGATGCAGAGTGATCGACCGCGATCCATCCCTTGTCGAACAGTCCGACGGTTCCGTCAGTGCCTGCGCCATTGGAGGCATCCACCGGTGCGCTCCAGGTCTGGCCGCCGTCCAGCGAGCGCGATACCGCTGGCGCATTGAAATAGCCCGGGTAGGTGGGATTGGGCGGGCAGGGTGCGGTGTAACAGGTGACAGCGCCACCATCCGAGAGGTAGTAGAGCTCGTTGGCGTCGGTGCCGGCAGCGACAACGTTGTCGCCATTGTATGCGTCGATGTCGCCAATCGCGCTGGCGCCACCCAGGCCGGGGCGTTTGCCCAGATCACTGAAGCTGGCACCGCTGTCGCTGGATACGGCAAAGCCGTCGGCGTTGACATTGGTCGAATCCGGATTGGGCGAGGCAGTATCAGCGCCACCATCATTGAAGGCGATGACTACATGGTTGCCATTGGCGGCAATCGAGGGCTCGGCGTGAAAGCTGCCGGGGTAGCCGTCGTAGGTCGGGTCGGAAACGGGGACATCATTGCGCAGGTAGGGCGCGGCCAACCCGACGCCTGGCGTGGCGATGCCGGGAAGCGGTTTGCCCGCAGCGTGCCCGGTTGATCGCAACCACTGCAGCTGCAGATTGCGTACGCCGCGGACGCCACTCAGCACTTGTTCGAGTTGCTCCGGTCCGGCACCGGGGTCCAGCCGCAGCTTGCCGCCATCGCTTACCGCTGCCGGCGCCGCATCCGCATCCGCGTCATGATCCTGAGCGTGAACCGAGAGAACGCCCAGTGCCAGCAACAGGACACCCGTGGCGGTTCCTGCACCGCGCCAGACCTGGTTTCCGCGTATGGCCATGCGTTCTTCCCCCCAAATCTGCAAGGCTTCCAGTATAGCCAGAAACCTGGCTTTCGGCGTGCAGGGCATATCCATTTGCGCAATGCCGATCGCGCAGATCGGTGCGCTTCCGGGACTGCGGCACGCGGCACTTATTGCGGGCGCTTCCGCCTTTTTTCGATGACCCGTCGGTACAGCGGAATCAGCAGCCCAAGCGGTGCGTACACCCAGCCGGCGGTGGGTATGGCATTCGGGAATGCCGCAGCGATCAGGGACGACAGCAGCCCGGCCAGGAAAAGTATGCCCCAGGTTCCGAGTTCGACAAGTGTCTCGATGCGTTCGTGTTGGTTGAGTTCAAGGGCCTCGCGCTGACGCCAGGCGTGCAGGTTGAGCAGCATGATCGCGATCGCCATCGACATGAATCCGAGGCCGTAGATCGCGAACATCCGGTTCACGTCGTGCAGTCCGGTGATGCCCAGTGTGCGGATATCGGGCCCGATCGGCCATCCGGTCATTATGGCAATGAAACCGGTGAAGGCGCTGGCCATGTAGCGCAACGGATAGATGAACACCAGCACGGTGAACACCAGCAGGCAGCTGAGCAGAATGGTGGCAGTGTCATCCAGGCCGTAGCGCCGGCTCCAGCGATGATGGCCGTTCCAGAACACCATCAGCAGGCTGGCACCCAGGACGAAGCCGGGCACCTGCACCAGTGCGTCAGTCAGAGACTGCATGGTGGTCGGTGGGTCGAGCGAGATGACCAGCAGCGTCAGCGCGAAGGCGAAGGCGGCATCGGTGAACGTCTCGATGCGGGTCATGTCCAGGCCGCGCAGCCTGAATCCGGTCGAATCACGTGACATCGTCAGCGTCGGTTCCTCGGGTGTGAGGGATGCCGTGGCCCCAAGGGACAGCGGCAGCGTTTCAATCTAGACGAGTCGCCTGTCCGTGTCCAACAGATGCGCCCAATGAGTCTGTGCCACGCGCGGCCTGAGGTGGCGCAGCCGTTTGCAACTCCGTGGTCTGTGGTAGCGGGAGGGATTGCGCAGCATACCTAACTGTGTATACTGTGTATATGAAATATGGATTCATATTCTCGCAGACGGACAAGCGACCCATGTACCAGCAGATCATGGACCAGATCAGGCAGCGCATCGCGGTGGGTGACTGGCCGCCGGAAACGCCTATGCCGTCCGTGCGTGAATTGGCAGCCGATATCAAGGTCAGCGTCATCACGGTCAAGCGCGCGTATCTGGAGCTCGCTCGCGAGGGCGCCATCGTGACCCAGCAGGGCAAGGGAACCTGGGTCAACGGCAATCTGGATGTGGAAGCGCTGCAGCGGGAAGAGCTGTCCGAACATCTGGCACAGGCCGGAAAGTTGGCTCAATCGCTGGGGATACCCGAGCGGGAGCTTTTGCAAATGCTCAAGAAATACACATAACGAGGAGTTGACGAGATGAGCCAGCCGCTGGCTGTTGAATGCAGGAACCTGGGCAAGCGCTATCCGCACTTCGCCTTGCGCCATGTTGACCTGGAGGTCGAGCAGGGCACCGTGATGGGCCTTGTAGGCCCCAACGGGGCAGGCAAGTCGACCATTTTGCGCATGGTCATGGGCCTGGTGGAACCCGACAGCGGTTCGGTGACGGTTCTGGGTCATGCCATGCCAGCCGGGCAACTGGCCGCGAAGCGCCATATCGGCTTTGTGGCCGAGGACATGCGCCTGTATGAAAGCCAGACCATCGAGTTCCACATGGAGTTTGTCCGATCCATTTTCGATTCATGGGATGGCGACTACGCGCGCGCCCTGCTGCGCAGCTTCGACCTGAAGAAGGAGCAGAAGGTCAAGGGGCTTTCTCACGGGCAGAGAATCAAGGCGACCCTGCTGCTGGCACTGGCGCGTCGACCGAAGCTGCTGGTGTTCGACGAGCCCACCACCGGGCTGGATCCGGCCGTGCGCAAGGAAGTGATCGACGAGATGATGAATGCGCTTGCGGACGAGGCGCATTCGATCCTTTTCTCGTCGCACAACACCCTGGATGTGGAACAGATTTCCGACTACATCACCTTCATTTATGACGGCAGCATCATCGAGTCCTGCAACAAGGAGGACTTCATGGACGGTTGGCGACGCATTCGTCTGACCAACCCCGAGGACAAGCCACTACCGAAATTGCCGAATATCAAGGTTGTGCAGCAAAGTGGCCGACTGTGCAGTGTCACGGTCGATCACTACCAGGATTCGGTGGCCGAGCAATTGGCAGATTCAGGATTGCGCGTCGAGGCCGTCGAGCGCCTGACGCTGGAAGAAATCTTTCTCAGCAATGTCCTGCACGCACAAGCACACAACACATCGGAGGCCGTATCGTGACTACCTCGATCATCCCCCAGCTGATCCGCAAGGATTTCATGATCTCGCGTACGATGGTCGGGGTGTTCGGCCTGCTGAGCCTGGCCGGAGTTGCTGCCATCGGGCTGCTGTTCGGTCGCGTGCCCGGATGGGCGCTGGTCAACATTGCCTTTCTTCTGCTCATGTCACCGGCAGCCACATGCGGCATGGTGTTGCTGATGACCACGGTGGTATTCGAGCGGGAAAAATCGACCCAGGCGTTCATTCTGAGTCTGCCGGTGACGCCGAAGCAGTTCATTATCGCCAAGTTGTGGGTCAACATCGGCGTGTTCGGTGCCTTCTGGCTCGCAATCAGCGGAGTCGCTCTGTTTTTCGCCTTCGGCCGGAGTTTTTTTCCAGCGGGAATGTTTCCCTTCGTAGTCATGGTGCTGCTGGGCGCGTTCGTAGCCTACATCGGCATTCTCAGTGTCGCGCTGTGGCGTCAGTCGATGGGCCTGACAGTTCTGGCCATCGCGCTTTTTGAAATGGGTACGTCCGGCTATTTGTGGGTGATTGCCTATCTCGACCCCATTTCGGATTTCATGCAAGGCGAGGTGGCGGTCTGGAACACTACTGCGGTTGGAATTGTCCTGGCCCAGGCCCTGGTGGCCGTGCTGATGATCTCGGCCGCTTTGCTTTCCCAGGGAAGCAAGCGGGAGTTCACCTGAGCGCGATCCTGACCGCATGCGCTCGATGCGCACCACAGCATGAGCATTGCTGACCCTTGATGGCTTGCTTGCCGTGCCGCTTCTGTGCGGGAGGCTTGGCCCAGACGAGCTGTCTGCATGCCTTGCGTTGGGCGGTAGCACGCTGTCGGCTTATGCTGCACGCATGAACCATGCAATCTCAAAGGACTCAGTTCGCTTGGCGACAATCGGTGCCGGTACGGCAGTAGCGTGCTCTGCTCGCGAGCTATCTCGTCATGGTCTGGCAGCGATGGTGCCGAAAAGGTGCCGTGGTCCGGGCCTGCGCGTGCAGTGTGCCTTTCCCAGGGGCGGGCCGTGGCCTCGGTCGTCGGCGGGCGCTGGCTCGGCCACAGATGCGTAGCCGGCGCATACTCATCGCGGCAGTCGGGTCCGAGGGTGATGTGCGTCCATTGCTTGCCATCGGGCGCGTGCTGCGTCAGCGCGGCCACGACGTACGCTTGGCCAGCCACGCGCTGCATGCCAGCCTGGTGGCGCAGGCCGGCCTGGACTTCATCGATGCCAGTGGTATCGATTTGCCGGAGGATCCCGGGGAATTTGCACGCCGGGCGTTTCGGCGCTTCCGTGGCCCGCGTTTTGTGATTCGCGATTTCGCTGCCGCTGATGTCGCTGCCAGTCACGCCCGCATGGCTGCCGCCTGCGACGATGATGTGGACATGGTGCTGACCTCGACACTTGCCTTCGCCGGCCAGATTCTGGCGCAGCAACGCGGCTGGCGCTGGGTTTCCGTGGTGCTGGCACCGGCCGGGCTGTTGTCGGATTACCAGCCCCCGGCGACGGGCTGGGCGAGGCTCGATCGCTTCGCTGCGGGATCGCCGGCGCGCGCCGCGCTTCTGCGGCGGTTTTTCGAAGCGGCATGCCGTCGCTGGACTGCGCGGTTGCGCAGGTTCCGCATCGCGCAGGGTTTGTCGGCGGAGCCGCTGGCGGGCAATCCGATGTTGCGCGGACAGCACGCGCCAGGCTGTTCACTGGCGTTGTTCCCGGCCTGGTTTGGTGCGCCACAACCCGACTGGCCAGTGCAGATGCAGCAGACCGGCTTCTGTTTCCTGCGGGCGCCCGAAGAAGAGTTGTCGCCACAACTGAGTGAGTTTCTGGATACGGGTGCGCCGCCGCTGGTTTTTTCGCTGGGCTCGGCGGCAGTGCATGCAGGTGAGCGTTTTCTGCAGGAGAGTCTGGCCGCGACACGGCAGCTCGGCGCACGCGCTGTGCTTCTGGCCGGATCTCCAGCCATGCGCCAGCGGCTACCGAGGATCTTGCCACCCGGTGTGCTGGCGACGGACGCGGCACCGCACCGCTTGCTGTTTCCGCATGCCTCCGTCGTGGTGCATCACGGCGGCATCGGTACCAGCGCCGAGGCGCTGCGCGCGGGTCGAGGCATGCTGGTTGTGCCGCACGGCTTTGACCAGTTCGACAACGCGGCCAGGCTGCAAGCACTGGGTGTGGCCGAAGTACTGCCAGCCCCGCGCTACCGTGCCGCTGGCGCTGCGCAGCGGCTTCAGTCGCTGCTCGATGAGCCGCGCTATCGTCGCCGCGCCATGGATGCGGCGCAACGACTGTGCGGGTCCGATGGTGCGCAGGCCGCAGCCGACGCCGTGGAGGCGCAGCTGCAAAAGTGACCACGCTCGCGCTCAATGCCGTTCGTGCACCTCGCCGCCACGGCGGATAGCTGTCGCCGAGGCAGTCGAGGCAGGGTAGGTCGGCGTATTGGGAGTTTCGAATCCATTGGCGAAAACGATGTCGCTCCAGATGTCGGTTATCGGTGCCACAGCGCTCGCCTGGCCAAGAGGCGGCAAACCGAACATCGACTCGAGTGTCGCAAGTGTGCGGTAGTGCCCGCCGGCTTCGGCATAGTTGCCCGGCACGACATGTGCGCCAGCAAACACGGTGGCTATGCGGTTGTCCTGCGAATGGTCGTCCTCATCCCAGGTCAGAACGAGCAGGCTGTTGTGCATTGTGGCCCATTGCACATAGCCAGCCAGGTGCGACTGCAGCCAGGCATCGCCGGTTGCCACCGGGCAGTTGTGCATGTCATTGCAAAGGTTCGGGATGACGAATGCCAGCGTCGGCAGGTTCGAATAGTCGGTCGGAAAGGCGGTTAGCGGCTGGTTGCCGGATGGTGGAACCGTGTCGAAGCCGACCCATGGGTTGTGCTTGCGTGCATACAGGCCCGAGCTGCATCCGGTGAAGCCGGTCTGGGGCAGATCCTCCGAGTAGCCGATGAATGACAAACCAGCGGCCAGCAACTGCGCGCCCAGATTGTCTGTGCCAGGAAAAGCGAGCGGACACTGGTCGTCGGTGACACCCTGGGTGGAGCCGGAGAACAGGGCGATATAGTTGGGCTGGCTGGGGTGGGCCACGGCAAAGTACTGGGTGAAATTGGCGCCCTGGCTGGCCAGCGTATTGATGTAGGGCGCGTCGGCGTTGCCGATGATGGCATCGTAGCTGTGGTTCTCCATGATCACGATGACAACGTGGTCGTAAACCGGGATCTCCGCAGCTGCGACTGCGTTGGAAAACCCGGCAATGATCAGCGCAAGGGCGATGACGAGACCAGGTACGGACCGGGTCACGCGTTGTCGCGCAGTCATCGCGAGAATGTCCGCAATGCAGGGGGCTCTTTCAGTTCTCATTTCCTGGATGGCCAGTGTTCTCCCCCGCATGATACCGATTTGCTCGCCAAGGGATCGGAGTGTCGCCTGGCGTGCAAGACGCCGTGTGCAGCCAGGCCACTTTCCCGCAAACCCGGAGCTTCGGTACAGAGTCGCTCGCCGAGGCTTCGGAAAGGATGCGCGGATGCCCTCTTGCAGGCGCCTGGCTCTGCAGGCCGACCTGCCTTGGCATAATGCCTCCCGGCGTCCTGCTCTCCATGCGGATACGAGGAAACTCCTGGATGAAAATTGGCATTGTTGGTGGCGGCGTGGCCGGGGTTGCATGCGCCCTGGCTCTGACTCGACAGGGTTTCGAGGTCAGTGTCCACGAACGCCATGCGGCACCGAGGGATATGGGTGCGGGAGTGATTCTCTGGCCGAATGCCGCGTACGTGCTTGAGCAGCTCGGCGTGCTGGATGAGATTCGTGAGCATGCGGGACATCCCGTGCACATGCAGCGGTTTGATTTTGGTGGGGAGACCCTGGGAACCCTGGATATCCGCTTGATCAACACGGCGCTGGGCTACCCGAGTCTTTCCATCCTTCGCCGCGACCTGATGCGCATCCTGATTGACCGCCTGAAGTCGACAGGATGCGCGATCCGCTACGCGCACGCAGTAGCCGGCATCGAGATGGGTCCGACGGGTGAGGCACGCGTTCGCTTTGCTGATGGCCGGTGCATCCAACCGGACCTGGTGATTGGCGCTGACGGCCGCATGGCGTCACACGCCCGGCGGTTCGTGAACGGGCACTCGTCACCGATCTACCAGGGCTTCGTCAACTGGGTGGGTGTGTGCGAGTCCGATGGCGATGCCTTCGACCACAGTGCAGTGCTGGACTACTGGGGTACCGGCGAGCGCTTCGGCATCGTTCCGATTTCTCGGCGCAAGGCGTACTGGGCCGCCGGGTTGGCCACTGACGAGACCGGCTCGAACAGGCGCTCGGGCTACCGGCAGGAGTTGCGTGCACTGAGCGAGCGCTGGCCCGGTCAGCTGCAAAATGTCATGCAAGCTACGCCGCTGGAGCGCATCAACAAGATATACGTGCACGATCACGACCCGGTAGAAGTCTGGCATCGAGGCAATGTGCTCATGGTCGGCGATGCCGCGCATGCGCCGTTACCCACTTCCGGTCAGGGTGCGTGCCAGGCACTTGAGGACGCCTGGTTTCTCGCGTGTTGTCTGAAGCCTGAGCCCCGGAACCTGCAGCAGGCGCTGACCCGGTTCACGCGACTGCGTATCCAGAAGACAGCCGGCATCATTCGCACTGGCCGGTTGCTGGCTGCCGAGCTGTTCAGCCGTGACGTTGCAGCGTGCCAGGCAAGAAACGAGCGCAGCAAGCACAATGATTTTGCGGCCATGGCCAAGGCCATCGCGCGGGGATGGGGGCAAGGACTGCCGATCGGAGCGGACCAGGCCGCCTGACCGCCCGTACTGGCGCATGCCTCGATTGCCCGCTGCCTCCGGTTTCGCTCACCAGGTACGCTTGTGCAGCACACGAGTGCAGGTTCGGGTGTTTGTCGTGATCAACCCGCACGCTTGCTGGACGGATGCTGCGACGCATTCGCCAGCCAGGGCATCCTTGAACTGACGCCACTGCCCGGGAGATGTCCATGCGAGTTCTGATCGTATTGATGCTGCTGCTTTTCAGTCCCGTTCCTTTTGCGGGCGCACCGATCCAGCCGGACATGTCCAGGGAACAGGCCACCCAGCGCCTGCAGCGATTTGTCAGCAGCGTGGGCGAGAATCCGGGTATCGATTTCGCGCCCGTGGTGCGGGCGCAATTCGCACCGGATTTCATCAAGAGCTCCGGTACCGAGCGATTGGCAAGAATGCTTCAGCGCATGTCCAACGACGGCTTCGGCCATCTGGAGTCCATCGACAAGGTGCGTTGGCAGCCTGACAAGGCACGCTGGGTCTATTCCGTGCACAACGCGGACGGTGATCCGGCTACGCTCTATTTGAAGTACGACGCTTCGCAAGGCAGGCGAATCAGCGATGTCCGCGTCATCATGGGCGAGCGCCTTCCGGTGCCAAAGGTAGCCGAAGCAGAATTTGCCGACACGATCATGGCGCAGCTTGAGAAGACACCTGATTTCTCCGGTACCGTGATCGTGGCAAAGGATGGCAAGCCGATTGTCAGCTATGCGGCCGGTCTCGCCGATCGTGCGAGAGGGCGCAAAATGACCCTGGACACACCCATCAACCTGGGCTCGGTGAACAAGATGTTCACTGGCACCCTGATTGCCCAATTGGTGGAGTCCGGCAAGCTGCATTGGGGTGACACGGTAGGCAAGTACCTCCCGGACTACCCCAACAAGACGGTGCGCGAACAGGTGACCCTGGCCATGCTGATGACGCACACCTCCGGCGTGCCGAGCTACTGGAACGCGACCTACGAGAAGCGGCGCAAGCACTTGCGCAACCAGCAGGACTACCTCGATACCTTTGACAGGCAGCCGCTTGAGTTCCGCCCGGGAACACAGTGGGCGTATTCCAATGGCGGCCCGGTCATTCTGGGCCGGATACTGGAGGTGGTCACCGGCGAGAACTACTACGATTACGTGCGCGAGCATCTCTACCGACCGCTCGGCATGACGCATACCGATTCCTATCGCCGGGACATGGGCAATCCGCCATTTGCCATCGGCTACATGCGGCCGGAGGGAGCAGGGCCGGAGGCCTCGCTGGTGCCCAACTCCGACTGGCTGGGCGTGGTCGGCTCGGCCGCGGGTGGCGGCTATGCCAGCGCACCGGATTTGCTCGCGTTTGTCACGGCATTGCAGAACGGCAGCCTGCTGAAGCCCGCAACCCTGGCCATGATGTGGGCAGACACCAGGGTGGATGGTCACGCCACCGGCTATGGGTACCTGGTCGGCACGGGCAGATTCAATGGCCATCGACGGATCGGCCATTCCGGCGGGGCTCCCGGGGTCAACGCGATGGTGCATTTCTTCCCGGATGACGGATATGCGGTGATCGTTCTTTCCAACCACGAGCGCGGAGCCCAACAGCTCGCCGGATGGATAGAGGAGTTGATTACACGGAATCTGTGACGCCGGGGGGCGACACAAGGCGTACCGCAGACGGCTCAGCAGACAGCGAATAAAAAAGTCCCCGGTCACCGCACAGTGACCGGGGACGCAGTGCAGCTTGCGTATCCCGAATTGCCCGGGCGGCGAAGCTCAGGATTGCTGGACGCGACGGCGCCTCAGCATGACCAGCGCGGCCAGGCCCGACAACATTCCGAGCAGCAGCAAAGCCGACTTGCCAAGCGTCGGAACATTGGCAGACGGTGCAATTGCAGGTGCGGCGCAGCTACCGTCGATGGCAAACGAGTAGGCCAGGGGGAGCTGCTCACCAGAGTCCCGGAGTCGGTCCAGGTGGCGACGCCAGCATCAGGAGCGATGGTGACGCCATTGGCCGTGGTGCCGGTAGCACCATTGGACGCGGCAAAGATAGTTGTTGAAGGCCGCGGAGTTGGCAGCGGCATCGACACCGTATCCTGATACCCAATAGGTCGTGTCGGCGTTGAGTTGCAGACCGGTGGTATCGAAAGCCGCTTCGAAGATGGAAGTCGTGCTCCCGAATGCACCAAAGGAGGTTTGCGAACTCTGGGGATAGCTTGCTATCGGATTGATACCCGCCGTCGGTGCGGTGCCGCTGCCGTTGTCAGCAAAAACATCCACGGCAAAGGCCTGTGGCGTAGCGTTCTGCTGGACCATCTGCACACGGATCTGGCTGATATCGAAAACACCCGTGGCGCAGCTGCCTGCGGGAATGGTGAAGTCATCGGCTGATCGCGCGGTAAACGTACCGGTGGAGTCCTGCGAGACGAGCGACGTGGTGCCGTTGCTCTGTTCATTGTCGTACAAGGTGCCAGGTGGTACGTAGGTCCCGCCCGACGGAACGCCATTGGGCCGTTGTACGGCTATCTGCGAGTAGAGCACCGGTGCTGCTGCGTGGACTGCTGCGGTACTGGCGATGAGAACGCCTACGGCCACTGCCAGCGCGGTTTGACGATTGCGTATCATGTGAATCCCCAGAGTGTAAGTGAGAAACGCGGTCGACCCGGCATGAAGTGAGCCCACAGGACCAGGCCAATGCACGGATGCTCGTTGAGAATAGTCGAGTTTTCACTGCAAGCACAAGAAAAAGTTGTGGTACGGGCTCACTGCTTTGGCAGCGTCCGACATCAGTGGCTCGATACAGATGGGAGGTCTACAGGAGATTGCCTGGTCTTGTGATCTCCTGCCGACCAGAAGCCTGGGCTCAGGGAAGCCGGATCAGGGGCCGTACTGCCACGCTTCGGCTTTCCCGATGTTTGCGGTCTGCAACTGTTCGCGGTGGACATGTCGGTCATTCAAATCCGTTGGCAAAAATGACGTCGTCCACAGGCAGTTCGATGGCGCCAAGATCGACCGGCCCGTGCAGATTGGGTTCACCGGGTTGATCGACCACGCGCGGGTTGCCATAGAAATCCGTGGCCGGCGCTCCTCCCGAGTAGCAGACATCGATGGCCGGAGAGCCCAGTGGGGGTGACAGGTCGGCCGCGAGGATGGGGTTGCCCACCAGCGGTGCCACCGGTGTCGAGGGCCAGGTGGCACTGCTGTGCACAAGCAGGCAGCCGAAGTGCGAGATGGTTCCGGTGCTGTCTCCGGTGCGCCCGGTGAATCCCGGGTTATAGAAGATCGAGCCGGTCAGATCCATCGGCGTCTGGTAATGACGGAGCATGTAGTTGCCTGTGCCGGGGGTGTTGCCGGTTACGGTCGACCAGGCGATACGGCTTTCATTGGGCGAAGAGGCATCGTTGTCTATCAGGAACAGGGCCCAATCGACATGATTGCCCTTGATCAGTGAATTTTCTATATCAACGACACTGGTTGGAGAATCCAGCAAGGCGAAGATCAGGTAGCCTCCGTCGTTGTCCAGGAATGCCGTGCGTTGTGCCCGGAACGTCGGCCCGTTGCCGCCGCGAAACGGATATATGGGGTTGCCCTCATTTCCAACCACTGCCGAGCAGGCGCCGTAGCTGACTCCGAAAAAGCTGCAGCGGGTATGACCGTCCCTGGGGCGCATGAGCACATCCACATTGCCAATGGTGGATATGGCCGATCCGCCCAGAGCCTGATTGCCCATGAAAACCGTGGTGTAGAGGTTCACTGCGGCTCGCGTCGAGGCGGCATTCTCCACGCTCATGGCACCGCCGATGGAGCTGGCCGTATTGCCGATGAACCAGAAAGGCGCATTGCTGGCGCCGCGCAGTGTCATTGGCGAGTAGCTGTTGGCGTACAGTCCCGCTCCCTTGTCTGCCTGGTTGTTGTTGATGCCGGTAAAGCTGCCGGCGGCGACTACCGTATCCAGTTTGCACGCATTGAGCAGATAGAGCCCACCGCCATTGGCGCCAGCCTGGTTGAAACTGACTTCGCCATCATCCAGATAGATTGCGGCATCGTTTTCGCAATATATTCCGCCACCGTCGCTTTGCGCGATGTTGTCCTCGATGCTGGAACTTCCCAGGAGTTGCAGGGTGGCAGGGTGAGTTGAGTCCTTGCCCTTGATGAAAACGCCAGCTCCCTTGCCCGAGGCGTTGCTCTCGATGAAGGTAGCCCCCTGAAGACGGATATAGACATGCCCGCGGGCCTCGATTCCACCGCCCTCGGGGTTGGTGAACGGCCCGGTCTCGGCTGACCCGCCACGGATGGTGAGGTTGTCGAGCGTGACCCTCCTTAACGCGGTGCTGTTCGCATTGATTGCCAGCGCTGTCCCGTCGCTACCGCCACTGGCATCGATTATCGAGCGCTGCCCCGGCGTCGGGTTGGCATCGCTGCAATTTGCATAGCCGCCCCGGATCGTCCAGTTGGTGGTGGCGGCATTCAGGGTGAGGCCCTCGGGCACGCTGAAGGTCTGGGCGCGCAAGCGGATTTCGTGTGGGCCGGGCCTGCCAGCCAGTTGATCAAGCGCAAACTGGAAACCGATATAGTTGCAGCCCCCGGAACCGATCGTGACCGTATCTGCATGTGCACGCAGGCTGGGGCACAGCGTCAGGAAAAACAGGGCAAGGGGCGCGATGCAGGGAAGAATCGGGAAGCGCCTGAACATGGGGGTCTCCGTTGGATATCACGCGGGATTGCGTTCTTTCCGGGCATACGGAAACCGCGGCAAAACCTTGCCAACCCTGGTCAAGCCACCACATGAGGGCGCATGAGATCGATGGTTTCCGCTGGAAGCGAGCGATGCCCCGAAGTGGATTCTGGAAAAGCCATCCATTGTGTTGATTGGCATAAAGAAAATCCTGGCCTGGCGATAGGGCTGTCGGTTGCTGCCGAGCTGAAAAGGCAGCGCTCAATGGCCTGTTGTAGCGCCCATGCGCTCGATTTCCGGCTAGACTGGTACGCGGTCGGAGAGGATGACTGTGTGAGTGAAATCACCGAGTTGTTGCAGGCACAGGCGGGCAGGGAGTCACCGGACCTCGCTCCTGTGTTCGAATGCCTCTATCCGGATCTGAAGCGAATCGCACTGTCCCGGGTTGGCCAGCTTGCGCCGGGACGTTCGGTGGGTGCGACCGAACTGGTGCACGAGGCATTCCTCAAATTGGCGGGTGCCGAGCACCTGTCACTGGAGAATCGTCGTCACTTTTTCACCTGTGCGGCGCTTGCCATGCGCCAGATCCTGGTCGATCAGGCACGTGAGGCGCAGGCGGAAAAGCGCGGCGCCGGCATGCAGCAGGTGACCCTGGGGGAAAGTGTGGCCGCTGCGCCATCGGCAGGCCTGACCGACCTGGACCTTGCCCTGGATGATCTGGACAAGATCAATCCGGAACTGCGCGAGTTGGTGGAGTTGCGGTACTTCGCCGGCTTGTCGCTGCCGGCCATCGCGGCCTTGCGTGAGGTCTCCGCCAGGACAGTATCGCGTGACTGGGAGCGGGCGCGCGCGCTGCTCGAGGTGAGGTTGAGTGCCGATGGACTCTGAACGCATCGCATCCTGGCAGCAGGCCGATCGACTGTTCACGCAGTGGCTCGATCTGGCGCCTGCAGCCCGCAAGGACTGGTTGGCGGGGTTGCCAGAGGCAGAAGGCACCCGCGTCGCGTTGATGCGCCTGATCGCACAGCACCAGGACAGCAAGGGGTCCTCGTCATTGCTTCCCGGCATGGCCGAGTTCGCGGCGCCCGTGACGCCTGGCACGAATGCTCTGCAAGGGCGCCAGATCGGTGATTGGACGTTGATCGAGGAGATCGGGCGCGGTGGCATGTCGGTGGTGTACAAGGCGCGCCGGTCCATGGACCAGTTCGAACAGTTCGCGGCCGTCAAGCTGCTTGGTCTGGCCGCGCTTGGTTCCCAGGGTGGCATGCGCTTTGAACGCGAGCGGCGCATGCTGGCGAGACTGCAGCACCCGCACATCGCGACCTTGATTGATGGCGGACTGGCGGAGGATGGCACGCCCTACCTGGTCATGCCGCTGGTCGCCGGGAAGGATCTGGCCAGTCACTGCAAGGAGCACGAGCTGGATTGGTCGCAGCGGGTGCGCCTGCTGGTCGAGGTTTGTGCGGCGGTTGCCCACGCGCACCAGAATCTGCTGGTCCATCGGGATCTGAAACCAGCCAATATTCTGGTGTCCGACGAGGGTGTTGCCACGTTGCTCGATTTCGGAATTGCCAAGCTGCTCGATGTTGACGAGGAGGCAACGCAAACCGGGTTTCGCGCGATGACGCCAAGCTATGCAGCGCCCGAGCAGATGTCAGGGGACACGATAACGACGGCGACCGATGTCTACGCACTGGGCATGATTCTGCGTGAGCTGTGTGCGGATCTGGCGTCGATCCCGAATGACCTGCGCAATATCATCGCCATGGCCACCCGGGCCGAGCCCGACCGCCGCTACCCGGATGCGCGCGCACTGGCCGAGGACCTCAAGCGGTTGCTGTCCGGCAACGTCGTTCTGGCAACGCCGGACAGTCTCGGCTATCGCCTGCAATCTTTCATGCGTCGCCGCCGCGGCGCGGTACTGGCTTCGGCCATGGTGCTGCTGGCCTTGGTGGGCGGTCTGGTGACAACCCAATGGCAGGCGCGTCGGGCGGAGACCCAGGCGCGCGAAGCCCTGCGCCAGAGTGGCCGCGCCGAGGCGGCTCGCGAGTTCCTGTTCGACCTGTTCGAGGCGGGCAATCGCGATCGGACTGGTGGTGAGGATCCACTGGTGTCGACCCTGGTCGAGCGGGGCGCCCAGAGCCTGCCGCAATTGCTTCAGCGTCCCGAGCTGCATGCGGAAATGTCCACCCTGCTTGCCCGGATCGACATTGCCATCGGGCGCCACGAACGCGCCGGAAAACTGCTCGAGGGCGCCAGCACCAGTGCTGCGCGGGCGCAGGATCCGGTGCTCGAGGCGCAGGTGGAACTGGCGCAGGCGAACCTGGCCAATGCGACCGGTGATTCGGCACGGGCCCTGGACCTGTATGAGCATGCCTTGAGCAGGCGTGAACAGGCGGCAGGGCCAGACTTCGGATTTCGAACGTCCGTGCTTTCGGGCTGGGTGTATGCCATGAAAAACCAGGGCCGGCAGACTGCGGCGCGCCAGCGGATCGAGCGGGAGCTGGCGGATCCGGTGAATGACTACTCGGCCGACCAGCGTGGCCAGCTGCTGCTCAGCCAGGCGCTGGTGACTACCGACATGCGGCAACGCCTGAAGCTGGCGCGAGCGGCCGAAGACGCCTTCTCGGGGCAACCGACATCGGCGGCCAATCAGCTGGCTCTGGAAGTGGAATTGGGGCAGGACCTGTTTGAAACCGGCCAGCGAAGCGCGGGTATCGAGCACATGCGGCGGGTCGTCGACATGGCCGATCGGCTGTACCCGGGCGCGACTCGCTACCGGGCACGGACCTACAATGATCTTGCCGCCATGCTGCGTGCGGACGACAAGCTTGGTCAGGCCAACGCGGCCGGTGCCACCGCCGAGTCCATCTACCGCCAGTTGGGTGACGATCGCAGTCCGGCCTTTGCTGCACTGATTCATAACCGCGGTCTGCTTCTGCATGATCTGGGTGATTCGGCGCAGGGCCTGCCCCTGCTGGAGCAGGCGCTGTCCATTGCACAATCGCAGTTCGGAAACGAGGACCGCCGTACCGGACTGGCGCGCAGGCACCTGGCGCTTCTGCGCGCGCTGACCACGGGCGATCCTGCTGCAGACAGGGAATGGGCAAGGGCCCGCACGGAGACCTGGTCGGCATTCAGACCCCGTGAGCAAGTCGATACCATGCTGATAGGTGCCCAGATTGCTCTTGTCCTTGATCGTCCGGAGGCGAAGTCGCGACTGCTCGAGGCGGACAAGCTGGCCGCAAGTGGCCAGGTCGCACTGTCCGATTCGCAGAAGGTGCGACGGCAGACCATGTGGGGGATCATGCATTCGCTGGATGGCAATGCGACAGCGGCCGGTCAGGCCTTTGCCGCAGCCCTGCAAGTCGCCAACGCACGCTCGGGCAAGGCGCATTCGCGCTTGTGGCAGATCGAAAAGGCACTCGGTGAACACTTTCTGCGCTACAAGCAACCGGAACTGGCGCGTGCTCACTTCCAGTTGTCGCTTGATGCATTGCGTCAGCTCGGTGCTGCACCACAGGCAAGCGGCGTGGTGGCGTTGCAACGCCAACTCGCATCGCTGCAGCCGCTGGCTGCCTCCATCAGTGAGCCGAGCGGGGTGCGCGCACGCTAGCCAGGATCCCGGAGTTCCCTTTCTTTCCTTCGCTGGCCCGCATTCGGCCCGAGTCCAAGCAGGATGGGTTCACTTCTGCTGGTCGTGGAGTTCGCCTGGACAGTAGCCGCCGGAATGACTACAGGCTCGACACTGGCGCATGCGCCGCCCAGGCATGAGCCAAACGGTCTCGGATCCTGATGATACCGAGCGGTCCGCGTTGACGTAACTGGAGGTGAAGGGGCTACGTTGCCTGTCCACCGCGGAGGCTGTCATGCCATGTCATTGGAATGCCCGGCTGGTTGCCATCGGCAACCGGGTACTGTTCGCCTGCCTGGCACTGTCAAGCTTGTATGCCACGACTGCGCCAGCCAGCGTGTGCCGGGTCACCCCGGCAGGTTCGAGCGGCGGCAGTGGCACCTGGGCATCGCCGCTGGACCTGCAGAGCGCGCTGGGCAATACCGCCTGCAGCGAGATCTGGGTCAAGGCAGGTACCTACAAGCCAACCAACAGCACAGACCGCAATGCCAGCTTCACCCTGGACAGGGCGGTGGCGGTCTTCGGTGGTTTTGCCGGCACAGAAACCGTCCGCACGCAGCGCAACCCCGCCAGCCACGTTTCCATTCTCTCCGGTGACATCGGCGCAGGCAGCGATGCCAGCGACAACAGTTACCACGTGGTCTACATGGTGGGCGATGAAAACAGCAACATCGGCAATGACACCATTCTGGACGGTTTCACCATCACTGGCGGAAATGCAGACGGCGCATCAGTCCCGGTCTTTGATGGCGGCGGACTGTTGTGCGAAGGCCAGCATGCCGGCGGCCAGTGCAGTCCCACTCTGCGCCAGCTGCGTTTCACGGACAACAAGGCAAGCGTGAACGGTGGCGCGATGGAGATCTACTGCTGGGTGGATGCGGCGGCCAGTCCGGTGATGAGCGACGTGCAGTTCATCAACAATACCGCAGGATCAAGCGGTGGCGGACTGGATCGCAGCAGCCAGTGCGATGCCATGTTCACGCTCGAGCGCGCCACCTTCGACGGCAACAGCGCCGGCGATGGCGGCGGCATGTCGCTGGGATCCAGCGCCGGCGTCACCTTGCGCGATGTAACCTTTGCTGGCAACAGTGCCAGCGGCGAAGGCGGGGCAATGAACAATTTCAGCCTCGACAGCATTGTTCTTGATCGCGTCAGTTTCGACGGCAACAGCGCCGGGTCCATGGGAGGCGCAATGTTTACCCTGTCCAGCGTGAGCGGACATACCAGCCTGCTCGACATCAGCAACTCGAGCTTCAACAACAACACGGCGCTGGCCAGCGGCGGCAACGGCCAGGGCGGCGCCATGCACAACGAAGCCTTTGGCGGCAATCTCAGCCTGGTGATGGACACGGTGACGCTGAGCAACAATCAGGCGGATTTTGCCGGCGCCATCAAGAATACCGATTCCTACGTCGGCGGCGCTCTCAATGTGACCATGGGCAATGTCACCTTCAGCAACAACAGCGCGACGACCAGCGGACGCGACATGACCACTTCGGCCAACTATGTGCCTGTCAGCGTCGTTCTGCGCAACGTGACCATCGACAGCGGCGCCGCTGGCTACTATTCACTTGTAAACGTCAGTTCCGGCGCGGGCGCCGTCAGCACGGTACTCAGCAATGCAATCCTGTGGGATTCGACACCCAGCCTGCCCATTACCAACTCCGGTGCCAGCACCACCACCATCGATCACAGCATCGTGGTGCGGTCCCATGGCAGTGGCGGCAGCTGGACTTCATCCCTGGGGACCGATGGCGGAGGCAATATCGATGCCGACCCAATGCTTGCTGCGCTGGCTGCCAATGGCGGCGCTACCTCCACCATGATTCCGGCGGCGGGCAGTCCCGCCATCGACGCCGGCTTTGCCGCCACCTGTGCCGCGATGCCGGTGAATAATCGCGACCAGCGCGGTGGCGCACGCCCGCACGGGCTGCAGTGTGATATTGGTGCGATCGAAGTGGGAGCGGTGAGCGAGACCATCTTCGCCGACGGCTTCGACTAGATCGACCACCGTTGCCGGTGTGCAACCTGAGCGAAGCACAGATCTGGGGCTACTCGCCAAACGAAAAGCGGGCCCCGCATGGAGCCCGCTGGTCGTCAAGAGCCAGGGTTCGGTTGGGGAAGGCTAATCGTCTTGCAGGTCCAGCGGCAGGTATTTTGCCGGGTCCAGTTGAACACCGTCGCGGTACAGTTCCATATGCAGGTGCGGGCCGGTGGACTGACCGGTGTCGCCAACCGTGCCGATCGGTGTTCCGGCCTTGATCGTGTCGCCGGCTTTGACCGAGGCCGTTTGCAAATGCTCGTATACGGACCTGAACGCCTCGCCATGTCTGATTTCAACGACATTGCCCTGTGCATCGTCCTTCCAGCCGGCGAACACCACGTTGCCATCTGCCGGTGCCAGAATCGGCGTACCGACCTTTGCGGCAATGTCGACGCCCGCGTGATGCGTCTCCTTGCCGCTGAACGGGTTCTTGCGCTCCCCGAACGGCGACGAGATGTGGCCGCTGTGCAGCGGCGAAATGAAATTCAGCTTGCCCTTGCCGCCGGCAATCGCGCACTGAAACCAGACAGCCGGAACCAGCAATGTGGCCGCCATCAGCATGCTTGCCATGCGACCGGAGTGTGCCGATTTGCGCCTGGCCGGCTTCATCGCGTTGGAAATGCGCATGTGTATTCTCCTCTTCTCAAGTGAAAGAAACCCGGGCAGGGCGGCCGAGACCGGCTCGGCATGTCGGCCCAGGGCATCCAGCAGAGCGCTGGTGTAGTCGCGGCGCGTGCTCGAGTCGGCATCGAGCAGTGCGAGCTCGTCGGCAGCCAGTTCAGTCTGGAAGGCCAGGTCGCGACAAAGCAGCCACAAGGGCAGCATCGGCCAGGACAGGAGCAGCAGTACACGGCATAGCGGCAGCCAGAACATGTCGCGGTTGCGAATGTGCGCGCACTCGTGGCGCAGTACGGCGCGCAGCACCTTGCGCTCACCTTCGATGTAGTGCAGCGGGACAATGATGCGTGGCTGGAACAGACCGCTGACAAACGGGGAGACCGGCGCTGCGGTTGCCGCTAGATGTGTACCTGCCGGCAATGACAGATCAAGGCTTCGCGGATCGACGGCAACGGCATGCCTAGCCAGCCGGCGATACTTCAGACGTTGCCGCGCAAATGGCAACAGCAGCAGGGCCGCGCCCAGCAGCCAAACCGCCAGCAGGGCAGCGCCAGCGCCCCAGTCGCTCGTTGCTGGCTCTGCATGGGCGCCCGCATCGGTTGCCAGCAGGCCCGGGATCAGTCCCCGCAGCTCAAGCGCGATGGGCGCCGAGGCCTGTGATGAAGCAAGCCAGCCCGAAGTTCCCAAGGCATGCGCCAGCCAGGGCAGCAGGGCCAGCCCGACAAACAGGGTACGCCCCAGGAACAGGCCAGCCTGCGCATGTCCTGGTCGGAAGAGCCGGGTGCGTGCGAGACCAACAACCGGTAGCGAGAGCACGATGCAAGCGGCGAGCTCGAGCATGGGCTGCGTCGTCATTCCGACTCTCCCTCGGTTTCGAGCAGTCGTCGCAACTCGGCCAATTCCTTTTCATCCAGCATTTCGCTTTCGGCGAACATCGGAATGGCTGCCGAGGGGCGGATTCCCAGAACACGGCGGGTAAAGTTGCGCACAAGCACTGCCAGCGCCGGAACCTTGGCCGCTTCGGGTGCATAGACATTGAGGCCGTGCAGGGTGCGCTTGCGCAACAGCTCCTTTTTCACCATGCGTTCCAGCACTGTACGTGTCGTGGAATAGGCCCAGTCGCGTGACGGGCCCAGATGATCGTGTATTTCGCGTGCGCTCAGGCGCTGATAGCGCCAAAGCAGCTTGAGTACATCGAGCTCAGGCTCAGAGGGCTCGAATTCACGCATGGCAGACACTCCGTAACAGATACGCTACTAATGTAGCATACATACTACGTATGTCAATGAGCGGTGCCGGATGCCCCGAAATGAGCGTCGCCAGCCCCGATGGCAATCGGATCATCAGGCGTCGAACAAGGGAGCTTGAGTGCGTCGCGCCGCCGTCTGGTCAAGTACAATCGGTGCTCGACAAACGACGCGCGGAGCAAACACGGGTCTGCCGGGCTCTGACGCACGGGTTTGCAGGGCTTGCGCCGTCAAGAGCGGCATGCATGGCTGGCACGGGTGCCGCAGCTGGGAGAAGTTTCTTCTCCTGCTCACTTTCGCGCGAGCGCCTCGGTGCCGCGCCAGATCAGGTGAAACCACATTGAAGACACCATTCCGCCAGCAGGCTTCCGAATACGATTGCGCACCAACCACCTTCGTCAATGCGCTGAGCTACCTGTTTCAGCGTTCGGAGATTCCAGCCCTGGCATTGCAGCGCGTGTACCAGTACAGCCTGGACTGCGTTTCGCCACACAGCCGCGTGGCCCACGGCACATCGCGGCTTTCGGTGCGCATGCTTGGACAATGGCTGGGCGCATACCGGCGCAGGGCATTCCGCATCGAGCAGCGTTACCTGGGCGGGCACGAGGCCCACCTGGGGCCGGGAAACAATTTGTCACGCTGCCTTGAGCGTGGCGGAGTTGCCATCATTCGGCTGACGCACTGGCAAGGCCACTGGCACTATCTGCTCGGTTTGCACGTCAAGGACAACTGGATCTACTGCTACGACCCCTATGCGAGAACCAGCCGCTCAAACAAGCGCGGATGCTATGAATTCATTGCCGAGGATGGGTTGCAGAGCCCCAATCTGAGGATCGATTGCGACTGGCTGGACAGGCAGTCCAACAAGGACGCATTTCATCTGGGGTCCATGAGCGAGCGCGAATGCCTGCTACTGGAGCGAGGCAAGCGCTGACTGCCAGGCTTAGGAACCTTACGGTACACACAGTGAAATCAGCTCGATGTCGTCGACCATCGTCGACGCGCTGATCGGACCTGCGTTGCCGAGGCTGCTCCAGGAGTCCAGCGCGATGTTGCCGACAGCATTTTGCAACGGAGCGCTGGAGTCCGTGGCGCTGGCCTGCCAGTCGAGCGGCTGAGGCGAGCCCTTGGGCCACATCTTTGCGCGCACCAGGGTGGTCCCGGGCGAGGTTTGCATGACCTGAAAACGTACGCGATAGTCGATGCCCGCGCCGATGGAAGGATATGGCGCTGGCTGATGGCCGATCTGTTGCTCCTGGCCGTCTATTTCGCGCCATACACCGATGCCTGGCAGCCCGCGGAAGCTGCCTTCGGCAAAGGCCGCGTAGCCCTGGCCGTGCGGACTGGTCTGCTGCAGATAGCCGCCGTTCTGCCGCACATAGAAGCCCACCCCCTGGGTCGCGGTGTCCTCGAAACGCAGTGTGAAGCGCACCTCGACATTGCCTGTGCCGATCGGTGCGCCCATGCGCGCCAAGGCATAGGGCACTGGGTTGGGGCGCAGGCGCGCCATCCCCTGCTGGACTTCGGCCAGGTTGACCTCGCCGAGCTCCATCCAGGCCGCTGGCCAGGCACTGCCGTCGGCGAGGTCGAAGGGTTCGGCATGGATCAGGTTGCCGCAACCGGACTCGAAGCCGTCCACGAGCAGCACGTCGACGTTCCCGGCGCGGGCCGGGGCGGTCGCTGTAGCCAGAATGGCAGCCAGGATGGATGGCAGTAGGCGCATCGGGCTACTCCGCGAACGACTTCTTCATCAGCCGCTCGTGCAGATCATTGAGCTGCATGACTGCGGCACTGCTGTACAAGTCGTGGTATTCGGCCACCATCTCGCCCTTGGCAATGACAGGGTCGGTCTTGACCAGCTGGCGCGCTGCTTCAATGTCCTTGACTGCGAAAACAAACAGTCCGCGCAGATCGTTCCTGCCATCGAGCGGCCCGGCCATCACCAATGTGCCTGCCTTGGCCAGGCGGCGGATGTTGGCCAAGTGTCCCTTGAACATGGCAGCGCGTTCCGGACCCTGCGGCACGGGATGATCCGAACTGCGCAGCAGCACCAACACGTAGGAGCGCATGCCGTACTCATCAGCCCCAAGTTCCTGTGCCAGAGCAGGATCAAAGCGCGGGTTTGTGGCAGCTGCGGTTGGCGGTTCGGCGTGCGCTGCAGCAATCAGCGCCAGGGCAATCAGGACCGCGGCGGCAAACAGGCGTGGCACGGACATGGTGATCCTCCTGCAGTGGTTTGGCGTGCCCAGCTTACAGCGTGATGCGGCAGAAACGGTGTCGCCACCATGTTTGGTTCAACTCGCTCCTTGCGCCGGGCTTGACGAGAAGGCCCTTGCAGGATAGTGTGCTGTACCAGTACACCTAGTACAGTTCATACGGAGTTCGCCAACATGTCCCGCACCGTTCCTCTCATGCTGCAGCTCAGCGCAGCCGATCCGCGCTCAATTACCCGGCAGATCACCGACGGCGTGCGAAGACTCATCGCCAGTGGCGAACTGGTCGAGGGCGACCAGCTACCCAGCGTGCGCGGGCTGGCCAGGCAGCTGACGGTCAATCCGAACACCATTGCCAAGGCCTATGGCGACCTCAGGGCAGAAGGCTGGCTGCATTCCCAGCAGGGCCTCGGCCTGTTCGTCGCGGCGCAGCGCCAGCGCCTTTCCGAGATCGAGCGGGATAGACGTTTGCAGGTCGCCATGGGCAGTTTTGCCGCGGACGTAGCCGGACTCGGCTACTCCACCGACGAGGTTCTGGAGCGGCTGGGCGCGGAACTCGAGCCCATGCTGGGCAGGCGATCAGCTTGAACTCCATTCACGAAGCACATTGACAGGTACTGAGCATGTCCACACCCGAATTGAAGGTCATGATGAGCCCCGGGCCGGCCGCAGCAACTGCGCCCACTTGCGTCATCGAGACGGAGGACCTCGTGCTGCGCTACGGGCGCAAGCTTGCGATCAAGGGGCTGGACCTGAAGATCCCCCAGGGCCGCATTCATGCGCTGGTCGGTGCCAATGGCGCCGGCAAGACTTCGCTGTTCCGCATCCTGCTGGGATTCCAGTCGCCCAGCGAGGGCAGGGCGCGCATCCTCGGGCGTGACTGCGGTGCGCTGACCGAACATGATCGTGCTCGCATCGGTTTCGTCAACGAGGAACACAGCCTGCCGAGCTGGCTGCGCATCCACGAAGTGGTAGCGATGCAGCGACGCCTGTATCCGCAGTGGATCGAGGCGCGCTACCGCAGCATCGTCGGGCATTTCAATGTCACGCCCGAGCAGCGCATCCGCGAGCTGTCGCGCGGCGAGCGCGCTGGCGTGAACCTGGCCATGGCCATGGCGCAATCGCCCGAGCTGCTGATCCTGGACGAGCCCACGCTCGGCCTCGACGTGGTGGCCAAACGCGCCTTCCTCGAGGCGGTTCTGGGTTCGGTGGAGGATGCAGGATGCACTGTGATCTACTGCTCGCACCAGATGGAGGAAATCGAGCGTCTTGCCGACAACCTCATCGTGCTGGAGCGCGGCGAGCTGATGCACATGTCCGAGCCGGATGCATTCTGCGACCGGGTCACGCTCTGGGTCGCGGAGTTTCCCTTCCTGACAGCAGGCGCCGAAAGCCTGCCCGGCGTGCTGCAGGTGGAACGCATCGACGGCCTGTTCCATTTCATCGTGCTCGACCAGGACGAGGGCTTCGGCAAACAGCTCGAGGACAAGGGCGCGCGTCGGGCCTGGAAGGGTGCGGTGGATCTTGATCGCGCCGTCAATGCCTTCCTCACCCGCAACCATGCCCGCCCGCTGCCGGCTGAAGGAGAAAGCGCATGAAAGACCTGATCTTTTCCGAACTGCGGCGCTTTCGTTTGCTGGCACTGTTGTTCTTCGGCGTTCATTTTCTGGCACTGATGTTCGTCAATCGGGTGAGCAATCTGTTGCAAGCCCCGTTCACCGAGTCGCTGCCGATGCTGTTCATCTACATGGCGGCAGGACTGACCTTTGCGATCGTGCAAGTAGGCAGCTATCGCAAACCAAGCCAGTGGGCATGGCTCATGCATCGTCCACTTGCCCCGGCGCGCATTTTCGCCGCCCTTGCCGTGTCGTCGCTGATATTGCTCGGTTTCGTCATTTTCGTGCCCATGCTGCTCCTGCTGCTGGGCACCGATCTGCTGACGACGCGCGTGGTGGATTTGCGCCACTACCTCATGCTTGTGCATGTACTGGCATTCGCCATGATGGCCTGGATGGCGGGGGCGCAAGCGTGCGTCAGTCGCAGCCGTCTTGTTGTTGTGGTGCTCTTTGCGCCGTTGCTGCTTGCCTTGCACTTGATCTCGACGATTGCGCTGCTGATTCCGGTATCGATCGCGCTTGCCTGGCTCACATTCATCACGCTCAAAAGCTTTCGCGCCGACAGGGACGCTCCGATTCGCGGCAATGGCAACCTGCTGCTTGCGTCATTGCCGCTGCAGGTTGGCATCTTCCTTGTCTGTGTCGCCGTGTGGCGGATGGCATTTGTCACCGGCGGCATCATGCTGGGCGTTGACCCGCTGAATACCGAATTTCCGCCTAGCGGCGGGCTGGTTGCCACCGAGCGCGCCAAGGCCAATCAGGAAATCGCCATGGGGCTCGAAAACAGCAAGGACCCCCGTGCCTTGACCTGGCGCCAGCAACTGCCCCTGCTGGAGCCTGTGCGTGTCGGTCCGTACCTGCAGCGCTTTCCACTGCGTCAGCAGATAAGCAATCTGCCACTGCCAAGTGGCTGGTACGACGAAAAGCGCAAGATCAAGTGGACCTTCAGCCACGACGACATGCTGTTTCACGGTCGCGACCCGGAGAGCGGTGCCTACCGGGGTGTGTTCGGTCTGGGTGGCGTGAATGACCCGACGCCGTTCAAGTCGGTTCCGGTGGTATCGCAGCAGGACGATTTGCTCACACGGCATGCCCTGTATGGCCTCGACAGGCAAGAGCAATCGCTGACTCCGAGGCTGGCCCTGCGCGCTGGCGAACAATTCACCGAAATGCCCCGACGTGCCTTCAACCGTATCCTGCTGCTGACCAACCAGCGCCTGATGGCATGGCGGGAGGATGAACGGGCGGCGGCCGCCATCAAGCCACTGGTTGCCGACTGGGCGCTTGCGTTGCCGAAGGGGCCGCAGCATCTGGATTTTGCCTCCGTTGCGCAGCTCATGGATGGCTGGCTGGTATCGTTCGTGTACGACGACGGCATGCGCCAGATTGGCTTCAGCCAGTTCAACGTAGCGGCGCAGCCCTGGCAGCAGGTCGAGTTTGTCGACGCTGACGGCAGGTACTCGGTGGTCGGCGAACGCCTCGTTCGCGCGGACTATCCCGCCGTGCACCGATCCGACTGGTGGCTGTCGCCACCCCTGGATGTGCTCGCCATGGCGCCCGAGGCTTTGCTCGACAAGGGGCTTACCTGGCCCATGAACGATCCGCTGGCTGCCACGGGGGCTGTCGCAGTACATGGCATGGCTGATTCTGCTGATCCTGTCGTTGACCGGTGCGGTGTGGTGGCTGCGTGGCTCGCGCGCACCGCGATCGCGACGGTGTGTCTGGCTTGTCAGTTGCGCACTGCTCAGCCTGCCGGCCTTCCTCAGCCTGTGCCTGCTCGAACCGCGCGAGCCGCGGACATGAGCGTACTCGGCAACGTGATGCTGGCTTCATGCGCCGTGCTCGGCATGCTCGCTTTGCCGGCGCATGCTGGCAGCGACCCCGCGCTCGACGCTGCCAGGCGTGCAGCCGAGGCTTCGCCGAAGGTCGCCAGGGTCCCGCGAGGCCTGTTCATGCGCAAGGCCGATGTGCGCGACATCAGCATGTCGCCTGACGGCAGGTGGCTCGCCTATCGGCAGGCTTCCGGCCGCGGGCTGGCGTTGCGGGTGCGCAACATCGACTCCGGCAAGGAAGATCGCGTCATGGCCGACAGCACCGACACCTCGGCAAGCTGGTCCGCTGATGGCGCCCGCTTGTGGCTTGCCGATGCCGACGGCCTGGCCGTCTACGACATGCGCACGCACTCGGGGCGCCGGATCGTCCGCTTTGATCACGAACGCCAGCAGGCCTTCTGGGGCGTGGATAGCCATGCGCCGGGCTTCGCCGTACTGAGCGAAAAGGTGCCGGTCGATGGCCAGTGGCAATTTCGTTACCTGGCGGTGGGTGCCACCGGCAAGTCGCGCCTGATCATCACCTCGCCCAGGCCATTGACCACCATGCTGCTCGACAGCCACGCTGATCCCGGATATGTGGCCGGCTACGACGGGCCCCGGTTCGACACCGTGATCTGGCGCATCGAGAAGGGACAAAAGCACGCGATCATGCGCTGTCCGCTGCCGCAGCAATGCCGGCCGATGGCCTATGAGGGTGGCACCGTATGGGCGCTGGCCCATCATGGCGAAGACCTGATGTCGCTGCAGAAATACACGGCCGGCAGCAGCCGGTGGAAGATTCTGCATAGCGATCCAAGGCGTATCTCCGATGCCGTGTCCTTGCTGATGCAGCCTGATGGCAGGAACTGGTACGCGGTGGCCTATCGTCCCGATCGAGTCGAATGGCATGGGCGCACGCGAGAAGCGAACGCGGCCCTCGCCGCATTGCAGGGCAGGCTGCCGGGCGCGAATCTGGATCTGCGCATGTCCAATGACGGCAAGCGCTGGCTGGTGGAGGCCTCACGGGCCGACTGGCAATACGACCGCTATTTCCTGTACCAGCCGAATGACAAATCGCTGAAGTCGTTGTTCGCCAAGGCGCGCAAGCCTCGGGTGCCGTCTGACAAGCTTGCCGGCATGGTGCCATTGCACTGGCGCAACAAGGAGGGCGTGCTCCTGCATGGCTATGTCTTCCTGCCGAAAGGTGTCCCGCTGGCGAAAGCGCCGATCGTGACCCAGGTGCATGGCGGTCCCTACAACCGCACCTTCGGCACCATGGATGTGGGCACCCAGTTGCTGGTCAACCGTGGTTACGTGGTGTTCAAGCCCAACTTCCGTGCATCGACCGGTTACGGCATCAAATACGTGACAGGTACCGGCGGCCACTTCGGCAAGCACGGCGGCGCGCTGGATGACATCATCTCGGGCATCGACTATCTGCTGGCCCACGGCGTTGGCGACTCGGACAAGCAGGCCATTATCGGCCACTCCTTCGGTGGCTATGCCAGTCTGCTGGCCGTGACAAGCTATCCGGATCGCTTTGCCTTTGCCGTGCCCAGTGCGGCACCAGTCGACATGGCCTGGGCCATGGAAAACATTGCCGTCGAGGGTGGCAGCGCATTGCCCATCGACGGCCCGACGGTGGCGGTGCTGCTTCCGGGCTATGGCGTGCCTTACGCCGACCCGGGCTGGCATGAGCGCATGCATCGCCAGTCACCACTGGCGCATGTCGCGGATCTGCATACGCCTGTGTACCTGTGGGCCGGTGCCAGGGATGATCGGGTGGCGGTGGAAAGCCTGGTGCGCCTTGTCGCCGATGCCAGGCCGGGGCACAAGCCGGCACTGCTGATCGATCCGGATTCCGGGCACAGCCCGCGCCAGCGCCTGAACAGCGAGGCCCTGGCCTGGCTGATCGAAGCGGCCGCCGACCATTATTTCGGAGGCGGCGTGACGGCGCCTTCACCTGAACTGAAGGCCTTCATCGACCGCAACCTGCATCGCAGTGCGGCGGCGCCGTTGCAACGACCGGATTGACAGAGCCACCAGGTCCCGCGCTCGGGTATTTCACGCGCCGGCTCAGGGCACCAGGCCGGGTTCCTGCTGGGCCATGGGC
The DNA here is from genome assembly GCA_963734945.1 of uncultured Gammaproteobacteria bacterium. GTDB lineage: Bacteria > Pseudomonadota > Gammaproteobacteria > Xanthomonadales > Rhodanobacteraceae > DASSBG01. The sequence goes on from CAVTJF010000054.1 coordinate 28,231, forward strand.
AGGATGACCATTTCGTGCACTTCCATGTGCCCGGGCTGTTCGAGCGCGTAGAGCACGGCACGGGCGATGTCGTCGGGCTTGAGCATGTCCGGCTTGGGATCGTCGAAGAACGGCGTATCGACCATGCCCGGTTCGATCAGGGTGACGCGCACACCGTGCTTGACGACTTCCTTGCGGTAGCCGTGGCCGATGCCGGTGGCGGCCCACTTGCTGGCACTGTACATGGAGCCGGGAATGGAACGGCGGCCGGCGATGGAGCTGGTAATCACGGCATGGCCCTTGCTCTTCTTCAGAGCGTCGGTGGTGGCCTGCAGGGTCAGCGCCAGACCATAGACGTTGGTCATCAGCAGGGTCTTCCAGCTGTCCGGATCGGCGCCGCTGATGCCGCCCGGCGAACCGCCGGTGCCGGCATTGGCGAACACCGCGTCAATGCGGCCGAACGCGCCGAGCGTGGTCTCGACCGCCGACTTGAGGTCCTTCTCGTCGGTGACATCACAGGTGCAGGCGATGGCCTGGCGACCAATCTCCTCGCGCAGGGATTCGAGCTTGTCGGCCGAACGGGCCAGCAGCGCCAGGCGGTAGCCGTGCTTGGCGGCCATGCGGGCGACGGCGGCACCAATGCCGGTGGACGCACCGGTAATGAAAAGTACCTTGTCGTTGTCGGTCATGGGTGGTTCTCCGTTTGCGATGGACTGATGCCGGCAGCGCAGGTGTTTTCCGACCTGTGCTCGGCGATGAACCCGTCGAGCGTACAAGTTCGCGGCGTAACCGCCGATAACCGCTCGGATGCAGGAGATGGCCAGGATTCCGGCTCTCGCCTGTGACCCGGCCCGGCATGTGTGGTGGAACCGCACAGCAAGCACGAAGCCATGCCCGAGCCGTGCGAACATCCGGCTCGCGGTGAAACTGTGAGTGAGTACTAGCGTGCGGCCGGATTTTCGGCGCTGTCTTGCTGCGGCGGCAGGTGCTGCATGCGCGCTGCCTGCGCGTCCTTGTCCTGCCAGAGGGCGGTGAGCCAGGCCTTGATTCGCCCGCGAAAGGCAGGATCTTCGTCGTAGTTGCCAATCAGCTCAGGCGACAATCGCCGCTCGCGCACGTGCACGTTGACCGCGCGTACGCGCCCGGCGATCAGGTCCATCATGGTACATGGACCATCGGGGTAGACGATGGTGACATCAAGCACCGCATGCAGTGCATCGCCCATGGCATCCAGGACGAACGCCACGGCACCGGCCTTTGGCCGCAAAAGGTAGCGATACGGGGATTTCTGCGCATCATGTTTGGCCGGGGTGAAGCGGGTACCCTCGGCGAAGTTCATCACGGCCACCGGCATGTGCCTGAACTTCTCGCAGGCCTTGCGGGTGGCTTCCCGGTCCTTGCCCTGCAATTCGGGATGGCGCAGCAGTGTTTGCCGGGAATAGCGTTTCATGAAGGGAAAATCCAGAGCCCACCACGCCGGCCCCAGCAGAGGCACCCAGATAAGTTGCTGTTTCAGGAAGAAGCGCATGAATGGAATGCGCCGGTTGAACACGTTCTGCAATACCGCGATGTCCACCCAGCTCTGATGGTTGCACAGCACAAGATAGTTGCCATCACGACGAAGCTCCTGCGGGACATCCACCTGCCAGCGGATGCGCGTGAAGAGCTTGAACAGCCGATTGTTGATGCCGATCCAGCTCTCCGCAATACGTACCAGAATGCGAGAAATCAGCTTGCGCAGGCGCTTGATCGGTAGCACGACCCTGGTCAGCGCCAGCAGCATCAGGGGCACGATATGAAGCACGCTGTTGAGGAGAAGCAGCAGCATCACCAGCGGGATGCGCAGCAAACTGGGAATCTGGGCCAACATGAGCGAACGCTTTTTTCCTGGCGAGGCGTACATGATGCCTTGCCATTGGCCGAAGAGCCATGCCCGACTTCGATTTCAGCGGCATTGATGGCTCGGCAGGCGGACGCCAGCGTCTCTGGTGACAATACCCGGATCTCCTCCGGCCCACGCGAGTGCTCATCCGGCTTGATGCGCAGGTCGAGGCTCGATGCTTTCTTGCTCCCTTGCCTGAGCTTTCACTAAGCAGCTTGCGGCATACTAGCTTGCGTTGTACGACCCGAACCCCAAGCAGGAGATGCCTCATGCACACGAACCCGTCGCAGTCGCGCTATCCCGCGTCCTTGCGCGGATTCCACTGGACCATGTTTGCCCTGGTCCTGCTGGCGTATGTATTCATCAACACATTCCAGTGGTTTCCCCGTGGCAGCGCCGTGCGATCCGATGTGCTGGGCGCTCATTTTCTGGCCGGGCTGGCGGTACTGTTGCTGCTTGTTCCGCGTCTTGTCGCGCGCCTGCGCAAGGGCCGCCCGCCGGTGGCCCCGGCACCGCCCATCTGGATCGAGCGCCTGGGTCGCATGACGCATGTCGCGCTCTATCTGTTCCTTCTCGTCCAGCCGATACTGGGGATCATCACGCTGCAGATCGGAGGCAAGGACGTCAGCCTGTTCGGCGTGACGCTGCTGCCATCATTCGTGACACATCCCGACAGAACGCTCGGCCACCAGTTTGAACACATCCATGGCACCATCGGTGAAGTGTTCTATTACGTGATCGGCTTGCACATCCTGGCGGCGCTCTGGCATCACTACTGGCGCCACGACAACACGCTCAAGCGCATGCTTTGAACGCACTGGAAAAACAGCCGCTGTTGCTTGCCAGCAAAAGCAATGGCGGCTACCCGGACGGCAGGTTTCTCAGCAGCAGGGCGTGCCTGCGAATGGTTTGCAGTTCCTGCGGGTCGCGGCGGTCCAGATTGCGCACCTGCAATTTCAGCCGGGGATGATTGGCGAACCTTTCGCGGTGACGAGCAAGGAAGTCCCAATACAGTACGGTGAACGGGCAGGCCCTGGGACCGGTGGTGTGATCGGGGCGAAAGCGGCAGTTGTCGCAGTAGTTGCTCATGCGCTGAATGTACTTGCCGCTGGCGATGTAGGGTTTGGAAGCCATGATGCCGCCGTCGGCCCACTGTGACATGCCCATGACGTTGGGCAATTCCACCCATTCGACGGCATCCACATAGATGGCCAGGTACCAGTGGTGCACCTGGCGCGGCTGCACGCCCAGCAGCAGGGCATACAGTCCGGTGACCATCAGACGCTGGATGTGGTGGGCAAAGCCGGTGCGCAGGGTATCGTCGAGGCTGGCGCGCAGACAGTTCATGTCGGTCTTGCCGGTCCAGTAGAAGTCCGGCAGGGGCGCCTCTGCCGCCAGCGCGTTGTCCTCGACGTGCGCGGGCATGCGCTGCCAGTACAGGCCACGCACATACTCCCGCCAACCGAGAATCTGGCGCACGAAACCCTCTACCGACTCGATCGGCGCGGTGCCAGCGGCGAGCGCCTCGCAGGCGGCCTGGCACACTTCGCGCGGATTGAGCAGCTTCAGATTGAGTGCCGCGGACAGCCTTGCGTGATAGAGCGCGGACTGCGAGTGCGGCAGCCCGGCCCACATCGCGTCCTGCCATCGACCAAAGCAGGGCAGTCGCTGCTCGATGAAGTTGGCCAGCGCCTGCTGCGCCTGCGCCCGCGTGACCGGCCAGTCGAAGGCCTGCAAGGAGCCGGGATGATCGGGGAATACCTGCTCCACCAGGGCCTGCACCTCGGCAGTGATGGCATCTGGCGGGAACTGCGGGTGTTCGGGCACATCCGCCGGCGGGCCGTCACGGCCAAACGAGGCACGGTTGTCGTGATCGAAATTCCAGCGACCTCCGTGCGGTTTGTTCTGCGAGTCGACCAGGATGCCATGCTTGCGGCGCATGTCGCGGTAGAAGTGCTCCATGCGCGGTTGCCGCCGACCCTGCATCCATGTTTCGAATTCGTCGTGCCGGCACATGAAGTGGCTGTCCTCGCGCATCTCCATCGAGCACGATTCGCGCACGCTTTCGCCCAGTTCGCGGAATGCCTCGCGCAGTCGCCATTCGCCTGGCTCGACCATGACCAGCGCATGCGGTTGCAGCCTTGCCACATCCGATTTCAGGATATCGGTGAGGCTCTGCTTGCTGTCAGCCCTGCCAACCTCCCGATAGTGCACCGTGATGCCACGCGAGTGCAGGTACTCCCGAAAGTGGCGCATGGCGGAGAGAAACAGGGCGATCCTTGCCTTGTGGCTCCAGACAAGGGTCGCTTCGACCGGCACTTCGGCCATCCATACCGCGTCTTGCGCCGGGTCGAGATCTGTCAGCGCGGCCGAATCGGTATCGAGCTGGTCGCCAAGTATCACGACGAGGTTGCGCATGCGTATCGGGCTCAAAAGCGGGCGATGGGCCTAGCGCAGGAGGATCCAGGCCAGCAGGGCCGCAATGACGATACCGGCTGTCATGCCGGCGAACATCATTCGTTTCGCTGCAGGCCGGGCGCTGACCGAATTGGAAATGGCGGGGTCCGGTGGCGCATCCGCGCCGGCATGCAGGATTTCAACCATGTCACGCACCATGTCCGGCTTGAACTCGTAGGGATCGAAACGCCGGAGCCCATGCTTTCGCAAAAGGGCGCGCACCTCGCTCGCGCCCGGCACATGCTTCATGGCCCAGTCGCTGAAGGTGGCATGCGCAATGCTGCGGCGGTAAAGAACCTTGAGGTCTCGGTGTCGCGGATCGGCCAGCAGGCTGTCGTACAGCTTGTCGATCGCAGCCGGCTTGCCCTCCAGACACTGGAAGAAACAGCCATCGCCGTAATACAACGCACCTACCAGGCCACGGCGCGGATTGTTCAGGCGCGATTGCACCAGAATGCGGCCCACCTCGGGCGCCACTCCCAGTTCTTCACGGCTGGAAGCAAATGCGGCGCGGCTGATGTAGACCAGTTGTTGCAGTTCCGGCATGCCGATACCTCCCACGTATTGAGCCTGACAGCTTGAGCGATTGTCTGCCTTGAACTCTTGATACGTGCCGGAACGCAAATTGGATCCCCTGCAGGCCGAGCTGGCCGCACTGTCGGGTGATCGAGAGCAGCAATCCGGTCAGGCCCGGGGTGGCTAGCCCGCCAGGTTTTTCGCCCATGACACGATGGCGCCTGATTGCATGGCACCGGCCTGACGCGCCACCTCTCGGCCGCCGCGGAACAGTGCCAGGGTGGGGATGCTGCGGATGCCGTAGCGGGAACCGAGTGCCTGCTCGCTTTCGGTGTCGACCTTGAGCAGACGCATGTGAGGCTCCAATTGCCTGGCTGCCTCTTCGAAATGCGGGGCCATCATTCGGCATGGGCCACACCAGGGGGCCCAGAAGTCAACCAGCAGGGGGATGTCGCTGCGGTTCAGATGCCTGTCGAACGTGGCCTGGTCAGCTGCCAGTGGCAACCCGGCAAAGAGCGCCTGATGGCATTTGCCACACGCAGGCCTGGCCTGGAGCCGTTCGGCAGGAACACGGTTCACGGCCTGACAATGCGGGCAGACGATGTGCATGGCTTGGCTCATGGGGCGGTCTCCGGTAGTACGGAAACCTATGTTGGGTCGTTTTGCTGCAATTCCAGTAGCGCACCCGCCTTCGGTTCAGGTGCCATCGGCAACATCGCCGGGTTGCTTTGCTGGCAGGGCGGAAGGGAGGTATCCGGCAGTGCCCCCTGGCCGTCGATGCTGCACGCCCGGTACAAGCGCGCAGCTGGTCGGGTCAGTCGCGCAGATTATCGAACTGCAGGGGTATTTCGGCGTCCGCGTTGCGAAGCACCGCCATTGCCTTTTGCAGGTCATCACGTTTCTTGCCCGATACCCTCAGTTTGTCACCGTTGATCTGTGCCTCAACCTTCAGCTTGGCCGCTTTCAGCGCACCCACCAGCTTCTTCGCTACCGGCTGCTCGATGCCTTGCTTGACCGTGATGCGCTGGCGTGAGCCGGCCACGTTGCTTTCGGCATCGGCCACATCCAGTGCGCGAATGTCGATCTTGCGCGTGGTAAGACGGTTGCGCAGGATATCCAGCATCTGCTGCAGCTGAAACTCGCTGGGCGCGCTTTGCACGATGACAAATCCCTCAAGCTCGAACTTTGCATCCGTGTTCTTGAAATCAAAGCGGTTGGCCAGTTCGCGGTTGGCCTGGTCCACGGCATTGGTCAACTCGTGCTTGTCGACCTCCGAGACCACGTCGAATGAAGGCATGTTGGCACCATCCCGAATGAAAGAGTTTCAGTGTACGTGATCCGGGTATTTTCGGACATAAGCTGCCGGGATGAGGCAGCCCGCGGTTTGCGGCGGTGCATCTTCTTCGCAGCCGAGTACACGACCCTGGCGTTTTCGCAAGCTATCGGATATTGGTGGTGCAACAGCATCTCCCAACCATGCCAATCGGATGCCTGGAGCACAAGCGAATTCAGATGGCATCGGGCAGATTCAGGCCTGCTCCCGGGGAGGTCACGGCCTGGCTTGTCGGTGGCGCGTGCGCTTGAATGTACAGACAGGTATGGGACGACAAAAGGGGTCACTGGAAGCAAGAGACCAACGAGTCGGGAGTGATTTGGGCAGGGCACTGCACCGGGCATCAATGGCCCTCTGGGCTCTTGCTGAAGATCAGTCCGCAGTCGCGGAACTGATCGGTACCGGTGATGACGTGGTTGTTGTCGATGCCGCCGATTGTCTGTTCGAGTGCTTCGCCGCTGGTGCTGGTCAGGCGTACCTTGAAGGCGCCTTCGACAGGCGTCGCCGGTGAGGTCACAAAGAAATTGTCACTCGAACGGTTCATCGTCTGATAGGCACTGCCGCTGGCGGGCTGCAAGGCCATGGATTGCACTCCGTAGCGATGATCACGGACCTGGAGTTTGATGTAGTAGGGGTTGGAGCCCTGGAACCTGAATGCAACATCACTACTGACCGGGCAGGCAACTCGATGCCACCTGATGCTTGCAACGCCATCGGCCGGATCGGCGATGGCGGCGAAGGCGGGAGCCGAAAGATCAAGATTTCCCGGCGCGCAACCTGGGCATTTGTCGGTGACTTTCACGACGACCGTACCCAGCGGGCCCGAGACTTCGAGGCATTCGCCGCAGTGTTCGGAATTGCCATAGTCCGCCGGGCTCAGCGCTGCGGTCATGCCATTGCCGTTACCCAGAGTGCATGTGTTGACCCCGCTTGCAGCGTCATAGAACGTGGCATTGCCGCTGGCGCCCCATGGCGCCGGGCAGCTTGTGTGTGCGATTCCGGATGGCATATGAAGCAGCATGGCCAGCACGGCGGCCAGCGCTGCCGACAGGCCGTGCCCGGATCTGCCGGCTGCGAGCATGTGAACGGTCCTGCAGCAAGAGCGCGACGCAGCAATCATGCTGGATCCCGCCTTCCACATCGCGCTCAGACCTGTTTTGCAAACAGCTTGGAGCGGTCGGCGAATGCCTTGAACTCCAGGGCATTGCCGCTCGGGTCAAGCAGGAACATCGTCGCCTGCTCGCCAGGCTGCCCCTTGAAGCGCACATGCGGTTCAATCACGAAGGACGTGCCGGCTTTGCGCAATCGATCGGCCAGCACGTGCCAGTCGTCCATCGACAGCACCAGGCCAAAGTGCCGCACCGGCACCTGGTCTCCGTCCACGTCATGCCTCTCCGCGGCTTGCAGCGGGTCCCCGACCAGGTGGGCCACGATCTGGTGCCCATGAAAGTTGAAATCAACCCAGCTGTCGCTGCTGCGACCTTCGGGACAGCCCAGCAACTGACCATAGAATGCGCGCGCCTCTTCCAGTGATACCACTGGGAAGGCCAGGTGAAATGGGGGTATCTGTTGCATCGCCAGTCATCCTGCTTTGTTGGTGGTGACGGTTGGCTCATGACCCGGCGGGGTATCTCGTCTGGCCAGAAGTGGGAGTATAGTCGGACCTTGGATCAAGCGAACGTCGGCTCGGTGCCGATGCCGGACATGAGGCGCCGGGTTCGCTGCGAATTTTCCATTGGTCAGGGGGTTGTGATGTTGAAGCGTCTGGGTTGCGGTATTGCGGTCATGCTGTTGCCGATGGCGGCAACGGCCACGCCGGCAGAGGTTGTCGTTCTTGCTACTCTGCATGGCTTCCACGAGTCGGTGCCGGCATACGGTTTTGATCGACTCAGGCACATCATTGAACAAATCCACCCGGATATGCTGTGCCTCGAGGTACAGGCGCAGGACCTGCAGGAGCACGCCCCGGAAAAGGTCAAAGTGGAGTATCCGCGGGTAATCTATCCGTTGATCGAGCAGCATCATTACCGGACGTGCACGCTGGAGCCGGCTGAGCCGGAGTTCAGTGCCATGGTGAAGCCGTACGTGGCCTCGGTTCGTGATTTCCAGAGTGCACATCCGCAACAGGCCAAGGCGTTTGATGCCTATGCTGAAAGCGGACTGCAGGCCCTGCGGACCTACTGGCTTACCCCGGAACGGGTTAACGATGCCACCACCGACGCCGTATTCGCCGCCAAGCACGAGCTTCAGGAAGCCATGATCGGCGCAGGTGAACGAAAGGGCTGGGAAGGCTGGAACCGGCATTTTCAAAAGGTCATTCTGGATGTGGCCAGGAAAAACCCGGGGCAGCGCATTCTGGTTTTGGTAGGGGTCGAGCATACCTACTGGCTGCGTCGCCACCTGCAGAATCAGCCCGGCATCAGACTCGAGAACACTCAGGCGCTGCTGCGCGGAATACATGAATGAACGGGCAGGTTCTGCCGATGGAAGTTGCCACGGATGCCTCTGGTGAAGGCTCAGGCAGGCCATTCCCGGTGCGCCCATGTGGACGCATCTTGCGCAGCCCGGGCGGCATTCGGCTTGTCTTTGGCATGCACCCGCAGGGCCGGGAGAAGTGGGCGATTGCCGTGCTGACCGAAAGGCAGACGACAGCGTTTCCTGCCGGGTTTGCCTGGTTTGCTGTTGTCTTGGAGCGATTCTTGCATGTCTTTTTGCGGCCAGTCCGCCAGGGCGTGATGCCGGGCGGAGCGAGGTGACGGTCGAATGCGACGATAGACAGAGCTTGAAAACCGATGAATCGAGGGGCAGACATGAAATGGCAGACATTCTTTGCGATGGTCATCGTGGGTGTGGTCGGGATGCAATCGAACGCCGAGGCCGCAAGCCCATCAGCGGGTAGCTTCTACGAGATGGTTGTCCAGATCGACAACCGCAGCACGACCAACTCCCAGAAAAAGTATGCAGGCCAGTTGCGGCAGTCCATCAATGCCGCGGCTATCCAGCACCTGACCGGGGCTTGTGCCCAGCAGCATTCTGATGCGCGGGTACAGACCTTTACCCTGGTGGGCCTGATGCGTCTCGACGGCGTGATGAGAAACCCGACACTGCTGCCCGAGAATGACTTCACGGCGTGCGTGGCCAAACAAATCAACTCGGTCAGCTTCCCTCTGCCCCCGGGCCACGGAAAGGGGTGGCCGGTGGCCATGCAGATCGATTCGAACACGGGAAAGGTGTTGTATGTGTCAGGCGACAGGCAGCTCGCCTTGCCGGTGTATCGCCAGCGACCGGCATCGACGTTCATGCCCTGGATCTATACGCCGGTGCCACTTGCAGCAAGCAACGTGACCAAGTCCTGCACTGTCAACGTCTGGGTAAGCATTGCGCAAACCGGACAGGTGGATGCTGTGGACGTGGCCAATTCCAGTTGCCCGGCCGCAGTCACGGATGCGGTCGAGGCTGCCGCAGGGCAGTGGCTCTACAAGGGCAAGTCCGGATTGAACAAGGTGGATACGAGAGACGTACGCCTTTCCTTCAGCGTCAGAAACAGACGTTTCCATGTGAAGCTCTGAGGTCGACGCCGGCGCTTCATGACCGGGCGAGAAGGAACACCAGCTTGCTCATTGGTGCCTGGTCTGTTGCCAGAATGGTTCTGATCATATTGATTCTCCCGCTTTTGATTCGACTGCCGAACCTTGGCGGTTCGCGCCTGGAATCGAGTCAGTCCAGGCTGGCTGGTGCAAGGACCATGTCGAAAGGCCGGCGAGTGCGATGTATCAGTGGGCCGGTATCCGGGCATAAGCGGCAGCACGTGCGACGCCAGCGTGCGGTGTTGTTACCGAGGATGCCGGGCCACGCTGAGGCATGATCGAGCACGCGCATAGACTGATGTTTGCATAGGCCTGTCAGCAGGCGGGCCGGCTCCGATGCGCGATTGCTGCGATAATGCATTCCCTGCGCGCGACCGCGGCCGCATACAAGCCACAGACGGTTCAACAGACGCGATGAAAACGCCCCCGGCCCTGCAATCACTGATGGACGACGGCCTCATAGATGCCGTGCTGCGTCCGCTGAAGAGCGGCAAGGAGGCTGCGGTCTATCTGGTACGCACTGGCGACGAGGTGCGCTGTGCCAAGGTCTACAAGGATATGGCGCAACGCAGCTTCAAGCAGCGTGTGCAGTATCAGGAGGGACGGAAAACGCGAGGCAGCCGCGAGGCAAGGGCGGTTGGCCGGGCCAGCAAGTACGGCCGCAGGCAGCAGGAGAACGAGTGGAAAAACACCGAGGTCGATGCCCTCTATCAGTTGCGCGCGGCCGATGTGCGTGTTCCCGAGCCGTACGGCTACTTCAGTGGGGTGCTGGTCATGGAGCTGATCACCGACAGTGACGGCTTGTCCGCGCCGCGGCTATGCGAGGTCGAGCTGACGGCACAGCAGGCTCGCGACTACCACCGCGTTCTCATGCGCCAGGTGGTGCGCATGCTGTGCTGCGGCCTGATCCACGGCGACCTGTCCGAGTTCAATGTGCTGGTTGCGGCCGATGGCCCGGTGGTGATTGATCTGCCGCAGGTGGTCAGTGCCAGCGGCAACAATGCCGCGCGCACCATGCTGTTGCGCGACGTCAACAACCTGACTGCCAGTCTCGGGCGCTGGGCGCCGGACCTGCTCGATACCTGGTACGGCGAGGAAATATGGGCGCTGTTCGCCACAGGCGACCTGCAGCCGGACACGGAGTTGACTGGCATGTTCGAACACGACAATTCCACGGTCGATCTGGACAGCGTTCGCGATTCAATCAACGATGCACGCGAGGAAGCCATGATCCGCCAGCAGGGACGCGAAGCGAAGGAGCAGGAGGAATCGGCCTGGTAGCGTGAGGCCCGAGGTCGGGTCAGTGCGCATCTGGCATGCGAGGACCGCCTGTTTGCTTTTGCCTCTGGTGCGGCGCACGCTAAAGATCGACCAGTGCCGCAGCAGCAATCCCGGCCTGGCCTGTTCGCATGAATGCAAACCTGGGGAAAATTGAACATGAGAACATTCGACATGAGTGTCCGCAGCCTGCTTCTTCTTGCTGCCAGCCTGGTCACGATTGCACTGGCGCAGGCGGCCCCTCCACCGAAGTATCCGTCCTATCCGAGCGAAACCCCGGCGGATTTCCATCCGGAGACCTCCAGTTTCTCCTATGAGCGCCGCGAGGTGATGATCCCGATGCGCGACGGGGTCAAGCTGCATACGGTGATTCTGGTGCCGCGTGGTGCCACGGATGCCGGCATCCTGCTGACGCGCACGCCCTACAACGCCGATGAACTGACCTCGCATGCGCAAAGCCCGAACCTCGGCATGGCGTTGCAGGGCTATGACAATGCCACCGACGTGATCGTCGAGGACGGCTATATTCGCGTGGTTCAGGACGTGCGCGGCAAGTATGGTTCCGAAGGCGACTACGTGATGAACCGGCCACTCAGTGGTCCGCAGAACCCGACGCCAGTGGACGACTCCACCGACACCTGGGATACCGTCGACTGGCTGGTAAAGCATGTGCCGGAAAGCAACGGCAAGGTCGGCATCATCGGCATATCCTACGACGGCTTCGAGCCACTTATGGCGATCGTCAATCCGCACCCGGCACTGAAGGTGTCGGTGCCGATGAATCCCATGGTTGATGGCTGGATGGGTGACGACTGGTACCACCACGGTGCCTTTCGCCAGCAGAACATGCCGTACATGTACGAGCAGACTGCCAGCCGCGACAACCACTTCAAATGGTGGAGCGGTTACCACGACGACTATGACCTCTACATGCAGGCCGGTTCGGCGGATGCGCTGGCGCGCTCGCATGGCATGCAGCAGCTCGGGTTCTGGCGGAAGATTCTGGCCCATCCTGCCTATGACGCCTTCTGGCAGGACCAGGCCATGGACCGCATCCTGGCCGCGCAACCGCTGAAGGTGCCGGTGATGCTGGTGGACAGCCTGTGGGACCAGGAGGACATCTATGGCGCCATCGCCGTGTACAAGGCAATCGAGCCCAAGGACACAGACAACAACAAGGTCTATCTTGTCCTGGGCCCCTGGCATCACGGCCAGGAAATCGGCGACGGCCGCTCACTGGGCGCATTGCAGTTCGGTAGCGACACGGCAAAGTATTTTCGTCAGGAGATCCTGCGGCCCTTCCTTGCCCACTACTTGAAGAGCGACGGTCCTGCGATGGGTGTTGCTCCGGTCAACGCCTATGTCACCGGTGCCGACCATTGGCAGAAACTTGATGCATGGCCTTCAGGTTGTCGCAGTGGCTGCAGCATCGACAAGGCCGCCTTGTACCTGCGAGCCGACCATGCGCTTGGCTTTGAAAAACCGTCTGCTGCAGCAAGCGGGCATGACGAATATATCTCCGATCCAGCCAAGCCGGTACCGTTCCGAGCCCGTCCGATCCAGCCGATCGGCTACGACAATGGCCTGACCTGGCCGCAGTGGCTGGTGGACGATCAGCGCTGGGCCTCGGGCCGGACCGACGTCATGGTCTACCAGACGGCCGTGCTGGACCGACCGCTCAGAATCAGTGGCGAACCCCAGGTGCACCTCGTGGCCTCCACCAGCGGCAGCGACAGCGACTGGGTGGTGAAGCTGATCGACGTGTATCCGGACCAGGTTCCATCGCAGCCGGCGATGGGCGGTTACCAGCTACCCGTGTCCATGGACATTCTGCGCGGACGCTACAGGCAGGGGTATGGGGAAGCACACGCGATCGAGAGCGACACGCCGCTGGCGTACAGTTTTGCGCTGCCAACGGCCAATCACGTCTTCAAGCCCGGACACCGAATCATGGTGCAGGTGCAGTCAAGCTGGTTCCCGCTCTATGATCGCAATCCGCAGACCTTCGTGCCCAACATTCTCAAGGCCGAACCGGGCGACTACCAGAAGGCCACGCAGCGCATCTATCATTCGCCGCAGCATGCCAGCTACATCGAGCTGCCGGTCGTGCGGGACAGCGACGGCTGAATCGAGACGGTTGCAGCACCAGGCGGCGCGACGCTCATTGCCCGCCGCATCCGTGAGCCTGGCACGCCGCACGGTGTGATATCCCCGGGGTGACCGGACTCTGGCGGGGCAGCAGCACGCTGCGCTTCCCCGTCGATGTCCGGTCGCTCCCGAGCCGTGTCCGTGACGGGGCGAGCACCCCGACTATCCATCTATCCCAGGCAGGGTGCCCGGGCAGACGCTGATGTGGATCCGGGGGATTTGGGCGCTCCGGGCAACCCCGATCGTCGGCAGAAGGGCGTGCCTGGGGGCGCATCCGTTGGCCTGTCCCGGCAATTCCGGCACGGTCGACAAGAGCAAACGGCGCTCTTGCGTTCTAATGAGGTGGTGTACTACCATACCAGCACACCAACTTAGTGGGCCTGCGCCATGACTTCTCCAATCTCCAACCAGCCGCGCTTTGCCGTTCACATGGCAAGTGCTGTCTTGCTTGCAGCCTGTCTGCTGCTCAGCGCCTGCAGCAACAAGGGCAGCAAGGATGCCGATGCAGCGGTGACCCGCATCCCTGTCGAGGCGGCCGTGGTCAGCCGTGCTCCGATGGACGCCAGTTTCACCGGCACGGCAACCCTTGAAGCCGTCGCCGAGGCTGACGTGGTGGCCAAGACCAGCGGCGTGTTGCTGAAGATCTCGGCCGAGGAGGGCATGCAGGTAACCCAGGGCCAGGTACTGGCGCAGCTTGATGACCGCGATGCGCGGGCCGAGATGGAGCAGAGCGGCGCATTGATGCGCAAGGCCAAGGCCAATTACGACTATGCCAAGCGTTCAATCACGCGCCATCTGATTCCGCAGCGGGACTACGACCAGGCGCGCTACGAGTACGAAAGCCAGCGTGCTGCCTACCAGGGCGCGCGTGTGCGCTTGTCCTACACCCGCATCATTGCTCCCATAGCCGGCGTCATCTCGCGCCGGGAGGTGAAACTCGGCAATCCGGTCAAGCAGAACGACAAGCTGTTCCACATTGTCGACATGCGTCCGCTGCAGGCGGTGCTCAACGTACCCGAGAGCGAACTGGGTACGCTCAAGGTCGATCAGACCGTGGGCCTGGCGGTGGACGCGTTGCCCGGCAGGCATTTCGAGGGCAAGGTGGCGCGGGTCGCGCCGGTCATCGATGCCGGTACCGGCACCTTCCGCGTCACTACCGAATTCTCCGATCCCGATGGCAGCTTGCGGCCGGGCATGTTTGCGCGCTTGCGCATCGTGCACGACCGACGGCGTGATGCGTTGGTGATCCCGCGCAGCGCCCTGGTGGAAGAGGATGGAGAAACGGCGGTATTTGTCGTGGAGCCGGGCGAACCGGCTCCCGTGAGCATGCCCAAGCCGATGCCGGGCGATGCCATGGCAGCCGAGCACAAGGCCACCACGCCGTATCTGGTGGCCCACCGCCGCACCGTCAAACTGGGCTACAGCAGCGATTCGCAAGTGGAGATCCGCGATGGCCTGAAGCCGGGCGACCGGGTCATCACGCTGGGTCGCAATGCGGTACGGGACGGCGCCGCCGTGCAGATCATCGACGGCGCGCCCGCGGAGACCTCCAGCCAGGCGAGCGCGCATTCATGAGTCTGCCCGAATTTGCCACCCGCCGACGCGTCACGATCGGCATGCTGACGCTTACCCTGGTGCTGTTTGGCCTGATCGGATTGTCCGGCCTGAAGGTCAACCTTCTGCCTGATCTGGCCTATCCGACGCTGACCGTGCGCACCGAATATCCGGGTGCAGCACCGCTGGAAATGGAGAAGCTGGTGACCCGCCCGGTGGAAGAGGCCATGGGCGTGGTCAAGAACGTGCGCAAGGTCCATTCCGTATCCCATTCGGGGCAGTCCGACGTGATCCTGGAGTTTGCCTGGGGCACCGACATGGACATGGCCAGCCTGGACGTGCGCGACAAGCTCGATACCCTCACGCTACCGCAGCAGGCACGGCGGCCATTGCTGCTGCGATTCAATCCGTCCAATGACCCGATTATCCGTCTGGGTCTCAGCGACAAGTCTGCAGCCACCGACCAGGGATCGCTCAAGCGCCTGCGCCGCTTTGCCGACGAGGAATTGAAAAAGCGGCTGGAGCCGATCGAAGGTGTAGCGGCGGTCAAGACCGGCGGTGGCCTGGAGGATGAGGTCCAGGTCGATATCGATCAGCAGAAGCTGGCTCGCCTTGGCATCGAGGTCAGCGCGGTGGCTGACCGTCTGAGCAAGGAGAACGTCAACCTGTCCGGTGGCCGGGTAGACCAGGGCAATCAGCGATTTCTGGTCAGAACAGTGAACCAGTTTCAGAACCTGGACCAGATGCGCCAGCTTCTGATCACGGTTGACCACGGGGTGCCGGTCCGGCTTGGCGACATCGCCACGGTGAAACAGGGTTTCAAGGAGCGTCAGGGCGTGGTGCGCATTGATGGCCGCGAAGCGATCGAACTGGCGATCTACAAGGAAGGCGACGCCAATACCGTAGCGGTGGCCGGGCGCGTACGCGACGCATTGGCAAAGATCGACACGCAGCTGCCGCGTGGATCCACACTCACCACGATCGAGGACCAATCGGTATTCATCCGCCATGCGCTTGATGAAGTTCGCAACGACGCCCTGATTGGCGGTGTGCTGGCGATCCTGATCATCTTCTTTTTTCTCGGCCATGGCTGGAGCACTTTCATCGTTTCCCTGTCCTTGCCGGTCTCCCTTGTCACCACGTTCTTCTTCATGGACCAGTTCGGCCTGTCGCTGAACGTGATGTCGCTGGGCGGGCTGGCGCTTGCTACCGGCATGGTGGTCGATGATTCGATCGTGGTGCTGGAGAACATCGCGCGTGAGCGCGAGAACGGTGCGTCCATCCTGCAGGCGGCGATCCGCGGTGCCGGCGGGGTGGGCATGGCCGTCACCGCCTCGACACTCACTACCGTGGCAGTATTCTTTCCGCTGGTCTTCGTGCGTGGCGTGGCCGGACAGCTGTTCCGTGACCAGGCCCTGACCATCAGTTTCGCCATGCTGATCTCGCTACTGGTGGCCATGACCCTGATACCGATGCTGGCGGCGCTGAAAGGCCGGTCGCCGCTGGCCTACCAGGAAGAGTCGCAGACGCCCGAGCCGCATGGCCTGCTGGGTGTCTTGCCACGGGCATGGACCTGGGTCTGGTTGCGTTCCTTCGCATTCCTCGGTCGGGTTCTGGGCCGCATCCTGGGCTTTGCTGGTCAGGGCGTCATGCGACCCTACGCCTGGCTGGCACGCCGCTATCATCGACTGCTGCCGCGCGCGCTGGCCCACCCCTGGCGGGTACTGACTACGGCCGCTGGTCTGCTGCTCGCAAGCCTGGCCCTGTTGCCGACACTGGGCATGGATCTGATTCCGCCGCTGGCACAGAACCGCTTCGAAATGACGGCAATCCTGCCTCCGGGCACGCCTCTGGCCAGCACGGACAAACTGGTGCGCACACTGGCTCTGCAACATGCCGGTGACCCGCAGGTGGCATCGATCTACGGCGTTGCCGGCAACGGCACCCGCCTGGATGCCAACCCCACCGAGTCGGGCGAGAATATTGCGCACTTGTCGGTGGCGCTCAAGGCCGGTGCCGACACATCCGCGGAGGCCGCCGAGATCCGGCGCCTGCGCGCATCGCTGCGCGACTACCCGAATGTCGAGGTCAAGTTTTCGCGTCCGCGCCTGTTCAGCTTTGCCGCCCCGCTGGAGGTGGAATTGCATGGCTACGACCTGGATGCGCTGCGTCAGGCGGGCGAGCGACTGACTGGCCTTATGCAGAAATCACCGCGATTCACCGATATCGAGTCCACCGTGTCCGGCGGTTACCCGGAGATTCGAATCCATTTTGACCAGGCCCGCGCCGCCGCGCTGGGTCTGACATCGCGGCAGATCGCCGATCGCGTGGTGGACAGGGTCAAGGGCGAGGTAGCCACCCGCTACAACGTCCGCGATCTCAAGGTGGATGTCCTGGTGCGTGCCCGCCCCGATGACAGGAACTCGCTGGACGCCATCCGTAACCTTGTCGTGGGCTACGTCGGCAGTGGCGGCAGCGCGACAGGCATGGTCACCGATGCCGACGGACTCGATGCCGGTGCTGACGGTACCCGCGGGTCCATCCAGGCTGCCGGTACGCCCATTCGCCTTTCCGCCGTGGCCAATATCGTTGCCACCGAAGGGCCCAGTGAAATCCATCGCATCAGCCAGGAACGTGTGGCCATCGTCTCGGCGGGCCTGAGCCATGGTGATCTGGCCAGCGCTGTCGCCGAAGTCAGGTCCCTGATCTCCGCGCATCCGCTGGCAGCGGGCGTCAGCGCCAGCATCGGCGGGCAGAGTGAAGAGCTGCATGACTCGGTCAACTCATTGCTGTTTGCGCTGGCGCTTGCGATTTTCCTGGTGTACCTGGTGATGGCCTCGCAGTTCGAGTCACTGCTGCACCCGCTGGTGATCATGTTCTCCATTCCGCTTGCCGCCGTCGGCGCCATCGCCGCGCTGAAACTCACCGGCTCCAGTCTGTCGGTCGTGGTCTTCATAGGCCTGATCATGCTGGTCGGCATCGTGGTCAAGAACGCGATCGTGCTGGTTGACCGGGTCAACCAGCTGCGCGAGCAGGGTGTGGCCAAGCTGGACGCGATTGCGCAGGCAGCCGAATCCCGGCTGCGCCCGATCGTGATGACCACGCTGTGTACCCTGATCGGCTTCCTGCCGCTGGCGATCGGCGTCGGTGAGGGCGCGGAGGTACGGGCGCCCATGGCGATCACCGTCATTGGCGGCCTGGCGGTGTCCACCTTGCTGACCCTACTGGTCATTCCGGTGGTCTACGATCTGCTGGATCGTCGTGCCGACGCCTGGTACACGGCAAGAGGTGCGCGTCGAAGCCAGTCACTGGTTGAACCGGAAGGCGCCGGCGCGCGGGCAGAGACGATTGCGGGGACTTCCGCATGAATCTGGCCGAACTGAGTCTGAAGCGACCCATTACCATCATCATGCTGTTTGTGTCGATGACGGTCATCGGGCTGCTGGCGGCGACGCGCCTGCCGCTGGAGCAGTTTCCGGCAATTGATGCGCCGTTCCTGTTTGTGCAGATTCCATACCCCGGTTCCAGCCCCGGGGAGGTGGAACGCACCATCACCCGGCCGGTCGAGGAGGCACTGGCCACCCTGCCTGGCGTCAAGCGCATGCAATCGACATCCGCTGCCGACAGCGCCAGCGTGTTCATGGAGTTTGACTGGAATGTTGATATCGCGATCAAGGCGGTCCAGGCCCGCGAAAAGATCGATGCCATTCGCGACCAGTTGCCCGGTGACGTACAGCGCTATTTTGTGCAGAAGTTCTCGACCAATGATGCACCCATCCTGCAACTGCGCCTGTCCGGGCAGTCGGGCAATGTGGCCACCGCGTACGACATGCTCGAGCGGCATCTGAAAAGGCCGCTGGAACGTATTCCGGGCGTGGCCAAGGTCGAGATCCAGGGTATCGGACGGCCCGAGGTCCAGATCGAGATTTCGTCCGACCGACTGAATGCCCACGGCATTCGTCTGGATAGTCTTTACCAGCGTCTGAAGCAGGCCAATTTCGCCGTGTCCGCCGGTCAGGTCAGCGAGGGCGGGCTGCGCTATCGCGTGCAGCCGCAAGGTGACTGGTCTTCACTGGATTCGATCCGATCCCTGCCGATCAACAAGCAAGGCCTGGTGCTGGGCGACATTGCCAGCGTCCGCATTCAGCCAGAACGGCTTGACTATGCACGTCGACTCGACGGCAAACCCGCGATTGGGGTGAACATCTACCGCGAGCGCACCGCCAACCTGGTGGCGGTGGGCACCGCGGTAATGAATGAAGTGGAGCAGATACGCCAGGACCCGCAAATGCAGGGTCTGCGCGTCTACGTCATGCAGAGCCAGGCCGAGAGTGTCACCACTTCCCTGCGCGAGCTGGGTCATTCCGGACTGCTGGGAACCGGACTCGCCGTCCTGGTGCTGTTCTTCTTTCTGCGTGACTGGCCTTCGACACTGATGGTGTCGCTGGCCATACCGCTTTCCTATGCCATCACCCTGGGCTGCATGTATTTCCTCGGTGTCAGTCTCAACGTCCTGTCGATGATGGGCCTGCTGCTGGCAACCGGCATGCTTGTCGACAACGCCGTGGTGGTGGTTGAAAGCATCTACCACTGGCGCGAGAAGTTCCCCGATCGGCCGTGGTACGCCGCCATCCACGGCACGCAGGCAGTCGGCATTGCAATCGCTGCCGGAACCTTCACCAGCATTGTGGTGTTCCTGCCCAACATTTTTGGCGAGGCCAACGATATTTCCATCTTCCTGGCACAGGTTGCCATTGCCATGTCCATTGCGCACCTGGCGTCGTGGCTGGTCGCGGTCAGTCTGGTACCCATGTGCGCGGCGAGACTTCCGGCGCCCCGCTTCATCGGGCAGGATTCGATGATCACCCGCATGCGCTCGCGCTACGGCAATCTGGTGAGCTGGACCTTGCGCCATCCCCGCTGGACCGGGTTTGGCCTGTTGCTGCTCCTGGCTTCAAGCATCTTTGTCATGACCCAGACCAAAGTCGACATGTTTGATGACGGCGAGTCCCGTCAACTGCGCCTGAGCTACCAGTTGAATGCCAACTATCAGTTGCGCCAGTTGACGCCATCCATCGTCAAGGTGGAAAACTATCTGGACAAGAACAAGGCAAGGTTCGAGATTGATTCGCTCTACAGCTACTGGGACGAGCAGGGCAACGCCCAGACCAGTATTCTGCTGACCACGGGTGAGCAGGCACACAAGAGCTCTCATGAGATCATGGAAGCGATCCGCAAGGGTCTGCCCAAGCTCGCTGTGGGCAAGGTCAGTTTCGATTTTCAAGGTGGCGACAGCGACGGCATTGCGCTGTACCTCACCGGCGACTCGCGCCAGCAGCTGAGTGACGTGGCGGCCAGCGTGGTACCGGTGCTGTCGCATCAGGCCGAACTGCGCGATGTGCACACCGACCAGAGCGACGCCAGCCATGAAGCGAGCATCCACGTCGATCGCATCCGCGCCCGCAACTACGGGTTCGACGCCAGCGAGGTGGGCAACTATCTGGCCATTGCATTGCGTGGCATGCCGCTGCACGAATTCAGGTCCGGCGATCGCGAGCTACCGGTATGGCTGCGCTTCGGCAATGCCGACACACAAAGTCTCGATCAGATCGCAGGCTTCAGCCTGACCGCAGCCGACGGCAGCAGGGTGCCCCTGATGTCCATGCTCAAGGTGCGCACGTCCAACTCGCCGAACAGCATTCAGCGCAATGACCGGCGCACATCGCTGAAGATCGTCGCCAACCTGGCGAAGGACAAGACCCTTCCCGAGGCGCGTAGCGCGATTGACAAGGTCATGCAGACCGTCAGCCTGCCACCGGGCTATGGCTATTCCTTCGGCAAGGCCTTCAGTCGAGACCAGGGCGCAGGCAAGCAGATGCTGTTCAATACCCTTATCGCACTGGTGCTGGTGTATGTGGTGATGTGCGCCATGTTCGAGTCCCTGGTGTTTCCGGCAGCCATCCTGACGACCTTCCTGTTTTCGGTATTTGGTGTTTTCTGGCTCTTCTGGCTCACCGGGACGGTGTTCTCGATCATGGCCGCCATCGGCATTCTCATCCTCATGGGCGTGGTGGTGAACAACGGCATCGTCATGATTGTGCATATCAATCATCTGAGGTTGTCAGGCGTGCCTCGCGCCCAGGCGCTGGTGGAAGGAGCGCAGGACCGCCTGCGCCCCATCATGATGACCATGGCCACGGCGATTCTGGGCATGCTGCCCTTGAGTCTTGCCGGAACCCAGGCCTGGAGCAATGGTCCGCCGTATTATCCGATGGCACGCGCCATTGCCGGGGGGCTGCTGTTTTCAACCCTGGTGACGCTGATCGCGCTGCCTTGCATATACGCCTGGCTGGACGATGCGCGCATGTGGACCCGGCAGGTGTTTGCCGACGCGTGGCATGGCCGTTTGCGGCCTGCACGGGCAAACCCGGAGGCCCTCGCCGAATCCTGATGCTGCTGGTGCGGGCCAGGCCCTGTTCAATTCAACCCGGAAGACACGCCCGCTGCCACGCCTTCCAGTACTGTTCAGAGCCGTGTACGTACAATGTCGGGGTGGTTTTCCTTTCTGCCACATCGAGGCGCCGTACCCTGCATGTCTGACGATTCCAAATCGCTCGGGCCGGTCCGCGTCTGGTCCCTTGCTGCTGGCGGCATGGTCGGCGGCGGCATCTATGTTGCCCTGGGCGTGGTCATTGCGGCCGCGGCGCAATGGGCCTGGCTGAGCTTCGTCATCGCCGGGCTGGTTGCGGTGATCACCGCCTTCAGCTACGCCAGGCTGTCCGTGAAGTTCGGCAAGTCGGGCGGTGCCTTCGAGTTTCTCGAACAGCTGGACAGGAGGGGCGTCGCCGGCAGTGTCTCCTGGTTGCTGATCATCGGCTATACCCTGACCATCTCCGTGTACGCGTACGCGTTTGGCCATTACCTCGCCTATGCCTTTGCGGGCGGGGAACTGTTGATCCGTGGCCTGGCGATTGCCGCAGGTATCGGTCTGATCGGTCTCAACCTCGCCGGGCTGGGCAAGATGACCATGGTCGAGGTGATCATCGTGTCCGGCAACCTGCTGGTCCTGGTCGCGCTATCGGCCTGGGGCCTTGGCCACTGGGACCGTCTGCAACTTCTTTCCGGCATACAGCCGCGTGCTCCCTGGAGTGCCCTTGTCGGTGCGGCGGCGATCTTCATTTCCTATGAAGGCTTCCAATTGCTGACTTACGAGTACGACGAGATCAGGAATGGCGAGAAGACCTTCATCCCGGTGCTGCTTTCGGCTGCGATATTCGTGGTCCTTGTCTATGTGGCCGTGACCCTGGGCGCGACCATGCTTGCAGGAGCCCTGAGCATGGTCGAGCAGAAGCAGGTCGCCCTGAGCGTGGCAGCGCAGCGGGCCTGGGGTCTCCCGGGTCTGGTGGCGCTGACCACGGCGGCCACCTTCGCCACGGCGGCTGCGATCAACTCCACATTGTTCTCCACCGGCAAGCTTGCCCAGCGCATAGCCCGGAGTGGCGAATTGCCGCAATGGTTCGATCACAGCAACCGCTTCGGAGTGCCGGACCGGCCGATCGTGCTGATCGGCCTGGTGGCAATTCTGCTTGCCGTGATGGGTTCCCTGTCGTCACTGGTGGAGGCAGCAAGCCTGGTGTTTCTTGGTACGTTCATCGTTGTCAATCTCATCTGCTATCACGAGATACAGGCATGGCGATGGGTACCTCTGGTCGGCGCAGGTGTTGGTGCTGTCATCGGTCTGTTTCTGCTTGTCCGATTGGCGCTGACGGAGCCCGTGTCGCTGGGTATTCTTCTCGCCCTGGGCGTGGCAGTACTCGTGGGGCGACCTGCGCTGCTGCGGCGTGTGAGCACGGAATCGGACGACGCGTCATGACACGCCATTCACACTCGCTGCAGAAACGATACTGGAGCGCGCTGCTGATGCTGGCGCTCATGCCGGCAGCCCAGGCGTGCGCTGGCGCTGTTCACGCTCGGCTTCGCATCGCCAATCTTGTACAGCGATCCGGGACCCTCGACCTTCGCCTTTGCCGTGACGCCGACAAGGCATGCCGCACACTGACGCTGGCAAGCGACAGCCTGAGTCCCATGCTTGATCTCACTCCCGGCCGATATCGTTTCGAGCTGCGCGCAGCAGATCATCTGGTCGCGCGATTTACATACGGAATCGCGGCCGATCGCCATTACGGAATGGCCTTGTACGGAGTGCGCATGAAATCGTCAAAGCGCAGCCTGTGGTCACGCTTGCGGGTGGCACTGGGTGGCATCGACATCAGGCAGGTTGATGGATATCGCATCCTGTCGCACATGACCATGATGCGTCCCGGCAAGGCGGATGACCCCGCCGTGCTGCGCCTGGCCAATCTGGCTCCCGGCAGTACCGCAGTTTCAGGCAGATTTCGTATGGGTGGAAAAACTCGATCGCTGGGATCGGTGCGCTACGGCGAGATGGGCCAACCGGTGCGGATCGAGCATGCCGATGGCGAAATTGAAGTGGGGTTTGCCGGCGACAAGTTCCCGCTGGCCGCGCGCCGCCGGTCGTTCGCTCACGGATCCAACACGGTTGTCTATGTTGCTGCGCTGAACCGGGCACACCCGGTGCTGTTGTTCGACAGCCGATCGGCAACCCATTGACAGGGTGGCAGCCGGGCATGCGGGTCATGCAGTGCCCGGCGCTTCCACGGCGGACCTGGAGACAGCACAATGAGTCGTCCAATTGGCATGCTTGTTCTGCTGCTCGGTGTCCTGCCACCAGCACTCAGTGCCTCGCAACCGGAAGCCTTCATGCGTACCTTGATGAATTTCAACAATACGGCCGGGGAGCCGCGCTGGATTGCAGTGAATGATGGCGTCATGGGCGGTCATTCACAGGGCAGCCCGGTTCTGTCAGATGGCACCCTCACATTCAGCGGAGAACTGTCGCTGGCCAATAACGGTGGCTTTTCCTCGGTGCGCAGCGTGGGCCGCGATTTTGATCTGAGTGAGGTCAGCAGTCTGGTTCTTCGCGTGCGTGGCGACGGCCGCCGCTACCAGTTGCGATTGGCCACAGACGCACGCCACCGCGGCATGCCGGTCTCTTTCGGCGCCAGCTTCGAGACCACGGCGGACAAATGGGTCGAGGTGCGCGTACCGCTGGCCAGCCTGAAGCCCACGGTGCGGGGCACACCACTGCAGGACATCGCGCTGGACTCATCTCGCGTGCGCGAGATCGGTCTGCTGATTGCAGACCAACGTGAAGGCGCATTCTCGTTGACCGTGGACTGGGTAGCCGCGGAGTAGGCACGCTGCCGCCAGGCGTCATCCTCGCCGAGCTTTCACGGGCGAGGCTTCCCGTGCGGCGCGCCACCGGCCGTGGCAGTCCGAGTCAACAGTACAGTCGGTATCCGGCATTCACCAGTCGAGGTCGTCGGGTACCTCGAACTGCGCGTAGTAGGCATCGTCATCCGGGTTCTCGCCGGACGACACCGAATCGGTGTCCTGGCCATGATCCAGCACGATCAAGTCTGGATCGCGTTCGCGTATCTTGTTGCCGGCCGCTGTTGGCAGCAGCTCGAAACTGTCACCGAGGCGGGCAATGACCAACGCTCCGCTGGCCAGCATTTTGCGCTGATTTTCGCTTACCAGAAGGGTACGGATGGCCCCGTCGACGGTAAATCGGTATTCGACTTCTCCGGAGCGCGGCACCTTCTTGTCGGTGATGATCTGGCGTGCCTGGGCAGCGAGTTCAGCGGCTCTTGCCCTGGCCTTGTGTTCTGCCGCCAGTGCCCGATCCCGCTCTGCCTTTGCATCGCGTGCTCGCTGTGCCTGCAGCTGGGCTTCGGTTGGCTTGGCAGGTCCCTTGGCGTGCCTCGCCTTGTTCTGCTCACGCGCCACTTCGGCCACCCGGGATTTCTTGACCAGGCCCGCCTTCAGCAGCTGTTTCTGCAGCGGATTCGCTTTTGCCATGTTTGCATTCCCTGGAGTCAGTTTGTCCGCAAAGGCACATGATACCGCCGGCAGCGTGTCATCTGGCGGAATCTGGTCCCTGACATGAGAGGGTACATCCCGGATACCATGCGCATGCAGCCCTGGTGGCAGGGAAAAGGAGCCAACTGTGGTCCACAGAGAAACAGTCAATGTCGGTTGAACTGAAAGCCGCACTCAACGATGTCGAATTCAAGCGAGCGGTACTGCGCAGTTGCCTGGCAACCACCGGGCACGGCGATCACAAGTGCTTCGTTACTGATATTCATCCCCACGACCAGATGCTCCAGCACTCCTTGCAGGAGCATACGGATGCGCATGCGGCAATATCACAGTATTTCAGCGTAGGCGCGCAGCAGTTCAATACCTTCAGTCAGATCGCCGGATTGCTTTTCCAGGATAGGGAAAGGGTCAAGGTTCTGGATTTTGCCTGCGGATTCGGCCGCCTCACTCGTTTTCTGGTCCTCGATCGGAGCCGCTTCCGGATAACGGGTGCCGAAATCCAGCAGGAAGCGCTTGATTTCGTCGCCAAGAGGTTCGCGGTTCAGTGCCTGAATTCGTGTCCCGATCCATCTGCTTTCAATTGCAATGATTCATTCGACATCATCTGGGTCGCGTCATTGTTCTCCCATTTGCCCGAGGGCCTTTTTCACCAGTGGCTGCGCGTCCTGTTCTCCTTGTTGCGGCCGGGTGGGGTGCTGGCTTTCAGTACAAAACCGCTGGCCACGGCCGCGACCGTGAAGGCGCGTTCGGAGCCGGGTTTCGTCTATACGACCGAGAGTGAATGCCGGCAGCTAGATTCGCGTATCTATGGCACCGCGTGCGTTGATGACGCTTTCGTTCGGGATGCCATCGAGCGGGTCACGGGCCCGGGGCATCCCGTATTCCATATGCCACGTGCCCTGGCCAATGAGCAGGACCTGCACCTCGTGCCGTGCAATAGAGATCACGACCTGAGCATCCTGAAAAACGTCAGAAAAGGCGTAACAGGTTGGCTTGACCGGTGCTCACTGGTCGCCGGGGAACTCTGCCTCGAAGGGTGGGCAGCGTCTCTGGATGAGGGCCCCGCCCAGACCATCGAGATAGTTGTCGATGGGCGACGGCATTCAGTCTTCCCGGAAATATCCCGACCTGATGTGGCCGAAGCATTCGCGGATGAGCGATTGCAGCGGAGCGGATGGAAATTTCGCGAGACCCTCACCGCTGACCCGCAGGAGCTCAGACTCCACGTGTCTGCGCAATCCGCCGGAGGCAGCCACGCCATGATCTACTTCGGTTGTGTGCATCGCGAAAGTCAATGAGGCAGTGTCACAAGACAAGCGTCAGGCCTTGCGCTCAGTATCCGCCGGCAAGCGCACCAGGACCGGTGATCTCCGGCCGCATGGCGGAAAATGCCGCGAAATTGCATTCGACTCGAGAAGCACCATGGATGCCGGTAGCATGAAGGTGGACGTACTTGTTGTCGGTGGCGGCGCAGCCGGCCTGATGTGCGCCATCGTGGCGGGGCAGCGCGGGCGCCGGGTGCTGGTGGCCGAGCACGCCAACAAGGTCGGCAAGAAAATACTGATGTCGGGTGGCGGGCGCTGCAATTTCACCAATCTGGGTGTCACCCCAGCCAACTACCTCTCTGCCAATCCGCATTTCGCCAAGTCCGCGCTGGCGCGTTATACGCCGACCGATTTCATTGAGCTGGTTGAAAAGCACGGTATTGCCTATCACGAGAAGGAACTGGGCCAGCTGTTTTGTGATGTCTCGTCCAAGCTCATCGTGCGCATGTTGCTGGACGAGTGCGCGGCGGCGGGCGTGCGCGTCGAGACCGGCTTTGGCGTCAAGGATCTGCGTCGCTCCGATACGGGTTTCAGCGCGCGTACCGAACACGGCGAGGTACATGCGCAGTCACTGGTGATCGCCAGTGGTGGCTTGTCCATCCCCAGCATGGGCGCGAGCGGTTTTGGCTATGACATCGCCAGACAGTTCGGCCACGAGGTGCGCCCATTGCGCGCCGGCCTGGTGCCACTGACGCTCAGTGGCAAACACCAGGAACGCTATCAGGACCTGGCCGGTGTCGCACTTCCCCAGGTGGAAACGCGTGCAGGCTCGCAACAGTTTCGCGCAGGCATGCTGTTTACGCATCGGGGCCTGAGCGGGCCTGCCATTCTGCAGATATCCTCGTACTGGCAACCCGGTGACGAGCTCAGCGTCGACCTTCTGCCGGGCAGCGACGCTGGCGAATGGTTGCACACCCAGCGTCATGCTCGACCGGACATGGAGTTGAAGAACGTATTGTCCGAACTTCTGCCCAAGCGCTTCGCGCAGCGTTTGTGCGAAATCTGGCTGGACAGCCGACCGATGCGCCAGTTCAGTCCGAAGGAATTGGCGGCCATCGGCGCCCGGCTCAATGATTGGCCTTTTGTGGCGAGCGGCACGGAAGGCTACCGCACCGCCGAGGTTACCCTGGGCGGTGTCGACACGAACGGGCTGTCCTCGCGCACCATGCAGTCCATGCATGTGCCGGGGCTGTACTTCATAGGCGAGGTGGTGGATGTCACCGGCTGGCTTGGCGGCTACAACTTCCAGTGGGCATGGGCCAGCGGGCAGGCTGCCGGGGAAGTGGTTTAGCCGCACAGGCCGGCATGGGCAGCACGCCGTCCGGAGCGCGCGCCCGGGTGCATCGGCAATCTGCGTCTGCCTGGCCTTCCAGTCCGGGATGGCCATCTGATCGACAGCCCCTGGCGTCGGGCGTCGGCACCGGAATCCAACCCGTCCCGCGGGCAAGACGATATTCGCGAGCCGTGCCTGCGCCAGCCCTTGCGGCATTTTGCGGCAGCAGGCATTGTGTTCCTTTTATCGGAAAGCAAAACTGATGGCACGCATTCACACCCGTGGCCTGGTCCTGCGCATGGATCCGATCACCCTGCGCCAGCTCGGGGCGCGCTGTACGCGCGAATTCGACACCATGGCCAGCGCGCAGCATGACTTTGTCTGTATCGATGCGGATGCCAAGGCGGGATGGTGGCTGCCGTTGTCAGCCATGCCGCAGGTCGGGTGCAAGGAGATCCCGGCGGTGGCCAAGTCCGGTGATCGGCGCTGGGCCGATGCGCCGTCATACTATCAACCCGACCAATGCTGGCACGCGCCTCACAAGGCGGCGCAACGGGCGGCGGCCGCAGCGCATGACCGCACCGACGCAAAAAGTGCCAACACGATTGCTGCCGAGGCCTTGCCGGTGCCTGGCGATTTTCCTGACCTCAGCGGGGCCTGATGCGGAATCCGGTGAGCGTGCGGGCCAGCAGGTCCCGGTGAACGCGGCAGGAGACATGCCGGAGTTTGCTCGCAGGATGCCGGCGGCGGCAAACGCTGCGTACTGTCATCAATACCTGGATGATGTGAAATGAGATGGAAAGGCATACACCACGTCGAGTTTTCAGTGCTGGACTATGACAAGTCGATCGCGTTCTTTGACAGGATGTTCGGCTGGCTTGGCTACAAGAGTTTCTGGACGCTTGATATCGGCTACCGCTCAACCTACTACATGGCACGGTTTCCGTTTTTTCACAGCTACATAGGTATTCAGCCCGCCACGTCCGGCGGCAAGCTGCATCCGAAGGAGCACGCCACCGGCATCCATCACATTGCCCTGTGGGCGAGAAGCCGACGCGAGATTGATGCCTTCTACAAAGACTTTCTGTTGCAAAGCGATGCCGAGGTAACCGATCCGCCGGCGGAATACCCGACGTATACACCGGGGTACTACGCGGTGTTTTTCAATGATCCGATCACAGGCATCCACTTCGAACTGAGTCACACGCCTGCCATTCCGTCCCTTTCGGCCTATCGGCGGTGGATCAGCGCACTCAAGGCCGTCTGGCAGGGTCATCCCGAGTGGAAGCGCCCACCCTGGAAGGAGGCGATGCGCGAGCTTCCATCGCGCGCCGATCAAGGCGGTGCCTGACAGGTCGCCTCAGGCCCGGCAGGAAGCTTGCTGCAAGCATCCTGTCGGTGTTGTCATGGCCGATATCCTGCCGCGCAATGCGGCGCGTTATAGTGGCTGCTTGTGGCTGGTTTTGCGTTCAATTTCCATGCGTTCCCCGGTTGGGGCCGTCTGGCGTGAGGATCAGGTTTTATGCGTCTTTTTGTGCTCAGGGCCCGGGCTGCGCCGGTGGAGAGCCGGCCATTTCTGGCAACGGTCGGCAAGGAGGCTCATGCCGAGATTCTTGCCCACACACTGATGAACGCCATTTTCCTGGCACAGTCACATCGTACGGATGTGCTCGTCTACCTGGTGCTTGAGCGAAGTCCCGACTACTCGCGCACCATAAGCTTCAACTCGAACGAGGTGCAGGTTCCCGGCGGCTTCCACGAACAGGTCTGGCTGGACAAGATCGCCCGCGCACTGGATGTCTCGGTGGGCATGGGCAAGGACGAAAGCCGGCCTGTCGAGGCGGGCATCACGGTACGCACGACGAGTTTCGAGAAGCTGGTGCAGGAACTGGCCGAGGACTATCCCTTGTATGTGATGGACAAGAGGGGCGTGCCCATGCGCAACAAGACATTTCCCGACAATCCCTGCTTCTTGCTGACCGATCATGTTCCGATGCCGAAGAAGAGTTTCAACACCTTGAAGCGCCTGGGTGCGGAAAAGATCTCGCTCGGACCGAGGATGCTATTTGCCTCGCAATGCATTGTGCTTGTTCACAACGAGCTGGATCATGGGCAGGCCTGATACCCGCCAGATTCGAACCAGGCATCGTTGAGCCTGGAGTCAGAACAGTCTCAGCCAGCGTCTGGTTGCTCGCGAAATCCGCTCGGAGGGCTGCCGGCGCCATGGTCCGGATGGCGATATTCGGGTAGCGTCAGGATCAGCAGCGCGGCCACTGCCACCGTGCCCGGCACGGCACTCATGGCAAGCGCAAAGCCTCCATCACTCAAATCCACGAGGAATCCGAGCAGGGGCTGAAATATCAGTGCGCCAGCGATGCCGAGCATGTTGACGAAAGCGACCACGGTACCCGCCATGGCATTGGCCATCGACTCCTTGGCCATCGCGAACACCAGCATCTGCAGCCCTCCGAACAGCCCGGCAGCAAACAGAAGCGACGCCTCGATCAGTGCCGGAGGTCGGGTGTAGATGGCCGTGGCATACGCCAGGGCGCACATCAGCGCACCGCCGAAAACAAGATACTTGCGGTGACCGAGGCGGTCAGACAACCAGCCGCCGGCGATGCTGCCTGCGGCCATGCCGCAGAAGATCATGGCGATGGCGCTTTGCGCAGCGACACCGGACAGATGGTGGTCAGTCATCAGCTCGGAGGTGCCCCACAAACCACCATAGACATTCACCGGCATGTAGAACAGCATGCCGATCAGGGCGATGATCCAGATCCGCCCATTGGTGGTGACGGCGACAAGGTTGCCCCGCACATGTGCGATAGCGCCGCGGCTGTCATTCTCGGCCGGGAAGGAAGGCTCACGCAGCCACGCCACGGCGGTGATCGCGATCAGCAGGCCGGCAGCGGCGGTGCCGATGAAAACCGGCTGCCAGCCATGGTGCGCGATCAGGCCGGCAAGCAGCGTGCCGCCAACTGCCGTTCCCAGCATGCCGATGGCATTCACTCCGCCCGAGAGCAGGGCAAAACGGTTGGGAGGGAACCAGTGGTTGACCTCCCAGAGTGCGGCAACGAACGCGAACGCGGCGCCAAAGCCGGTCAGGGCACGACCGATACCAGCCCAGGCGAGATTGCCCCCCAGCGCAAACAACAACACGCCAAGGGTACACAGGATCGGACCGAGGATGATGAAGCGTCTGGCTCCGTATCGGTCCAGCAGCACGCCAACGACGATCTGCATGGGTGCGTAGACCCAGAAGAAAAGACTGGAAAGGGTGCCGAAGCCACCGGCGGAAAGGTGGCGATAGCTGCTGATTGCGCTCGTCGCCAGACTGGGCTCGATCCGGCAGACGAACTCGAACAGAAAAAATGCAGACGCAATGACAAAGGCGACTCGGGCCGCTCGCATTGACAGGTCCCTTGCTGGCTGTACACCGAGCAAGTGTATGGCCGGCGGCGGTGTACAGCCAGTCGCTGCACCCCAGGTCAGAGGCTGTAGCCCAGCGTCAGCCAGATGATGCGGGTGTCGCCGGCATAGGCATCGCTGTGATAGTCGGCCAGGGCAAGCGAGCCGGCCAGATGCTTGTCGAACGCCTTGCTGGCTGCCAGATCAAGCTCGTCGCCATAGTGCTGGTTGCCGTGGGTGGCGGTGAAACGATGACCGGTAGCACTGAGCTTTGCCCATGGCGCGGCCCAGCCGATGGCGAGGTAGCTGTCTGCAAGGCCGTCGGGTGGCGTACTCAGGAATCGGTCGGCCCAGCCATTGAACGCATGCAAGGTTGCCAGAGGCGTTTGCAGGGCACTGTTGCCGTCGCCTTGCAATCGTTCCTGTCCGACGGTCCATTGCCAGGCTTGCGTGACCAGCCGGGCCTGCGCATGCAGGTAGTTGCGCGAGCCTTTCAGCGTCCCCTCACGCCAGGCGTGTTGTCGGGCTGCCTCGACGGTATATTCGAAATGCACCGGCTGCTGCGGTCGCACCTTGCCAGTCCAGCGCAGGCCGGCATCGCGGTGGGATGTGGCAGGCAGCGACTGATTGCCTATCAGGTACACGTAGGCCACCAGCTTTCCCGCTGCCGGCACCCAGGCCACGTTCAGCAGATGCGTGTCCAGGTCCTGCCTTGCATGCAGAGGATCAGGGTGGTGCGCGCCGAATATGCGGTTTACACGCGTCAGATAGGCATAGTCGATGGACAGACCGGACGTCGGCGCGAACTGCAGGCGCGCGGCATCGAAGCTTTGTTGCAGCTGACGAAAGCCGACATTGCCGACGAAGCGGTCGTTGTCGAGCTTGATGACCTGACGCCCCAGCCTGAAGTCGAGCGACTGGCCGCGGCTGTACTCGATATAGGCCTGGTCAAGCTCGGTGTCCTGCGGGTCGGCGACCACGGGATAGTTGCTGTGCCCGTTGCGTGTGCTGTTGTAGCGGTCGTTGCCGACTGCTCGGTTGTCCTGAAGCGAGACCAGTCCGCTCCAGCCATTGTGATCGGCGAAGCGGTAGCCCAGGCGCGTGCGCAGCGTCGAGGCCAGTGCGTTGTTGGCAAAGCCGCTCTGGTCAACATGCTCGACCCGGTAGCGCAGGTCGAGTTGCACGCCCTCGGTGGGCGAGGTGGCGTGAATCGGCATGCTGATCCCGAATGTCAGGAGCAGACAGCCCAGACTCGCGTGCAACGGATTGGATGCCGAAACCGTCATGACTTCAGTCCTCTGTGTTTGGGTGGGTATGCGATGTGCCCTGGTGTTGCCGGCGGGCAAAAAAGGGCGGCGCGGCTTGCGCCAGCGCCGCCATGTGCTCAGGCATTCATCACCTACTTGCCGGCATGAAAGATGGCCGGTTGCTTTTCGCCACTGACCTTGACCCAGCCAGCCAGTCCCTTCTCCATGCGTGACAGCGCATGGTCGACCAGGATGTACTTGCCCGGCACCTCGAAGTGGACATCCGTGACCACGGCGCCGCCCGGCGGTACGGAGATGGTCTGCACGTCGTGCTCCGGGGCATTGGCCAGGGAGCCCCAGCTCCATGCGTCGTCGAACATTTCGCCGATCAGATGGAACGAGGAAGTCTTGTTGGGGCCACCCACACCAAAATAGATGCGTGCCGTGTCGCCGACTTTCGCGGTCAGTGGGTGATCGGTGGTCAGGGCGCCAACGGCGCCATTGAACACCAGGTAGGTCGGCTGTTCCGCCAGCAGCCTGGCGACGTCGAACTGCAGGTGACCGTGGGTGTTGAACGGCTGGGTGGTATAGATCTCGCCCTGCATCATGTAGTACTCGTGGTCGACACGGGGCAGGCCGCCGGCAGGCTCGACCAGCACCATGCCGTACATGCCGTTGGCAATGTGCTGGGCCACCATGGGCGTGGCGCAGTGGTACACGAACAGGCCCGGCTTGAGTGCCTTGAAGGTGAAGCTGCGGGTTTCCCCGGGCGGCACCTGCATGACTGCCGCGCCACCGCCCGGGCCCGTCACCGCGTGCATGTCCACCGAATGATTCATGCGACTGTTGGCGGCGTTGCTCAGGCTGACCGTGATCGTGTCACCGACGCGCGCGCGCAACATCGGTCCGGGCACCTTGCCATTGAATGTCCAGTAGGTGAAGGTGGTGTCGTCATCGAGTTTGCCGACGACTTCCTCGGTGGTCAGCTCGAACTGAAGATGTCGTGGTGCCCGGTCGCCCACCGGTGCGGGCATGTCTTCGGGGGCGCGGCTGATATCGGCCGCCTTGCTCGCCTCTTTCTTCATGGGTTTGCCGACGATGAGTTTGCCCTCCATGCCGGCGGCACGATGGCCCGGTATGGCGCAGAAGTAGTCGAACTCGCCGTTCCTGTCTGCCTTGAAAAAGACAGCCGTACTGGCATCCTTGCCGCGCACGTCGTCCGAAAGAACCTTGAAGTCCGGCAGGGCGAAGTTGTGCATCGAGCCATCCCCGTCGATCAGCGTGATCTGCACGATGGCATTGGCGGGGACGTGAAGGGTCGGGTTGAGCTTGCCATCAATGGCACCGCCAACGCCCTGGAAGCCCATGCCGGATGCGCCGATGGTTGTCATGAGCGTGAAATTGACGGTAGCGGTGTAGGCGTCCGCCTTGGGCAGATTGGATGTATTGGCCTGCGCTGTTCCGGCCAGGAGCATTCCCAGCAGCGTCAGCCATGACATGATCTTTCGCATTGACATTGTCGTCTCTCCTGCGGCGAAGTCCGGGTTCTTGCCGCGCCTTTTGTGCTTCATGAACCGGTGCCCGGTCAGTCTCGGTAGCGTTGCCTTCTGGACGTGCGGGGCAAAGCGTATTCGTGGGAAGGCATTCATCCATTGACCTGGGTCAGGGAAAATCCTGTCGCTTGTACATCTCGCGCAGGGCAATTGCTGTCGGCACACACCAGAAATCCCGGGTATCCACTCCGCTGGCAAAGATCATCGGGTGAGCGCGGCCCGCACCAGGGTGAGGGCGAATCGCGGCGGTTGCCGATGCCGCCTCGCTCGGGGCGCTCGACGCTCATGCGCCAGCGATTGGCAATGCTGTAGCCAGGGCACGACTGGCGTACACTTTCCTGCATGACCGATCACCATGCACCCCGGAAACCGGACAGGCTCGACCAGGTGGTTGCGCAGGCACGTCATGCTGCCGAACAGCGCGACAAGGGTTATCGCGAACGGGCATTGAAGATGTATCCGTGGGTGTGCGGGCGTTGTGGCCGCGAGTTCACTCGCAGCAACTTGCGCGAGCTGACCGTGCATCATCGCAACCACAATCACGACGACAACCCGCCGGACGGCAGCAACTGGGAGCTGTTGTGCGTTTATTGCCATGACAACGAGCACGCCCGCCATATTGATCATGTGCAGGGCAGCACACTTGCTGCGGACGAGCCTTCCGCAGCGGCAACGGGCAAACCGTTCGGGGGCCTTCGCGAGCTGCTGAACAAGTGAGCGACTGCTCCGGAGATGGCCGGATCAGACCAGCGGGTGTTTCAGTTCATTGCGCGCATCGGCCACGATGTTTCCGTCCTCGAGTGACACAACCCGATCGCAGGCACTCGATATGCGTTCGTCGTGGGTGACCAGGAGCACCGCGCAGCCGAGTTTTTCATTGAATCTCCGAAAAAGCGTGAATACGTCCTCGGACGAACGGCTGTCCAGATTGCCCGTGGGCTCGTCGGCAAGCAGCAGCGCCGGCCGTGCCACCAGCGCACGCGCAATCGCGACGCGCTGCTGCTGCCCACCGGAAAGCTGGTTGGTCTTGCGATCGGCGAAAGCGTCCATGCCTACCTCGGCCAGCAGGCTGCGTGCCAGATCGGTGTCTGCGGCAGAAGGTCTGCCCCGGGCAATCATCAGCGGCATCAGCACGTTCTCGAGCGCACTGAACGCAGTGATCAGGTGATGAAACTGGAACACAAAGCCGATCGCGTTGCCACGCAGTGCAGTGCGCCGTGCATCATCCATGTCACGGGTCGGCTCGCCAAGCAGGAGCAGCTCACCGGCGGTAGGCCGGTCCAGGAGTCCGACAAGATTGAGCAGGGTGCTCTTGCCGGAACCGGATGCTCCCACCAAAGCGGCAAAATCGCTGCGTGCCAGGCTCAGGTCCAGGCCATGCAGGACTTCCACTTCATTTGCGAGGCCGATGTTGTAGGACTTGCGCAAGCCGTGCAGGCGCAGCACCTCGGGTGAGGGGTCAGACATTTCTGATGGCCTGTACCGGATCCATTCGCGCTGCGCGACGGGCCGGTATCGCCGCCGCGACAATACCGGTGATGGTGGCCAGCAGCGACGTGGTCAGCAGCAGCGTCGGTGCAACCGGAATGTAGAATAGCCTCGGTCCCAGGTTGTTGAACGCCCACACCAGCCCATACCCGACCAGGCCCCCGATCAGGGAGCCGAGCAGGCCAAACACGCCACCCTGCAGCAGGAATACCCAAAGCATCTGCCTCCGGGTGATGCCCATCGCACGCAGGATGCCGATCTCGCGGGTACGCTGGATCACGCTCACGAACAGCACGCTGGCGATTCCCAGCGCGACTGACACCGCAACGAAGAAGCTGATCATCTGCGTGGACATACGCTGCGAGTCGAGTGCATTCATCAACTGCTTGTTGGTCTGCATCCAGCTCTCGGCTTTCATGCCCGTGAGACGTGCGATGCGTGCAGCGACCTGATCAGCACCGAAAATGTCTTTCACGGTGACATCAATCACGGTGGCCGCGCCCGGCAGGTTGAGCAGGGACTGGGTCTGCTTCATGTCCAGATATACATACCGTGCATCCAGTTCGCGCACGCCCAGCTCGAAGATCCCGGCGATATTGACCACGCTTTCGCGGCCCCCGCCAGCGTCCAGCCGCAGCTTGTCACCCACAGTCACGCCAAGGTCATGGGCGAGCTGGCTGCCGATGACCGCGTCTCCCGCGCCCACACGCAAGTGTCCGGCGATGATGTCATCGCGCAGCGGAATGATCTTCGTGTAGCGGTCAACATCGATTCCGACCAGCGCCACCGAGGCCACGGCCTCACCGCGGCGGACAAATGCGGGCCCCGAGATGACTGGCGACACGGCGGTTACATCGGGCAGCACGTCCAGTGCGTCGCGCACCTGCTGCCAGTTGTTGATCGAGCGCAGCCGCTGCGCGCGGGGCGACTCCAGGATCAGCTGCACGACGCCCTTGGCGGTCGGCAGAATGCGATTGATCTGGTCTGGTGACTGCACCCTGATGTGCGCCTGTGTTCCCAGTGTGCGATCGATGATGTTGTATTGCAGGCCGGTGATCAGCGCCGTCAGAAACACGATGACCGCCACACCAACAGCGATACCGACCAGGATCAGGATGCTCTGAATACGGCCCTCGCGCAGGAACCTGATTGCCAGCGTGCGCTCGATCCACATGGTCAGTTGAAACGTACCGGAAGCTCGTTGCGGGTTGCGCTGCTGTTGCCCGACTCGGGAATATCCTCCCTGGTAGTGCGCACACGCTGTCCATCGCTGATCTCGGCACCGCCATTGGCCAGGATCCAGTCGCCCGCTTTCACTCCAGAGGTGACTTCCGATAGCACCAGACCCCGCAGCCCGAGCGTGACCCGCGTCCGCCTGACCTTGCCATCGGCGACGATCCAGACCTGGGCAAGGTCGCCGGAGCCGGGGGTCAATGCATCATTGGGGATGACCAGCGCGTGTTCGCGTCGCCCGGTCTCGACGTTTGCCGACACGGTCATGTCCTGGCGCAGATAGTCCGGAACCGGGTCCACGGTCAGGCGGATGTCCAGGGTGCCCCGCTGCGGATCGACACTGGGGGCGATAAAGCTCACCTTTGCGTCGAACGTTCGTTGCGGATACGCATCAGCGACGCACTGCGCCTGTTGGCCGAGCGCAATCCGGCTCAGGTTCTTCTCATCCAGTGGTACCAATACCTCGGTGTCCCCCTTGCGCGCGATATCGAACAGCACCTTGCCCGGCTGTACGACGTCGCCGGGCTCGGCATTGCGCGTAAGCACGGTACCCGCGACCAGCGCGCGGATAAATGTCTTGTCCAGAGCCGCACGCGCTGCAGCGAGGCGTTCGCTTGCGACTTTCTCGCTGGGCGCGCCAGTGCCCAGATCATTGGCTGCAAGTTGTGCCCGCTCGGCTGCAGCCCGCGCTGCGGTTTCTGCCTGGACCGCCTGCTCCAGTGTTTCACTCGCAATCAGGTGACGGTCCAGCAAGGTGCGCTGACGCCGGGATTCGCGGCTTGCCTGGGCAAGCCGTGCCTGGGCATCGCGCAGTGCAGCGTCGGCCTGTGGCCTGGAGGACTTCTGCAGCTGTGCAAGTGCCGCCTCGGCTTCGCGGACGTTGGCTTCCAGGTCATCGGCACGCAACACGGCCAGAATGTCACCGGGCTCTACCCGGTCACCCTCACGGACACGTCGCTCGATGACCACGCCGCTTATCTGGCTGCCGACCTGCGCGCGTGAAACCGACACCACCCGACCGGTGGCAACCACGGTCTGCACCAGTGGGCGTGCCTCGACCTGATAGGCGGTCAGGTTCGGACCCTGCCAGTGGCGGATCAGTACAAACGCAAGCACGGCCAGTGCAGCCACCGCGATAGCGGCGATGAACCTGCGGGAGACAGGCTTCAACTCATGCTCCAATGACAGGGCCAGAGTTGCTTGAAGGCGGCGTCGGAGTTGTCTCAGGCTTGCGCATGGTATGGATCTGATTGCCGGCTTGGGTGGCGCGGGCAGAGCTGATCCCCTGGGCCGGGATCATGCACTGAGAGCCATCTCAAAGCATATCCCAAACACTCCCGCGAGTCCTCTGGCGAGGATTGTCCTGCCGGGCACAATGGTCTGCGGCCACTGACCTGCCAGTGTCGCCAGCCCGGCAAGGTAGTGCTTTGCAGGGTCAGCAAGCGCGATGAAGGATCTCAGGGCGCCTCGCAATCGCCCGGATCCGTCAGCGAACCAGACCCTCGATGGTCGGGGTCGTGAGCTCAGAGCGCGCATTCAACAAGCAGGTCGCAGCGGCTGGCCTTGTGATCCGCGCCAGCGTGCTCGTCGCGCAAGCTACGGCTTGGGTCGTGGGGTGGTGACTACGCTGGGCGGCAGGATCGGTAGCGTCACCTTGGGCTGGTCGCCGGTCAGAGAGCCGAGGAAGGTCTCGATTTTGTCGACATCGCTGTCGCTCAAAGTTGCGCCCAGCTGGCTGCTACCCATGATCGCGACCGCCTGGCGCAGATCCCAGACCCTGCCTGTGTGGAAGTAGGGCGCGGTCAGGGCGATGTTGCGCAGCGAGGGCACACGGAAGACGTACTCGTCGCTAGCGGTCTTGGTCACCGCGAAGCGGCCCTTGTCGGCGGGCGGAAGGATATCGGCGCCGGGGCGTTCGACAACTCCGAAGGGGGCATACATGCCGCCGCCGATGTTGATGCCGTTGTGGCACGCTACGCAACCCTTGTTGACGAACAGTGCCAGGCCTTCCTTCTGTTTGGCATCGAGGGCTTTCTCGTCACCCTTGAGGTAGCGATCGAACGGCGCGTTGGGGGTGATCAAGGTGGCTTCGAACACCGCCATGGCCTTGCGTACGGTGTCGAAACTGATCGGATCGCTGACACCGGGGAAGGCTTTCGCAAAAACCGCGGCGTAACCCGGAATGCCCTTGAGTTGCTCCACCACATGCGCTTCGGTGGTATCCATCTCCACCGGATTGATCAGCGGTCCGCCGGCCTGCTGCTCCAGATCCTTGGCGCGTCCATCCCAGAACTGGGCGACATCGAATACGGCGTTGTAGACCGTCGGGGCGTTGCGGCCGCCATGCTGCCAGCGATGGCCCAGCGACGTTTCCTGCAGGTCAACGCCACCCATGCCGACCATGTGACAGGAGTTGCAACTGATGGAATGACTTTCGGACAGCCGTGGCTCGAAATAGAGCATCTTGCCCAGTTCGACCTTGGCCGGCGTCGCGGGGTTGCCGGGCAGTGCGGGCGCAGTCGTGGGCAGCGGCTTGAACAATCCCTGCGCCTGCTTCATCAGCGCATCCTGAGACCATGCCTGACCTGCCGTCAGGCATGCAATGAGAATCAGGGGTAAAGAGTTCATGGTTCGCATGGCATTTCCTGTCGATTTGCGGGTTGAGCGTGGCGGCCGATCATGGAGGCACTCCAAGGATGAACCCGCCACGCTCGCATTGCCGAGCCGAATAGCGGACATGTTCATGCCAAACGAGCAGCAATTTGATGAAAAGCAGATGTCAATCCGAGACTGGACGGCACGCGCCTGTATAGGAGGATAGGTCCAGCCTGACCGTGCTGTATGTGCGGTACGGAACAGATGGGGTGTCACCGCCAGGATCCTGTGCCGCTTCGGTTCGAATCTGGAGTGGATGAGAACCGGACTGGAGTTGGACGATAGCCATGGCGAAACAGGCTTCCGGAGTTTGCCCCGGGGCCGCTCCAGCGTATCTGAACGGCAACCGGAGGAGCATGTCTCGGCCGGCCAGATGCGTTGGCCGGGTGGTTTCGTGCACCTGCCCAGGTACGGCATGGAACAGCCGCTGAACCCACGCGCCAGCAAGGCATGCCGAGCTCAACCGATATACCGAGGCTGAGGCCGCGCATACAAAACCGCCATGGCGGACCATTCTCGGGTAGGATACCTTTCCGATGCCGAGCAGCTCGTGGCGGCCATTTTGCCGTTGCCGAATCGCTGGCGTATCGACCGCACCGCACGACGGAGTTCATCATGAAAATCAGAATTGTTTCATTGGCCCTCTTGACCGGGTTGCTGACAATGACCGCGGCACAAGCGGCAGCGCAGCAGGCCAAAGCCAAGTCCTCGGCGCCGGCCGCACAATCCGGCGTCAAGATCTACGTTGATCCGGCCACCGGTGAGTGGAGCCAGACTCCACTGACCACGGAGCAACAGCACGCCGCCGCACAGGCAGCTCCCGCGGATGACCCGTCCAAGGTGACGCAGATGATGCATGCCGACGGTTCCATCGAATATCGAATGAACGGTCAGGGCATGTCAGCAGTTACGGCCACCCGCGGCGCCGACGGGAAATTGCATATCCAGTGCTCGGAGCACGGCCTGGAGCATATGCATCACGCAAAATCCAGCTCGCAAGAGGGGCACGCCGATGAACGCTGAATTGCGACCGAAAATTCTTCCGGCCCTGGCACTGGCACTTGCCACTTCGCTCGCTGCCGGTGCAGCTGATGCGGCCACGATTGTCATCAACAATGTCAATGCGGCGGGTGTCGGCTTCAACGACACGGCGGCCCCCGATGCGGCAGCCGGGTGCAACCCGGGCGAGACCATTGGTGACTGTCGTCTGCGCGTTTTCACCCAGGCTGCCAATCAGTGGGGCGCGCTGCTGCAATCCCCGGTAACCATCACTATCGACGGTTCCATGGCCGCGTTGACCTGCTCCACCAACAGCGCCGTCCTCGGCCAGGCCGGGCCGCAATCCTTCCATGCCGATTTTGCCAATGCCCCTCGCGCGGGTACCGCATATGCGCAGGCCGAAGCAAACTCGCTGGCCGGCACGGATCTGTCCGGTGCCAACGATATCAACGCCCAGTTCAATACTTCCATTGATGCGGCATGTCTGGGCGGCGTCTCGGGATGGTGGTATGGCACCGACCCCAATGTGCCGGTCCCAAGCGATCGCACACCTCTTCTTCCGGTGGTATTCCACGAGATCGGTCACGGGCTCGGGTTTGTCTCGGGTTATTCCCAGAGCGGGGCACCGTACACCGGTGCCTCCGTCCCCATTTGGGGCTATTACCTGCTCGATACGTCGACCATGAAGACCTTCAAGGACATGACCAGCACCGAGCGTGCAGCCGCCAGCATCAATGATCCTGATCTGGTCTGGACCGGCCCGCTGACCAGCGAGTGGGCACAGAAGATTCTCGGCAATCCGGTGTCGGCGATCATCAATTCGCCGGCTGGCATTGCCGGTGCCTATCCGGCTCAGGCTGCATCATTTGGTCCGGGTGTCGACACCAATCCGGTGACCGCTGACGTGGTGCTGGTTGACGATGGCACGGGGACGACTAGCGACGGTTGTGAAGCACCGTTTGTCAACGCGAGTAGCCTGCCGGGCAAGATCGCTCTTATTGATCGAGGCTCCTGCAATTTCACCGTCAAGGTGAAAAACGCCCAGAATGCTGGCGCAGTCGGCGTGCTGGTGGCCAACAATGATCCCGCGACCGGGCTGGCGCCCATGGGTGGTAGTGACCCCACCGTCACCATTCCATCCCTGGGTACAAGTCAGGCACTGGGCACAACGATCAAGGCCAATTTGCCCGGGGTGAATGCTTCTCTTGCGCTGGACACGAGCACCCTTGCCGGGACCAATTCGGGTTGTGTGCGGATGTATGCGCCAAACCCATTTGAAGGCGGATCGTCCGTATCGCATTTCTCGAAGGACGCATTTCCGAACCTGCTGATGGAGCCGGCCCTGAATCGAACGATCTTCGACAAGGTGGATCTGACCCTGCCGCTGTTCCGCGATATCGGTTGGAAGACGGGTTTCCAGGACATCATGTTCCTCGGTACCTTTGACCCGAGTCCCTGCACCTTCGTTCAGCCCTGATCGTCAGTGGCCACGGCCAGTAGCGGGGCCGGTTTGCTTGCGTAAGGGCAGGGTGGTTTTCCAGCTGCCTTGCCGACGCGGTGAACCTGGCCCCGCTGCAACCAAAGCGGCGCGACCTCCATGTGCATGCCTGTTGCGGCGCACCCGGTGGACACAACGCCAAGGATCGGGATTTTCCCGCCGGACTCAATCCGAGGAAGACATCAGGGCCTCAAAACGGCGCATGCCCTTGGGCGTGAACCTCACGGCACGCGAAGTCATGTCCCGCTCTACCCATCTCAGCGTCTCCATCTTGTCAAGCAGGGCGCGTCCCAGGCTCCCTGCGAGATGCGAGCGCCGCTCGCTCCAATCCAGGCATGCCTTGCACATGGGGCTGCGGCGAGAGCGCAAGGGCGCCAGTTCGATGCCGATCTGCTGAATGAAGTCTTCCCCGCTTGCGGTCAGGTCCAGGCCGTCGGCGGTCATGACCAGATGACAGCTGGCGGTCATGTGGTCGAACAGGCGCGTCGCCATGACACCGGCGAGGTGGTTGTAGCAGACTCGAGCCTGGCGCAGGGCTTCATCCCTGGGGCCCGTACGCACGCGCAGTTGTCCGGCGCCAGCCGCCACACCCATCAGAGCTTCCAGTGCACGGGCCACATCTTCATTGGCCAGGGCGAAGTACTTGTGCCGCCCCTGCCGGCGCGGAATGATCAGGCCACCGTCTTGCAGCTTGCCCAGGTGCGAGCTTGCCGTCGGCTGGCCAATGCCGGCTTCGTTCGCAAGTTCGCTGGCGGTAAGGGCCTTGCCCGTCATCAGGGCCGCGAGCATGTTCGCGCGCGACGGATCACCAATGAGCTGGCCGATTCGGGCGATGTCAGGTTCCTTTTCCATACTTCGATTGTCATCGAAGCATGGGGTAGACGCAATCGGCTAGGCTCGGCACCTATGTGATGGCTGCACCTGGATCATTCCCCCTGGCACACGGGAACAGCGCACGAGGTGACAGCCAAGACTTGCATGTGCCTGGCCGAGGCAGGAGAGCAGCATGATCGTGATGGTATTCGAGTTCAGCGTGCGAGAGGGCGAGATGGACGACTATCTCCGCACCTCCAGCATGTTGCGGGAGCACCTGGAGGGGATCGAAGGGTTTGTCTCCGTCGAGCGTTTCGCCAGCACCGCCACCCCGGGAAAATTTGTCGCCATTGGCTATTTCGAGAACGAGCAGGCGGTGACGCACTGGCGCAATCTGCCCGAACATCGCCGTGCCCAGGCGCTAGGGCGAAACCGGTTCTTCAGCGGCTACCGGCTGGTCATGGCCGAGGCCATTCGCGACTATTCGCACCACCTGCGCGAACAAGCGCCGGAAGACAGTCAGCGGTTCCACTCGGCCTAGGAGTCGGCATGTTCGATCTGGAAATCCATCTGCAGGATCATCCCGGCGCGTTGGCCGATATGGGCGAGGCGCTGGGTGCAGCCGGCATCAGCGTGGAAGGTGGCGGTGCGTGGCGTTCCGGCGGCGTGGGCATCGCGCACTTCCTGGTTCATGACGGGGCCGCCGCAAAACAGGCATTGGAGCAGTGCGGGATCAAGGTCGTGGCGTGCCGCCAGGTGGTCGTGCTGCGACTGCGGCAGGCTGTGCCGGGACAGCTGGGCCTGCTCACGGGCAAAATGGCCGATGCGGGCGTGAACATCGAAGTGCTCTACAGCGATCACGACAACCGGCTGGTCCTGGTTGTCGACGATATCCGCGGTGCGCGGCGAGTGGCCCGCGCATGGGCCACCCATGGACAAGTCTGACAATCGTCAGCCCCTGGCTCAGTTGCTGCCGATCGAGCCCTCGACGCCGGGCAGCAGTACGGCACTTTGCGCCCCGGGACCATGTTCGATGCTTATTGTTGCCTTGCGATAGTCCTCGGGTTTGGCATTGATGATGTTTTCCACCCAGGTCTGCGGGTTGCGGTCATACACCGGAAACAGGGTCGACTGGATCTGCACCATGATGCGATGACCCGGCTTGAAGGTATAGACCACCGTGGGCAGGCGAAACCTGTATTCCTGGACCTCGCCTGCCGGGATCGGGGAGGGGTCGGAGAAGCTGTTGCGATAGCGGCCGCGAAAAATGTCCAGTGCCACAGGCAGCTCGTAGCCGCCCATCTTCGGGTCGTCCGGCCAGGTGCCGGGGTAGACATCGATCAGCTTGACCACGAAGTCGCCGTCGGTACCGGTGGTTCTGGCAAAGATGTCGGCGATTGGCGCGCCCTGGATGCTCAGTGGATGATCCAGAACCGGTGTCTTGTAAGAGAGCACATCGGGACGAGTCTCGACGAAGCGCTGGTCGTGCACCAGCCAGGTGCGCCAGCGATCCTCGTTGTCGGCCGGGATCGGGCGCGGCATGTAGGGCACCGGCTTGGCCGGGTCGGACACATAGCTGTCGCTGCCGCCAGCAGGCGCGTCGAAACCCAGACCCATGTCCTGCTGCAGGTACAGCGGTTTGCGTGCCTGATTTGATGCGACCTTGAAGTCGGAGAAGCGGTTCCACTGCTTTTCGGCCGGGTTGTAGATCATCGCCTCGGGCAGCGGCTGGGTCATCGGCGTGCCGCGCAGGTAGTGATTGAACCAGGGGATCATCACGTTCTCGCGGAATTCATGCGTCGTATTGCCGGGCCATTTCAGCGGTCCGGTGTGCCAGCCGGCGCGATTGATCTGGCTGTGCCACCAGGGGCCGATCACCAGATGGTTGTTGTCGCCGTGACCGGCCTCTTTCAGGGCCTCCCAGGCATGCACGGCACCGTAGATGTCCTCCTGGTCCCAGTAGCCCTGCAGCCACATGGTGGGTACATCGGACGGATGCGCAGCAACCTGCCTGTCCAGGGCCTGCAGTTGCCAGAAGGCGTCGTAGGCAGGGTGCTTGACGAAACGATTCCACCAGGGCAATTGCCTGAAGCCATTGGCATCGGCGTAGGCGCCGGCCGAGCCGGCCTCGAGGAAGTTGGTGTAGTCGTCGTAGTTCTCGCGCGGGATGCCCTTGCCGCTACCGGCATGGGTCATCTGTCCGGTGAAGTAGTCCAGGTTGATCTGGCGCAGGGCACCGTAGTGGTACCAGTCATCGCCCATCCAGCCGTCGATCATCGGACTTTCCGGCGCCGCCACCTTCAGGGCCGGGTGCGGGTGCAGCAAGGCCATGACCACGGTCCAGCCGTCGTAGGACGAACCGACCATGCCTACCTTGCCGTTGGACTGCTTCAGATGCTTGACCAGCCAGTCGATGGTGTCCCAGGCATCGGTGGTGTCGTCGGTCTTGGTGGGATTGAGTGGCCCGCGCGGCGGCCGGGTCATGACGTACTTGCCCTCGGATCCGTACTTGCCGCGTATGTCCTGGCACACGATGATGAAGCTGCCGTCGGCCCAGTCGCGCTGACCCGACCACACCGCGTCGTGCAGGTGCGGGCTGTTGTTCGGCGCGCAGCCATCGGCCTCGTAGGGCGTGCGATTGAGCATGATGGGCAAGTCGCTGGCGCCCCTGGGTGTCAGGATGACCGTGTGCAGCTTGATCCCGTCGCGCATCGGAATCATGACCTCGCGCCGGGTATAGTCGAAATTGTCGTGCGGCTGCTTCCAGTCGCCGGGGAT
Organism: uncultured Gammaproteobacteria bacterium; assembly: GCA_963734945.1. GTDB lineage: Bacteria > Pseudomonadota > Gammaproteobacteria > Xanthomonadales > Rhodanobacteraceae > DASSBG01. Next base: position 73,201 of record CAVTJF010000054.1, read on the forward strand.
GTCCGAGCCGGTCTGAACCATGTCGGGCGTAACCCGTGAGGCTTCTGCAGACGGCGGGGGCACCGCCTGAACGCTGCCGGCAAGCAGGCAGGCGAGTGAGGCAAAGGCCAGTCCGGTGATGGGTGTTTTCATGTACGGAAATCCTCATGATCAGTGGTTGCTTGCGCTGAACGACGCGGGCGCGCCACGCAACTATGGGCGGGCCAGAGCTCATTTTGCAAATCCGGGCAGTGGCGCGCTGCTGCCAGGCGCATCTTTTCCCGCGAGCACGGCGGGCACGACTACGACGTGGCGAATGGCGCCTCGATCGACGGGCTCTGAGCGGTGAACAGGCGCGCGCCGTCCTCGGTGATATGCATGTCGTCTTCCAGACGCACACCAAACTCGCCGTCGATGTAGATGCCCGGCTCGTCGCTGAAGGTCATGCCCGGTCGCAGGGCACGCTTGTTGCCCTGGACGAGGTAGTACCACTCGTGCATGTCCATGCCGATGCCGTGGCCCAGGCGGTGGCTGAAGTACTTGTAACCAGGGCCGTAACCGGCGTCGGTGATGACCTTGCGTGCGGCGGCATCCACCGATTCCATCGGCGCGCCCGGATGCGCGGCTTTCAGCGCAGCGGTTTGCGCCTTGCGCACGATGTCGAACACGCGCTTCATCTTGTCGCTGGCCTTGCCGAGCACGAAGGTGCGGGTGATATCGCTCTGGTAACCCCCGACCTTGCAACCGTCATCAAGCATGATCACGGTACCCTCGCGAATATGCTGCGGCACACGCGATCCGTGCGGTGAGGCAGTGTACTTGCCGACATTGATGCTGGCCTCGCCACGCAAGCCCTGGCGGGCATAGCCCGCGTCGACCAGGGCGATGATCTGCTGTTGCGTCATGCCCGGTTGCAGAGCCTTCCAGACCGCGTGATAGACCGCCAGGGTGGCATCGTTGGCAAGCTGCATCAGTGCCAGTTCGGCCGCGCTCTTGATGGCACGACAGCCGGCCACAACCGGCGTTGCGCTCACCAGGCTTGTTTGCGGCGCCGCTGCCGCGATACCGAACTGCTTGGCCGAACGCAGTTGCTCCTCGATCCCCAGGGTGCCGGTCCTGATTTTCCACTCGGCCAGCACCGAGGCTATCGTTTCATAGGGGCTTTCGTTCTCCTGCCAGGTGCGCACGTCCTTCTTGCCGAAGCGTATCTGCTCCAGAGTGCGTTCGCGCTCGAATGCCGGTGTGATGAACACCGGGTCACCGGATCTGGGCAGCAGCATGCCGGTGGTACGTTCGCTGACCCACCAGCGGATGCCGGTGAAGTAGTCGAGCGAGGTGCCGCCGCCCATGAAGATGGCGTCCATCTTGTGCTCGGCCATCAAGCGCTGCGCCTTGCGCATCCTGGCCTCGCGCTCGCTATCGGTAATGGCTACCGCATGCGGCGCGACCGGCTTCAGCGCCATGATGGAAGCAGGCAGTGCGGTCTGGCTGTCCGCGTCTGTCGCTGTCTTGCCGAATGCCATCAACGGTAGCGCTGCGGCCGCCGCCCCAGTGCTTTTCAGAAAACGACGACGATCCCGGAGCGGGCTCTGATCTTCTTTCATGGGCTGTTCCGTGGCTGAGCTGCTGCCTGATGCTACACCAGAGCCGGCGTGGGTTTCGCGCGGGGAGGGCCATGGCATGGGCGTCGTGGCCGTGGCGCGCTACGATACGCACATCGAGGCGATGGGGAACGGCAGCGCGTGCTGGCGAGCATTTCAGGGGCAGGTACTGCCGAGAGCAGGGTGCGCAGGGCCGTGGTGCTGGCTTGCCTGGGCATGCTGCTGCTGGTCAACACTGCGTTTGCGCAGCTCGATCGGCGCCGCTTTGACAACATAGACACCGGCGCGCTCGGCCAGGTCAACGCGCTGGCCGAAGACCCCGTCGGCTTCATCTGGGTTGGTGGCAGCGGTGGTCTCGGGCGCTTTGACGGACATCGGCTGGTTCAGGTCGCCGCGGACCGGCTCAACGGAGCGGTCAAATCGCTGGCGATGCAAGGCGACACCTACCTCTGGGTAGCGAGCGTTCACGGGGTGATGCGGCGTGATCTCGTGCAGGAAAGGATGAGCGAAGTGCACTGCGCGGGGCTTGACGACGGCGTCGGTCAACTGCAGCTCCACGATGATGCGATGTATGCACTGGCGCGGTCGGGGCTCTATCGGATCAGGACCGACACCCTCGACTGTCAACCGGTATCCATTGACCGCCTGCCAGCGGGGCAGCCGATCGAGCGGTTCTGGTGGGGGGAGCACGGTTTGTGGCTGGCCGTTCGCAAGCATGGCTTGTGGCATGTGGGGCCGCAGGCCAGCACCGCGCGGGCATGGGCTCCGGGCCTGGCCACCACACGCATTCGCTGGATATCTTCTGACGGACAGCAGGGTCTGTATGTCGGCACCCACCGGCACGGATTGTTCCGGCTGGACCGCGACGGGGCCATTGTCGATCACTGGTGGCGGGGCGACGATGCGCCCTCCAGCCATGCGTTCACCACCAACGGGGTGATGTCGCTTTTGCGCATGGCGGATGGCCGCCTCTATGCGGGCTTGTGGGCGGGTGGACTGATGGAGGTGGCGCCAGGCGGCGAGGTCCGGGCGCGTTCCCGTCCACTTCCACATGAGGACACCAGCCTTGGTGGGCTGAGTCTGTTCGCGCTGCTGCGAGCATCCAATGGCACCATCTGGATCGGGCACGAGGCAGGCCTGAGCGTGCTTGATCCGGTCCGGAACCAGGTGCCGTGGATTGGCCTGAAGCTGGCCGGACAAAGCGGTCTCGATGATCGCTCCGTGCGCGCGCTGTGGCGCCGTGGCGCCGAGCTGTACGTGGGTACGGCGCGTGGTGGCATCAATCGCGTCACATTGCCGGATGGCGCCGCAAAGGTGCTTCGCCATCAGCCCGGGCAGGCCGGCTCCCTGCCGGACAACGCCATATGGGACATGGCCCCTGCTGGAAACGACCACTTGCTGGTGGCCACCTCCGGTGGTCTGGCGCGCTTGTCACTGCATAGCTTGAAATCAAGGACGCTGGCGGCAAGTCCCGATCTTCCCAGTGATGATGTGGTGTCATTGGCGAGCTCGGGTTCAGGAGGATACTGGCTGGGCGTTTGGGCCGGCGGCGTGGTGCGGGTGGATGAGGACGGCCACGTGCAGCGGATCTGGGGCGCCAATGACGGCCTTGCCATTGAGACGGTGTGGGCGGTGCATGAAGACAGTGGCGGCCGCGTGCTGGCCAGCAACACCGACGGCCTGTTCATGCTCGAGCAGGATGGTCGCTTTCATGCGGTACCCGTGGAAGGTGCCGGTCGCCGCAAGCAGCTATCCGACATGATTGCTTTCCATCAGGCTGTCGACGGCAATTTGTGGATGGGTGCGCGCTCCGGGGGGTTGGCGCTTTGGAAGCCGGGCGCAGTGCGACCGACATGGATCAATACGCGCCAGTTCGGCAGTATCCCGATATATGCCATTGTCGATCGTGTCGGTGGAGGGCTTTGGCTGGGGAGCGACAACGGCCTCTATGCGGTCGACGGAAGCGGCAGGGTGTTGCGTCACTTCGGCAAGGGCACCGGGCTGGAATTTGACAGCGTGCAAGCGCTTTTCCCGGCCGTTGGCGGCCGCCTGTGGGTGGGCGGTGTCAATGGAGTGAATCGTATCCCTGCGCGGCTGTCGGTGCCCCGGCACCTTGACAGGACGCCGGTTGTCAGCGACGTGCGGCTGTTCAACCAGCCTTTGCATCCTGACCCGCAAGGCCCCCTGACCGCTTCGCCCGCGCACGGCGGCAGCCTGCACTTGCGTTATGACCAGGAACTGCTGACGCTCGATTTTGCCTTGCCGGGGCTTCCGCAACCCGATGCTGTCCGCTTCCGCTATCGTCTGCGCGGGTTTGATCGCAATTGGGTCGAAGTGGCCCGTGACGAGGCGCGCGCAATCTATACGCGACTGCCCCCGGGCACATATCAATTCCAGGTCGAGGCAGGTGACGCCCAGGGTTGGGGCGGTCGGGTGGCCTCGCTGCCGGTGTCGGTCAGCCCGCCATGGTGGATGACCTGGTGGGCACGCAGCATTCTGGTTTTTGTCGTGGCGATGCTGCTGCTGGCAGGGCATCTGGCGCGCACGATGCAGTTGCGACGCCAATCCAGGCGGCTCGAGACCATGGTGCACGAGCGCACGGAAGCCCTGCGAACCGCAAACCAGGCCTTGCAGGAGTCGGCCCGCACTGATGCACTCACCGGTTTGCCCAACCGACGCGGCCTGAAAGATGCCATTGATTCACACTGGAGCAGCCTGGCCGGGGATGGCTTGCTGATGCTGGCCGATCTTGATCACTTCAAGACCATCAATGACGTGTTCGGCCACGACATGGGGGACAAGGTACTGGTTGCAACCGCCAGGTGTCTGCGTGCAGCACTGCGAGCCGACGACCTTGTGGCGCGCTGGGGCGGCGAAGAATTTCTCTGCGTGTTGCCGGGTGCCGGGTTGCCGGGACGGGCGCGCGAAATCCTGGATGCGGTTCATGGTGTCTCGGCAGCCGTGAACCTGGGATCAAGACAGGTCAGTATCACGGCAGGCTGTACTGTCATTCGTGCCAGCGATACTTTCAATGATGCCCTGAGGCGTGCCGACAACTTGCTGTATGAAGGCAAGCGTGGGGGGCGCAATCGCGTGGTGTTCGACGACCACTCCTGTGTGACCGGAAAGCCGGACTGAACATCGCGGGGTGATTGGCAACGACCGCTGACAGCACAAGTCGCCGCGCGGCAGGAGACAGGATGTGGCTGGCGCCACCTGCCGAAGCCGGCCAGCCTCGGCGCGCCGGCGCCGGAATGGCATGGTGGCCTGGATCAGTCCGTACGCACCTGGCGACTCGCGACGCTGCGTTGCAGATAGGGTTGCAGCGTACCGTAGGCGCGCTGGTCAATCTTGTCCAGACGGTCATCGAGCGATGGGTGGGTCTTGTACAGCTCGGCCAGCCCGCCGGATGCGGTGCCCATGGCCAGCATCTTCTGCAGGATGGCGTACAGGGCAAGCGGGTTCATGCCAGAGCGTGCCAGGTAAACCTCGGCAAATTCATCGGCGCGGTATTCGGCGTCGCGATCAAGGCTGGTCAGGAGGATGCTGGCGCCGTTCTTCTCCACGTAGTCGCGGGCGAGGCTGCCTGCAAGCCCACCTCCGGTATGGACGCGGCTGCTGATCAGTTCCCTGGCGCCTGACATGGTCTGCTGCTTTCGAATCACTTCGTAGTGGTCGCGTTGCACGACGTGGGTGATCTCATGAGCGAGCACGCCAGCCAGCTCCTGGTCATTGCCAACCAGCTGATACAGGCCACGGGTGACCAGGATGTAGCCGCCAGGCGCAGCAAATGCATTGTATTCGGGGCTGTCGATGACGCCGAAGGTCCAGGGCAGGTCGGGGCGCGATGTCTGCGAAGCTACCCAGCGCCCAATCACGTTGACGCGCCGTTGCGCGCCGGCGTTCTGCCAAAGCGGCCGAGCACCCAGAACGCGACCGGCGATCAGCGGACCCAGTGCGAGCTCCTCGTCGCTGAGCTCCTGCTCCGACTTGGGGATGGCCTTTTCGCCGACATGCAGCATGGATCCGAGCATGCCGCGACCAACCTGACGAAGCAGACTGCGGGTGGCGGAGCTGCCTTCGCTCGCGTCTGACCTTGAATCGCCGGTTTTCTCGGGGGCAGGCTCACCCGTCCATGGCACAGTGGTTTGTGACCAGTGGTGTTCCTGCGCATAGCGCTCGGCACTGGCCACGCTGGCACGGTTGTCTTCCATCTCCTGAAGCTGCCTGCCATCAAAGGAGGCGCTGCGCAGTTCGCTTTCGTCCAGACCGCGGACGCCTGCAGTTTCGGTTACCCGCCCGCTCCCGGATTTCCCGGTCATCAGAATCTGCATGGTGTCTGCCGAGCCGGTGGCGGTGCTGGCGGCCAGGCGAACTTCGTTGACGCGAAGGTAGCCGGTCCTGCCGCCGTCCAGCGCAATCTGATACCAGAGGCCCTGCTGGTCCTTGATGGTGACCGGGTCCCTGCGCGAGAGCGTCGCCACGGCAGGGGCCTTGAAATCCGGCTTGCTGTAGACCGTGGCGGAGCGCTTGTGCACGGTGCCGTGCAGGCCACTGGCCAGCACGGCACCCGCCGTGCCGAGAATCAGAAACGCGAGAAGCAGCTGACAAATGGCGATTTTTCGCATGGTTTCTCCCCGGCATCGTGGCCTGGCTGGCTATGCATCTTCATCATACGTCACACTGCCCACAGACGCTGCCACTTGCCGCAAGCGGACGTGGACGCCGCCACGCCAGATCTCGAGTCGGGGCCTGTGCAGGACCCGCTCAGGCCTGATCCGGCCAGGCATTGCGCGGGCGAAGCGGGCTTTCATCCGCGCTGCCCAGGACCTCACCAAGTGCCTGACAAATGAGAGTGCGCGCATGCCGCGCGGTTTCGCTGTCATCCCCGACATGGCTCACAACCCAG
>CAVTJF010000055.1:0-59394 GCA_963734945.1 uncultured Gammaproteobacteria bacterium
TCATGTGCTTCCAGACGGGTTCGGGTATATGTCGCATGGCAAACATCATCGGCCGCCAGAACCAGGGCAGGTAGACTACACTGCGTCGCCGTTCAATTGCGTGAACTATGCCTCTTGCCACGCGTTCGGGTTGCACGAAAAGCCGCGACTTCGGCAGCTCGCTGGTCATGGGGGTATCAACCCAGCCGGGCTTGATGGTAAGTACGTTGACACCGTATTTGTGCATGCGCTGGCGCTGGCCGGAGGCGTATGCGTCGATGGCTGACTTGGCTGAACCGTAGAGCAGGTTGGCTGCGCGCCCGCGATCGCCCGCCACCGAGGAGATCACGGCCAGGGTTCCGCTGCGCTGGCTCTTGAGTCGTTCTGCCAGCTGCGCCATCAGGGCGAGTGTGGCTGTGGCATTGAGTGTGAACTGATGTCGCAGGATGTCCATGTCTGTGCGGGCTTCGTACTCATGCTCGCCCGATCCGTGGGCGATGAGGACAATGTCAAAGGTTTCAAATGCCTTCCAGGCCGCTTCAAGGCGAGCTTCCTGCTGGCCGAAGTCGGTGACGTCGAGAGCGGCATGTTCGACTCTGGCGGCTCCGCGAGTAGCCAGGTCCTGGGCAATCTGCTGCAGGTGCTCGGTGTTTCTGGCCAGCAGGTACAAGGCATCGCCTCTTTCGGCATACAGGCGTGCGGTGGCCTCGGCGATTGCGGATGTGGCCGCGATAACGAGTATGCGTTGCATCAGCTTGCGGCCCAGACAATGATGGCGCTGGTCACAAGCACGATCCAGCTGGTGAGGTCGCGCGTGGCAAACATGATGGGATCATCGTGCATTCGGCCTGTTTTTGCCAGCCACCAGACGCGCCCGATCCAGAACGCGAGCAACGGGCACAAAAGCCACAGCAGCTCCTGATTGTGATACAGCGCATGGCTGGTCGGGCTTTCTATATACAAGCCCAGCACCGCGATGCCCGCGAGGCTTGCGCTGATACCCAGCCACCAGACCATCGACAGATGTCCGGCGCGATAGCCACGACCGCGCGCCTGGTCGACATTGTCCGTGACAAGGTCGTGCAATTCGGCGTAGCGCTTGACCAGGCCCAGGCCGAAGAACGTCAGCAGCGAGAGCGCCAGCAGCCACGGGCTGACGGGTACGCCGGTGGCGCCACCGCCGGCCAGGATGCGTAGTGTGAAAAGTGCTGCCAATACAATGACATCGATGACAATGATGCGCTTCAGTCGCAAGGAATAGGTGAGTGTCAGCAGCAGATAGGCCGCCAGCCATGCGCTGAATGCCAGCGGCAGCAGAAGCAGGGCGGCCAGAAACGAACCGGCGATCAGGCCATTGGCTGCGATCAACCCGTCCTGTACGGGCAAGCGGCCGCTGGCGAGAGGCCGGAACTTCTTGCGCGGATGGCGGCGGTCGGCGTCCAGATCGAGCAGGTCGTTGCCCAGATAGGTGCCCGAGGTGCACATGCCGAACAGCAGCCACGCGACAAGGCACTGTGCAAGGAGAGCGGCATCTCCAAGGCGATGGGCGCCGATGAGAGGAACAAACAGCAGCAGGTTCTTTACCCACTGGTGCAGGCGCAGTGCCCGGGCCCAGGTGCGCAGGCCCCGAGTCTGGCGCGGAAACAGCTTGCCTATGCTGAAGGTATTTCTGATGTGCCGCAGCAGCGGCGCACTCGGGTTGGCCACGATGACGGTTCTGGCATGCGGCCATACGGCCAGGTCACTGCTCGAGTTTCCGGCGTAGTCGAAGCCGCCTTTTCCAAAACGTGTTTCCAGCGCCCGAGCCTTGGCGCTTCCGGCAAGGTTGGTGACGCCGTCACTTGCCAGTATCTCCGAGAAGCAATCCAGGTGATCGGCAATCGGCTGTACGAGCAGGGCATCGCTGGCGGTTGCCAGCACGCAGGGGCGGGTGGCCTTCTCGGTCCTCACCCACTCCAGGACGCGTGCATCGTAGGGCAGTGTTGCGGCATTCAGTGTTACCCGCTGCGCTATGTTGCGCTTGAGCACGGCATAGCCCCGCAGCAGCCAGAGCAGCATGGCAAACAGATACAGCGGGTTCTGCTTGATCAGCGCGAGCGCAGACTCGATACCCACATCGCCAAGAAGCAGGGTTCCATCCAGGTCGACACAAAGCGGCGTTTGTGCCGCGTCACTGCCAGCCGCAGTCACGCCTGCAGCTTCTTCCGCAGCTTGGCATATTCATCCAGAGCCTCGGGATTGGCCAGCGCATCGGTGTTCTTGACGGGCTTTCCATGGATGGTGGCACGCACGGCCAGCTCGGTGATCTTGCCCGAGATGGTGCGCGGGATGTCATGAACCTGCAGAATCTTCGCCGGCACGTGACGGGGTGTCGTGTTGGCGCGAATCTGCTTTCTTATCCGGTCGCACAGGTCATCGTCGAGCTTGATGCCGTCGCGCAGCTTCACAAACAGGATGACGCGTTCGTCGTCTTCCCATTGCTGACCCACGGCGACACAGTCCAGCACCTGCTCGACCTGTTCAACCTGGCGATAGATTTCAGCGGTGCCGATACGCACGCCACCGGGATTCAGCGTGGCGTCGGAGCGACCGTAGATGATCACGCCGCCATGCGGGGTGATTTCGACAAAATCGCCGTGGCTCCAGACATTGGGGAACTTGTCGAAGTAGGCCTTGCGGTAGCGCTCGCCTGCCGGGTCGTTCCAGAAGCCGACCGGCATGGACGGGAAGGGTTTGAGGCACGACAGTTCGCCCGGTTCGCCGCGCACCGGCTGGCCCTCGTCATCCAGTGCCTCGACTGCCATGCCCAGCCCGCGGCACTGCAGTTCGCCGCGATAGACCGGCAGCAGCGGGTTGCCCAGCGCGAAGCATGACACGATGTCGGTGCCGCCCGATATGGATGCCAGCAGCACGCGGTCCTTGATATCCCGATAGACGTAGTCGAAGCTTTCCGGTGCCAGGGGCGATCCGGTCGACAGAATGGTCTTGAGCTGGGTTAGCTTGTGTGTTTCAGCCGGTCGCACGCCAGCTTTCTCGGTGGCCGCAATCCACTTGGCGCTGGTACCGAAGATGCTGATCCCCACCTCGTCGGCCATGTTCCAGAGTGCATTGCCGTCGGGGTAGGAAGGCGAGCCGTCGTACAGCACCACGCCCGCGCCTACCGCCAGGCTGGAGACCAGCCAGTTCCACATCATCCAGCCGCAGGTGGTGTAGTAGAAAATCCTGTCCTCACGCTTGAGATCCGTGTGCAGCACCAGTTCCTTGAGGTGCTGCAGCAGGGTGCCGCCGGCGCCGTGCACGATGCACTTGGGCACGCCGGTGGTCCCGGAGGAGTACATGATGTACAGAGGGTGGTTGAAGCCGGTGAGCTCGAATTCGGGTGCATGGTCGGCGGTGCCGACAAAATCGGGCCAGGACACGGCATCACGCAGCGCGCTCAAATCGAGTTCGTCACCGGAGTAGGGCACCACCACCAGCTTCTCGATGGAGCTGATCTTCTTCAGTACACCGCGGACTTTCTTCAGGCAGTCGAAGCGCTTGCCGCCGTAGGGGTAGGCGTCGGCGCAGATCAGGACCTTCGGTTCAATCTGGCCGAAGCGGTCAACCACGCCGTTGATGCCGAAATCCGGCGAACAGGATGACCAGGTGGCGCCGAGCGAGGCGGTGGCCAGCATCGCGATCACGGTTTCCGGGATATTGGGCATGAACCCGGCCACGCGGTCGCCCATGCCGACTCCGGCCTGCTTCAGTGCCTGGGTCATGCGGCCGACTTCCGCATTCAGATCGGCATAACTCAATTGCCGCTCGTGTCCCCATTCATTGCGAAAGATCAGGGCCGGCTTGTCGTCATTGAAGCGCAGCAGGTTCCTGGCAAAGTTGAGCTTGACGCCGGGGAAGAAGCGCGCGCCCGGCATCTTGTCCGCGTCTACCAGGACCGGCTCGAAATCGCCCGAGGCACGGATGCCGCAGAACTCCCAGACCAGGGGCCAGAAACGCTCCGGCTGACGGATGGAGAAATCGTACAGCGGCGCATACGACTGGATGTCGTCGTTGTTGGTCTGTTCGCTGACGAAGCGCACGAAGCGCTTCATGTTGGCGCGCTCGATGCGATCCTGGCTGGGTGCCCAGATGGGTTTGTTCATGGTTGCAGACTTCCTGTTCCTGACGCCCCGTGGTGGGTCTTGTTTTCCTGGCAAAGATACCAGCAGTGTGCGCCGCCCGCGACTGCTGACGAGCAGCGCATCGCGCTACAGCCCATATCGTCACCGCATCCCGGCAAACGGCCGGGATGACAGGTGTCGTGGCGCCTGCATTCAGCCCAGCGCGGCTTCCAGTTCGGGGATGATCTGGAACAGGTCGCCGGTGAGCCCGAAATCGGCAATTTCGAAGATTGGGGCCTCGGGGTCCTTGTTGATGGCGACGATGGTGCCGGCGTCCTTGATGCCGGTAAGGTGCTGGATGGCACCGGAAATGCCGAAGGCAATGTACAGCTCCGGAGAGATGATCTTGCCGGTCTGGCCGACCTGCATGTCGTTGGGGCAGTAGCCGGCGTCCACCGCGGCGCGCGATGCGCCCACGGCGGCACCGATCTTGTCGGCAAAGGTGTAGATGATGTCGAAGTTTTCCTTGGAGCCCACGCCGCGGCCGCCGGATACGACCTTGGCCGCGCTTTGCAGATCGGGGCGATCGCTGTCGCCCTGTTTCAATTCCACGAAGCGGGTATGCGAGGGCAGTGCGGTATCGATCTCCAGGCTTTCAATCGGCGCCTGGTTGTCGCTGCTGGACGCCCTCGCCCAGGACGCGGTGCGCACGGTGGCGATGACGATATCGTCCTGTTTGACTTCCACATTGATGATGGCGTTGCCGGCATACACCGGGCGGGTGAAGGCATGGCTGCCGTCGACAGCCATGATGTCGCTCACCTGACCAACACCCAGCAGGGCGGCAACGCGCGGCATCAGGTCCTTGCCGAAGGTGGTCGATGGCGCCAGCACGTGGGTGTAGCCTTCGGACGCCTTGACGATTTGCGGTGCGTAAATCGCGGCCAGGGCATTCCGGTTTTCAGTGCGCGCCACGGTCAGCACCTTGCTGACACCGTCGATGCTGGCTGCTTCGGCAGCAATGGCGTCGGGGCTCTCGGCCAGCACCAGGACGTCGATGGATTCCGGCTTGATGGCATTGGCACAGCTGATGGCACGCGCAGTGGCGGAGTTGAGCTGGCCGTCGAGATGTTCGGCGATGACTAGAATTTTGCTCATGGTGTCGTCCTGGTGTGTTGTTTTCTGATGTGCGGCAAATGGGGCTGCCCCGTGGCTCGGTCATCCCGGCGCAGGCCGGAAGTGCTTTGCAACAGCCGGATGACTGGTCATCCGGCGGGCACGTGCGCGCAGCAGGCAAAAGCAAGGTTGTGTGCTTCACACAATGCCTGATGCTGGATCCCGGTCTGCGCCGGGATGACGGTCTACAAAAGCCCCTTGTCCCTGAGCGCTGCGACCAGCGCCGCGGCGTCTTCTACCATTTCGCCCTTGCTGCGCTTGGGCGGCGGTGCGTAGTGGGTGGTCTTGATGTGCCCACCGGATTGGACGCCCAGGTCGTCCATGGACAACTCTTCAATGGGCTTTTTCTTGGCCTTCATGATATCGGGCAGCTTGATGAAGCGCGGCTCGTTCAGGCGCAGATCCGTGGTGACCACTGCGGGGAGGTCCACTTCGTCAACCTCCAGACCGGCGTCGACTTCGCGGGTGACCGTAGCCTTGCCATCGTTGATCTCCAGTTTGCTGGCAAAAGTGGCTTGCGGCCTGTCCCACAGCGCGGCCAGCATCTGACCTGTCTGGTTGCAGTCGTCGTCGATCGCCTGCTTGCCCATGATGACCAGCTGCGGCTCTTCCTTCTCGATCAGCTTGAGAAAGGTTCGCGCGGCAGTCAGCGGGTTGACCGGGTCGGCGCTCTTGACGTGGATGGCGCGATCCGCGCCCATGGCCAGGCCATTGCGCAGGTGGGAGGTGAGGTCATCCGGCCCGATGCTGGCAATCACCACTTCTTCCGCGATGCCCTGCTCGCGCAGACGCAGCGCTTCTTCCAGTGCGATGTCGTCGAACGGGTTGGGCGACAGCTTGACACCATCGGTGATGACGCCGCTGCCGTCGGGCTTGACCTTGACGCGCACGTTGTAATCGACAACGCGCTTGTAGCCGACCAGAATTTTCATGAATAGTCGTCCTCGTTTCAGGGTGCCGACGTGCCTGCAATGACGTCGGCGCAAAGGAGGACAATTCTAACAGGCCAGGAGCGCGGGTGGCAGGACCGGTCCGGTCTGCGAAGGCCCGTCACCGGCTCGCCTTGCCCCATTTCCCCGGTCGGGCAGGGCAGATGACGGCGCTTGCTCGCGGCGGTGGCGCCTCCCGGCCTGCAGGGGGCTGCCGACCATGCAGCAGGCCCATTGCCGAAATGTCTGCTGACTGCACAGGATGCTGCCTCGTTCGCGACGCGGCATCCTGAGCAGCCAGTGGCGTCACTGCAAGGCGGCGACGCGTCCGCGCAAGCTCAGCCTGGCGCCCAGCACCGAGGCCGGCAGCAAAAGAGCCAGGAAGCTCAGGTGATACCACAGCGGCATCACGTCCCAGTATTGCAGCTGCACCACGATACCTACCGCCAGCAGGATGAGGCCGAGCACTACGCCAGCACTCATGGCTCGGGTTCGCGCAATGCGCCCGGCGAGCCAGCCGGAGATGATGGAGAACGCCACGCTGAGCGCCAGGATGAGCACCAGCATGCCGAGGCTGCTGCTGGAGCCGTCGCTGTTGAAGTACTGCGGGAAAGCCGTCGAAATCAAGGCGTTGTTACCCAGAAACAGTACTGTCCAGAAAACGAAGCCCGCCACTACCGCACTGATCAGTCGCATCATGATCGTGTCCCCGCATTTGGAAGGAGTGCCGATCATAACCCGCATTCCCGCGGCGTTGTCATGGTTTCGTTGCGGGCTCGGGTCGGCGATACTGGCGCGATGGATGATCAAGCCAAGCCTGCCCGGTTGCTGGGCGCTGACGGCCCGTTTGCGCGGGAACTGAGCCACTTCGCCCCCAGGCTCGTGCAGCAGCGCATGGCGGCCGCGGTAGGCGCCGCGATCGAGCAGTCCGATACCTTGGTGGTGGAGGCAGGAACCGGGACCGGCAAGACGTTTGCCTACCTGGTACCTGCCATCCTGTCCGGTCAGCGGGTGATCGTGTCCACCGGCACCAAGGCACTGCAGGACCAGCTTTTTCACCGCGATGTACCGCGTGTGCAGAAGGTGCTGGGGATTCCGTTCAAGACCAGCCTGCTGAAGGGACGCGCCAACTATCTCTGTCTCTACCGCCTGGACCAGACCCGTCATGAGGCGCTACCAGCCGGCTCGGCACTGGCGGCAGATCTGGCCAGAATCGAGGCATGGTCGCAACGCACCGGCAGCGGTGATCGCATGGAACTGGTCGAGGTGCCGGAGGATTCGGCCATCTGGCCCAGGGTGACGTCGACGGTGGACAACTGCCTGGCCAGCGAGTGTCCGTTTTTTGATGATTGCCATGTGTACAAGGCGCGCCGCAAGGCACAGGATTCCGACCTCGTGGTGGTCAATCACCACCTGCTGCTGGCCGACATGGCGCTCAAGGTGGAGGGGTTTGGGGACATCCTGCCCGAGGCCCAGGCCTTTGTGCTGGACGAGGCCCATCAGGTTCCGGCGCTGGCGGGGCAATTCTTTTCGCAGTCGGTGAGCGCGCGCCAGATCAGCGAGCTGGTCAAGGACAGCTACGCCGAGTGCGGCGAGGTGTCGGCGGCGCTGGCCGAGCTGAACGAGCCATTGGCACAACTGGAAACGCAGCTGAAGAAGGCACGGCTGGCGATGCAGTCGCTGGTCCCGCGCGGCACCTTTGCCGACATCGAGGCCAATGCCGGGGCACTGGCCGCCATCGAGGAACTGATGCAGTGCCTGCAAGCGGTGCTTGAGGCGCTGTCTGTTCATGCGGATCGCTCGCGCGGCATGGACTCCGTGCATTCCCGTGCACAGATGCTTTTCAACCGTCTGGGTCGACTGCTGCACACACCCGGCCCGGAAAGCGATGGCGACGAGTCACTCGCCGGCGAGGTACGCTGGTACGAGACCAGCCGTTACGGTTTCGTGCTCAGCGTGACGCCGCTTGATCTGGCGACGCCGCTGCGGCGCATGCGTGAGAGCACCGGGGCGGCGTGGATATTCACTTCGGCGACGCTATCCGTGGCCGGCCGTTTCGACCACTTTGCGCGGCAGATGGGTCTGGACGATCCGCAGACGCTTTGTCTGGACAGTCCTTTCGATTTTGCCCGCCAGTCGCTGCTGTACCTGCCGGGCGGTCTGCCCGACCCGCGCGAGCGCGACTACACCGACAGAGTCATCGACATGGTGCGGCCGGTACTGGAAGCTGCCGGCGGGCGCAGTTTCGTGTTATTCACGTCGCATCGCGCCTTGCGCCGTGCCGAGGAGCTGCTGCGTGATTCCCTGCCGTATCCGCTGCTGGTACAGGGCAGTGCACCACGCAACAGCCTGCTGGAGCAGTTTCGCGAGGCCGGCAATGCGGTTTTGCTGGGTGCGGCCACGTTCTGGGAAGGGGTCGATGTGGCTGGCGAGGCTCTCAGTTGCGTGATCATTGACAAGCTGCCCTTTGCGGCACCCGGTGACCCGGTACGCGAAGCACGCATGAACGCCATCCGCGAGTCCGGCGGCAGCCCGTTTACCGATATGCAGGTGCCGGAGGCGGCTATTGCGCTGAAGCAGGGTTGTGGACGCCTTATCCGCGACGTCAATGACCGCGGCGTACTGATGTTGTGTGATCCCAGGCTGCTGGGCAAGGGCTATGGCCGCCTGTTCCTCAATAGTCTGCCGCCCATGCGCCAGACCCGGGACCTGCGCGACGTACAAAGCTTCTTTGGCCCCGCGTAGGGTGCTGCTGAGCAACGCGAAGCGCACCAATGCGCGAAGTTCAAACGGCCCTTGCACGCGCCAGGGTGTTTCTCGAAAAGGGCGATTTGCGTGTCCGTGCGGGGTGCGTTGGCCGTGCGAGGTGGATCGGGCCCTGTTTGATGGTGCGCTTCGCTGCGCTCAGCAGCACCCTACGGCGTTTGTATGGGATGGTGCGCTTCGCTGCGCTCAGCGGCACCCTGCAGGTTTTGTCATGCACGGCGCGCTGCGCTCGGCAGCATGTGCATCGCTATAATGATGCCTGTTGTGCGCATCGCCTGGCCAAATGCCATGCGACGTTCCCCATAGGCAGTGAGTGTGTGAATACATGAGTCTTCTGGCGTTCGAGACGTCCACCGAATCGTGTTCGGTGGCCCTGCTGCACGGTGATGACCTGATATGGCGCAGCCAGATGGCGCCCCGTCGTCATGCCGAGCTGGTGCTGCCGATGGCGGATGAACTGCTGGCCGAGGCCGGTATCGGCAAGTCGCAGCTGGACGCGATTGCTGTCGGCCGCGGGCCGGGAGCGTTTACTGGCGTGCGCCTCGGCGTCTCACTGGCGCAGGGGCTGGCCTTCGCCCTGGACCTGCCGGTAGTGCCCGTGTCGTCCCTTGCGGCGCTCGCGATGCAGGCCCCTGTGGACGGGCCAGCAACGCTGGCGGTGATCGATGCACGCATGGGCGAGGTGTATGCCGCTTGTTTTTCACGCGACGGGCAGGGCCTGGTGCAGCCACTTGACGAAGAACGGGTGAGCGCACCAGAAGACATCAGTCTGCCCGGCCCGGACCGGGAATGGCAGGTCCTTGGCAGTGGCTGGGCGGTGTACGCGGACGCCCTGCGCGCTGCCGTGGGCTCGGATCCGACCTGGTCCGCGGCCGATCATTTTCCGCAAGCGGTGGATATCGCACGTCTTGCCACGCGCGACCTTAATGCTGGCGGGGGCGTGCCTGCCGACCAGGCTCTGCCGGTCTATCTGCGGGACAAGGTTGCGCAGACGGTCGCCGAACGCGCGCAGTAGGTGCCGCCCAGGCTCCTGGCCCGCCTCGTTCACCAAGCTTCTGCATTGCCGGCCCAATGAGCTGCCCGGCATGGCTTTCGCCTGGTCGCAGTGCCCCGACGTAGTGTCGGCTGCAACTGCGTACTGCTCGGTCGCGAAAGTCACGCCGGACATGCCCTTGAACCGGCCCGCCACGAACGCTGATGAATGGTGCGGGCCAGCTGACACCCTGGTCAGGGTTTCGATTTCAGGCAGTTGCTCATGAAGGTTTTGCGTGCCGGGCCCGTGAGCGACTTGCTGCGGGCTTCCGCGTTGCACGCTCTCATGCGTTGCTGTGATGCATTGGCGGCACCGCCGGTCTTGCCACTGAGGCAGTTTTTCATGAAAGCCTTGCGTTTGGCGCCTTGCTTCCCTTTGGCCTGCTTGTTGCAACTTCCCATGCGTTGCTGTTGCGCCGTTTGCGTCTTTTGCGCTGCGGCAGCGGCGCTGCTGGCGGCCAGGGCCGGGCTGGCAAGCAGCATGCATCCCAGGACTACCGCGGCAGCAGCCGCGGCGGTACGTGCAGAACGGGTGAACATGGACGGACTCCTTCACGGAACACCGGCGGGATTGCCGGTGAGCGGATGGTACGCCTCAGCGCAGATTTTGTGCCGGGCAGTCCGTCATGCGATTTTCCGCTCGTTCAGGCTTCAGGCCGCTTCCTGGGCGCTGACCCGCGGGCCTTCGGTGAGTGCGTGACGGATCTGGTTGATGATCAGGTCGACCTCGGCACTGGTGACCTCGAAATGCGGTGTGAAGCGCAGCGAGTTGGTGCCGCCGTGGATCACGCCAACGCCATTTTCGCGCATGAATTCTTCCGTTGATCCTTCGCCGAAGCACTTGAATTCACTGGACAATTCACAGGAGAACAGCAGGCCGGTGCCCTGCACCTTGGTAATCAGGCCGCCCAGTTCGTCCTTCAGCTTGTTGAGCTTGTCGACAAACTCCTGGCCGCGTTCGCGAATATTGTTGCGCACCTCGTCGGAGAGCATGCCAAGCACCGTGCAGGCCACGTCCAGCGCGCGCGGGTTGCTGGTCATGGTGTTGCCGTAGACGCCCTTCTTGTACAGCGCCGCCGTGTCGGCTGTCACGGCCAGAACCGACAAGGGGTACTGGCCGGCGTTGAGTGCCTTGGAGTAGGTCTCCATGTCCGGCGGGTCGAGCTTTTCGAAGCCGGGGTAATCCACCACGGAAAGAACACCGTGGGCGCGCAGTCCGGCCTGGATGGAATCGACCAGCAGCAGGCTGCCGTGCTCGCGGGTCAGTTCGCGGGCTGCCTGGTAGAACTCGGTGGTCAGGGCACGACCCGGATCACCTTCGCCCATCACCGGCTCCAGATACATCGCCTCGATGAACCAGCCGTGCTGTTCGGCCTCGGCGTATACCTGGCGCAGCTGCTCGATGTCGTACGGCTCCACCGTCAACAGGGTGTCTTCGTTGCGGTAGCTGGCCAGGTTCTTCTGATAAGTCTTGCGGGTCGAGTCCGAATACAGCGCCGGACCTTCGGTGCGACCGTGGAAGGCGCCCTTGACCGCCAGGCGCTTGATCTTCCGACCGGCGTAGCGAGCGCCCGATTCGGTCATGCGGCGCGCATTGATATCGACAATGCGGCTGGCCAGGGTCACCGCCTCGGAGCCCGAGTTGAGGCACAGATAGTTGCTGAACGGGTTGCCAGCACCCTTGCGCCCGATTTCGGCATCCAGCGCCTTGCTCACTCGAAGCTGGGCAATCGACGGGGTCATGACGTTGGCCATGACCTGGGGACGGGCCAGTGCCTCGCCGATGGCGGGGTGGTTGTGGCCGAAGCCCAGCATGCCGTAGCCGCCGTTGTCATGCAGGACGGCGCCCTTGAGGGTGACGATCCAGGGCCCCTGCGCAGCGGCCGGAAGATACGGGTTGACGCCATCGTCCGGGTAGAAATTGACCAGCCCGGCCTGGGCCTGGCGGATCTGCTCGGCCTCGTCCAGCTTGAGGAAGTCGCCAAGTTCATCGCGCAGCTGGCGATGACGGATGACCGCCTGCTCGATGGCTAGGCGCAGCGCCGGATCGTCGACAAAGCGCTCCAGGGTGGCGTCGTTCAGACCCGTGGTACGCGGCGTACCGCCGAATTCGCGCAGTTCGCGCAGCATGTCGATGGAGCCCATGGCATCCTCCTCAAGGTTCTGGCGCTGCCTGTGTAATGTTCTCGTGGCTCTGCGCTAAGTGGTTAAAATAAAAGGGAAATAGCTTTCCATGATAGCACGGGGAAGCAACTTTCGTAACCCCTCGTCGGGTGTTCGAGCGGTGTTGCAGCGGCACTGGAGATGGCAGGTGCGGCGATGAGCGCTGGCCGGAGCGGCGCGGCGGGATGCGTGCGGCATGCGCAGTGCGATCGGGTCCGGCCCTTGCTGCGCCAGGCCTGCGTGCGAGTCGCCGACATGACGCCTGTCATCGCCGATGGATGATGTTGGCGACTGACGCTTCCGCGTCGCCGCGGCCATGATGATGGCCGAGGAGGACCAACCCATGAAGCATGTACCCGAATACGTGGCCACGCTCGAGGCGGCAAGCAAGCACTATGGCAAGCTGCGCGCGCTCGATCAGGTCAATCTGCAGATTCCGCGTGGCCAGCTGCTGTCGCTGCTGGGTCCCAATGGCGCGGGCAAGAGCACCGCAATCAGTCTTCTGCTGGGCCTGCTAAGGCCCGACCAGGGCACGGTGCGCCTGTTTGGCGAGGACCCGGAGCGCCTGTCGGCGCGCCGACGCATCGGCGTGATGCTGCAGTCGGCCAACCTGCCGGAGACCCTGCGCGTGGACGAGCTGCTGCGCTTGACCGCCAGCTATTACCCGGACCCGCGCAGTCTGGCCGAAAGTGCGGCGCTCGCCGGGGTGGAGGATCTGCTTGCCAGACCCTACGGCAAGCTGTCCGGCGGTCAGCAGCGCCGGGTGCAGTTTGCGCTGGCGCTGTGCGGTCGTCCCGAATTGCTGTTTCTGGATGAACCGACCGTCGGCATGGACATCGAGGCACGAAAGAAGTTGTGGCAGGTCATGCGCAATCTGGTGGCCGAAGGTTGTTCGGTAGTGCTGACAACGCACTATCTCGAGGAAGCCGAGGCGCTGTCGCAACGGGTCGTTGTGCTGGGGCGCGGTCGCGTACTCAGCGAGGGCAGCGTGGATGATCTGCGTGCCCGGATTGCACTGTCGACGATACGCTGCCGCACCGATCTCGACGCCGACCGCCTGGCCAGTTGGCCCGGAGTGCAGTCAGCGGCGCGTGATGGCGAATTCGTTTCACTGGTGTGCTCTCAGCCGGAGGCCGTGTTGCGCCGCCTGCTGGATGCGGATGCCGCCCTGGCCGAGCTGGAGGTCCGACGCGCGGGGCTTGCCGAAGCGTTTGCCGACATTACCCGCGAAGACGACGATTTGAAGGAGGCCGCATGATGAACGCAAGAAGTTTGCTGGTGGAGCGCCCCGGCATGACGCCGGCCCGGGTCATCGCTGCCTATCTGGCCGAAGCGCGCAGCGAATGTGTGCGCTATCTGCGCAACCCGGCCTTCATGTTGCCGCTGATGCTGTTTCCCGCGGTGTTCTATGTGATGTTCGGCGTGGTGATGAACAAGGACCACAACCCCAATGTGGCGAGCTATCTGCTGGCCAGTTACGGCGCATTCGGCATCATGGGGCCCGGGCTGTTCGGCTTTGGCGCATCGCTGGCGATAGAGCGTGGTGGCGGACTGCTGATGCTGAAACGCGCGCTGCCGATGCCGCCTGGCGCCTATCTGCTTGGCAAGATGGTTATGGCCATGGTGATCACGGGACTGATGATGCTGCTGATGCTGGCTCTAGGTATTTTTGCCGGGGGCGTGGCACTCACTGCATGGCAGATACTGGCCTTGCTGGTCTGCGGCGCACTGGGCGTGCTGCCGTTTTGTGCCCTCGGGATGCTGGTGGGCACGTTGATCAAGGGCCATGGCGCACCCGGGTTGCTGAACCTCGTGTACCTGCCCATGGCGTTCCTGTCCGGCTTGTGGTTTCCGTTGTCCATGATGCCCAGGCTTTCTGGGCAGCATTGCGCCGATCTGGCCCAGCTACCATCTGAACCTGATCATGCAGCGTGCCGTCGGTCTTGGCGAAGGGCCATGGCTGGTACATGCCTTGATCCTTGCCGGGTTTGCTGCCGCCTTCTTCTTCCTGGCCGTGCGGCGTCTGCGGCGACACGGGTAAGATAGGGCGCATGAGATCCTGCCGCTTGCCAGCCTGGCTGAAGCCCGCGCCCGATTCGATGTTTGCGCAGCTGCGTCGTGTCGGCCATCAGCCGGAATGGCAGGCGCTCAATATCATCTGGTCAATCTGGCTTTTCCTCACGCCCTTGTTCACTGCGGTGGGGCCGTCCTATTTCTGGTCGCTGGCACTGGGCTATCCACTTTTCCTGATGGCGTTTGTATTGGTCCATGTGCGGCCGTATAACGAGACCAATACATACGTCATGGCCCTGACGTTGTTGGCCAGCGTCTCGATGCCGTTCAACAGTTCTGCGTGGACCTATGCGGTCTTTGCCTGCGTCTATGTGCCGTATTTTGGCTCATGGCGCGGCAGTGCCCTGAAGATCGTCTTCATTCAGGTGCTGATGCTGGTCGAGGCGTGGTGGCTGGGGTGGCCCTGGTTCATTTCGGCGATGCTGATCGGCGTATGCAGCAGCGCCGGTTTTGGCGCGCTCAGCGGACGCATCAACACGATCAAGAACGCCAGCCAACTGCGCTCCAACGAGGAAGTGCGGCGGCTTGCTGCCCTGGCAGAGCGCGAGCGTATTGGCCGTGATCTGCATGATTTGCTGGGCCACACACTGTCGCTGATCACACTCAAACTGGAGCTGTCGAGAAAGCTGTTTGATCGTGACCATGACAAGGCGCGGCAGGAAATGGTCGAGGCCGAGCGCGTGGCGCGCAAGGCGCTGGCCGAAGTGCGCGCGGCAG
Source organism: uncultured Gammaproteobacteria bacterium (assembly GCA_963734945.1). Lineage (GTDB taxonomy): Bacteria > Pseudomonadota > Gammaproteobacteria > Xanthomonadales > Rhodanobacteraceae > DASSBG01. Next base: position 14,936 of record CAVTJF010000055.1, read on the forward strand.
TGACCGGCATTCGCGCCACAGATCTCGCCGGGGAGCTGGCAGCAGCACGCCTGATGCTGGAATCGAGCAGGTGAGCATGTTGTACCAGGGCCCGGGAAAATCGATCCCGGCAGCGCTGGAGCCAGTCCTGGCCATGGCCGTGCGCGAGGCCGTGACCAATATCGCGCGCCATGCGCGCGCCTCGCGACGCACACTGATTCATATCGACTGCCACGAGCGTCACCTCGACCTGCGAATAGCGGACGATGGTCGCGGCGGCGTCAATGCCTTCGGCAACGGCCTGAACGGCATGCGCGAGCGGATCGAAGCGCAGGGTGGCAGCTTGACTGTCGAGTCCCCGCGCGGCACGGGCACGCGCCTGCATCATTCGTCTGCCCATGCCCGAATCGGATGGACCGCAGAAGCCACCGCAGGCGGATTCTGCGAGCGAAACCACGCTGCCCGCCGTGCGGGAAGCCCGCGCATGATCCGGGTTCTGCTGGCCGAGGATCAGGGCATGGTGCTCGGCGCCTTCTCGGCGTTGCTGCAACTGGAGTCCGATATCGAGGTGCTGGGTGCCGCCAGCGATGGCGAATCGGCGTGGCGCGAGCTGGTGCGGCTGAAGCCCGATGTGCTGGTTACCGACATCGAGATGCCGGGCCTGACCGGGCTGGAGCTGGCGCAGCGCATCCAGCGCCAGGAACTGCCGATCAAGGTGGTGATCGTGACCACCTTTGCCCGCCCCGGCTTCCTGCGCCGCGCACTGGACGCCGGTGTCAGCGGCTATCTGCTCAAGGATGCGCCGGCCGAGCAACTGGCCGAGGCCCTGCGCAACGTGAACAACGGCGGACGTGCCATCGATCCGCAACTGGCGGTGGAGGCCTGGTCGGAAGCCGACCCGCTCAACGACCGCGAGCGCCAGGTGCTGCGACTGGCCGGCGAGGGCAAGTCGGCTGGCGATATCGCCGACCAGCTCAGTCTCTCGCACGGTACCGTGCGCAACTATCTGTCCGAGGCGATCGGCAAGCTGGGTGTCAGCAATCGCATCGAGGCCTATCGTCTGGCACGCCAGAAAGGCTGGCTGTGACGCGGCTGATCCGATCAGCAGCGCCTTGAGTACATGCCGTATCGCCTGTTGCCCAAGGCTCCTGCGGCCCGCGCGTGCAGCGCCGGAAGCATGATCGCTGCGCCATCGGCCAGTCCGTTCACGCAGCGCTCAAATCAGGCTGTATAGTCTGCCCCCATGAATCGACGAACCGTACTATCTGGCTTTGCCGCCGCCGTGATGCTGGTGGCAACCTGGGCTGCGCCCGCTACCGACACCGCGCGCGCGCGGCTGGAACATTTCGCGCATGGCATCCATGCGCTTTCGTGCAACTTTGTGCAGCAGGTCATCAGCGCCCGTGGCGACCGGCAGCCGGATGAACGCGGTACCCTGGCGCTTGAATCGCCACGCCAGTTCCGTTGGGAAACAGAGGCCCCGCAGAAGCAGTTGATCGTGGCTGACGGGGCGCGCGTCTGGATCTATGACCCGGAGCTGGAACAGGCCACGGTGCGCCGTCAGTCGGCAGCCGAAGCGCACAGCCCCCTGACCGTGCTCACCGACCTGTCGCGCCTGGACAAGGATTTCACTATCAGCGAGGAAGGTGTACGCGGCGGACTGACGTGGATGCGACTGACACCGAAGGGTGATGATCCGCAATTCAAGTACGCGGAAATCGGCTTTGACGATCAGGCGCCGAGGCAGATGGTGTTCACCGACACGCTGGGTGGCGAATCGCGCATCAGCTTCAGCAGCTGGCAGCGCAATCCGTCGTTGCCCGCAGACACGTTCCAGTTCAAGCCCCCGGCCGGGGTGGATGTGATTGGCGACGTTGATGGGATACCCGAGGTGCGCCCGCTCGGTGGTTCCTGATTCGGTCCACCCGGAATACCGCCGTTGATTCGCAGACTGCCGCGCTGGGTCTGGTCTGGTGGCACCGTGCTGGCGCTGCTGGCGGGCATGGTCAATGCCGTCGGATACCTCAGTTTCGATCATCAGGCGGTGACCCACATGACCGGCACCACGACCCTGGTCGGGATATCGGTACTGACCGGCGATCATGCCCGGCTGCTGCGCTACCTCGGTGTGCTGGTCGCCTTCCTGATCGGCGCAGTGATCAGCGGCAGCATCATCCGCGATTCGACCCTCCACCTGGGGCAGCGCTACGGTGCTGCACTGCTGATCGAGTCCGGCTTGCTGCTGATCGCGGTGCCCCTGATCCAGCATCATGCCAATGTCGGCCTGTGGCTCGCCGCCTGCGCCTGTGGCCTGCAGAACGCCATGGCCAGCACCTTCAGTGGCGCGGTAGTACGTACCACGCACATGACCGGTATCGTCACCGACCTCGGTATCCTGCTCGGCCATCGGTTGCGCGGCCTGCAGGTGGATGGCCGGCGCATGGGCTTGTACCTGCTGTTGTTCGGCGGTTTTCTGGCCGGCGGCTTCCTGGGTGCGCTGGCCTTTGACTACTGGAAGGAACGGACCCTGCTGCTGCCGGCCCTGCTGGCTGCGGCTACCGGCCTTGGCTATATCGTCTACCGGCGCCTGCAACAGTCGCGTGCCTCCGCGCGGCAGCGTGGGGCCTGAGGGCTCCAGGCGGGGTCGCGCGGGCAGTTTCTGACAAGGCGAAGTGAGGACGCGGATGTCTGCATTGGCCGCGCAGCCGTTTCCGGGTCGGACAACCCCGCGCGCAAGTTTGCCCTCAGCTGCCGGATGTTTGCGTTTCAACGCGTGTGGCGGTCTGATCCCGGCCAGCCTGATGCAGGATCAGCGCATTGACCTTGCCCGACTTGTCGCGCTGGAAGCGCAATTGCGCGTCGACCACGCGGTAGAAGAAGTGGTCCCTGCCGCTGGCGAATACCGGAAAGGCCTGCTGGCCGGTCAGCTGCACCATGAGCTGCTCACCTTGCAGCGTGACGGTGAATGCCACGCCAGGCGCAAGCGTGTACCGACCGACATATTCGGCGAGGACGGCGGCTTGCAGCCTGACCGCCTTTTGCGAGGGCTCCGTGCTGGCGGCCTGCTCGCTGATGCGCGGAGCCGGCCGGTCGCCATTCTGATGCAGGATCAGTTCATTCACCTTGCCCGCATCGTTGCGCTTGAAACTGATGCTGATGCCGGCGACGTTGGCGAAGAATTCGTCTGCTGCTGAAGCGAAGATGGGAAATGCGTCCTGACCGCTGGCCTGGGCGTAGAGCTGGTCCTGCTTGCGGAACACGCGCAGGTCGAAGCCCGGCGCCAGCCGGTAGCTGCCGGCATACTGGTCAAGCGCGGCGGCGGGAAGCTGCATGCGCTTCCTGGCGGGAGCCAGGCTGGCCTCCGGCACCAGCGCAGCGAAGCCCAGGTCATCCACCGATTTCTGCACATTGGTCAGTATCACCACCCCTTTGCGATGGTCGGCTGTGAAGCCGATGAAGCTGGCGTAGCCGCCGGTCATGCCGTTGTGCCAGACCACATCGGCAGAAGAGAAATGCCGGGTCATCCAGATCAGACCGATGCGCTCATCGGCCGAGACCTTCTCGCGCGGCTCTTGCGCCATGCTCATCGCCGCATGCAGTGGTGTGTGCAGCGTGCCCATGTTGGCCTGCAGGTAACGCAGCATGTCATGGCCGGTGCTGAGAATCGCGCCGGCTCCAGCCAGGGCCTGGAAATGCCAGTTGCCGACGGGCTGGCCGGCCTGGTCGTGTCCGACGGCAAGGTGCTGCTTCATGGCATCGCTCATGTCGATGCCGGACATGCGCATGCCCAGCGGTTTGAATATGCGTTTTTTGAGCAACTGCGGGTAGGTCATTCCTGACCGCCGGGCCAGCGCGTAGCCGAGCAGCCCCACCCCGAGATTGGAATATTCGTAGTGGCTGCCCGGTTCATCTGCTGGCGTGTAGCCGGCAAGAAACTTGCGCAGCTGATCCGGGCCGTAGTCGGCATACGGATCAGCGGTATTGGCCGGCGCCAGGTTGCCGGGCAGACGCGGCAACCCCGAATGCTGCGTGGCCAGGTTGCCGAGGCTGATCGGCTTGCTCGGATGGGCGTGGAAGGTGAAATCCGGCAGCAGCTCGGCGACCGGGGTATCCAGCTTCAGCTCCCCGGCTTGCACTGCCTGAGCGAGCAGGGTCGCGGTGAAGGTCTTGGTCACCGAGCCGATCTCGAACACGGTACCTGCATCAGGCTGTTGGCCGTCCGCCAGCGTGCCGAAGGCGTAGATGTGGCTGCGCTTGCCATCGACTACCGCCATGACCACAGCCGGGTATTCATTGGCCTCGATCCGCGACTGAAGATTCGTTTCAACGCGCTCCGGCAGCAGGCCCGGCAGGCCGCCGGCAGTTGCGGCGAAAGGCAGCAGTGCGATCAGGGCGATCAGGATTCTCATTGGATCTCTCCATCGGCATCAATGTGGCGGCGGGCCTGGTCGAGCATGCCCTTGAGTGCATCGGCGTGCGACTGCAGGCGCACGAGCATGGTACGCGGGCCGTACAGTATCCCCCAGACCCACAGGCCCGCCGTGCCCAGTATCAGGAACAGCGGAGCGCCGCCGTTCGGTGCCTGCCACGAGACTGCGAAAGCGAAGCCGACACCAAATGGCAGCCAGAACAGCCACCGCAGGGCACGGAAGTAGCGCATTTCACTGCGTACCGCGTTCAGGCCGGCCTGCAAATGCCCGGTCATGTCGGCGTCGGCTTGCGGATGTGTCCTGCGCACGCGCCACAGACCGACGATGCAGGCAATCAGGCTCAGCGACCAGATTGCGATGGCCACGCGCATCCCCGGCCAGACGCCACCGGGCAGCCAGGTCACGCTCGCGAGCGTGGCCAGTGCCAGTGCCAGTGCCGTGCTGCCGTAGACCCGTCGCGCCAGTGCCTTGCGTCGATAGCGGTGATCGGCATCACGTACGTCGCGGGTCAGGCGATCCAGCGTTGCGGCGCCGGCGGGAGCGGCGATATCGGCCTGCCAGGCAGATTTCAGTTGATCGAATTGCATGTCGTATCCTCCAGGTAAATCTTGTTGAAGCGTTGCTTGATGCGGTGCAGGCGCAAGCCCACCGCGTTTTCGTTGAGACCGGTGACCTCGGCGATCTGCGTGTAGGAAAGGTCATCCAGCGACAGAATCAGCACCGCGCGGTCGAGCGGTGGCAGCGTGGCGAGGAAGTCCTGCAGCAGGTCGTCGGTATCGAGCGGATCCCCGGTGCTGGACGGGGTCAGCGGCATCAGGTACTCGTTCGGCATGGCCTGCGTGACCGGCCGCGCGTAACGCTTGCGCAGCTGGCCCAGTGCCGTGTTCAGGGCCACGCGGTAGACCCAGGTGGCGCGGCTGGAGCGACCGTTGAAGTCGGGCAGGGCACGCCACAGCTGCAGCAGGATGTCCTGCAGCAGGTCCTCGTGCTCGCCGGTGTGGGCATAGCTGCGGGCGATGTGCACCAGACGGCCGTGGTTTTCGCGGAGCAATTCGCGAAAGTCCTGCTCGCGAGCGTTTTCGCGTGAATGGGACATGCATGGTCCTTGATGGTCTGAATGGGTGTTCCTGAAAGATTGGTTGCGCGCCAGGCGCAAAACTTTCAACGGCTCATGCATCCGGTCTGCCGAATGTATATGATGCCGCCATGGTGCAGCGCAAAACACCTTCCACATCGGAGCTCTTTTCCGAGCCCGAGGCCCTCAAGCCCCTGGCCGAGCGCATGCGGCCGGCATCGCTGGACGAGATTGTCGGGCAGGATCGGCTGATGGCGCCTGATGCCGCCTTGCGGCGTGCGCTGGAAGAGGGTCGCGTACATTCGATGGTCTTGTGGGGACCGCCCGGCTGCGGCAAGACTACCCTTGCTCTGCTGGTGGCCAAATATGCGGATGCGCAATTTCGCGCCATTTCGGCAGTGCTTTCCGGCCTGGCCGATGTGCGCAAGGCACTGGCCGAAGCGGAAGTCAATTTTGCACAGGGCATCCGCACGGTACTGTTTGTCGACGAGGTGCACCGCTTCAACAAGGCCCAGCAGGATGCCTTTCTGCCGCATATCGAGAAGGGCGTGATTCTGTTCATCGGCGCCACCACCGAGAACCCGTCCTTCGAGCTGAATTCGGCGCTGCTGTCGCGCTGCCGCGTGCATGTGATGGAGGCGGTGGGTCGCGATGCGATCGTGCATGCGCTCCGGCGCGCCCTGAGCGACAGCGAGCGTGGCCTGGGCGGGCAGGGTCTTCATGTCGAGGATGAGGCGCTGGCATTGATCGCGCAGGCCGCTGATGGCGATGTTCGCCGCAGCCTGACACTGCTGGAGATCGCCGCCGAACTGGCCGAGGACGGGCACATTGATCAGGCCACGCTGGACCAGGTGCTGGCCGACCGCACGCGCCGTTTCGACAAGGGCGGCGAGCAGTTCTACGACCAGATATCCGCGCTGCACAAGTCGGTGCGTTCCTCCGATCCGGATGCAGCGGTGTACTGGCTCACACGCATGCTCGATGGCGGCTGCGACCGGTCCTATCTGGCGCGGCGCATGACCCGCATGGCGGTGGAGGATATCGGCCTGGCCGATCCGCGCGCCTGGCAGATGGCGCTCAATGCCTGGGATACCTACGAGCGCCTGGGCTCGCCCGAGGGCGAGTTGGGGCTGGCGCAGCTTGCGGTTTATCTGGCGATGGCGCCGAAGAGCAATGCAGCCTACATGGCCTACAACCAGGCCCGTGCCACGATCCGCGAGCACGGCACACTGGAAGTACCGATGCACCTGCGCAATGCACCCACGAAGTTGATGAAGGGTCTGGGCTACGGCAAGGGCTACCAGTATGACCACGATGCCGACGGCGGCGTTGCCCTGGATCAGCAATGCCTGCCCGACGAGCTCGCAGGTACCGCGTTCTATCAGCCAGTGGAGCGCGGCATGGAGATCAAGCTGAAGGAAAAGCTGGATGCGCTGCGCGCTGCACGCAGCAAGGCACGTGGCAGATAGCCGGTTCATTGCATGTGCCGTGGCCTGGCGCCGCGGCAGCAGTGCATGGCATCCGCAGGCGGGTACATGAGGGCCGGTATTCGTGCCGTGCGTGCCTTGCCGCGCACGGTCTGGCTGCTGGGTCTGGTCAGCCTGTTCAACGATGCCGCCAGCGACATGGTCTACCCGCTGGTACCGCTTTACCTGACGGCGGTGCTGATGGCGGGCCCGCGCACGCTGGGCCTGATCGAAGGCATGGTCGAGGCAGCCAGCAGCCTGCTCAAGCTGGCCGCCGGCGTGCTTGCCGATCGCACGCGGCACATGCGCCTGTGGGTGATTGCCGGATATGCCGTGTCGGGCCTGTCGCGACCCTTGCTCAGCCTGGCGCGCAGCGGCCCGGGGGTGTTCGTTGTGCGCCTGCTGGACCGGGTCGGCAAGGGGGTGCGCTCGGCGCCGCGCGATGCGCTGCTGGGCGCTGGGGTGGAGCAGGGTTCGCGCGGGTTGGCGTTCGGTCTGCATCGCGCGCTGGACAATACCGGCGCCGTCGTGGGGCCGCTGCTGGCGGCGGTGCTGCTGAGCGCGGGACTGAGTCTGAGGCAGATATTCCTGGCGTCGGTGCTTCCGGCCATGGTGGCCGTGGGGCTGGCGCTTGCCATCGACCGAAACCCTGTCCAGGCGGCTGTGGCGCCGAAGCCGATGCGCTGGACGCTGGCGGGGCTGTCACCGGCGCTGCGCCGCTACCTGCTGGCGCTGGCGCTGTTCACGCTGGGCAATGCCTCCAACATGTTTCTGCTGCTGCGCGCCCAGGACCTGGGCACGTCGGCAGAACGCATCATGCTGATGTGGGCCCTGTTTTCCGGCACCGCCGCGCTGCTGTCCACGCCGCTGTCGGCCCTGTCCGATCGCTTCGGACGCGTGCGCGTGCTGGGCACGGCCTGGAGCGCCTATGCCGTGGTCTATCTGGTGCTGGGACTGCTACCCGGTACCGGCTGGGCGCTGTGGCTGTCCTTCGCGATATACGGCGCGGTGATGGCGGCGCTGGAAGGTACCGAACGCGCGCTTGTGGCCGATCTGGTCGAGCCCGGCCAGGCCGGAACCGCGTTCGGCTGGTACAACCTCGTCAGCGGCCTGATGCTGCTGCCGGCCTCGTGGCTGTTTGGCAGCCTGTGGCAAACGGCGTCGCCGCTACTGGCATTCGCATTCGGCGCGGCCTGCGCGGCGGCCGCTGCACTGCTGCTGTTCAGGGGCGTGCATGGACCCGAGGACGATTCGCACGAGGAACGCTGAGCGGACCGACTGAAGGCACCATCCGCCTGCTTGTGACCATGAACTGGGTTCGCCCTGTGGCGCATGGTCGGCGTTGCATCGTGCCATGCCTGGAATGACCGTGCCTTGCGCGTTACTGCAGGAAGGACAATCGCATGTCCTGCATCCAGGCGGGGACCGGGATGCCCTTGTCGCGCAGGAAGGGCGGGTTGAACAGTTTCTTCGGATAGCGGGTACCGGAGTCGCACAGGATGGTGACGATCACGTGTCCCGGCCCGAGTTCGCGCGCCAGACGCATGGCGCCGGCCACGTTGACACCGCTGGAGCCACCCAGGCAAAGGCCTTCCTCGTGCAGCAGGGCATGCACCAGCGGCACCGATTCCTGGTCCTCGATGGTCCAGGCACGGTCGATCGGTGCACCCTCGAAGTTGGCCGTGATGCGGCTGGAACCGATGCCCTCGCTGATGGAATTGCCTTCGGCCTTCAGTTCGCCGTGATTGATGTAGTGGGCCAGGGCCGATCCGGCCGGATCGGCCAGGCCAATGCGGATCCGCTCATCCCGCGCCTTCAATGCCCGGCCAACGCCGGCGATGGTGCCGCCGGTACCACTGGCGCAGACGAAGCCGTCCACGCGGCCATCGGTCTGCTGCCAGATTTCCGGGCCGGTGCTGGCTTCGTGCCAGTCACGATTGGCGGTATTGTCAAACTGGTTGGCGAACCAGGCGCTGCCAGGGTCGTCGGAATTCATCTGTTCGCACAGCTGCCGCGCGACATGCACAAAATGTCCGGGGTCCCTGAATGACGCCGCCGGGACCAGGCGGACTTCGGCGCCGGTCATGCGCAGGGCGTCGATCTTCTCGGCGCTCTGGGTCTCGGGCATCACGATGATGGTGCGGTAGCCGCGGCTGGCGCCCAGCAGGGCCAGGCCGATGCCGGTATTGCCCGCGGTGCCCTCGACCAGGGTACCGCCAGGCCTGACCAGCCCGCGGTGCTCGGCATCATTCAGCATGCCCAGGGCCGTACGGTCCTTGACCGAGCCGCCCGGGTTGAGCCACTCGGCCTTGCCCAGAATCTCGCAGCCCGTGGCCTGGCTGGCGCCGCGCAGGCGGATCAGTGGGGTGTGGCCGACGGTTGCGGCGAAGTTCTCTCGTGCTTGCATGGTGAAACCCGGGTGTTGGTGATAGCCGAAACAGGCACGCGGCGGGCATGCGCTGAGCCCGCCGCGTGCGGGTACGGCCTGGTTCAGGCCTTCTTGGCGGGGATCAGACGCAAATAGGGTTTGAGCGTCTTCCAGCCCTCAGGATAGCGCTCGCGCGCCTGCTCGTCGGTGACCGAGGGTGCAATGATGACATCGTCGCCCGGCTGCCAGTCCACGGGTGTGGTCAGCTGCTTGCCGTCGGTAAGCTGCAGCGAATCCAGCACCCGCAGGATCTCGTCGACGTTGCGGCCAGCACTGGGCGGATAGGTCAGGGTCAGTCGCACCTTCCTGTCCGGGTCGATGATGAACACCGAGCGCACCGTGAGCTTGGCATCGGCCTTGGGGTGGAACATGCCGTACTGCTTCGCGATCTCCAGATCGGGATCGGCCAGCAGCGGATAGTTGAGGGCCGTTCCGCCGACGTCCTTGATGTCGGCCACCCATTTGCGATGATCCTCGACCGAATCCACTGACAGCCCCAGCAACAGCGTATTGCGCCGGGTGAATTCGTCCTTGCGGCGCGCAAACGCGCCCAGCTCGGTTGTGCATACCGGCGTGAAGTCCTTGGGATGGGAAAAGAACACCACCCAGTGGGAACCGGCCCACTGGTGGAAGCTGATCGTGCCTTCGGTGGATTCGGCGGTGAAATCGGGGGCGGTCTCGCCCAGTTGCAGGCTCATGGTGTGACCTCTCGTGAGAATGGGGCAGGGAGATGACAAAGCGTACGCCTGCACACCACCCTGAATGCTGAACGGGTGTCGGGCCCCGGATTTCCTGCCGGAGCGACACGAAAAAGGAAACGGCATTCAAGGTCAACATGCAGACACGGGATTAATATCATATAGACGTCTATACGTCTATACCGCAAAGTTGCTGCATCAATCCTTTCGGCAAGGCAGCGCATGCTTGCGCTTGCGCTCGCTTGCCACCGCACGGCTTCAGTTGCAAGCAGAACCTGACAGGTGGATCCCGGGCAGCTTGACCGCGTGTGACGGGGCGACGGGTGGTGCACAATAGCGTGCATGAGCGAAGCCCTTGTCCGTTTGCTGATATTCGGTGCCCTGGTGATTGCGCTGGCGCTGGCCGAGTGGCGCTGGCCGCGCCATCGTGCGCCGGCTCGACGGGCTCGCCGCTGGCCGGTCAACCTCGGTCTGGGCTTGCTGAATACCGTGTGCCTGCGCCTGCTGGCCCCCGTGCTTGCCTATGCGGTGGCGGTCTGGGCAGGCCAGCGCGGTATCGGGATGTTCAATCTGCTGGAGGCGCCGACATGGCTGGCCGTGGCCATCAGCATGCTGCTGCTGGACATGGCCATCTACTGGCAGCACCGCATCCTGCACCGTGTCGGCTGGTTGTGGCGCCTGCACCGCGTGCATCACACCGATCTGGCCCTGGATGTCAGCTCGGGGCTGCGCTTCCACCCCCTGGAAATCCTGCTGTCCCTGGGTGTCAAGGTGGCGGTGGTGCTGGCCCTGGGCGCACCGCCCATCGCCGTGCTGGCGTTCGAGATCCTGCTCAGCAGTTTTGCCCTGTTTACCCACACCAATCTGGCGATTCCCGAACGGGTGGACCGCATCCTGCGCTGGATCATCGTGACTCCGGACATGCACCGCATACACCATTCGGTGCTGCGCGAGGAGCATGACCGCAACTTCGGCTTCAATGCGTCCTGGTGGGATCGTGTTTTTGCCAGCTATCGGGACCAGCCGCGCCAGCCGCAAGCCGACATGCGTCTCGGACTCGAGCAGTTCAGGCAGACCTCGGAGCAGCGGTTTCCCCGTCTGCTGGTTCAGCCATTTGCAAGACGGTAGCAGGGTCCTGCAGTCGCCACGCAATGGTTTCGCCAGCACGCAGGCCCACGCCCGGAACACCGCCGAAGTCCAGTTCCTCGGGTACCGTCCAGCTCTCCCGCAGCAAGCTTATGTTGCCGCTGTTGCGTGGCAGCTTGTAGAAGTCCGGCCCGTGAAAGCTGGCAAATGCCTCCAGCTTGTCCAGTGCGTTGACGGCATCGAAGGCCTCGGCGTAGAGCTCGATAGCGGCGTGAGCGGAATAGATGCCGGCGCAGCCGCAGGCGCTCTCCTTCGCGTGGCGCGGATGCGGCGCGCTGTCGCTGCCGAGAAAGAAGCTGGGGTTGCCGCTGGTGGCGGCTTCCAGCAGAGCCTGGCGATGGGTCTCGCGCTTGAGCACCGGGAGACAGTAGTGGTGCGGCTGCAGGCCACCGCTGAAGATGGCGTTGCGATTCATCAGCAGGTGATGCGGGGTGATGGTGGCGCCGACATGGTCGGGTGCGTCGCGCACGAACTGTGCCGCCTCGCGCGTCGTGATGTGCTCCAGAACCATGCGCAACTCCGGAAACTCGCGGTGCAGGGTCGCCAGATGGCGCTCCACGAAGACCGGCTCACGGTCAAACATGTCAACAGCCGGGTCGGTCACTTCACCGTGCATCAGCAGTGGCATGCCGTGTTTCTGCATCGCGTCAAGAGTTGCGCGGCAACGGCGCAGGTCGGTTACCCCGCTTTCGGCGTTGGTTGTGGCGCCGGCCGGGTAGTACTTGACTGCATGCACGATGCCGCTGGCACGGGCCTCGGCGATGTCCTCGGGGGTGGTGGCCTCGGTCAGGTACAGCGTCATCAGGGGCTCGAACTCGGCATCGGGCGGCAGCGCGGCAAGGATGCGCTCGCGATAGTCTCGCGCCTGCGCCACGCGGGTGACCGGCGGCTTCAGATTGGGCATGACAATGGCACGGGCAAACCGTCGCGCGGTGTCGGGCAGCACGGCTCTCATCAGCGCGCCATCGCGCAGATGCAGGTGCCAGTCGTCGGGACGGGTGAGGGTCAGATGCATGGGGTTCACGCTTGCCTGCCTGGTCACGGGTTTCTCTGGAATGTTGATGTGCTGCGCGCAGGGAGCCGGTCGCCGAGCTCAGCTCGGGGGCAGTGCCTTGCGGAGTTTCTCTTCGAAGCTGCGAATGCGTTCGGCGTTCTTGCCCACGTCACTCTGGCCTACGCGCGAGAGCGAGCGGATGTCCAGTCGGGTGTTGCCATCGTCCCGGGTGCGGATGCGGATCACCACATCATCCTTGAATCCGAACCACAGGGTTGTCGCGGTTGCCTCGATACGGCCTTCCGACGGATCCTTCGCGGCAATGGCCCAGCCCATGTCGCGGGCGGTGGCCAGGGCTGCCGCGAAAACCTGCGCGGCGGTTGCCTGCAGCTGCATCGGCTTGATATCCGGGTAGGCCTTGTGCTGCTGGCTGGCGATCTCGGGGCCGCCGTATGTGGCAGGATTGGGGGCCGACTTGCGCTGCACGAGCAGCGCCCTGAATGCCGGTGGATGGGCAGTGTCGGTGCTGATGTCGTGGATTGCCGGTACCGAGCGCGCCTTGTGCATGAACATCCATGGCGGTACGAATGCGACCAGCCCAAGGGCGACACCCAGCGCTGCCAGCCAGCTGCCGCGGCGGCTCCGGGCCACCATCGCCAGAATCAGCCAGACAAGACCCAGGATGATGGCCACGACACCCGCCTTGGCGCCCAGCCCCATAAGCCCGAACGCCTGTCGCAGACCCGCCAGACCCATGCGGTAGACCGGGCCGGCGAGCAGCATGCCGAGCGCCGCGAGCAAGCCGATGGCAAAGCCTGCCACGGCAATGAACCCGGCGCGGCGCGCCATGCGGCCGGGTTGTGCTGTGCTGTCATTCATGATTTCACCTGTTGACGGGCATTCATCTCAGGCCGCCATCTTACAGGTTGCCGGGCCGGTACACGGCATGCAGCGAACTGGGCTGTCGGCCCCGCACCGGAAGCGAGCAGTTCGCGGCTCCGCGCGGGCAGGGGCCTTGAGGCAGTTGATCCGTTAGCGGTCAATGCCAGCCATCATGCCAACCTGCCTTTTCCTGCGCACATGGATGGCTGCCGGCCGAGCCACTGCAGCAGTGAGGTTTGCGCGGCAAGCCGGTGGGGCAGGGCAGCCAGTGCCCGGCCAAGTGTTTCCAGGTCCTCGACGGTGTCCACATCGCGCAGTGCCGGCAGGCGGGCGACGGTGCCGCCCGCTGCCAGGGCGGTGACGAGATCGGACCCGGTGGACGGCGCCGAGTAGCGGATTTGCTGCCAGACCTCGGCAGGTACCGGGTTGCGGGTGCCGAACAGCCAGAAACCGCCATCATGTGCCGGGCCCAGGACAAACGGCGTGGCCGGGTCGTCCAGTGCGTCAATGGCCTGCTGCAGCAGGCCGACGGTGATCTGCGGTGCATCGGCGCCGATCAGCAGTACCCGGCCATGGCGTGATTGCAGCTGGCTGCAGATGTGATGCAGGCGCGCTCCCAGGTCCCCCTGGCCTTGCCATATCCGTGGCAGGGCATGCCAGAGGGGATGTTCGACAGCCGCGTTTTCGGCCACGGCCCAATACGGTTTGACCTGCGCCGGTGCCGCCTGCGCAACAGCGGCGACGGCTTGCGCCGAGACGCGATGGAAATGCTCGGCCGCCGCCGGCCCTATGGCAGCCGCCAGTCGCGTCTTCACTGCCGACAGACCGGGCGTCTTGACGAAGATGGCCAGTGCCGTGTTCAACGCGAGTTCCTGCGCAGTGCGCGCCACGCCGGCCAAGCCTGGGCCAGGGTCAGGCGCCAATGGCGCAAGGTAGTGCCCAGCCAGCCATGGCGCGCGTACTTGCGGGCGCTGGTCTGCAGTCTGGCGCCCAGGCAACGTACCGGCAGACCGGCCCCCTTTGCGGCCCAGACCAGCAAATGGTCCTCACCGTATTCTGCCTGTTCATCGAAGCGGCCCAGCTCGGCGAAACGCGTGGCTGTCAGCAGCAGGCCCTGGTCGCCAAAAGGCAGGCCCAGCCAATGCGAGCGCAGGTTGGCGCCCCAGGCGTTGAGCTTTGCCAGACGCGGACCATCGGCGGCGAAGTCGAGATCGAAGTAGCCCATTGCATCGGCGTTCTTGTCCAGAAACGCACCCAGGGCGGACAGCGTTGATTGCTGCAATCTTGAGTCGGCGTGCAGAAACCACAGCCAGCGACCGCGTGCGGCGTCGGCGCCGGCATTCTGCTGCCGTGCCCGGCCCGGTGCGCTGGCAATCGCATGCAGCTGCAAATGATCCGGCCAGGCGGTTGGCCGCTCAACGGCCCGCTGATCGGTGTGCACCAGAATCACTTCGCATGGCCCGGGCAGCGCCCCGAGTTGACGCAGCAACTCGGGCAGATCCGTTTCCCCGGGCGCCAGCGGGATGACGACCGACAGTCGCAAGTCCGGCACGGCAGGGGCCTCGACCGTGCCCGAGTGCTGTCGCGTCGGGAGATTGTCCGGCTCTCGCGCCAGCGCCGCGGCAGATGCAGTCTGCATCAGTGTGCGGGCATCGTCGTCCGGGCTTGCTGCGGGTTTCATCAGCAGCAGGCACCGTCCGACGTGGCAGGGGCGCTTGCCGGCGCGCAATCGAACAGGCCGAAGTGACGCTGCTTGTCGCCGTCGATGCGAAAATGCGGTGCGTAGCGGCTGGCGCCAAGCATGTCGGCGCTGTTGCCGCATACCCGCATGGGTTTGCCGGTTTCGAAGTGGTGGTGATCATCCAGATCGAACGCATGCGGGTGTGCAGCGAGGCTGCCGAGATAGGTGGCAACCTGGCCATAGTCCTCGCAGCGGTCTTCCAGACCCAGCTTGAAGGCGCGCCAGGTGATGGACTCGAAGTGCGCGAAACCGATGCGCTTTTCCACGGCCGGATCAGTCAGCGCAATGGGGTTGCGCGCGCAGATGCGTGCATCGGCCACGCCCAGTCGTGCCAGCAATCGACGAAAATCCTCGACGTAGAGCGCACCGGCCAGACATTCGCCCAGCAGCACCGGATCGTCCATCAGCGCCGGAGGCAGGCGGCGGTCGGCGAATACATCCGAGAAATGGAGTTCCCCGCCGGGCTTGAGCACGCGCATGATCTGTGCAAACGCACGCGGCTTGTCCGGCACCAGATTGAGCACGCAATTGGATACCACCACATCAACCGAATTGTCGGCAATGCCCAGGCGATCCAGCTCGGCCAGGTCGCCGGCGAGGAGTTCCACGTTGCTGCGTGCATGCCCGAATTTGGCGGCGTGATAGTCGCGATGGCGTTCGGCAACCTGCAACTGAGCGGCCGTCATGTCGACACCGATGACGCGCCCGTGCTCACCCACCAGGCGTGACAGAAGAAACACGTCGCGGCCGGTGCCGCAGCCAAGATCAAGTACCGTCGCACCCTCCAGTGCCGGCGGAATTGGCGAGCCGCAGCCGTAGAAGCGCTCGGTGACCTCCGGGTGCAGCAGCTTCGCTGTTTCGCGCAGGTGCTCGGGCATGGCGCTGGTACTGCAACAGGCGGTGGTGCGCAGATCGGCGCTGCTCTTCAGCGTGTCGCCGTAGTAGCTGCTGACCCGGTCGCGGACCTCGTCAGCGGTGTCGTTTTGACCATCAACAAGATCGTTCATGCCAGCGCTCCGCCGCAGGAACTGCCAGCGCCCGCGGTGCAGCCATAGCAGTGGCTGCCAAAGGCGATGCGCTCGTTCTCGATATCGGTGAGCGCGTCGATGTCCCAGATGGTGCGCTGCTTTCCGGCCAGCGGAAGCTCCAGCGCCTGGTTGAAGTCGCAGTCGTACAGGTGGCCGCGCCAGTCGACGGAAAGCTGGTTGCGGCACATGACCCCGAGTGCGGCCTGCGGGTTGAAGGCATCCAGAAGCGTTTGCATGTAGTCCTCGTAGCGACCTTCGCGCTCGAGCAGGTGCAGGAAGCGCTTGATCGGCATGTTGGTGATGGTGAAAAGATGATTGAAGTGGATGTCGAAGTGCTCGGCCAGTTCACGTTTGTAATCGGCCTCGAGATCCGCCTGCGCCGGCGGCAGGGTGGCGCCGACCGGGTTGTAGACCAGATCCAGCTCCAGACCGGTGCCAGGGTGCCCGTAGCCCAGCCCGGACAGCAGCTGCAGCGCGCGAATTGACGGATCGAAAACATGCTTGCCGCGCTGCTTCTCGACATTGGCCTTGGTGTAACAGGGCAGCGAGGCGACCACCTTGACCTTCTGGTCGGCGAGGAATTCGGCCGTGTCTTCCTGACCCTCGCGAAACAGGATGGTCAGGTTGCAACGGTCGATCACGGTCTTGCCCAGGCGCGTGCCTCGCGTACCAGCCGGCGAAAGTGCGGGTTCATCTCGGGCGCGCCGCCGGTCAGGTCGAGCGTATGCACCTGCGCGGCATCGGCCAGCAGCTCGAGGATGCGGTCGGCGGTATCGCGCTGCATGATTTCCGTGCGTTTGGGGCCGGCCTCGACATGGCAATGATGACAGGCCAGGTCACACAGCTTGCCGACATTGACCTGCAGGATTTCCAGGGGCGTGCGCGGCAGCTGTACACCGTGCCTGCGCAGCTCGCTGGCAAACGATGGCATCCTCGTTTCAATTGCTGGGGCATTCATTGCTTGTGTTTCCCGGGGTTCCTGACGGCTGGATGGGTTTCCAGGTGAATGTTGCCGAAGCGCGCTCGCGCCTGGCCATGGGTGTTGTCCGTATCGACGCCCAGCGCGATGCCCGTGACCCGGGGTGCGGGCTGGCCGAATGCTGCACGGAAATCTGCAGCCAGGTCACGAGTCTGGGTTTGCCACTGACCGGCGTTTGCGTTGCCGCTTTGCAGCACGATCATGCGCACGCCGCTGTAGTAGGCATTGGCAGCGCTGGTGCCGACCGGGTGGGTGTTGTCCCAAACGTAGCATAGTGCCGCGGTGGGCAGCTCCTGTCCCGTGACATGGCGTGCCAGGGAGAGCTTGATCCGTTGTCCAAGGGACAGTGCATCACTCGGCAGATCGAAGAACACGTACACGCGTGCCGCGTAGTCGTCGCCATCCTTGCGGGTCAGATCGGCGTTGGCGATGCTGTGGTCAACTTTCCAGCGCCAGCTCAGCAGCGTTTGTGCGGGCAGGTGCAGCGGGTGCACGACCGCGCCCGCATCATCGTCGGCGCTGATCTGCAAAACCCTGTCGCCCTGATCTCGCACAACCCGGATATCGGCCATCGGCGCTCCGCGTGCAGTGGCGTAGGGGCGCCAACCATCGGGAAGGTCTGAGCCCTGCACGGCGTGCGAGAACTCAAGGGTCACGGCGCCGGTGCACAGCGGCACGCAAACCAGCGTGATGCAGAGCAGCAGGCGAGTCATCCCCGCCTCCAGCTGTGCCAGCGCTGCAGCCATCCCAGGATCCGTTCCGGCGCGTGCGCGCGTTTCCACTCGCCGGCAGCGTACTTGTTGGCCTCGGCCCAGGTCGGGTAGGCGTGCACGGTGCCGAGAATCTTGTTGAGGCCGATGCCGTGCTTCATGGCCAATGCCCATTCGGCCATCCATTCACCGGCATGCTGGCCGACGCAGGTGGCGCCTAGGACCCGATCCTTGCCACGCGCCGTGATCAGCTTGACGAAGCCTTCGCTGTCGCGCTCGGCCAGCGCACGGTCGAGATCGGCCAGGTCGTAGCGGATCACCTCGTAGTCGATGTCCTGTTCGCGGGCCTCGCGCTCGTTGAGACCGACGCGGGCCACCTCCGGGTCGGTGAAGGTGACTGCCGGCATCACCCGGTAGTCGGCGCGGAACTTCTTCAGCGGCGAGAACAGCGCATTGACTGCCGCATACCAGGCCTGGTGCGCACCGGCGTGGGTGAACTGGAACGGCCCGGCAATGTCACCGCAGACGTAGATGTTGGGAAAGCGGGTCTGCAGGAAGTCGTTGCTTTCGATGGTCCTGTTGCGGTTCAGCGGGATGTCCAGATCCTGCAGGCCGTAGCCGTCAACGCGCGGCGTGCGGCCGACGGCGACGAGGATGCGGTCGAACGGCAGTCGCACGGTGTCTTCGCCGTGTTCACACACCAGCACCGATTCGCCGCCTTCGTCTTCCACCTTGATGGCCTTGTGACCGGTCAGCACCCGCACGCTTTCCGATTGCAGGCGCTTGCGCACGAACTCGGAGACTTCCTCGTCCTCGCGCCCCAGCAGGCGGCCGGCCATTTCCACCTGGGTGACCTCACTGCCCAGGCGCGCGAAGGCCTGCGCCAGCTCGCAGCCGATCGGGCCGCCACCCAGGATCAGCAGCCGTCGCGGCAGTTGCTGCATCTGCCACAAGCTGTCGGAGGTCAGGTAGCCGCAGGCTTCCAGGCCCGGCAGCGGCGGTACGAAGGGTTCGGCACCCGCGGCAATGATGATGGCACGGGTGCTTATCGGCTGACCGTCCACCTCCACGCACCAGGGCGAGATGATCTTCGCGTTGCCCTGGCGCACATCGACGCCCATGTCGCGGTAGCGTTCTGCCGAGTCGTGCGGTTCGATCGACGCAATCGACTCGTGCACACGCTGCATGACGCGTGAAAAATCCACGGTCGGCTCGGAGACTTCAATGCCGAAGTCTGCGGCACGTCGGCTCTCGTGGGCCGCCCGCGCGATGCGGATCAGCGCCTTGGAGGGTACGCAACCGTAGTTGAGGCAGTCTCCGCCCATCCGGTTTTTTTCCACCAGCGTGACACGGGCGCGCACGGTGGCGCCGATGTAGGCGCTGACCAGGCCCGCGGCCCCGGCACCGATAACCACCAGGTTGCGGTCGAAGCGTTTTGGCTTGTCCCAGCCTTGATACACGCGGCGTCCCTTGATCAGGGCAATAATGGCTCGCGAGATCCATGGCAGCAGTGCCAGCAGCAGGAACGATCCGATCAGGCCGGGCGACAGCAGCCCGGACAGCGAATCGAGCTGCGCCAGGCGCGTACCTGCATTCACGTAGACCAGGGTGCCGGCCAGCATGCCGAGCTGGCTGACCCAGTAGAACGTGACCACCGACAGCGAGGTCAGGCCCATGGCCAGGTTGACCACGAAAAACGGAAATGCCGGCACCAGACGGATGCTGAACAGGTAGAAGCCACCCTCGCGCTCGATACCGGCATCGATGCGTTTCAAGCGTTGCCCGAATTTCTGCCGAACCCAGTCGCGCAGAATGAAGCGGCTGACCAGCATGGACATGGTGGCGCCAAGCGTCGAGGCAAAGGAAACCAGGATCGTGCCTTCCAGCAGGCCGAAGATGGCACCGCCCGCGACCGTGAGAATGGCGGCGCCGGGGATCGAAAGGCCGGCCATGACTACATAGACCACGAAAAAGCTCGCTGCCAGCAGCCACGGATGCGTGTCGCGCCATGCATCCAGCGCCTGCTGCTGCGACTTCAGGCCCGCCAGGCTGAGATACTGGCCCAGGTCAAACACGAAGTAGGCGGCAATGGCGGCCACCACCACAGCCAGCAGAATCAGGCGGGGGATCGCCTTGCGCAGGCTCATGCGCATCGCGCCAGCAGATGGCCGGTTGTTGTGGTGCAGGCAGTGTCGAATATGCGCGGCATGAAAATTCCTGACAGATGGCGTATGGCTGAGCAGACCCCGTGCACTGCCATTCCATTGCATGATCGCATCTCGCCGGTGGCAGCGAAGATGATTGACGCGTGGTCGGCGTGCCCATCCTGACCGTGATCGCACACGCGGCAGGGCCCGGGGCGACATGCCTCCGCCAGGTGTGGCGAGGGGCAGGGTAGCTGCCACGGTTTGCGCGGTCCGGCTGCTGCCGCGATAATTGCCGCTTTACGATTGGCAAGGATTATTCATGCTCGATCCGGGCTTGCTTCGCGGGCAGCTGACCGCAACCGCAGCGCAACTGCAACGCCGTGGCTACACGCTGGATACGGCCGCCTTCGAGTCGCTGGAGGCCGAGCGCAAGCAGTTGCAGACTGAGACGCAGGAACTGCAGGCCGAACGCAACAGTCGTTCCAAGGGCATCGGTCAGGCCAAGGCACGCGGCGAGGATATTCAGCCCTTGCTGGATGAAGTGGCCGGGCTGGGCGAAAAACTGAAAGCCAACGAGCAGGCGCTGGCTGACGTCCAGTCACGCATCAGCGCCATTGCGCTTGGCATCCCCAATTTGCCCGACGACAGCGTTCCGGACGGTGCGGACGAGTCAGCCAATGTCGAGCAGTCGCGCTGGGGCGAGCCGCGCGCCTTCGATTTCGAGGTTCGCGATCATGTCGAGCTGGGCGAACGCCACGGCTGGCTGGATGCCGAGACCGGGGCGAAGCTTTCCGGTGCGCGTTTCACCGTCATGCGCGGCCAGCTTGCGCGCCTGCACCGGGCCCTGGCGCAGTTCATGCTGGATTTGCAGACCAACGAGCACGGCTACCTGGAATGCAATGTGCCACTGCTGGTCAACAGCGAGTCCATGCAGGGCACCGGGCAACTGCCCAAGTTTGCCGAAGACCTGTTTGCGACCCAGGTTGGCGATACCCAGCGCTATCTGATACCCACCGCCGAGGTGCCCCTGGCCAACCTGCTGCGCGACGAGATCGTGGAGGCCGAGCAGTTGCCGCTTCGCCTGGCCGCGCATACACCCTGCTTCCGGGCCGAGGCCGGCAGTTACGGTCGCGATGTGCGCGGCATGATTCGCCAGCATCAGTTCGAGAAGGTCGAGCTGGTGCAGATGACGCGCCCGGACCAGTCGATGGCGGCACTGGAGGAGCTGGTCGGGCATGCCGAGGCCGTACTGCAGAAACTCGGGCTGCCCTACCGCAAGATGCTCCTGTGCACCGGCGACATGGGTTTTGGTGCGGCCAAGACCTACGACCTGGAAGTCTGGCTGCCCAGCCAGAAGACCTACCGCGAAATCAGCTCCTGCTCCAATTGCACCGACTTCCAGGCGCGCCGCATGCAGGCCCGCTGGCGCAATCCCGACACCGGCAAACCCGAGTTGCTGCACACCCTCAACGGCAGCGGCCTCGCCGTCGGCCGCTGCCTCATCGCGGTGATGGAAAACAACCAGAACGAGGACGGCTCGATCACCGTACCCGAGGCGCTTCGCCCCTACATGGGCGGCCTGGACCGAATCGCTTGACAGGCTAGGCTACAATTGAAGAACCCGGAGAGGTGGCAGAGTGGTCGAATGCACCGGTCTTGAAAACCGGCGTGGTAGCGATACCACCGTGGGTTCGAATCCCACCCTCTCCGCCAGATACGCGAGCGCCCCCGACAGGGGGCGTTGGCGTATCTGGGTGAGCGGGTGTTGTGGACGAACCCACATGCTTTGGGTTCGACAATTTCGTCAGGAACGAAATTGGACCGCCGCAGGCGGGCCCCGCAGCGCAGCGGAGGGGTGAGGCCCAGGGACGGGCCGAACAATCCCACCCTCTCCGCCAGATACGCGAGCGCCCCCGACAGGGGGCGTTGGCGTATCTGGGTGAGCGGGTGTTGTGGACGAACCCACCGGGGTGTACGCGCCCCATCCAGGGGCGCGCCCTTCGGGGCATCGGCTGGGCCGCTGTTCGCCTCCGGCTTCCTGCCTTTGGGTTCGACAATTTCGTCAGGAACGAAATTGGACCGCCGCAGGCGGGCCCCGCAGCGCAGCGGAGGGGTGAGGCCCAGGGATGGGCCGAACAATCCCACCCTCTCCGCCAGATACGCGAGCGCCCCCGCAGGGGGCGTTGGCGTATCTGGGTGAGCGGGTGTTGTGGACGAACCCACCGACGCGCCCCATCCAGGGGCGCGCCCTTCGGGCCATCAGCTGCGCCGCTGTTCGCCTCCGGCTTCCTGCCTTTGGGTTCGACAATTTCGTCAGGAACGAAATTGGACCGCCGCAGGCGGGCCCCGCAGCGCAGCGGAGGGGTGAGGCCCAGGGATGGGCCGAACAATCCCACCCTCTCCGCCAGATAACCAAGCGCCCCCGTCAGGGGGCGTTTATCTATCCCCCCTGGACACTCGCTCTGCGCGGTCGGCATATGCTGCCCGCGCAATACTTGACAGTTCCCGCCGCAACCGCTTTTCTTGTGCGTATCGACGAACCTGGGGAGGGGGCGTGAAGCACAGCAAACGTGTGTTCTGGTACGCGATCTTCGTGATCGTGAGCGTGGTCTCGATCTGGGTGCCGCTGTACAACCGCTTGCAGCCGGCGTGGCTGGGCATTCCGTTTTTCTACTGGTTCCAGTTTCTGTTGGTGATCGTCAGTGCGCTGGTCACGGCGCTGGCCTGGCGGGCGCGGGTCTGATGAAGGTCGACCTCAGCGCAATCATCGTTTTCGTGGTGCTGTTCGTGGCGGTCACGCTGCTCGGTTTTGTGGCGTCCCGCTGGCGCGCAGCCAGTCTGGACCGGCTGGACGAGTGGGGCCTGGCCGGGCGTCGCTTCGGCACCGTGGTCAGCTGGTTCCTGCTGGGCGGCGACCTGTATACGGCCTATACCTTCATCGCGGTGCCGGCGCTGGTGTTCGGCATGGGCGCGATCGGCTTCTTTGCCGTGCCCTACACGCTGATGGTCTATCCGTTCGTGTTCGTGGTGTTTCCGCGCCTGTGGTCGGTGTCGCACCGGCATGGCTTCGTCACCGGCGCCGACTTCGTGCGCGCGCGCTACGGCAGCCCGACCCTGGCGCTGCTGGTCACCCTGACCGGCATCCTCGCCACCATGCCCTACATTGCCCTGCAACTTGTCGGCATCGAGGTAGTGATCGGCGCGCTCGGATTTGCCGGCACGGGCTGGATGGGCGACCTGCCGCTGATCGTGGCCTTCGCCATACTTGCTGCCTACACCTATACCAGCGGCCTGCGCGCGCCGGCGCTGATCGCCATCGTCAAGGATCTGCTGATCTACATCACCGTGATCGCCGCGGTGGTGGTGATCCCGGCAAAGCTCGGCGGCTATGAACAGATCTTCGCCGCGGTGCCACGCGACCATCTGCTGCTGCAACCGGGGCAGGCCAGCGCCTATGCCACCCTGGCACTGGGTTCGGCCCTGGCGCTGTTCCTTTATCCGCATGCGATTACCGGCATTCTCAGCACCAACGGCCGCAGCACCATCAAGCGCAACATGGCCTTGCTGCCAGCCTACTCCCTGGTGCTGGGGCTTATCGCGGCGCTGGGCTACATGGCGCTGGCCTCGGGAGTTCAGGGCGACCCGGCCTACGCCGCCGGTTTCGACCAGTACGGGCCCAATTTTGCGGTGCCGGCGCTGTTCCGGCACTGGTTCCCGGGCTGGTTCTTCGGTCTGGCCATGGCGGCGATTGCCATCGGTGCGCTGGTGCCGGCGGCGATCATGTCGATTGCCGCGGCCAACCTGTTCACGCGCAACATCTACCGCGAATATCTCAAGCGCGACCTGGGCGATGCGGACGAGGCGCGTGTGGCCAAGCTGGTCTCGCTGGTGGTCAAGCTTGGCGCGCTGGCGTTTGTCCTTTTTCTGCCGCAGAAATACGCGATCAACCTGCAGCTGCTGGGCGGTATCTGGATCATCCAGACGCTGCCTGCGCTGGTGATCGGGCTGTACACCCGCCGCTTGCACCGGGGCGCGCTGATCACCGGCTGGGTGGTGGGCATGGCCAGCGGCACCTGGATGGCCGAGACCCAGCACTTCAAGGCCATATTTCCGTTGCACCTGGGCGGGGCGACCTTCCCCGGCTATGCGGCCCTGTATGCGCTGATCCTCAATCTGGTGGTCAGCGTCGCGCTGTCGATGCTGGCCGGCTACATGGGCTGGAAAGGTGGCACGGACAGCACCGAGGAAAGCGACTACGGCGAGCTGCATGCATCGACTGATGGTGACACGGCCGCGTGATAGTATCGCGCCCAATCCCAAATCGCTGCTGACATGTCGATCAAAACCAAGCTGCCCCGGGTGGGCACCACCATTTTCAGCGTCATGAGCCAGTTGGCGCTGGAACACAAGGCCGTCAACCTTGGCCAGGGCTTTCCGGACTTCGAGCCACCGGACGCGCTGATGGACGCCCTGACACGTGCCGTGCACGACGGGCACAACCAGTACGCACCGTCGCCGGGCATTCCCGCGCTGCGGCAGCAGATTGCAGCGAAGACGGCACGCTTGTACGGCCATGAGCCCAGCGCCGATCATGAAATCACCGTGACGGCCGGTGCCACGGAAGCCATTTTTGCCGCCGTTGCCGCTGTCGTGTGTGCCGGCGACGAGGTGATCGTGCTGGATCCGTGCTACGACTGCTACGAGCCGGCCATCAACCTGCAGGGCGCTCAGGCAGTGCATGTGCCGCTGAGACAGCCTGATTTTTCCGTTGACTGGCAGCGCGTGCGTGATGCGGTCACGGCAAAGACGCGCCTGATCATCACCAACTCGCCACACAACCCCAGCGGCGCCGTGTTCTCGCACGAGGATCTGGATGCGCTGGCCGAAATCGTGCGCGACAGCCGCGTGATGGTGCTTTCCGACGAGGTCTACGAGCACATCGTCTACGACGGTGCCGAGCATCAGAGCGTGCTGCGTCACGCGGAACTGGCGGCCCGCAGTTTCGTGGTCAGCTCCTTCGGCAAGACCTATCACTGCACCGGCTGGAAGACCGGCTACTGCGTGGCGCCGCGCGCGATGACGGCCGAACTGCGCAAGGTGCACCAGTACCTGACCTTCTGCGGCTTTGCCCCCGCCCAGTTCGCCCTGGCCGAGATGCTTTCCGAGCACCCGCAGCACTATCTGGGCCTGAGCGACTTCTATCAGCTGCGGCGGGATCGCTTTCGCGAATTGCTGGCCGACTCCAGACTCAAGCTGCTGGATGTGCCCGGCGGCTATTTCCAGTTGGTCGACTACTCGGAAATAAGCGGCAGTGATGACATCAATTTCAGCGAGTGGCTGGTACGCGAAGGCGGTGTTGCCGGCATTCCGCTGGCACCGTTCTACGAGACCCCGCCAACCGATGCGCACCTGCTGAGGCTGTGCTTCGCCAAGAGTGACGGCACCATGGAAGCGGCTGCCGAACGCCTATGCAAACTCTGAACGTCGCCCTGGTCCAGGGTGATACCCGCTGGCATGATGCCGCCGCCAACCGGGCCTACTATGCCGACCTGGTGCACGCCTCGGCTGCCGGCAGCGATCTGGTGGTGCTGCCGGAGACCTTCCTTACCGGTTTCACCAATCACACGGTCGAACAGGCCGTGCCGCAAACGGGCGAGGACGTGGCCTGGCTCAGCGCACTGGCCAGGGAAACGAATGCGGTCCTCACCGGCAGCCTGGTGATCGAGGAGGCAGGGCGATACTACAACCGCATGTTCTGGGCGCGGCCTGACGGCAGCCTGGACAGCTATGACAAGCGCCACCTCTTCCGCATGGCCAACGAGCACGATCACTATGATGCGGGCAAGCAGCGGCTGATTGTCGAGATCAATGGTTGGCGGGTCTGCCCGCTGGTCTGCTACGACCTGCGATTCCCGGCCTGGTCGCGCAATCGTGCTGATGCCGGTGCGGCGGGCGGCATGGACTACGATCTGCTGATCTACGTTGCCAACTGGCCCGCTCCCCGGCGCCAGGCCTGGCGCACCTTGCTCCGCGCCCGCGCCATCGAGAACCTTTCCTGTTGCATTGGCGTCAACCGGGTGGGAACCGATGGCAATGGCATTGACTACGCCGGGGACAGTGGCGCGTTCGATGCCAGGGGCGAGACGCTGTGCGAGCTGGACGAGCAGGCGCAGGTCGCCAGGGTGCAGCTGGATCCGCAGCCAATGCTGGAGCTGCGAGAGAAATTTCCTGCCTGGATGGACGCGGACGAGATCAGCCTGAAGCTTTAGGGACTCTCTGATTGGCCCTGAGCAGGTGGCATGACGTCCAGAAAGGCGGCAGTTCGCGTCGCGCGGCGCCGGGCAGGCTGGGTTGCCTGGACAAGCTGAGCGGCGCGGGATGCGGGCTTTCCGGACGTCACCCAGGCTTTCAGAATCAACAAGTTGGGCCCATGTTGTCTGTCCACAATCCTGCGTTGCACTGACTTGACAGACCTCCGGCCTGCCTGCGCCAGTGCGCCTTGGCTTGCGAGCAGACACCATGGGTGACACCTGCTCAGGGTTGATCCGAGGCCCTTGGCGGCAGCTCACCGGCGGCCGCGGGTCACAGGATGTCGAGCACAGCCTCCGGCGGACGACCGATGGCGGCCTTGCCGTTGGCCAGCACGATGGGGCGCTGGATGAGGATGGGGTTGTCGGACATGGCTTGCAGCAGCTGGTCGTCGCTGAGCCGGGAATCGTCGAGGTTGAGTTCGGCATAAACAGGCTCGCCGCTGCGCATCATCTGGCGGGGTTCCACGCCGAGCTGTCTGGCGATCCGGCCCAGCTCCGCTGCACTGGGCGGCTGCTTGCGGTAGTCGATCACTTCCGGGTCCAGGCCGCGATCCTGCAGCAGTTGCAGGGTGGCGCGTGACTTGCTGCAGCGGGGGTTGTGCAAAATCTTCATGGCCTTGGCGTGTCCTCTTTTGGTCATTGGCTACGTATCTAGTGTAGTAAAGAACCTGATCTATTCAGGCCCACGATTCTGTTACGGAGTGAAACGATGAACAAGCTGATTCTGGGAGCGTTCCTGACCCTGGGTGCCTTGGGCGCCAGCATGCCGGTACTGGCACAGGGCCAGCGGGGTGATTCGCGGCCGGTGGTCGCGGTTGCGGAATTTCGCAACGACACCAGCGCCGGCTGGTGGGGCAGTGGCGTGGGCCGCGAGCTGTCGACCATGCTGACCAACGAAATGGCGGCGACCGGATCGTTTCGCATGGTGGATCGGCGCAAGCTGAACAACGTGCTGCAGGAGCAGGACCTGGCGGCATCCGGCCGCATCCGTCCGGGCAGCGGGCCGCGGATCGGCAAGCTCACCGGCGCGCAATATCTGGTGCAGGGTACGGTGACGTCCTACAGCGAACGCGCCTCCAGCACGGGGGGTGGCTTCAGCTTCAAGGGCATTCATCTGGGCGGCAAGCACAAGGAAGCCTATCTGGCAGTCGACCTGCAGGTGATCGATACCGAGACCGGCGAGGTCGCCTATACCCGCACGGTCGAAGGCCGCAGTTCGGGCAACGGCGTCAATGTGGGGCTCTACCGGGGTGGTTTTGGCGGCAACCTGAGCCATGAAAACAACACCCCGGCCGGCAAGGCCATCCGCGCCGCCCTGGTCGAGGCCACCGACTACCTGGCTTGCGCCATGGTCGAGCGTGGCTCCTGCATGCGCGATTTCAATCGCAAGGAACGCCACCGCCGTGACAGCGATCGCGGTGCGATCAAGCTGGATTGAGGTTGGGTGTTTTTTGGGAGTGGGAAGTGGTGAGTAGTGAGTAGGGAGTAGCCTGGAATCGAGCGGGAGCTTCGGGAGGCTACCTCTCGCTTCCCGGCGCAGGCCGGGGCGCTTTGCAACAGCCGACTGGCTGGTGATCCAGTATCCAATAGCGTGCGAAGCACGCAAAACCCGGTTTCGGGTGCTGCGCACCACACCAGACTGGATCCCGGCCTGCGCCGGGATGACGGCCTGCTCCGTTTCAGAAAAGATGCGATCGGGAGACAGTGTGCACAGGGGAGAGGTATTCCGCAATGGTGGAGATATTCCCGATAACGCACCCCTCGCCCCGAGCCCCGAGCCCCGAAACTCGAGTCCCGAAAATCGAGTCCCGAAAATCGAGTCCCGAAACTCGAGTCCCGAAACTCGAGTCCCGAGCTTCCTGCGCTAGATCGAGAACTCGTGCCCGAGGTAGACGTCGCGGACTCGTTGGTTGGCCAGAATTTCGGCCGGCTTGCCCTTGGCCAGCACCTGGCCTTCGGCCAGGATGTAGGCATGGGCGCAGATGCCCAGGGTCTCGCGCACGTTGTGGTCGGTAATGAGCACGCCGATGCCGCGATCGCGCAGGTGGCGCACGATACGCTGGATTTCTCCGACCGAGATCGGATCGACGCCGGCGAAGGGCTCGTCCAGCAGCATGAAGCGCGGTTCCAGGGCCAGTGCACGCGCTATTTCCACGCGGCGGCGTTCACCGCCGGACAGGCTGATGCCCTTCTGGCTGGCCAGATGCGACACCTTGAGCTCATCCAGCAGGTCGGCCAGCAGCCCGTCCCGCTGTGACGGCTTGATATCGCGCCGCAGCTCCAGCACCCCCAGCACATTCTCGGCCACGGTCAGGCGGCGGAATACCGACGGCTCCTGCGGCAGATAGCCGATGCCCAGGCGTGCGCGCGCGTGCATGGGCAGGCGCGTGATGTCGTGTCGGTCGAGGCGGATGGATCCGCTGTCGGCTTCAATCAGACCCACAATCATGTAGAAGCAGGTGGTCTTGCCGGCGCCATTGGGGCCCAGCAGACCGACCACTTCGCCCTGGCGCAACTGGAAACCGAAATCGCGCACCACGGCACGCGAACGGAAGCTCTTCTTGAGACCGCTTGCAGTCAGCATTCCGATACAGGCCGGGTCAGTTGCTTTTGCGCGGTTCGAGGGTCAGGTGCACGCGGCCCTGGTCGCCGCCATTGCCCTTGATGGCGCCGGAGGTCGGGTTGTACACCAGGTGTGCGCCGTCGAACGTCCCCTGGCCCGGCTGCTGCACATGCGCATTGCCGTTCAGGGTGATGGTGTCGCCGTTGACCTGATAGTCGATGGTGCTGGCGCGGGCGCGCATCATGCTGCCGTTGTCCATCTGCTGTTGCAGATGAGCCGGCGTGCCATTGAGCACGATTCGCTCGGTGTTGCCGCTGGCATCGGCGTGGGCGGTGCCCCTGGCCGCCGTTGCCTCGAGCGTGCCCTGCTTGATGATGACATGGCCGCTGAGCGTGGTTATGCCGGTTTGCTGCGACGACTCGAAGTGATCGGCGCTGACACTGATCTTCTGCTTGCGATCGCTCTCCCTGGCCGTGGCCGGAAGCGTGACGGCGGCCAGCACCAGGCACAGGAGTATCAGGCTGCGGCGGGCAGCGCTAGCGCTTGCGGCTGGGTTGTAGGGTGCCGTGTACATTGGCGAGCAACTCCATGGTGTGCGTGACAAGATTGGCCTTGAGACCGGTTCCGGTGAGTATACGGCCTGGATCGCTGATCTCCGCCCGGGCCGATGTCTGCAGGCGCTTTTCGCCGGGCCAGGCGGTGAGATCGGCCGTTTCAATTCGGGCCTGCCCCAGTGTGTCGGTTGCCGGCCGTGTCATCAATACCGCGCCGGACAGCTTCAGCTGTTCGCCGTCGCCACTGACCCAGCCGTGCTCGGCCTGGCCCTGCCAGTGACTGCCATTGCTGCCGGGCAGTCGAAAGCGTGGTTGCTCGATAAACAGCGACTCGTCCGCATCACGCCGCTGCAAATGCGGTGCCTGAAGCGAAAAGCCGATGTCGCCGTGCCGGTCCAGTACATCCAGGCTGAAGTTTTCCAGCGAATAGCCCGAGCGAGGCGGTCCTGCGCTCTGGCGCGGTTTCGGCGCCGGCTTCAGCCACCACAGCAGGAGCTGGCTGACGGCCACGGCGAGGATCAGCCCCAGCAAGACACGCCGATTCACTGATCCCACAACCAGCGCCCGAGTTCCGAGGCATAGCTGCCCTGTGCGGCCAGGATCAGATCCGACACATTGCGTGCAGCGCCGTGGCCGCCGGCTTGCGGTGTGCGCCAGTGAACCCAGGCGTCCAGCGCCGGATGCGCATTGGCTACCGCGATAGCCAGTCCGGCGCTTTGCAGGGCAGGCAGATCGGGCAGGTCGTCACCGGTGAAGGCAGCCTGTTCCGGGTCAAGATCCAGTGCCTTGAGCAGATGCGCCAGACATTGGCGCTTGTCGTCCTGTCCCTGGTAGACATGGGTGATGCCCAGCTCGTCGGCACGCAGCGACAAGGCATGGCTGATGCGCGCACTGATGAAGGCAACCTCGATACCGTTGTTCTGCAGCTGTTTCAGGCCGAGTCCGTCGTGCGCGTTGAACACCTTGAACTCGTGGCCATCGGCACCGAAACGCAGGCAGCCATCGGTCAGGGTTCCATCGACATCAAATGCCGCCAGCCGAATGCGTCCGGCGCGCTCGCGCACCTCGTCGCTGATGCCCTCAAGCACTCGTTCCTGCGCGGATTGCAGTTGCTGTTTCACGATACTCGACTCTTGCGATGGGTTTCAGGTTGCGCCGACGACCTCGATACTTGCGTGGCGGGCCGCACCCCTGGCGCGTGTCGGTCGACAAACGACGGCGAGCGACCGGGCAGGCATACCATAACCGAACCCCGGATCCGGGTGCCGCTTTTCAGACAACCCGTTCGCGCAGCAGGTCGTGGATGTTCAGCGCACCGACCAGCCGCTGCTCCTCGTCGACCACCAGCAGCGCATGAATCTTGTGTGTTTCCATCAGTTGCGCGGCCTGCACGGCCAGCTTGTCCGGGCTGATGGTTTTCGGGCTGCGGTTCATCTGGCTGGCCACCGGCGTGGTACGCAGATCCACGCCGTGGTCATCCAGTGCGCGGCGCAGGTCACCATCGGTAAAGACACCCAGCAGGCGATGCTGCTCGTCGACCACGGCGGCCATGCCCAGTCCCTTCTGGGTCATTTCCACCAGCGTGTCGCGCAGGTTGGCGTTGCTCGGTACCTTGGGAATGTTGTCGCCGCGGTGCATGATGTCGTTGATGTGCAGCAGCAGGCGTCGTCCCAGGCTGCCGGCGGGGTGTGACCGGGCAAAGTCCTCCGCGGTGAAGCCACGCGCTTCCAGCAGCGCCACCGCCAGGGCATCGCCCATGACCAGTGCCGCCGTGGTGCTGGAGGTGGGCGCCAGGCCCAGCGGGCAGGCTTCGCAGTCGACGCTTACGTCCAGATGCACATCAGCCTGCAGTGCCAGCTTGGAACGGGCATTGCCGGTCATGGCCACCAGCGGCGTGTTCTGGCGCTTGATGGTCGGCAGCATCGACAGGACCTCTTCGGTCTTGCCGGAGTTGGACAGGGCCAGGACCACGTCGTCGCCGGTGATCATGCCCAGGTCGCCGTGGCTGGCTTCGCCGGAGTGGACGAAGAATGCCGGGGTGCCGGTGGAGGCCAGGGTGGACGCAATCTTGCGACCGATGTGCCCGGACTTGCCCATGCCGGTGACCACGACCCGACCATTGCATTGCCGCATCAACTGGCAGGCGGCGATGAAATCCTTGTCGATTCTGGGTCGCAGTGCCTCGATGGCCTGGGTTTCGGCCGCAATAACGGCCAGGGCGCTTTCGCGCACTGCGCTCGGGTCCAAACGCGGGCTGGCAGTCTCGAGATGGGTTGCGCGGGCTTCCATGAGCAGTCTCGGATGGGGCTGGGCGGATGCACGTATCGCGGGCATACCGCTACGTACGGAAAGTCGTTACCATAGGGGGCCATTCTAACCCGTATCCGCGCGGTCAGTGGGTCTCGGCAAAGCGGCCGCCGCCCTCTGTTCAGGGTTTCCCTGCTTGCCCGATCGCGCCGGAAGCTGCAAATCCGACGATTCCAGGAACGCCATGGACGCCCAGACCATTCAAGCGACAATCCAGCATGCCATGCCCGACGCCGATGTCGAAGTCGGCAGCGAGGACGGGGTGCACTTCCAGGCCCGCGTGGTGAGCGCGGCATTTGCCGGCAAGCCGCCGTTGGCGCGCCACCGCATGGTCTACGCGACCCTGGGCAGCAGCATGGGTGGTGACATCCATGCGCTGAGCCTGGCCACACACACGCCCGACGAAGTCGGCAAATAGCAAGGATTTCCGATGGCGAAGATAGTGATCAGTGGTGGCGGCCCCCTGCAGGGCGATGTCTGGATTTCCGGCGCCAAGAATGCCGTGCTGCCGATTCTCGCCGCCACATTGCTGGCCGATGAACCGGTCAGCATCGGCAACGTGCCCCACCTGCACGACGTGACCACCACGATGGAGCTGCTCGGTCAGATGGGTGTCGAGCTCGTGGTCGACGAACGCATGCAGATCCATGTCGACCCGCGGCCGGCCAACAGGTATTTCGCGCCGTACGACCTGGTCAAGACCATGCGCGCCTCGATTCTGGTGCTGGGCCCGCTGGTGGCGCGCTTCGGCCAGGCCGAGGTGTCTCTGCCTGGCGGCTGCGCCATCGGCTCCAGGCCGGTTGACCAGCACATTCGCGGCTTGCGCGCGATGGGCGCCGAGGTGGTGGTGGAAAACGGCTACATCAAGGCGCGGGCCAAGCGGCTCAAGGGCGCGCGCATCAACATGGACATGGTCACCGTGACCGGCACCGAAAACCTGATGATGGCGGCGACACTGGCCAGTGGCACCACCGTCATCGAGAACGCGGCGCAGGAGCCGGAAGTGGTTGATCTGGCCAACTGCCTCAACAGCATGGGCGCGAAAATCGAAGGCGCCGGCACCTCCTGCCTGGTGATCGAGGGTGTGGAGCGATTGCACGGTACCCAGTACGACGTGCTGCCGGACCGCATCGAAACCGGCACCTTCCTGGTGGCTGCGGCCATGACCGGGGGACACGTGCGTACGCGCAAGGCGCGGCCGAGCACACTCGACTCCATCCTGGCCAAGCTGGAGGAGGCCGGCGCGCACATCAACATCGGTGAGGACTGGATCGAGCTGGACATGAACGGCAAGAGGCCTCGTTCGGTCAATGTCACCACCGCGCCGTATCCTGCCTTTCCCACCGACATGCAGGCGCAGTTCACCGCGCTCAACTGCGTGGCCGAGGGCGTGGGCGTGATTACCGAAACCGTATTCGAAAACCGTTTCATGCACGCGCATGAGCTCAAGCGGCTCGGCGCCGATATCCGCATGGAAGGCAACACAGTGGTGGTGCACGGTGTCAACGACATCACCGGCGCACCGATGATGGCTACCGACCTGCGCGCATCGGCGTCGCTGGTGCTCGCCGGCCTCGTGGCCAAGGGCGAGTCGACAATCGACCGCATCTACCACATCGACCGCGGCTACGAGAACATCGAGGAGAAGCTGGGCGGTCTGGGCGCGCATATCCGGCGCCTTCCCAACTGAGGCCTGTGCGGTCGCGGTGCCATTGGCGCCACGACCGCACCGGCGTCCGCATCCGGCCATCGTGATCGATGGCGCGAATGCTTTTGCTGTGCATGCGAGAGGAGGGGGAGATGATCAAGCCACATTCACTGAAGATGGCCGGCCTGCTGCTGGCGGCATTCGCTTGCGGCCCGCTCGCCGCCGGTCAAAGCGAACCGGATGCGGCTGCGCCGGCCCAGGTCACCGTGCTGCATTGCGCGCACCTGGTCGACAGCGAGGCCGGCAGGCTGCTGGGTCCGACCACGGTGACGATCCGGGACGGGCACATCCGCTCGCTCGCGGCAGGCGACGCCGAGGCGCCGGCAGGCGCGAAGGTGATCGACCTGCAGAACGCCACCTGCCTGCCCGGCCTGATCGACTCGCACACGCATCTGACCATGCAGTTCAGCAAGTCGAGCTACAGCGACCAGTTTCGCCTCAATCCGGCCGATCGCGCCATCCGCGCGACGGTGTATGCGCGGCGTACGCTGATGGCCGGTTTCACCACCGTGCGCAATGTCGGTGACGGCCATGACGAGTCCATTGCCCTGCGCAAGGCTGTCGATGCCGGCATCGTGCCCGGTCCGCGCATCTTCACAGCCGGCGTGCCGATCGGTACCACCGGCGGGCATGCCGATCCCACCGACGGCTACAGCCTGGCGCTGCAGGGCAATCCGGGGCCGAAGGACGGCATCATCAACAGCGCGGCCGATGCCTGGAAGGCGGTGCGTCAGCACTACAAGGAAGGCGCCGACCTGATCAAGATCATGCCCTCGGGCGGGGTGCTGGACGAAAGCTCCAGCAGTTCCAATCCGCAGATGACGCTGGCCGAGATCGAGGCCGTGGTGGCCGCTGCGCACGATTACGGCTTCACCGTCGCCGCGCATGCGCACGGTGCCGAGGCGATCCGCCGCGCGGTGATCGGCGGCGTCGACTCGATCGAGCACGGCACCTACATGGACGCCAGGGACATGCAGCTGATGAAGCAGCACGGCACCTGGTACGTGCCGACCATCATCGCCGGCGAGTTCGTGATGCAGAAGGCGAAGGAGGGCTGGTATCCGCCGCAGGTGGCGCGCAAGGCCGAGGAGGTCGGGCCGGTCATCCTGAAGACCGCCGGCAAGGCGTACAAGGCCGGCGTCAGGATTGCGTTCGGTACCGACGCCGGGGTGTATCCGCATGGCGACAATGCGCAGGAATTTCACTACATGGTGGAGGCCGGGATGCCGCCGATGTTCGTGCTGCAAGCCGCGACCACGCATGCCGCCGAGCTGCTGAAGCACGCCGACACACTGGGCAGCATCGCTGCCGGCAAGCTGGCCGACATCATTGCGGTGGATGGCAATCCGCTCGAGGACATCGACCGCATGCAGCATGTCAGCTTCGTGATGAAGGGCGGACAGGTCTACAAGATCGACGGCAAGCCCGTGTGGGCGGATTAGGAGCGTGGGCGGCAGGAGCTTTGGAGAGCGCAATCGCAGCCCGAAGATTTCTGCCGCCCACGCTCCTGGCCCGGATTATTCGCGAGCGCCCGTCGCGAGACTGACGAGACGCGGCTGTGGTGCGCGATGCGGATGAAGATGCGCGCAGGCGTACTCGACAGTACGTCGAGTACAGCTGAGGGAGCAGCGCGTGCCACACTCCGGGCTATTCTCAGGGCCGCGAGTAGGACTTCAGCAGCAAGGTGTAGTCGCCGTATTCCATCCTGACGGGCACGGCGTAGCGCTGCGTGACGTACCAGGCCGTGAAATGCTTCCCGGGATCGTTGCGCTGAACCCGCTGGGCATGCATGCGGCCAGCCGGCACCTTGATGTCGTCATCGCCATCGAGCCTGAAATGCTGGGTTTCGACCCGATCCTTGACTGCCACGGGCAAGGCCATGCTGCTCTTGCCTGACAGCAATTCCTGGCCGAGTGTCAGCGATACAAGATGGCGTTCGACCAGGGCAGGGACTGCGGGGTACTGATAGTCGCGACCGTCGGCCCGTACCCGCACCCGCATCTTCTGCCAGTCGACCTGCACGGTGCGGTGGCGCTGCTTGATGCCGGCATCCAGCCGGTAGTCGTAGCTGAGCACTTCGGGATGCCCATCGTGCCAGCGAAAGCGCGAGGATTCCCCCGTGGTCATGCCCAGCAAACCCGCCAGGCCATGCTCGCCCCGGGTGCGGGTGGTGAAGAGCCAGTCACTGCCCGCCCGGCGCAGTTGCATGGTGGCTTCGCCGATGGCCTCGCCCTTCTTCAACACCTGGTAGTGGGCGGTGAAGGCCTGTGGGGTGGCAGCGCAAGCGGCGCCCGCCATGGCGGCGACGAGAATTCCGATCAGGGCAATTGCAGACTTCATGGGCGTGCAGCATGGCCGTTGACGCCTGAACAAGGACCCAAGAGGACTGCGGTCGAGGCGCAGCGCAAGCGGCAGGATGAGACGAAGGCTGCCAGCGACGCGGGCTTGCATCAGCCCTTCTCGAGGCCTGCGGGCCCTGCCAGCAGTGGCCGCTCGAGGATGCGGCCATCGCACTGTACGCCGCCGGGTGTCCACACGATGCGGCCTGCAGCAATCGCGGCCACGACGCTGCCGAGCAGCTGGTGCTCCAGCGGCAGCAGCCGTCTGGCCAGATTTTCCTCGTTGTCGTCGGCCCGGACTGGCAGGCGGACCTGTGCAATCAGCGGTCCGCCATCGAGTTCGGCGGTGACGAAGTGGACACTGGCGCCGTGCTCGGCGTCACCTGCCTCCAGCACGCGTCGGTGGGTGTGCAGACCCCGGTACTTCGGCAGCAGGGATGGGTGGATATTGATGATGCGGCCGTTCCAGGGCGCGATGGCTGCACCGTCGAGGATGCGCATGAATCCGGCCAGCACCACAAGCTGTGCCCCGTGTTCGGCGATGCGGGCGAACAGCGCTTCGTCGTATGCGGCGCGGCTGGGGTAGCCGGCAGGGTCCAGCGCCAGGCTGGGGATGTTGTTTTCCTCGGCCAGGCGCAGGGCGCGTGCCTGGGGCCTGTCTCCAGCCACCAGCACGATATTGATGTTGGCGCGGCCTTCGTCACGCAGCGCAATC
Organism: uncultured Gammaproteobacteria bacterium; assembly: GCA_963734945.1. Taxonomy (GTDB): domain Bacteria; phylum Pseudomonadota; class Gammaproteobacteria; order Xanthomonadales; family Rhodanobacteraceae; genus DASSBG01. The sequence goes on from CAVTJF010000055.1 coordinate 51,136, forward strand.
AGGGCTTCCAGATTGCTGCCGCGGCCGGAGGCCAGCACGGCGACGGGCAGTTTGCGTGATTCGGGATTCGGCGCTCGTGACTCGGTAGCGGGGGTCATCCGATCCTGACCCGCTCGTCGCTGCTGTTTTCGAGCACGCGCCCGATTTCCCAGGCCGCGAGATCGTGTGCTGCCAGTGCCTCGATGCAGGCGGCGGCAGCGGCATCCGGCACGATCACGACAAAGCCGATGCCGCAGTTGAAGGTGCGCCACATCTCGCGGTCGGCCACGTTGCCTTCCCGCTGCAGCCATTCGAACAGCGCCGGGCGTGGCCAGGCGCCGGCATCGATTTCGATGCCCAGGCCCTCGGGTACCACGCGGATGATGTTCTCGACCAGGCCGCCGCCGGTGATGTGGGCCATTCCATTGATAGTCGGGACTCGGGATTCGGGACTCGGGACTCGGGTGGACCCGCGACCGAGGAGTTCCAGGATAGGCTTGACGTAGATCTTGGTGGGCGCCATCAGGGCGTCGGCCAGCTTGACGCCGTCGAGATCGAGATCGAACGGCGAGCCGGCACGTTCGACAATGCGGCGGATCAGCGAGTAGCCGTTGGAATGCGCGCCTGAGGAGGCCACGCCGATGAGGGTGTCGCCGGCGGCGATGCGGCTGCCATCGAGCAATTCGTCCTTTTCCACTGCCGCGACGGTGAATCCGGCCAGGTCGTACTCGCCATTGGCATACATGTCGGGCATCTCGGCCGTTTCACCGCCAATCAGCGCGCAGCCGGCCAGCTCGCAACCGCGGGCAATGCCACCGACCACGGATGCTGCAGTGTCGACATCCAGCTTGCCGGTGGCGAAGTAGTCGAGGAAGAACAGCGGCTCGGCGCCTTGTACCAGCACGTCATTGACGCACATGCCGACCAGGTCGATACCGATCGTGTCGTGGCGATTCAGTTGCTGGGCCAGCTTCAGCTTGGTGCCGACCCCGTCGGTACCCGATACCAGCACCGGCTGCCGATAGCGACCGGACAGGTCGAACAGGCCGCCGAAACCACCCAGTCCGCCCATCACTTCCGGGCGCATGCTGCGCTTGACCAGGGGTTTGATGCGTTCCACCAGTTCATTGCCGGCATCAATATCGACGCCGGCGGCGCGATAGCTCATGGGTTCGCGTTCGCGGGACATGGTTTCGAGATCTTGTGTAAACCGACAATGATAGACGTTTGTGCCGCAATTGGGCAGACTTGTGCCTCGAACTGCAGAGGAATGGCTAGTCGTGTTGCGCCATTTGCCAAACGTCATCACCGTGCTCAGGATCCTGCTGGTGATCCCGCTGGGCTGGGCCATCATGCGCGAGCATCAGCTGCTGGCCCTGCTGCTGGCAGCGGTGGCGGGTGCGTCCGATGCCCTGGATGGCTGGCTTGCGCGACGTTTCCACTGGCAGTCGCGCCTCGGCGCCTGGCTGGACCCGGCGGCTGACAAGCTGATGCTGGCGACGGGCTTTGTCGGCTTGAGCGTGATCGGTGCCACGCCCTGGTGGCTGACGCTGCTGGTACTGGGGCGTGACGTGGTCATCGTGGCCGGGGCGCTGGCCTATCACTGGTTGAAGGAACGACTTGTAGTCGCACCCAGCCGCATCTCCAAATGGAACACGGTGTTGCAGATTGGCTGGGTGGTGCTGGTGCTGTTCAGTCTGCAGGGCCTGCTGAAGCTTGATCTCGCGCCGCTGGTCTGGGTGGTGGCGGCATCGACGCTCATCAGCGGCATCGACTATGTTGTTCGTTTTGCCAGCAAGGCCCGGAATCTGGGCAGCAGGCGGCAGGTGCGCGAGGGCAGCAGTGTCGAGTAGCGCTTTCCCAAGCCCTGTATCAGGTGGCTGCCGCATCATGTTGCCCGCTCCTGGCACGCCGGCAGGGGCCCCTGCCGGCTTCGCCGCATTCATCATCGGAGAACTGTAGATGTCCACCACGCCCCTCATGCGCTGGCAGATGCTGGCGCTCATGGTTGTCATCCTGGCCCTGCTGTGGCTGCTGGCGCCGGTACTGACTCCCTTCCTGGTGGCGGCCATGTTTGCCTATCTGGGTGATCCCCTGGCGGACCGGCTGGAAAAGCTGAAGCTGGGGCGCACGCTGGCCGTGTCCATCGTGTTCACCCTGATGCTGCTGGTGCTGGTGGGGGTGCTGCTGTTGCTGGTACCGCTGATCGAACGGCAGGTGGTGCGCCTGATCAATTCGCTGCCGGACTATGTTGCGTGGATACGGGACCAGGCGGCACCCTGGCTGCAGCAGCACCTGAATGTCGACTTCGGCAACTTCGACACCCAGCGCGTGGTCGACCTGCTGCGCGAGCACATGTCCTCGGCCGGCGGATTTGCCGCGGTGGTGCTGGCCAATGTGTCCAGGTCGGGCCTGGCCGTGGTCGCCTGGCTGACCAATCTGGTGCTGATTCCGGTGGTCACCTTCTATCTTCTGCGCGACTGGGACGTGCTGATCGAGCGTATCCGGCAATTGCTGCCGCGTTCGGTGGAACCCACGGTAAGCCGGCTGGCGCGGGATGCGGACACGGTGCTGGGCGCCTTCGTGCGTGGCCAATTGTCGGTGATGGTGGCCCTGGGCCTTATCTACGGCATCGGCCTGTGGGCGGTCGGGCTGAATGTCGGCCCCCTGATCGGCATGATTGCCGGCCTGGTCAGCTTCGTGCCGTACCTGGGCTTCATTGTCGGCCTGGTTGCCGGACTCATTGCCGCGCTGGTGCAGTACCACGACTGGTTGCACGTGATCCTGGTGCTGGCGGTATTCGGCTTCGGCCAGGTCATGGAGGGCTACGTGCTGACGCCACGGCTGGTCGGCGACAAGATCGGCCTGCATCCGGTGGCAGTCATTTTTGCGGTGATGGCCGGCGGCCAGCTGTTCGGGTTTACCGGGGTGCTGCTTGCCCTGCCGGTGGCTTCGGTGATCATGGTGCTGTTGCGCTATGCGCATGAGCGCTACACCAGCAGCAGCCTGTACCGCACCGGTACGCGCAAACCGGATACCGATGCCGATGTCCCGATCGAATCCGGCAGTGATGCGCAGTCCGGCTCAGGCCATGCCGCGGATGGCGACGATGCCTGAAAGCGGGCAGATGCCATTGCGCCTGCGCTGGCCTGCGCGGCAGCGTTTCGAGCATTTCGTGGTCGGTGCCAATGCCCTGGCCATGGCAGCTTGCGTGCGCGCGGCCGGGGAAAGCGATGCGCCGTGGGTCTACCTGTCGGGTCCGGCCGGCAGCGGCAAGAGCCATCTGCTGCTCGCCGCCTGTCAGCATGCCAGCAGCGCGGGGCGGTCGGCCCAGTATCTGTCACTGGCGGACCTGCCGGCACAACCGGAACAGGCCATTCGCGGGCTTGGAGGCACCAATCTGGTGGCGCTGGACAATCTGGATGCACTGCCGGGCCAGGCCGAACTGCAGCATGCCCTGTTCGATCTCTACAATCGCCTGCGCAGCGAATCGGCGGTCATGCTGTTTGCCTCCAGTGCACCGGTGCAGGCCTTGTCACTGGAGCTGCGTGACCTCGTTTCCCGCCTTGGCGCCTGCACCCAGATCCCCTTGCGGCCCCTGGACGAGCCGGCACGTCGCAGCCTGCTGCGCGACAGCGCTGCTGCGCGCGGTATGGAGCTGGACGACAAGGTGCTGGACTGGCTTTTCCGCTACCACGCGCGCGATCTCGGCAGCCTGGGCCAGTTGCTTGATCGTCTGGATCAGGCCTCGCTGGCACAGCATCGCCGCATCACCATTCCGTTTCTGCGCGAGTTGCTGGCTGCTCGCAGTCCCGGGCAGCAGGCCTGGCTGTGATCTCTCGGCAGGCTGTTCGCCCAGGACGTGGCGCGGGAGCTGCGGTTCGGCATTTTCCTCATCCTGGGGCCGCCGCAGGCGACGCGGGGAGCGGTCATGGATGACCGCGCGTTGAGGAGCGAGGAAACCCGGGATCCATTTGTTCACTCCACTTCACGGCGCCACTCATCAAAATCAACATGGATTTGTTCGCGCCCGCCTGGCGCTCGCTCTTCGGGCCATCGGCTGCGCCGATGTGCGCTTTCGGCAATCCTGCCTGGGCGTCCGGACCGCCGCTGCGCGGCGTCCAGGATGACGAGCCGACGACGGCTATCCATGCGCCCATCAGCCGCATTCCACTGAACAACGTGCTGCGGTCACACGCCCGGGTATCGTCAACACGCCTGCCCGGCGTGTTGCCTGCCCAGGGCACGCCGCGAGCGCTCGCGGTTCGGGCGATCACGCCGAGCGAAAAGTATGGCGCAACGCCTCGAGTCGTTCGGGTGTGCCGACATCGGTCCATGCGCCGGCATGTTTCTGGCCGTGAAGGCGGCCTGCGGCGGCAGCGGCAAAAAGCAGTGGTGCCAGGCGAAAGCGTGGCGGATTCATCCTGGCGCCGTCGGTATCGCCAATGACCTCGCGCCAGTCGTCCAGGACAGCCGGCCGGTAAACGCCGATACCGGCGAAGGTGAGTGTCGAGCCGTCGGCGTCCGGGTCCGCGTCGGCGGGCTTGTGCAGCATGCCGCGCTCATCGAGCAGGAAGTCGCCCCGGCGATGCTGCGGTGGATTGTCCACCAGCACCAGGTGTGCGTTGGCGTCAGGTGCGTCGGGCAGGGTGCTGAAATCGAAGTCGCACCAGATGTCGCCGTTGACGGCAATGAACGGCGCCTCGCCGAGTAGCGGCAAGGCATGCAGCATGCCGCCACCGGTTTCCAGCGCGTCGCCGCCTTCATTGGAGTAGTGGATGCGCAGGCCCCAGCGGCTGCCATCACCCAGCTGCTGCGGAAACTGCGGTGCAAGGTGCGCCGTGTTGATGACGACCTCGCGTATGCCGGCAGCGGCCAGACGCTCCAGGTGCCACACGATCAGCGGCTTGCCTGCCACTTCCAGCAAGGGCTTGGGCGTGGTGTCGGTGAGGGGCCGCATGCGTTCGCCACGACCGGCGGCAAATATCAGGGCCTTCATCATGCGCTTCGTTCGTGCCACACCGGCCACAGCTGCTGCTGCAGCAGTGCCTGCAGCGGAGCAAGCTCGGGGTAGTGCGGCAGCACCCGGTCCAGATAGGCCATGAATCGTGGCGCGTCATCAAGGTAGTGCAACTTGCCATCGCGATGCTTGAGGCGAGCAAATATTCCGATCACCTTGAGATGCCGTTGCACGCCAATCAGGTCGACATCGCGCATGAAGCGGTTCCAGTCGGGCATGGCCAGCCCTGCGCGCAGGGCGCGCTCGTGGTATTGCCGCAGCCACCCGTCGATGCGCGCTTGCGGCCAGCTGAGGAAGGCATCCTTGAACAGGCACAGCGGGTCATAGGCCATGGGTCCGCTGACGGCATCCTGGAAATCGATCACCGCCAGCTCATTCGCGATCGGCATCAGGTTGCGCGGCATGAAGTCGCGGTGGACCAGCACGGTGGGCTGGGCCAGTGCCTGCTCAATCAGGTACCGGCATGCGTCCTGCCAGGCTGTGAGTGCCTGGCGATCAAGCGTGATGTCCAGCTCCGTGGCGATGAACCAGTCGGCGAACAGGTCCAGTTCGCGCCCCAAAAGCGCCGCGTCATAGGGCGGCAGGCTCGCCGGCGGGGTGATGGCCTGGATGCGCAACAGCTGGGTGATGGCGGCCTCGAACCAGGCGTCAGCGTTGTCATTGCTGATGCTGTCGAGCAGGGTATTGCGACCGAGGTCCTCCAGCAGCAGAAAGCCGTGTGCCAGATCACGCGCAAGAATGCGGGGGACCCGTACGCCACCTGCATCCAGCAGTGCATGGACATCCAGCCAGGTGCCAAGGTCATTGTCTTCAGGCGGCGCATCCATCAACACCGCGTCGCTGCCATCGAGACGCCAATAGCATCGCGCGCCGGCATCCTGGCCGGCCTTCTGCAGGGCGTCCGGGTCGGCATTGGTGTGCTGGCGCAGGAAGGTCTGTCGCTGTTCAAGGCGCGCGTCGTGGCTCATGCGGTGGTCACACAGTCAGGTTGCCGGAAAGGGAACGGCATGGGCAGCTTCTCGCATTTCATGTGCATAGTGGCGGTCTTCTCTTGCGCCCTCTGCCGCAAGCCGACATCATGCAGGGCTCGGGAGCGCGGGTGGTCAGGCTGCCAGGTGGCTTCGGCTTCGTGGCCTGGCGGGTATTGCGGTTCATTTTTCCTGGTCACCCGTCACTGCCCGCCTCGAAAGATCAACAACTTCGATTCTCAATCCAGTCGCCTCGCTCACCTGGCATTTTTCCGGAGAGTTTACATGGCAAGCCGGCAAGACAATTGACAATGACCAAGCTGACCACACTCGATCGCCTGGAAGCGGAAAGCATCCACATCATGCGCGAAGTCGCGGCCACCTGCCGCAAGCCGGTGCTGCTGTATTCGATCGGCAAGGATTCCTCGGTGCTGCTGCACCTGCTGCTGAAGGCCTTTGCACCGGGCAAACCGCCGATTCCGCTGCTGCACGTGGATACCACCTGGAAGTTCCGGGAAATGATCGAGTTTCGTGACCGGCGCGCCGCCGAAGCCGGCGTGGACCTGATGGTGCACACCAACCAGGACGGCGTGCGCGAGGGCGTTGGCCCGTTCACGCACGGTGCCGCGCGGCATACCGAAATCATGAAGACCATGGCGCTGAAGCAGGCGCTGGACGAACACGGCTTCGATGCCGCCATCGGCGGTGCACGTCGTGACGAAGAGCGCTCGCGTGCCAAGGAGCGCATCTTCTCCTTTCGCGACAGCGCCCATCGCTGGGATCCGCGCCGCCAGCGGCCGGAACTGTGGAACGTGTACAACACGCGCATGAAGCCCGGCGAGTCGGTGCGCGTGTTCCCCCTGTCCAACTGGACCGAGCTGGACATCTGGCGCTACATCGAGCGCGAAAACATCGAGCTGGTACCGCTGTACTTTGCCAAACCTCGGCCGGTATTCGAGCTCGACGGCGCACTGCTGATGCGCGATGACGACCGCCTGCCGCCCGAACTCGAGGACAAGGTGCACGAGGAAACCGTGCGCTTTCGCACCCTGGGTTGCTGGCCGCTGACCGGCGCGATCCGGTCCAGCGCCGACAGCGTGGCGGCCATCATCAAGGAGATGCGCGAGACCAATGCCTCCGAGCGCCAGGGCAGGGTCATCGACCACGATCCTTCGGCAAGCATGGAAGACAAGAAGCGCGAGGGCTATTTCTGATGACAACCACTTCGCAACGCGATCTGCTGCGCCTGGTGACCTGCGGCAGTGTCGATGACGGCAAGAGCACGCTGCTGGGGCGGATGCTGTTCGATGCCGACCTGCTGCATGACGACGACCTGGCGCGACTGGGCGATCCGCCCGACTACTCGTGCCTGCTGGATGGTCTGTCGATGGAGCGCGAGCAGGGCATCACCATCGATGTGGCCTACCGCTACATATCCACCGACAAGCGCGACTTCATCATCGCCGACTGTCCGGGGCACACCCAGTACACCCGCAACATGGCCACCGGTGCCTCCACCGCCTCGCTGGCGCTGATGCTGGTGGACGCGCGCAAGGGCCTGCTGACCCAGACCCGGCGACACAGCTACATCTGCCATCTGCTCGGCATCCGGCGCGTGCTGCTGGTGGTGAACAAGATGGATCTGGCCGATTACTCGCAATCGGTGCTGCAGGACATCGAGCGCGACTACCGCAAGCTCGCCGCCACTCTGGGCATCGACGAAGTCAGCGTGATTCCGGTGTCGGCCGTGGCCGGCGACAACGTGGTCAAGCGATCCGACAACATGCCCTGGTACGACGGCCCGACGGTGCTGGAATGGCTGGAGGCGGTGCCGGTGCAGACCGAGTCCGCCGACACGCCGATGCGCCTGCCGGTGCAGCGCGTGCACCGCAGCGGCCCGGATTTCCGCGGCTACGACGGTACCCTGGCCGCAGGCCGCCTGCGTCCCGGTGACCCGGTCGTGGTACTGCCATCAGGTCACCGTTCGCGGATTGCAGAGCTCTACGTGGCGGGGGAGTCCGCCGACGCGGCAATGCGCGATCAGGCAGTCACGGTAACTCTGGAAGACGATATCGATGTCGCCCGTGGCGATCTGCTCGCCGCAGTCGAGCAGGCGCCCGACTGCGCCGACCAGTTCGCCGCGCACATGCTCTGGCTGGACGACAAGCCGCTGCTGCCGGGTCGGCTGTATGCGATGAAGATGGCCGGCACCCAGGCCGTGGCACGCATCACCGCCATCAAGCACAGCATCGATGTCGATACCCAGGACCACCTGGCGGCGACTCGTCTGGC
>CAVTJF010000056.1:0-91119 GCA_963734945.1 uncultured Gammaproteobacteria bacterium
CTCCAGCGCCTTCTGCAGGAAACCGACTCCCGAGGAGCCGCCGGTGCCCTTGCGGTGGCCGATGATGCGCTCGACGGTCTTCATGTGCCGGAAGCGCCACAGCTGGAAGTTCTCCTCCATGTCCACCAGGGTTTCGCACAGGTGGTATTCGGGCCAGAAATCCTGCGGGCTTGCGTAGATACGCTCGAACACGGGTAGCAATGCCGGCTGGCGCTGCCAGCCCTGGCGAGGTGTCGCGTTCAAGCACTTCCGCGGGGATCGCATGGCCCCGGCGCGCCATCCAGGCCAGTACTTCGTCGTACAGGCCGGGGGCGTTCAGGGTCTCGCGCAGTGCTGCCTGTGCCTCGGGATGTTTGGCAAAAACCTCCAGCATGTCGGCATTCTTGTTGCCAAGCAGAAACTCTATCGTTCGGTACTGCACCGACTGAAAGCCCGAGGCCGGCCCGAGCTGGTCGCGGAATTTCAGGTACTCGGCAGGGGTCATGGTCTCCAGCACGCCCCATTGCTCGAACAACTGCTGCTGGATGCGCTTGACCCGCGCCAGAACCTTGAGGCACGGATCAATGCTGTCGGCACGCAGGAAACGCATGGCTCCGCGCAGTTCGTGAATGACCAGCTTCATCCACAGCTCGGCCACCTGATGCTGCACGATGAACAGCATTTCATCGTGATACGGTGGGTCGGACCGGAGCTGTTGCGCCGACAGCAGCTGGTCAAGCTGCAGGTACCCGGAATAGCTCAGGCGCTTGTCCACATCGCGCTGAATTTCGTCTTCCAGGTCGCGCTGGTTGCTGTCCGACATGCGTACCGCTCCGAATGGGTCATGACCAAGGTGCGAATCGTATCAGGAAGCCCGGCCATGCTGATTGATCCGGGCGGGTGTCCGATTCGCGAAGCCATGCGATAATACCTTGCTCGCTGCCGTCAATCGGCGCGCAGGCGCCATGCCGAATGGCGTCATCGCTGGGCTTGAGGCCCAGGGAGCCCTCAATTCATTCAACCGGGAGGATCGCGTGTCCATCGCCGCCAAGTTTGAAATCGAATACCTGCAATACATGGATGCCGAAGGCAAGCTGGTCCGCAAGGATCTGCCCGAGTTTGCCAAGGATCTCGACCACATGGTCGAGCTGTACAAGCTGATGGTCTCGACCCGGGTGTTCGACACCAAGTCGATTGCCCTGCAGCGCACCGGCAAGCTGGGCACCTACGCCTCGTGCCTGGGCCACGAGGCCGCGCACGTCGGTATCGGCAGTGCCATGAAGCCCGAGGACGTCCTGTCCGTGAGCTATCGCGAATACGGTGCCCAGCTGTATCGCGGGGTGAAGCCGCGCGACGTCTACACCTACTGGGGCGGCAACGAGCAGGGCAACAACTACCAGGACGAGCCGGCCCGACACGATTTCGCCTGGTCCGTCCCCATCGCCACCCAATGCCTGCACTCCGCCGGCAGCGCGCTCGCCTTCAAGATCCGCGGTGACAAGAAGGTAGCCGTGTTCACGGTCGGCGACGGCGGCTCATCCAAGGCCGACTTCTGGGGCGCCATCAATATCGCCGGCGCACGCGATCTGCCCATGGTGGGCGTGATCATCAACAACCAGTGGGCCATCTCGGTGCCGCGCCATCTGCAATCGGGTGCCAAGACCCTTGCCCAGAAAGGCATCGCCGCCGGCCTGCCCTCCATCCAGGTGGACGGCAACGACATCATCGCCGTGCGCAAGGCCATGGAAGACGCACTGGATCGGGCACGCCGTGGAGAAGGCGCCAGCCTGATCGAAATGGTCACCTACCGCCTCGGCGACCACACCACCGCCGATGATGCCCGTCGCTACCGCGACAACGAGCAGGTCGAGGAGGCCCGCACCAAGGATCCGGTCAAGCGCCTGCGTGCCTGGCTGCAGTCCAAGAAGGCCTGGAACGACAAGAAGGAAAAGAGCTGGCTGGAAGAATGCGACCAGTGGATGGACGACGAGGTCAATGCCTACCTCGAAACCAAGCCGCAGCCGGTCAGCGCCATGTTCGACTACACCTGGGCCGAGTTGCCCGAAGACCTCGAGCGCCAGCGCGCCGAGGCGATTGCAGCGGAGGAGCACTGAGCCATGGCACAGATTACCTTGATCGAAGCCGTCACCCAGGCCCTGGCCTGGGAAATGAAACATGACGACTCCGTTGTCGTGCTGGGCGAGGACGTCGGCGTCAATGGCGGCGTGTTCCGCGCCACGCAGGGTCTGCAGGAGCAGTTCGGCGAATGGCGCGTATTCGACACACCGCTGTGCGAGACCACCATTGCCGGTGTCACCGTGGGCATGGCCGCGCAGGGCATGAAGCCGGTGGCCGAAGCACAGTTCGAAGGCTTCATCTACCCGATGATGGAACAGATCAACTGCCACGCCGCACGCATGCGCAATCGCACCCGCGGTCGCCTCACCTGCCCGGCTGTATTCCGTGCACCCTGGGGTGGCGGCATCCGTGCGCCGGAGCACCACTCCGAAGCCAACGAACATCTGTTTACCAACGTGCCCGGACTGCGCGTGGTGATGCCCTCCTCGCCTGCCCGCGCGTACGGTCTGCTGCTGGCTGCGATTCGCGACCCGGACCCGGTGATCTTCTTCGAGCCCAAGCGCATCTACCGCCAGTACAAGGAAGAGGTGCCTGATGACGGCGAGGCGCTGCCGCTGGACGTGTGCTACGTGCTGCGCGACGGTGAAGACGTGACCCTGGTGACCTGGGGCTCCCAGGTCAAGGAAACTCTGGAAGCCGCCGACGAGCTGGCCGAAGAAGGCATCAGCGCCGAAGTCATCGACGTCGCCACCCTGACGCCGCTCGACTTCGACACCATTGCCGAATCCGTCAGCAAGACCGGCCGCTGCGTCATCGTGCACGAAGCGCCAAAGACTGCCGGCTTCGGTGGCGAAATCGCTGCACGCGTGGCCGAAGAGTGCCTGTATTCACTGCTGGCCCCGGTCGAGCGCGTCACCGGCTACGATACCCACATCCCGCTGTTCCAGCTGGAAATGAAGTATCTGCCCAGCGTGGAGCGCATCACCGCAGCGGTGCACCGCACTCTGGCTGTAAGCTGATCCACAAGCCGGTGCCGAAGACCGGAACCCGGGGCGCGCAAGAGCTGCAAGCTCGGCACCCGGAACCGGTCTACCGGCACCCAGACTCCAATCACAGATTCCGGAACTTCCATGGCTGACATCAAGACTTTCAAGCTCCCCGACCTCGGCGAAGGCCTGCCCGATGCCACCATCGTTGAATGGCACGTCAAGGAAGGCGATACCATCAAGCTCGACGAGCCCCTGGCCTCGATGGAAACCGCCAAGGCGGTGGTCGATGTGCCCTCCCCGTACACCGGCAAGGTGGTCAAGCTGTATGGCGCCGAAGGTGACGTGATCGAAACCGGTGCCGAACTGGCCGACTTCGAGCCCGATCCCAACGCGCGCCAGCGCGCCGAATCGCAGGATACCGGCCACAGCCACGGCCCGAAGAAAAAGAAGAAGGCTGCAGAACCCGAGCCGGCCGCTGCCGAAAGCAGCGAACGCGAGGACGAAGGCACCGTCGTCGGCGCCATGACCAGTGGCAACGAAGTGCTTACCGAGCAGGTATCCAGTGCCGGCGGCGTCAAGGCCGTGCCGGCAGTGCGTGCGATGGCACGCAAGCTCAAGGTCGACCTCAGCCGCGTGCGTGCCACCGGCGAAGGTGGCGTGATCACGCTGAAGGATGTGAAACAGGCTGCTGCTGACGGCAGTGCCAGGGCCGGTTCCGCCGCCCCGGCGCCAGCACCCGCTGCAGCGCCGGCGCCCAGCGGTAGCGGCCAGCGCACCACGGTCTCGCAGGCAGGCAAGCCCATGCGCACCGCGCCGCCCAGCGTGACAGCCAGCGGCCAGCCCGAGCAGCTCAAGGGCGTGCGCCGCAACATGGCGCGTGTCATGGCTGACGCGCATGCACAGGTCGTACCCACCTCCATCGTCGACGATGCCGACCTGCATGCCTGGATCGGCAAGCAGGACATCACCGCACGCCTCATTCGCGCCATTGTCGCCGCCTGCAAGCAGGTGCCCGCGCTCAATGCATGGTTTGACGGCGACAACCTGACCCGCACCATGCACCCGCATGTGGACATCGGCATTGCCGTGGACACCGATGACGGCCTGTTCGTGCCGGCACTGCGCAACGCCGACATGCTGGACGCCCAGGGCGTGCGTGCCGGCATCAATCGCCTGCGCAGCCAGGTCATGGACCGCTCCATCCCCTCTTCCGAGTTGAGCGGCTACACCATCAGCCTGTCCAACTTCGGCATGTTTGCCGGGCGCTACGCCTCGCCAGTGGTGGTACCGCCGTGCGTGGCCATCGTCGGTGCAGGCAAGCTGTGCCACGACCCGGTGGCGGTGATGGGTGGCATCGAGGTGCACCGGCGCATGCCCATCAGCCTTACCTTCGACCATCGCGCTGCCACCGGAGGCGAAGCCGCACGCTTCCTCAAGGCGCTGCTGGACGATCTGGGCCTGCCGCAATAAGCCCTGCGCCGCAGGGTTTGTTGCGGCGGCGGGCACTTGCCCTGCTGGGCAGGGCAAATGCCAAAGGTTTTGCTGACGCAAAACTTCGGGCCCCGGCCTGCGTATTGCGATATCCATGCTGCGCATGGCTATCCCCAAAGACTTTGCTGCGCAAAGTTTTGGGCCCCGGCATGCGTAATGCGATACCCATGCTGCGCATGGCTATCCCCAAAGACTTTGCTGCGCAAAGTTTTGGGCCCCGGCATGCGTCTCCCACACCCCCATCCGCGCCTTTGGCGCGGATCGCCCCCTTACTAAGGGGGCTGGGGTAGTGCTGCGGGCAGAGCGCATGAGGGGTGACAGTGGATGGCGATTTCGTTGCGCATGGCTTTCCCCAAGATTTTGCTGCGCAAAGTTTTGGGCCCCGGCATGCGTATTGCGATATCCATGCTGCGCATGGCTATCCCCAAAGACTTTGCTGCGCAAAGTTTTGGGCCCCGGCATGCGTCTCCCACACCCCCATCCGCGCCTTTGGCGCGGATCGCCCCCTGACTCAGGGGGCTGAATGATGAACGGATTGAGTAAGACGCCGGCTTCGTGTGATCTCCGGGATTTCGTTTCGCTGGGGTGATTGCCCGCGTAATGTCATGAATCGTGCTCATGGGTGACAGACTCGGGTGCGAGTCTGCAGGTGTCCCACTGGAGAGGCTGTCATGAAACGACGCGAATTTCTGACCACGGTTCTCGGCATACCTGCCCTTTCGCTGCCGGCGCTGCTGCTGCCGAAGGCCGCCTGCGCCACGGCGACCGCCCGACTGTCACAGATGGAACAGCGGCACCACATGCTGATCGGGCTGGCCATCGTCGATACAGCGAGCGGACGACGCTTCAACCATCGTGCCGATGTGCGCTTCCCGCTCTGCAGCACTTTCAAGTTGCTGCTGACGGCAGCCGTGCTGCATCTCGTGGACCGCGGCAGAGATCATCTGGACCGGCGCATTGTCGTGTCCCGCGAGGACCTGCTCGACTACGCACCGGTCACGCGCCATCACCTCGGGGCATCCGGCATGCGGTTAGGCGACCTTTGTCAGGCAGCCATGACACTGAGCGACAACACGGCCGCCAACCTGCTGCTGGACGTCGTGGGTGGTCCGTCTGGCCTGACCGGTTTCGCCAGACAGCTTGGTGACCGCATCACCCGCCTGGACCGAAACGAACCGGATCTGAACAGGGTCGTCGCGGGCGAGCTGCACGACACCACCACGCCCGCCGCCATGCTGGCCGACCTGGACGCGCTGCTGCTCGGCGGCGTGCTCTCTGCGGCATCAAGGCGCCAGCTGGTGGCCTGGTTGCGTGCCTGCAGCACGGGTCGGGACCAGATTCGGGCCAGCCTGCCGAACGGCTGGGCTGCCGGCGACAAGACCGGTGCCAGCGGGGTCGCCAACAATGACGTGGCCGTGATCTGGCCCTACCAGCGTCCGCCGGTGCTGGTGGCCGCCTACACGCTTGGCGAACCCGGCGACAGCGCGCTGCGCAAGGCCGCACTGCGCGAGGCCGGCCACATTGCGGTGAAGATGGCGCGCGAGTAGGCACAGCTTGCCCGCAGGCTGACTCAAGACATGCAATCCGCAAAGATCGCCAAAGACGCAAAGAAAGCGCGAAAGTTCTCGAACTGCAAGACCATGCTGGTTGTCCGCATGTATTCCTTCGCGCCGTTTGCGTCCTTCGCGGACAAAGTGCTTGCCGCAGGGCGGGCAACGGCGTTCATGCCGCGCCGGCGCCGTTGCTTCGCTGCTTGAGCCGGCCTGCGGTTTTCCTCGTCCTTCGCCCCTGCCCTACAACTCGAACCGGTAGTTGAGCTTGACCAGCAGCTGCTCGTCGTTGCGCAGGGAGAAGCTGCGCCCGAACAGGCTGCCAACGTCGCGCGCCTGATCGGTGAGGTCGTAGCCACCGCGGCCATACACGATGTAAAGCCAGGACAGCGGCGCCAGCTCGTAGCGGTAGCGGATCTGCAGACCCAGATTGCGCACGCTGAAATCGCTCACCGGGTCGTTCACGACATCGACGCCGCCATCTGCCCTGACCCGATAGGCCTGATTGAGTGGCGCATTGAGGCTCAGCGCCTGCAGCTTGAAACGCAGCTCCTGGCGCTGACCGATACTCCAGTCGAATCCGCTGTCCAGCTGCAACGAGCGCTCGTTGAAGCTGCCAATCAGGTTGTCGTGCTGCCAAACCAGCCAGTCCGGGGTGCTTTCGGCATACACGCCGGCGTACAGGCTGAAGGCATCGCTGACGTAGAAGGTCGGCTTGAACTGCGCGTCGAAACCGATCTTGCGGTTGCCAGCCAGGCCGCCGCTGAAGGCCTCGGCCTGCCAGGCGAACGCCCAGCGGCCGTGACGCGGGGTACTGTGGTCGAAGTGCGCGTTGAAGCTGGGCGGGGTCCGCAGGTCGCCATGGCCGCGGGTAATCAGGTCGTCATGACCGGCACTGTTGATATTGATCTGCGCATACTGCTTGCCGCCGTTGCGCAGCTGGCTGTCGCGGCTGATGCGCAGCTGGCGGCGCAGGGTCACGCCGTGGTCGTTGTCGACGCCGTCGACACGGAAACGCCACACATGCGAGCTGTAGCGTGAGGTCTTGTCCATGCCGGTGAGGCGCTTCTGCACCTCGTAGTGGGCGTAGTTCATGCTGTTGCGCGGCAGATAGCCGAAGTCGTTGATCTGCAGATGGTTGCCGAAATGCATCGCCAGCCACTGCTGGCGCCAGCCGTGCGCCATCTCGCGCGTGGCAAGAAAGGTCGCGCCCGAGCCGCGCTGGAGGCCCTCGCCGGTCCGGATATCGCTGCCGACCACGTTGCTCCAGACCGTCCACTCCGCATTCGGCTGCCAGTGATGATCGACGCCCAGCACGGTGGCCTGGCGATCCAGAAACGGGCGATTGACACGGGTGAGCAGCATGCCCAGGGTCTGGGTGCCAAAGTCGTGGGTCACGCGCAGGGCCCCGAAATCGCGTCCGGCCTCGCCGCGCTCGTCGGCTGTCAGCACCCCGTAGCTGGTATCGCCCACGCTGCCGTTGAGCTTGACCGCACCGGTGATGTCAGCGGGGCCGTTGCCGTTGTCGGACGCTGCGCCGACACGGCGCGTGTACACCAGCGCGCTGTTGTCATCCAGCAGACTGAAATCGAAGATGCCCTGGTTTTCCGTGAAGAACGGCCGCTTGTCGCTGAAGTAGGTCTCGGTGGCACCGAAATTGACCACCAGGTCGTCGCTCTCGACCTGGCCGAAATCGGGATTGAGCGTAGCGGTGAGCTGGAACTGGCCGTTCGGCTTCCAGAAAACATCCACCCCCTTCTTCAGGTTGCTGTCGCCGCGGACGTTGTCGTATACGCCCGAGACGTAGGGCGTCACCGCCAGCAGCGACTGGCTGTAGCTGGCTACTTCGACCTGATTGAAATCGGACAGGAAGCGTGACCGCTCGTAGCTGGCCGTGGGCCAGGCCATGCGCTCGCCCGTGCTGCCGACGACGCGATCCAGGTACAGGCCGATGGTGCGTGTATCGCCGTCCACCGAATGCATCGGCGCGGTATACCAGGGAATCAGTACCTCGGCACTCCAGCCCTGCGTGTCCTCGCTCACGGCATGTTTCCAGCGTCCGTCCCAGTCCTTGCTGAAACGATTCTCGCTGGTGATGACGGCGTCGAAAATGCCATCGGTGGAGCTGACCGTGAAATCGAAACCGGTGGCGCCATCGCCGTCGAAGTCCACCATCACGTTGATGCGGTCGACCTGATCGTCGAAGTCGCGCTGCTCGCGCCTGTGGGTGCGGCGCACACCCGGCGGCTGTGTGCAGCGAAATGCGACGGCCAGCCCTTCCGGCGTCGCCTTGATCCAGGCCTCGGTAGGCAATGTGCCGGGCTTGCGCGTGAGCGGCTGCACCTGGCGAAAATCGGTGACGTGCCGAGCGCCCTGCCATTCATGCGGGTCGATGCGGCCATCAATGACGATGCCATCGGCAGGGGCGGGCGCGGCAGATGCCGCCAGCGCCGCGAACGCAAGCGGAAGTGAAAGCATGCAGGCTGAACCTTTGCGTGAACACCCAGGATTGGATGCATATTGTCCGCGCCGGGTTTGCATCCTATCGACGGCCACAAGTCATGTGTGACCTATGGCACAAGCGGACTGTCTCGCTTCACCCGGCCGCGGCTTCGGCCGATGCATTGACGACCACGCATGACAGGCGGCGCTGCTCTGTTCGGCCGTGCAGAAATGGCGATACTGATTTCGTTCCGGCTCAGCCGGAATGCTTGCGCCACAACGCCGCACGCACGATCAATCCTGCCAGCAGGCATGCCGAGAAGGCGGCGTATGCACACAGGGCAGCAAGCACCTGCGGCCAGATATCGCCCGATCGGTGACCCAGCGCGTCGGTGGGTGCAGGCGGTTGCCCGTGCTGTGCCAGCAAGGCGCCACCGATGGCGGCCAGCAATGCGATCACGATGAAAGCCGCATCAAACACGCGACGCCCGCGCGTGCGCGGCAGGTTGCGCGGAAACACCCAGTACAGAAAGCACAGAATCAGCAACCAGGGTGCAAGCAGAGCTACGGCAAGCACGGCTCAGTCACCCCCGCCTTCGGCAAGCGCCTGTCGCAGGCGACGAGCGGCCGCATCGCGGGCTTCATCCGAGTCAAATTCCGGGCTGGTGGCAATATGTTCTCCATCGAGCGACAGTGCCAGCGCCCTGCCCTGCACATGCAACCATCACGCTGGAGCCGGATTGCAGCAACGTGGCCGAACACCGGCCCGCCGCCTTGGGGTCATCAAAGCGACGCGACAACGCCAGCTCGTCACCATTGGCCGCCAGCAGGCGAAACCTGAAGCTGCCATCCTCATCGCGAAAACTGACCATGCGCAACGACGCCGATGTCTTTTTCCGACGCCTGGCGCGCTTGCCCGCATTGGCCGCACCCTGGCCAAGGCCCACCGCATCGCGCAAACGTGCCAGCAGTGGTGTCGCCAGCTTGCGTGCCTTGTCTGCACCGGCCCGGAGTATGTCCTCGATATCATCAGGCCGCGCCATCAGGTACTCGTAGCGATCACGCATGGGGGCGAGCTCGGCCTCGATCATTTCGACCAGCTGCTTCTTGGCCTCGCCCCAGGCCAGACCGGACTCCAGCTCGGCGCGGAACCTGTCTGCCAGCGCGGCGTCGGCAAAGGCGCGATAAATGGTGAACAGCGCCGAGCTGTCGGCATCCTTGGGCTCGCCCGGCTCGCGCGAATCGGTGACGATACGCATCACCGCGGCGCGGGTTGCCTTGGCGCCACCTTCGAAGAGCGGAATGGTGTTGTCATAACTCTTCGACATCTTGCGGCCGTCTAGCCCGGGCAAGGTGGCAACCTGCTCTTCGATGGCGGCCTCGGGCAGCACGAAGAATTCATCGCCGTAGATATGGTTGAAGCGCTGCGCGATATCACGCGCCATCTCGATATGCTGGATCTGATCGCGTCCCACCGGCACCGTGTTGGCATTGAACGCCAGAATGTCGGCCGCCATCAGTACCGGATACATGTACAGCCCTGCCGTGACACCTGAATCCGGGTCTTCGCCGGCATCGGTGTTGGCATCGACCGCGGCCTTGTAGGCGTGTGCGCGGTTGAGCATTCCCTTGGCGGTGACGCAGGTAAGCAGCCAGGTCAACTCGGGAATCTCGGGGATGTCGGACTGGCGATAGAATGTGGCGCGCTCCGGGTCCAGGCCCGCCGCCAGCCAGGTGGCGGCTATCTCCAGTCGTGAGCGCTGCACACGTGCCGGGTCCGTGGACTTGATCAGCGCGTGATAGTCGGCCATGAAATAGAAGGCATCGACTGCATCGCGCCTGCTGGCGGCAACCGCCGGGCGGATGGCGCCAACGTAATTGCCCAGATGTGGGGTGCCGGTGGTGGTGATGCCGGTCAGGACTCGTGTGCGCATGTCTCGGGTGTGTTCAGGTCAGCCGCCAAGTGTACGCCACCTGACGCCCTGTATTCCATGCTTACAGGCCAACCGGGATATGCAGTAGGATCACAGGGGATTCATCCACCAGCGAACTCCACGGAGAGCATCATGGCAGGCAAATTCGAATGCACAGTGAGCAAGGCAGGCAAGCACCGCTTCAACCTCAAGGCCGGTAACGGGCAAGTCATCCTCACCAGCCAGGGCTACAGCGATCGCGCCGGATGCAAGAACGGCATCGCCTCGGTGCGCAAGCACAGCGCCGCCGATGCCAACTTCGAAAAGAAGACATCGACCGACGGCAAGGCATACTTTGTGCTCAAGGCCTCGAACGGCCAGGTCATCGGCACCAGCCAGCGCTATGCCAGCCAGTCCAGCTGCAACAACGGCATCGAGTCGGTCAAGCGCCACGCCAGGGACGCCAGGGAAGTCGAGGCGTGAGTGGCGGTTAGCGGTTAGCGGTTAGCGGTTAGCGGTTAGCGGGCGGTTAGCGGTTAGCGGTTAGCGGAGGAGTATTGGCGCTCGGCACGACCGGGCGCAAGCAGGCGACACCAGCGCTTGCCGCTCGTTGCTCACCGCCAGTCGCCCGCATCAGGCGCGAATCAGGGTCGACTTGCCGAAAAGGCTTTCCACCAGGTCCACGACCAGCTCGGCCGTGCGATTGCGTTCGTCCAGCGCCGGATTGAGCTCCACGATATCCAGCGAGCTCAGGCGACCGGTGTCGGCAATCATTTCCATGCACAACTGCGCCTCGCGATAGTCGGGGCCACCGGGCACGGTGGTTCCCACGGCAGGCGCGATCCCGGGGTCAAGGAAGTCCACATCGAAACTGACGTGCAGGTGAGTGTCCTCATCGACACCGGCCAATGCATCGCGCATCGTGGCCTGCATGCCGTTCTCGTCGATATAGCGCATGTCGTAGACATCAAGCCCGGCCTGATGCACCAGCTTCTTTTCCTTGTCATCCACCGAGCGGATGCCGATCTGGCGGAACACCTCGGGTGTGGTCATCGGCGCCTCGCCGCCCAGCTCGGTCAGGGCCTTCGGCCCATGACCGCACAGGCACGCGACCGGCATGCCATGAATGTTGCCCGATGGCGTGATCTCGGCGGTGTTGAAGTCGGTATGTGCATCCAGCCACAACACACGCAGCTTCTTGCCCGCCTTCTTGCAGTGCCTTGCCACCGCCATGATCGAACCCATGCCCAGGCAATGGTCGCCACCAAGCATGATGGGCATGCGTCCGGCGTCGATCTCGCGTGCCGTGGCCTCCATCAGGGCACGGTTCCAGGCAACCACCTGGTCCAGATGCCGATAGCCCTGATCGGGCGGCAACCAGGGATTGGCCGGGCCCTTCAGATCACCACAGTCGCGTACCTGTACACCGCGCGCCTCCAGGGCTTCCTGCAAACCGGCAATGCGCAGTGCATCCGGCCCCATGCGCGCACCCTTGTCGGCTGCACCAATGTCAGTGGGCACACCAATGAGTGAAACAGGAAGTGGTGACGACATGGACGGATCTCCGGTTCGGGGCCCGGAAGGATAACGCAAGGCCCGCCCGAACCCAATTGCTGTCAGCCGTCCTGATGCTGCGCAGCGCCGGCGACCGAGCGCCGTGGCTGGCGCCGCGACCACCAGATGAGATAGAGGCCGACGGCGATCAATGGCAAGGACAGAATCTGCCCCATGGTCACCCAGCCGAAGGCAATGAAGCCCAGCTGCTGATCAGGCTGACGCACGAATTCGATGGCGAAGCGGAAGCAACCGTACATCAGTGCAAACAGGCCGGACACGGCGCCGCGGCGACGCGGCCTGGCCGAAAACCACCACAGCACCACGAACATCACCACGCCTTCGAGCAGGAATTCGTACAGCTCATTGGGGTGCCGGGCATAGCCATCCAGCGCCCCGGTCTTCCACAGCTCATGCAACTTTTCGGTTGACCAGCCGTAGAACTCCGGCTGCCGCTGCAGTGCCCGCGGATAGATCATGCCCCAGGGCAGACTCGTCGGCCTGCCCCACAGCTCGCCACCGATGAAATTGCCCAGGCGCCCCAGCCCCAGGCCGATGGGCACCAGGGGCGCCACAAAATCGATCACGTCGAAGTAGTGCAGCCGATGCTTGTGGCACCACCACGAACCCGCCGCCAATACGCCCAGCAGCCCACCATGAAAGGACATGCCGCCCTGATTGATGTAGAACAGCGAGATCGGATTGTGGATCAATTCGTCGGTACCGTAGAACAGCATGTAACCGACCCGTCCGCCGACAATCACACCCAGCATCAGGTAGAAAACCAGATCAGCGAACGCGTCCCGGCTTGCGTTCAGTCCGCCCGCGGCACGTCGGCGCTCGCCCAGCCACCAGCACAGCACGAAGGCCAGCAGATACATGATGCCGTACCAGTGCACCTTGAGCGGGCCGAGAGCAAAGGCAATCGGGTCAAGGTCGACAAAGGGCGGGTGCGTCATGCCGGAAGCACCCGGCAGACAAAGCCCTTGAGGTAGGCCGTTTCCGGTACTGCCGGATGCACCGGATGATCCGGACCCTGCTGCAGGCGGTAGAGAACCTGCAGATTGCGATCAAGATGACGCGCGGTCTTTTGCAGCACGCCCAGCAAATCGGCCTCGGCCAGATGATGCGAGCACGAACAGCTGATCAGCAAGCCGTCCCGGGAAAGGACCTGCATGGCCATTTCATTGACCCGGCGATAGGCCTGGCGACCGGCCTTCATGTCCTTGCGACGCTTGATGAAGGCGGGCGGGTCAACGACCACGGCATCAAAACGCTGGCGCTGCTCGCGTGCAGTGCGCAGAAATTCGAACACGTCGCAGGCGTGGGCCGACACCTTGTCACGCAGGCCATTGTCCAGCGAAGCGGCGTCAATGGCCTGCACTGCAGCGGCCGAACTGTCGACGCAATCCACGCGCGCAGCCCCCGCCGCCGCGGCGCGCAGACCCCAGGCACCGTGATAGGCAAACAAATCCAGTACCTGCATCCCCTCGAACAACGGCGCGACGAGGTCGCGATTGCCGCGCTGATCGTAGAACCAGCCGGTCTTCTGCCCGGAAACCGGGTCAATGGTGAACTTGAGGCCCGCCTCGTGCACACTGGCCGGCGGCTCGAGCGTGCCGAAACCGATCGCCGTCTCGCGTGCAAGGCCTTCCAGCTCGCGCACCCCGGCGTCGTTCTTCCACACCAGGGCTCGCGGCTTGAGAACCTTGCTCAGGGCCTGTTCGATCTCCGGCTTGAGGTGCTCCATGCCTGCCGTGCTGGCCTGTGCCACCAGCACATCGTCAAAGCGGTCGACCACCAGACCGGGCACACCGTCGCTCTCACCGAAAAGCAGCCGATAATACGGCTCGGAATAAAGCCGCTGGCGCAAGGACAGCGCCACCTTGATGCGATGCACCAGCAGCGACGCGTCCAGCGGGTGTCGAATCCCGCGATTCACCAGTCGCGCGCAAATCAGCGAGTGCGGGTTGACGTAACCCACGCCCAACGGCTTGCCGCGCGCATCGGCGATCACGCAAACCTGGCCCGGCTCGAAATCGCTCAACGGCGAGCGCTGGACGTCCACTTCATTGGCAAACACCCACAAATGCCCTGCGCGCAAGCGCATGTCTTCGCCGCGGCGCAGATAGAGCGCGGGATACTCGATTTCGTCGTCCGTCATGTGCCTGGCTGCGGTCGTGGAACCGCCCAAGTTATCCGCTGACGAGGCTGTCGGCAAGCTCCGAATGGATCCTGGCAATGGCTCATGGCGAAGGTGTCGCTATACTCGCAGGACTGCTTCAACACAATGGAGGTCATGATGCGTCGTCTTTTTTGTCTCGGTACATGCCTGCTGTTCGGTCTGGTGGGCGCGGCTCCTTCGGCATCTGCCGGCGATCCGCCGCAGATCCCCGCCAGGGATTTCGCCCGATATGCGCAGGTCATGTCGCCACGGCTGTCACCCGATGGCAACTACCTTGCCGTACGCGTCGATGATGCCAGCGGCTACTCGCACGAGCTGGTCATCTACAAGCTGCCCGAGATGACGGTCGCCAGCATCCTGAAGCTGCCCAAGTACACCGTGCCACTGGACATCACCTGGGTCAGCGACGACTGGCTTGTCATTGCCAAGGGCAAGGCCTACGGCTCGCTCGGTGAACCGTTCTACACGGGCGAACTGATCTCCACCGATGTCACCGGCAAGCACCAGAAATACCTGTGGGGCTTTGCCAGTGGCGGCCGCCGCAGCAAGACCCGTCAGGACGACGGCTACGCAAGCATCCAGAGCCTGCCCAACAAGCTCAACGGACATTTCTACATGACCGTCAGGCCCTATCGCAACGAACACCACAGCATTCTGTATGACGTCAACGCAGAGAAGAACACCCGCCATCTGATTGCCGACATGGACGTGCACGGGATGAACTTCCTGGTCAACCCGCAAGGCCAGCCGGCTTTCGCCTCGGGCACCAATATCGACTTCGACTATGTCGCCTATCAGCATCAGGGGGATGGCTGGACAAGGCTCGACTCCAGGCGAACCGGAACCCGCTTCTTCCCATACGCCTACCTGCCGGACAACAAGACCATTCTGGCTGACTTCAGTGCCGATGGCGGTCCGATGGAGCTGATCAGCGAAAAGGTCGATGGCAGCGAACGCAAGGTACTGGCAAGCGACGACTTTGCCAGTGTCGGCAACGTGCAGTGGAGCGCCTATCCCTACCAGCCATTTGCCGCAAACACGAAAGCGGGCAAGCCGAAGACAATCTACCTCCGACCCAAGCTGCGCGAGGCGGCCATTTACGAAAAATTGCGACAGACTTTTGCCGGCAAGTTCGTGGACTTCATCAACTTCAGTCGCAATGGCGACAAGCTGCTGTTTTACGTGTCCAGCGATCGCGACCCCGGAACCTACTTTCTGCTCGACACACGCACCTTCAAGGCATCCCGGCTGTTTTCCAGCATGAAATGGATCAATCCGAAGCAGATGGCCGAGCGCAAACCCATCCGCTTCACGGCCAGCGACGGCATGGAGCTGGCCGGCTTTCTCACCTTGCCACCCAACCGCAAGGAACAGAATCTGCCCATGGTGCTGCTGCCGCACGGTGGACCCTACGGTGTCCGCGACACGTGGTTCTTCGACTCCGACGCCCAGTTCCTGGCCAATCGCGGCTATGCGGTCCTGCAGGTGAATTTTCGCGGTTCCGGTGGGCGCGGGGTCAACTTCCAGCATGCCGGCTATCGCAAATGGGGCACGCGCATCCAGCAGGACCTGATCGACGGCGTCAAATGGGCCATCGACCACCACTATGCCGATCCGAAACGGATCTGCACCTATGGCGGCAGCTTTGGCGGCTACGCCGCGCTGATGACGGTGATTCGGGCACCCAAGCTGTTCCAGTGCGCGATTGGCTACGCTGGCGTGTATGACCTGCCCATGCTGCTCGACTCCGGCAACATCAGCAGCCGTGCCAGCGGGCGCAGCTACCTGGAAACGGTGCTTGGCCACGACAAGGCCGAACTGGAAGCCAACTCACCGGACAAGCTGGCCAGCAAGATCACCGTGCCGGTGTTCCTGATTCACGGCAAGGATGACGAACAGGCCCCGTTTGCCGGCGCCGAGGACATGCGTGATGCGCTGGAAAAAGCGCACAAGCCGTATGAATGGATGGCCAAGGGCAGCGAACGTCACGGCTTCTACGATGTCGACAACAACGTCGAGCGACTGCAGAAGATCCAGGCGTTTCTGAAAAAGCACATTGGTGAAGGATCTCCGACCAGGTCATGATGCCGAGGTTGCTCTGAGCAATCGGCTGGCCAGCGAGCGCAGTGCCTATCTGCGCCAGCATGCCGGCAATCCGGTTCACTGGTGGCCGTGGTGCGATGCCGCGCTGGATCAGGCGCGCGCATTGCAGCGGCCCATACTTCTGTCCATCGGCTACTCGGCCTGTCACTGGTGTCACGTGATGGCACACGAGAGTTTCGAGGACGAGGCCACGGCAGCCGTGATGAACGCGCTGTTCGTCAATATCAAGGTGGATCGCGAGGATCGTCCTGACCTGGACCAGTTCTACCAGCTTGTGCACCAGGCACTCGCCGGCCGCGGTGGCGGCTGGCCACTGACGGTGTTTCTGGATGCAGATGAGCACCTGCCGTTTCTGGTGGGCACCTATTTTCCGCCACAACCAGCCCATGGCATGCCGTCCTTCACCCAGGTGCTCAAGCGCGCACGTCAATGGCATGACGACAACCCGAGCGCGCGTCGGGCGCAGAACAGGCAACTGCAGGGCTGGCTTGAAGCGCAGCGCCAGCGCAACGGCAGCGCCGACATTGGCCCTGGCCTTCTGCAACAGGCCGTCGAGAATCTCCGGGCACAGTCTGACCCGCACAACGGCGGTCATCATGGCGCGCCCAAGTTCCCGCACGCCAGCGAGCTGGAGCTGCTGCTTGACCTGCGCAACGGCATGCCTGCCGCACCGACAGAGGCTGTCGACGCGATGCTCACACGCACGCTGGACGGCATGGCCCAGGGTGGCCTTCAGGACCATGTCGGCGGCGGTTTCTTTCGCTACTGCGTGGATGGCGAATGGGAGATTCCGCATTTCGAGAAAATGCTCTACGACAATGCCCAGTTGCTGGGCCTGTATGCACGCGCCGCGCACGCCTTCGACGACCACGCCCATGCCCGCGCAGCGCAACGGACCGCAGCCTGGCTGACAAGGGACATGCAGCTCGCCGGCGGCGGGCTGGCCGCGTCGCTGGATGCCGACAGCCGGGGTGGAGAAGGCGCGGCCTACGTCTGGCAACGCTCGCAACTCGAGTCGCTGCTCAGTGCCGACGAATGGCCGCTTGTTGCACGCCGCCATGGCCTGGACAAGCCCGCCAACTTTGAACATCAGGCGTGGCATCTGACAGCGCGAACCGGCATACAGGAGATTGCCGAATCGCTGTCGCTGTCCGCCGACACGGTTCGCGACCGTCTGCAGGCAGCGCATGACAGGATGCTGGACGCCCGCTCACGACGGCCACCACCGGCGCGCGATGAAAAGCTGATCTGCAGCTGGAATGCCCTTGCTGTTTCGGCGCTGGCACGCGCGTCCCGCTATCTCCGAGACCCAGGCATGCTTGAACTGGCTGAAGTTACCCTGGACGCGGTACGCAGAAAACTGTGGCGAGAAGGAACGCTGTATCGCAGCACCAGCGCAGACGTCAGCGGGTTTCTTGATGATCACGCGCTGCTGCTCGACGCGCTGCTGGAGATGTTGAACTGCCGCTGGCGACGCGACGACCTGGACTGGGCCATCCGCCTTGCCGACATCCTGCTGGCCCATTTCATGGACCCTGCGGGCGGGGGCTTCGAATACAGCAGCAACGAGTTGCCCGTGGGCGCCCGCGCGCCCAAGGAATTCCTCGACCAGTCGCTGCCCAGCGCCAACGGCGTTGCCATCGACGCCCTTCTGCGACTGGGTCAGTGGCTGGGCGAAGCCCGCTACCTCGAGGCCGCCGGCGCCGCCATCGGCGCTTCGGCACCACTGGTCAAGCGCCACCCGGAAGCATGCGCCACGGTACTGCGTGGCCTGGCACGCCAACAGCAACCGCCGCCGCACGTACTGGTTCGTGCCAGCACCGAAACCATGCCGGGCTGGCGCGAAATCTGCGCTGGCACGCCGCGGCTGGACGCCTGGCTGATCCCGTCGGAGGCCGGTGAGTTACCGGGAGTGCTCGCCGGCCAGAAGGCTCCCGAGGGCGCTTCGGGCCGGGCCTGGCTGTGCCGCGGCAGCAGTTGCCTGCCACCACTGGAAAGCCCGGAATCTCTGGCACAAGTGCTGCACGATACTGCCCGGGCCTGAGCGGACCGGCAAACGCGCCGGGGCATGCCGCGGCGTGCGTGGCAGCTGCAACACTGCCTGCACGGTCACCTGTACGGGAAGCGATTCGAACCAGGTCCCACGATCACCACTGGGGAAACTACTGCTCGTGCGCGCCGGGGCCGTGGTATTTCTTTTCGCCGGCGGTGACACGCAGGTCCAGGCGGTTTTCGGGCGGCGCCAGCGGACAAGTGGCGTAGGGAGTAAAGGCGCAAGGCGGATTGTAGGCCTTGTTGAAGTCAATCACGGCCTTGCCGTCCGTGGGCATGTCGATATAGACAAACCGTGCCGCGCCGTAGGTTTCCTTGCCGCTGGTGCGATCGGCAAAAATCACGAAAAGCTGTTTGTCCCCGGGCACCTCGATTACCGGCAGCATGGAAAACGTCTTGCCATCGCGCTGGAATACCAGCTTGCCGGGCACCGGGTATTTCTCCACGGTACCGATTACCGTGGGAACATCGAGATGATGGACCGGCTCGAACGGTACCCATTTGGCCTCGATGCGCCATGACGGGTCAATCGGGAAGCGTTCGATGCCGGTGAAGCCGACGCGCGACGGCGCTTCCGGGTCCTTGACCCGAAGACCCTTTTTCGGGCCTCGTGAAATCAGGTAGAAGCTGACATTGCCGAAGGCGACCCTGGTCGGGTGCTCGTGGCTGTCGTCCAGCAGCGCAGCCTTCAGCACAGGCTGGCCATCGATCGTTGCACCCGAATCCTTGCGCAGGACGATATCGACCGAGCCGTTCTCGTGCCAGGTGACGGTACCCAGGTGTGCCGGTCCCTTGCCCAGGACCACGTCATTGTCCGCGGCGCTGCCCACCGTGTTGGCGCCCGGCTTCAACCATGGCAGGCCGATCAGGCTCAACCAGCCATTGGGGGCCTTCAGGCGTGCAACCCGATCCGCCTGCCACTTCTCGATGCTCTGGCGGTACGGCTCGGTGTCGATACCGGCGGACTGGACGCCGACACCGGCAACGGCGGCGGCAACAACTAGACTGGCAAACGGCATGTTTGTGCTCCGTGGCAGAAAGGGTGCGGCCTCAGCGGCCGCGCAGAAACAGCTTGTCGAGCTGCTGCAGGTCCAGTTCAACCCAGGTCGGTCGACCATGATTGCACTGACCGGAACGCTCGGTGGCTTCCATTTCCCTCAAGAGTGCGTTCATTTCAGGGATTGTCAAGCGCCGGCCTGCGCGTACCGAGCCGTGGCAGGCCATGGTGGACAGCAATTCGTTCTCGTATTCCTGCAGTCGCCTGGAGCTGCCGTGCTCGGCCAGTTCCCCCAGTACGTCGCGCACAAGCTGCTCGACATTGGCGCCATCCAGCAGTGCCGGAATACGCCGCACCGTCACACCGGTCGGGCCGTGGCAATTGAGCTCCAGCCCCCATTCGGCCAGGGCCCCTGCGTGCTCTTCGGCAGCAAGCGCCTCGCGTTCGCTGACGGCCACCTGCTGGGGGACCAGAAGCATCTGCGAGCGCACACTGTTGCTGGCCCGATCATTCTTGAAACGTTCGTAGGTGATGCGTTCGTGTGCCGCATGCATGTCCACCAGCACCATCCCGCGCGCGGACTCGGCCAGGATATAGATGCTCTTCAACTGCGCCACGGCATAGCCCAGCGGCGGTACATCGTCATCTGTTTCCGGCAACGCCCGTGCTCTGGCTGGCTCATCTGACGCGCGCGCACCCAGTATCGCGGCATAGTCATCCAGTGGGCCCTCGGCCACACCCAGTCTGAAACGGGATTGCCCGGATGCGGCAAATCCGGAACCGCCGGCAGCACCGGCCGGTGCAGCAGAAGCCGTGGCAGGCAGCGCTGCCGCCCTGCTCTCCTCGACGCTGCCGGCGCGCGTTGCCGACAGCGCTTCGTGCAACGTGCGGTATACCAGCTGGTGCACCAGTTGCTGGTCACGAAAGCGCACCTCCTGCTTGGCCGGATGCACATTCACGTCGACACGCGCAGGGTCCAGCTGCAGGAACAGCACATAAGCCGGATGACGGCCGTGAAACAGGACATCGGCATAGGCCTGCCGCACCGCATGCGCCACCGTCTTGTCGCGCACCAGACGTCCGTTGACAAAAAAGTACTGGCGGTCGGCCTGGCTGCGCGACGCTGTCGGCAAGCCGAGCCAGCCGTGCAGGGCAAGACCGGCCGCCTGCTGTTCGACAGCGCGGGTGTGCTGCACAAATTCGTCACCCAGAACTTCGGCCACCCGTCGTCTGCCATCCTCGTCGGTGCCCACGGGCTTGAACAGACGGGTCACCTTGCCGTTGTGGGCAAGCCGAAACTCGACCTGCGGATGGGCCAGGGCAAGCGACCGTACACGTTCATCAATATGCACGTATTCGGTACGTTCGGCGCGCAGGAACTTGCGCCTGGCGGGCACGTTGTGAAACAGATCGCGGGCTTCGACACAGGTTCCGGCAGGATGTGCCGCCGGCACCACATCACCCGGTGTACCCGACGCGACCTCGATGCGACTGGCATGCTCATCGTTGTGGCGACGGGAAGTCAGAGAAAAACGCGACACCGACGCCAGCGACGCCAGGGCCTCACCGCGGAACCCCATGCTGCCCACTCGTTCGAGTTCGTCGAAACTGGCAATCTTGCTGGTGGCGTGGGCAGCCACCGCCAGCGGCAACTCGTCGGCGGCAATGCCGCAGCCATCATCGCGCACCCGTATCAGACGTGCCCCGCCCGCCTCGACCTCGATTTCAATCCTGCGAGCGCCGGCATCAAGGCTGTTTTCGATCAGTTCCTTGACCACGGACGCCGGGCGCTCGATTACCTCGCCGGCAGCAATCTGATTGATCAGGGCAGTTTCGAGGGGACGTATCGTGGGCATCGTTCGGGCTCGGTTCAAGTGCGCATGATAACGTGATGTCAACGCGGGCGTGGCAGCAGCCGTTATCCATTCATGACAGCCGAAGCACGCATTCGCGCCAAGCCCCGACCACTGGAAAACGAGGTGTTGTCATGAGTTCTGTCCGCCGCATGATCCCGATGGCACTGATGGCCGCAGCTGTGGCCACCCAGGTGGCATGTGCCGCCGATACCAGGCCGGCCTACCAGCCGATCCGGCCCGTCACCAACTGCCTGGACCTGAGCCGCAGCCACGAAGTGTATGCCCCCGACAACCGCACCGTGATTGTCAAGACCGGTCCGAACCACTACCGCATCGATCTTGCCAATGACTGCGGTGCGCTCAATGCCGCCACGCTGACTTTCCGGGTAGCCGAGGACAAGCGCAATATTCAGCGCATGTGCGGTGAGCTTGGCGACCAGATCGTCAACCAGGATGGCCAGCACTGCAGCGTCAGGAAAGTGACCATCATCGACAAGCAGCAGTTCAAGGCACTGGAAGCGCAAAGCAAGGCGCGATAGATCTGCGCCGCCCGCCCGGCAGGGACTAGTCTGACGCCTTTTCGTCGGCCGCCGGCCTGGGGCGCAGAATCCAGCAACCGTGGATGCCGGGATTGCGGCTGAAGTCGAAGGGTATGCTTGCCGCTGACCAGTCTTCGATGATGTAGCGCTCTTCCAGTGCGGCCGCGTCCAGACGAAAGCGGCGGGCATTGTTGGAGAATACCAGCACGCCATCATCGTCGAGGACCTCGTGGCAGGCCGTCAGCAGGCGCACATGATCGCGCTGAACGTCGAAGTCCTCGGCGCGTGCCGAGTTGGAAAACGTCGGCGGGTCGACAAAGATCAGCCCGTAGCAGAATTCGGCCGCCTGCAGAAAATCGAACACATCAGCCTGGGCCAGCTTGTGCTTGCGCCCTTCGAAGCCGTTGCGCGCCAGGTTTTGCGCCGCCCACTGCAGGTAGGTGGCCGACAGATCGACGCTGGTGGTTGATGCCGCCCCGCCGGCTGCGGCGTGAACACTGGCGGTGCCCGTGTAGGCAAACAGATTCAGGAAATGGCGGCCCTGGGCCAGCTCGCGCAAGCGCGCCCTGACCCGGCGATGATCCAGAAACAGCCCGGTATCGATGTGGTCACGCAGATTGACCCGCAGGGCCAGGCCATCCTCGACCACCTCCAGCCATTCATCGCGCTTGTGGAAGTCGGCGTAGCGCGAACCGCCCTTGCCGCGCCGCCGGGTCTTCATCACGACATGCTCGCCCGGCACATCAAACTGCTCGCGCAGCACACGGCGCATGTCACCCATGCGCTGTCGCGCCAGCTGCTGGGGCACTTCGGCCGGCGGCTGGTATTCCTGGACATGCAGCCAGGTTTCCAGCGCGTGCCGGGGCTGGCCGGCAGGACGGGCGTGGTAAACATCCACGGCAGCCGCGTACTCGGGCAGGTCACGATCGTACAGTCGATAGCAGCCGATGCCCTCACGCTTCAGCCGCCGCTGCAGGTGATGCTGATTCTTCTTCAGCCGGTTGGCAAGCATCTGCGCGGCCTCCGACAAGGGCTTGGGCTCACGCACCGGTGCCGGCGCCAGATCGATCAGCAGCAGGCGACACTCCAGTGCGCCATTGAACAGCTGGTAGTGCTTGTGCGCACGCAGGCCGAGTGCATGGCCGAGTTCGGTGTCACTGATGATGATGGCAGCCTGCCAGTCAGTGAAACGCTGGCGCAGACGGTCACCCAGGCGCCGGTACAGGTCGCGCATGTCATCGTCCGCACCAAGGCGTTCGCCATAGGGCGGGTTGCACACCACCAGACCATGGTTGCTTGCACCCTCGGGCACCTGCGCCCAGGCCACATCATGCTTTGCCAGCTGCATGAACCCGGCAACACCGGCCGCCTGCGCGTTGCGCTTGGCTGCCGCCAGCGCCTGGCTGTCGTGATCGCTGCCGAAGAACACCGGCTTGAGCTTGCGCAGACCCTCCTCGGCGCGCGCTGCGGCGGCATCGTGCAGACGCTGCCACAGGTCGGCGTCGTGGCCGCGCCAGGCGGTGAAGCCGAACCGGTCGCGTCCCAGGCCCGGTGCCACGTCGGCCGCCATCAGGGCGCCTTCGATCAGCAAGGTCGCCGAGCCGCACATCGGATCGACCAGCATGCCACCAGCGGCGTGGATCCTGGGCCAGTCGGCGCGAATCAGCATGGCTGCCGCCAGGTTTTCCTTCAGCGGCGCACTGACAAGACTGGTGCGCCAACCACGTCGGTGCAGCGATTCGCCGGAAAGGTCCAGCGACACGATGGCGCGATTGCGCTTGAGGAAGAGATTGAGACGGATATCCGGCGATTCCGGATTCACCGACGGGCGCTCGCCGCAGCGCTCGCGGAACTGGTCGACTACCGCATCCTTTACTCGCTGCGCCGCGAACCGGCTGTGATCGACATGGCTCTGCACGCACACCGCATCAACCGCCATGCTGGCGTCGCTGTGCATGTGCCGGCTCCAGTCGACCTGCCCTGCTCCGCTGGCAAGCGCGTCGGCGTCGGGCGCATCAAACTCGGCCAGTGGCAGCAGGATGCGGCTGGCCAGCCGCGACTCCAGGCAGGCACGGTAGGCCGTTTGCAGATCACCTGAAAAATGCACGCCGGCGCGCGCCTCGTGCACATTGCTTGCACCCAGCGCGCTCAGCTCATCGCGCAGAAGGTACTCGAGCCCCTTGCTGCAACTGGCGAAGAAATCCCTCAAGCGGGCTGCCTTGTGCGCTGCAGAAACAGGGCAAACTGCGCTGCAATCCAGTCGACATGGTCGGCCAGACGATGCCCGTCGGCGACCATCATCAGATCAAGGCCGCGCTGGCGTGCCAGGTCCCAGACCGTATGCGCCGGACAACGGTCATCGGCGTAACCGTGCACCAGTGTGGTTGGAACGCCGGCACGCAGATCAAATGCCTGCTCGAAATCGGGGATCATTACCGGCACGGCCAGCAAAAACAGGCCGATGCAGTTCACCTCGCGCGATACCAGGCCGGACACGAACGAACCCATGCTGGAGCCGGCAAGCACCACCGGGCCATCCACTTCCGCACACAGCGCCCGCAACTGGCGGCAGCGTGGCGCCACCGCTGGCGCCAGACCATGGACGTCGTGCTCGCGATAGTCGGGGCACAATGCCGTCCATCCCAGCCGCTCGGCAGCCGCCGCCATGGCGCTGGTCTTGGTGGCCTCGGGACCGCTCTCGAAGCCGTGCGACAGGATGACGCTGCCGGTCATGCTCAGAGCCGCTCGATCAGCGCATCGGTGAAGCTGCGCGTGGTGCCCTTGCCACCCAGATCCGGCGTGGTGCGGTCGCCTTCGCTGAGCGTGGTGCGGATGGCCTGACGCAGACGCTGCGCATTGTCTTTCTGGCCGATGTGATCAAGCATGCTGGCTGCTGCAAGCAGAATCGCGCAGGGATTGGCGACGCCCTGCCCGGCAATGTCCGGGGCCGAGCCGTGCACCGCCTCGAAGATGGCGATGCCGTGGCCGATATTGGCACCCGGCGCCAGACCCAGGCCACCGACGAGGCCCGCGCACAGGTCCGAAATGATGTCGCCGAACAGGTTGGTGGTGACGATCACGTCAAAACGGTCCGGATCCATCACCAGCTGCATGCAGGTATTGTCCACAATCAGCTCGTTGCACTCGATTTCCGGATACTCGGCGGCAATCTCGCGCGCCACCTTCAGGAACAGGCCCGAGGTGGTCTTCATGATGTTCGCCTTGTGCACCACGGTGACCTTCTTGCGGCCGAGCCGGCGCGCCATGTCGAAGGCGTAGCGCACGATGCGATCGGAGCTGCGGCGGGTCACCTGGATGATCGAACGGGCCGTTTCGCCGTCCTCGGACAGGGTCTGCTCCTCGGAGCGGTAGGCGCCCTCGGTGTTCTCGCGCACGGTGATGATGTCGATGTTGTCGTAGCGCGCCCGGGTGCCCGGGAAGGTGATGGCCGGTCGCACGTTGGCGAAAAGGTCGAATCGGCGCCGCAATTCCACGTTGAGCGAGGAGAACCCTCCACCCACGGGAGTGGTGAGCGGCCCCTTGAGGGCCACGCCGTGCTGCTCGATGGCGTCCAGGGTGGCCTGTGGCAGCAGTTCGCCACAGCTCTCGCGGGCGGCCATGCCGGCCTCGACATAGTCATATTCAAGCCCGCATTCCAGGGCATCGAGTACCCGAATGCTGGCGTCGACGATTTCCGGCCCGATACCGTCGCCACGAATCACCGCTATCTTGCGCGTCATGGGCGCTTGCTCCTTGAAAACTCTACAGAACCGCACATTATCCTTCACCAGGCATCACAGGTACAATGTCGGCATGACCGTCCTGCGCCTTGCCCTCGTTTTGCTTGCCCTTTTGCCGCTGGCCCTGCCCGCGCAGGACGCGCCCGTGCGCATCCGGGACATCAACGAGAACGCCGACGGCACGCGCATCACGGGCACCTGGCCAACCGCCTGCCAGCCTGCCCTGCGCACATGGAGCCACAGCAGCACGGGCCGCATGGACATTCTGCTGGCGGACAATGCCAGCCACTGTGCGCTGGGCGCGCACCCGTTCTCCCTGGAAGTATCCGAACGCGAGCAATTCTCGCCCATGCTGCCGACCGACAAGGTACGGCCAGTCCACGTGTTCGCGGCGCGCGGCAACGACAAACCGGAACTGGTGGGTTTTGCCCTGCGCAGCCAGCAGGCGCCGGCGATCAGCCCGGACTCCGGATTCTGGTGGCCGCAGGGTGCCGATGATGGCAGCGGCAACGTGCTGAGCCTGGAATTGCAGGGCGACACGCTGGGCATCGCGCTGCTCAGCCATGACGACATCAGCGGTGCACCGGTATGGTATTTCGGCACCAGTCACCTGCAGGGCCAGACAGCCCATGCATCGCTGAGCCGGCTTGACGATGGCAGCTCGCCTTTCTTCGGCATGCACGTTCAGCCGATACCGCAACCCGGTGTAACCGTCGACATCGCCTTTTCCTCCAGCACCAGCGCACGCGTGTGGCTGAGTCGCCCCAACCCGCTGCGTCCCGGCAAGCTGGATCTGGCAGCCATGCGTTTTGCCCGTCGCAGTTTCAGCCAGCACGAGCAGCCGCAACAGTGGCAGGGGACCTGGCTCGTGGCTCGCGATGCCACGGAAGATTCTGCCGCCGCTGACGCCTGGCCAAGCCGCCTGGATTTCTCCGCCAGCCAGCAGATCAGCAAACACCACGTGCGCCTGATCGGCAGCGAGGGTGACTTCGCGCTGGATTGCAGCAACGCCAGTGACGACAACAGTACCGCGCAGCAATGCATCCTGCACGATGCCGCAGGCAATACCATGGCCCGCTTTGACCAGGTCGGCCTGGACCGACTCGACGGCCGCGACCGCCAGGGCCATACCGTCGTGCTGCTGCGACCGCGCAGCCGGTAGATCCCCGGCGCCGGACCAGGCGCCCCTTCCCCGGCACGCGCCGCGTCGCACCGGGGCCTGTCGCACCCCCTTAAAATTGCGCCAGGAAAGGCCCACGCAGATCGCGCGCGGCGCCCGCATGGCGTAACGCCGGGTGAATGCCGGTTGCGGCATACTGGCCGCAGCCCGTCCGGCTGGGCTATGTTTGTGGCCGCCATGAATCTGTTAGACCAACCATGAAATCACGTCTGCTGACTACCGCCCTCATAGCGCTCGTGAGTACGGCGACCTGCGCCCAGAATACCGATCTGCCACAGCTCGGCAGCTCCGCCGACACCGTCCTGTCTCCCCAGGATGCACGCCAGGTCGGTGCCAGCATGCTGCACCAGATGCGCGCGCTGGACATGGTGCTGGACGACCCGCTGCTGCACCAGTACATCAATGACCTGGGATACCGGCTGGTGTCGCACACCACCTTCCCCAAGGACATGAAATTCACTTTCTTTGTGGTTCGCGACAAGACCATCAACGCCTTTGCCGCGCCCGGCGGCTTCATTGGCGTCAACACCGGCCTGATCAGCGCCACCCGCAACGAAAGCGAGCTGGCCGGCGTGCTGGCGCACGAGATTGCGCATATCACCCAGCATCACATTCAGCGCTCGGTCGAGGACGCCAGCAAGATGGCGCCGCTGGCCGCCCTGGTCATGCTGGGCGCCGTGCTGGCATCCCAGGGCAGCAGCAGCAACGGGGACGCCGCCCCCGCCGTCATTGCCGGTGGCCTGGGCGCCATCAGTCAGCGGCAGATCAACTTCACCCGCAAGGACGAGGCAGAAGCCGATCGCGTCGGCATCGAAACCCTGGCCCGGGCCGGCTTCGACCCCGACGGCATGGCCGGTTTCTTCAGCCGCATGGAGTCCCTGCTGCGGCCCGGCAATGGCGGTGACCAGACCCCGGATCTGCTGCGCACCCATCCGGTCACCACAGACCGAATCAGTGAAGCCAAGGCCCGTGCGCACACGATCGAGCTTCAGGAAAAGAAGAATCCCAGGCACATGCTGGGCGAGCAACTGAAATGGGACGACACGGTTGCGCCGGTGCCCTACCTCAAGTCACACGCCGCCCTGTCCTCGCTGACCGAAAAAACCGACAAGTCCACCAGCACGCTCAACTACCAGCTGATGCGCGAGCGCGCCCGGGTGCTGGCCTCGGACGCGCCCCAGGATACGCTGCAGTACTACACCGGCAATCTTGCCGGCAGCAAGGACTTCGCCAACACAGCCACGCGCTATGGCTATGCCCTGGCGCTGGTGCGCAACGGCAAGGCGGACAAGGCAATCAGCGAACTCGATCCATTGATCAAGCAGCATCCGCAAAACACCGCCCTGCGCATGGCTCTTGCCGATGCCCGTCTGCATGCCGGCCAGCGCAAGCAGGCACTGGCCGACTACGCGGCATTGAAACAGGCCATGCCGCAAAACCATGCCATCGCGGAAGCCTATGCCAGTGCTCTGCTGACAAACGGCAAATCCGACTCGGCCAGCAAGGCCGCCGAAGTGCTGCGCCCGCTGCTGGACGAGGAAGTCGACGAACCCACGCTTTACCGCACCTACGGACGCGCCTGCTCGCTGTCAGGCCAGGACATCCGCGCGGCCGAGGCCTACGCCGACGCCACCTACCTGTCCGGCCGCGCCAGCGATGCCCTGCAGCAACTGCAGCGCCTGCTCGAGCGCAAGGATCTCAACTACTACCAGCGTGCCCGCATCCAGGCCCGGATCGACTACCTCACCCCGATCGTGCTGGAACTCCGCCGCCGCGGTATCAAGCCCGAGCAGCAAGGCATCGGCTGAAGCGGCAGCGCCGCCAGCGTCAGGCAGGAGCGGAAGTGGTGCCGGCACCAGGAGTCGAACCCGGGACCTACTGATTACAAATCAGTTGCTCTACCAGCTGAGCTATACCGGCAAGGGGAGGCTATTGTAGCCGCATTGGCTGCGCTCAGAAACACTTGCGGGGGCTGGCCTGGATGCCGCTGACATCGGGCAGGTACTGATGCCAGTCCAGGGTGCTGCCACGCGGTACGGCGTAGTCGACGTAGAACTGCAACACCTGTTCGGTACGTTCGTGCATGACCGGCGAGAAGCCCAGTTCGGCAATGTCCTGGCGGCGACGGCGTGCATTGGCAGGGTCGTGGAACAGCCCGAGCGAGATGGTGTTCTGGCGGTCGCCGGCGGTCACCACATAGTAGTCGCGCACTCCCTTGTCCGAGAGCTGGCGTGCCGTTTCAAGTGCCTTGTCGCGATTGGGCAGGGCCGGCAGGTATACCCACCAGCCGCGTGAAGCGGTTGACTGCTCCTGGCGATACTGGATGCCGGACACATGCGGCGTCAGTGCATCAAGGGCGCCGCGCACATCGGCTTCGGTGGCAAACGGACCCAGCGTGGCGCACTGGTCGCTGCCGCCGGGCGCCTTTTGCGGCGCCTGGCTGAGTTCGGCACTCTGCGATTCCTGCGAGCCGCCCTGTTCGGACAGGAGCCGCAGCTCGGGCACGCCGGGGTCGGCGGCCGGGGGCATCGGGCGTTGTGCGTCTCCGAATAGCAGCCAGCCGGCAACGCCGAGATTGAGGGCCGCAAGCAGCAGAAAAAGAAGTCTCAGAAACATTCGCGCATTCTACAGGCATCGCCCTTCGGCGCAGCAGCCGGCGCAAGTTGCCGGCCGCACGATGGAGCCAGGGCCCGGCGGCACGCCTCAGGGGGTTCGCGACCAGGCCAGAAGGCCCTTCAGCACCGCCTGCGGAAGGATCTCGCTGCGCACCCGCAGCAGCGCCGCCACGGCGTCGGCATGACCACCGCACAGCAGCAGTCGTGGCGAAAACCCCGTGGCGTCAGCCGCCGATTCAAGGAAATGTTCGATGGCTCCCGCCGACGCATGCCACGCACCGGAATGCATGGCATCGACCGTATTGTGTGCAAGCGCAACGCACCGGCCGTCGCGTGCATCGGGCAGGCCGGGCACCGCATCGTGCAACGCCGACATCATTGCATTGATGCCGGGAACGATCTGTCCGCCCAGATGACGGCCATCGCCGGCCAACGCGTCAATCGTCAGCGCTGTACCGCAACTGGCAATCACGCAGGGCGCCTGACCGGCATCGAGGGCAGCCAGCATGGCCAGGCAACGGTCGATACCCAGTCCCTGCGGCTGCGGATAGGCGTTGATCCATGCGCCGCGCGACGCGGGTGAGCGAAGCCACTCGGCTCGAGGCCAGCCCAGCTCATCCAGAAGTTCCTCGACCAGCGTGCGGCGCTGCGGTCCGGTGACCGACGCGCCCACTACCCGCGAGGGCGCGGCGGCCTGGCGCCAGTGACGGCGCAACGGGTCGCGCAGGTTCGCCTGCTCCCATGCAAGGTCGCCGCCGTTTTCCAGCCGGGTTTCGGCGAAGGCCCATTTCAGGCGGCTGTTGCCCAGATCAAGCAGCAGAATCATGCGCGCCTCACACTGACATCGGAGCTGTCCACCGAGACCAGCTGCCCGGCCTCGGTGCGAACGCGCAGGGCACCGCGTGCATCGACGCCGGCGCCCTGGCCGTACCACTCGGTCTGCTGCGAGATGATCCTTAGCGGTTTGCCGCGCAGCAGGTCATGCTTGCGATAATCGTCCGCGAAGGCGGCAAAGCCATGCTCGCGAAATTGCGCCAGCCCCTCGAGCAGGCGCGAGATCATGGCAGCGGCCAGCGCGTTCCTTGATGGCAGCCGGCCGGCCACAAGGCGTGCCAGATCGGTCACGGGCTGATCGGCATGCCGACAGAGCGCGTCGGGCATGCGCAGGTTCAGGCCAACCCCGATGACAACCCGGCAGGGGCCGCTGTACTCGCCGTCGATTTCCACCAGCACTCCCGCCAGCTTGGCCTGATTGGCGAGGATGTCGTTGGGCCATTTGAGACCGGCACCGTGGCAACCGGCATCGTCGAGCGCACGCATCAGCATGACACCCACCGCAAGCGACAGGCCGGCCAGAGCCACGGCGCCGCAATCAAAACGCGTGGCCAGCGACAGGCAAATGTTCAGACCCGGTGGCGACAGCCAGGCGCGACCGCGCCGCCCGCGGCCCGCGCTCTGGCTCTCGGCCAGCACCACCCGGGGCTGCCGGTTGATGTCCAGTGAGGGATCGCGCAGCACGTCGGATGTCGATGCCGTACGCCAGAGCACATCCAGGCTGGCCAGCGCATGGCGCCTGGCCTCAGGCAGCGCCCTCAGGATTCGCGCCGGATCCAGCAGTTCGAGCGGCCATGGCAGCTGGTAGCCGCGCCCGGCGACTGCGGCAACCGGCAGACCCTGCCCGCGCAACTGCCGCACCTGCTTCCAGATGGCGGCACGCGTTACCTGCAACTGCGACGCCAGTTCCTGACCGCTGTGCAAACGGCCGTCAGCCAGCAGCGCCAGCAATTCGCGTGCTGTGCTGGCTGGGTGCAAGGCGGTATCGGTGGGCTTGGCGCTTGGCGACGTTCGGGCCATGGACTCGATCTGGGCTTGTCTGCCGCCATGGTAACCGGTGTTCGGGCCAGTGGCATGACGCTGCGGAATCTGCCACAATCCCGAGTATTGCACTGAGTTCGCGCGTGCAAACAGGAGGCAACCCGCATGAAAAGCCTGCAAACACTCGTTTTTTCGTCCTTGCTGCTTGTTCTGGCGCCCATGGCGCATGCGTCCAGCTCGTTCGGCATGGGCGGTGACGTGCTTTCCTCCGACACCTATGCCCAGGACACAGCGCAGACTGCCAGCCACCACCCTGGCGATCCGGTCAGCGACAGCCACGCGGACAGCACCAGGGATTCGGGCAGCGAGCCATCCACCTCAAGCCACCTGCCGACAAGTTCCGGCAAGGTGCCCGAGGCAAGCTCCAGTGACAGCGCGCGTGCCGCCTCCTGGCAGTCCTTGCTGCCGGGCTCGATTCAGTAGACCGCGGGTGCGTTCGGGCACCCCGCGTGCTTCCGCTATGATGTGCCATCCGGTCACCGACCCGCGTCGGTGATCTTCGTTTTTGTACCCCGGCACGCCATGACTTCACGCAGCTTTCTCTCATTTCTCGCACTGGTTTCCGCTGGCCTTGTGTCAGCCGCCCTGCCCGCGCACGCCTGCTCCGGTCGCCTGCACCTGGAGACCGGGCCGGTCGGCATATACAGCCTCGACTTCAAGGATGCCATTGCCGCGCAGCCCGGGCTGGCCGGATGCGAAACAAGTCAGTTGCGCCTGCTCAACCAGGGCAAGGAAGTTCCGATCCGCGTCATCAACACCGGCGACCGGCAGTTCGCCGGCGGCGATCGCATCGAATGGGTCGGGCGCAAGCTGCACGGACAGGAAAGCTGGTCCGATCCCTACAGCCGGGTCAATGTCTACGAACTGGATGCCGTGCCGGGCAAGCGCCTCCGCTACAGTCCCCGCAAGGCCGATGCCGAACTGCAGCCGCCGGCCAGCCTCTCGCGGCATCTGCACCTGGAACACGATCAACTGATGATTCGCCTCAAGACCAGCCAGGTCCGCCGGGGCGAGCAGCCGGATGTGTGGTACTGGGCCAAGATGACCATGGTCGACCCGAAGCCATTCCAGACCCGCTTCAACCTGCCGGCCATGCGCGACAATCCGCCCAACCCGACAGTGAAACTGGCATTTCGCGGCTTGTCCACGGTGCAGGTGCCGACCGGCAAGCAACGGGTGGCTGATCATCGCGTCATCGCAACCCTCAACGGCAAGCAGATTGCCAGCCTGGAATGGGACGGCGAAGGTCACATCGAACGCACCCTCGTGCTGCCGCCGAAGCTGCTGCGCCAGGAAGGCAACACGCTGACGCTGAGCGTGCCCTCGCGCCAGCCCGCCTGGGCTGGCAACCCGCTGGTGGATGTGGTGATGTTCGACTACCTGGACATGAGCTATCCGCTCTCCGATCGCGACACCGGCGCAGGTGAAGCGCTCGACGTCCAGACCGCGGGCGCGCCGACACTCGGTCAGGGAGCACCGCTGCTGTTCGGCAGTGACGGTGTTCTGTACCTGCCCACTGCAGGCGCGGGCGGCACACGCTACGCCTTCGCGCCTGCCGGTACCCGCCTGTTCCCGCTGGCTGCCGGCCATACCCCGTTGTCACCGGTGGCGCTGCGCGCGATTGCCGATGGCCGTGACTGGCGCCGGCCCGGTACCCAGTACGACTACATCATCATCGCCCACCCCAGCCTGATGAAAGCCATCAAGCCGCTGGCGGAATTCCATCGCAAGCGCGGCCTGAGCACCGCGATAGTCAACGTCAATGCCGCCTATGACCAGTTCAATCATGGCATTACCAACCCGACTGCGATCCGCGATCTTCTGGCCCATGCCTACCGCAACTGGCCAAGGCCGCGCCCGCATTACGTGCTGCTGGTGGGCGACGCCAGCTTCGACATCCACGACAAGCTGCGCAAGCAGCAGTTCTATTCCAAGTGGACCGATCGCGAACTGCTGTTTCCGGGACATTTCGGGCTCATCCCCGGTACCCCCTACGCAGAGCAACCGAAAACTGCTGATGCGCGCAATCTGATACCGACTTTCCAGTACTTCGCGGAAGAGGGACAGTCGGCCAGCGACAACGCCTTTGTGGCTTTCGACAAGGACAGCGACAAACCGCAAATGGCGATCGGGCGCTTTCCGGTCATCACCCCCGAAGCCGTGTCCGCCATTGTCGAAAAGACCATCAACTACGTCACCAGGCCGCGCATGGGCAGCTGGCGGCAGAGCGTCATGTTCATCACCAATGACGACCCGTCGTTCCAGAAGACCTCGGACAGGTTGGCGGACGAAGTCGGCAACATGGGGTTTTCCCCCTCCCGGATCTACCCGAAGACCAGTGACAAGGACAACGTCCGCCACCAGCAGAAGCTGATGCAGGACCTGGACAAGGGCCAGCTGCTGGTGCATTTCCTGGGCCACGGCGGGCGCTATATCTGGCGTACCGGACCACCCGACCCGCGCAAGAACCATGACCTGTTCACACTGAAGAATGTGGGCGAACTGAAGAATGCCGGTCGCCTGCCCATGGTCCTGTCGATGACCTGCTACTCGGCACCATTCGACAATCCGACCGAAGATTCCATCGGCGAAAAATTCCTGCGCGAGAAGGACAACGGGGCCATTGCCGTTTTTGCAGCCTCGTGGCGCAACGCACCTGATGTGACCTTCTCCAGCCACTTGCTGCGGGACCTGGTCAAACCCGGCATCAGCATCGGTGATGCAATCCTGGCCGCCAAGCGCGGCACCCGCAATCGCGACATGATCGAGATGTACAACCTTCTGGGCGACCCGGCCATAGCCCTGCAGCGACCACGCGAAAAGCTGCACATGGCTCAGGTGCGCAAACGCTGGGACCCGGGCGTGGCAGTCAGCGTGCCTGGCGCCAGCAGCTTCCATGGCCGCCTGCGCGTGGAGTGGCTGGATGCTGCGCAGAAACTGCTGTCGAGCCGAACCTACGCCATCAATTCGCCGCAATTGCGGCTGCCGCCGGCGCCGGCCGGAGCGCATCAGGTCCGCGCGTACGCATTCGACCCATCCCGCAAGACCGACGCCCTGGGCGAGCTCA
This sequence comes from uncultured Gammaproteobacteria bacterium, assembly GCA_963734945.1. Taxonomy (GTDB): domain Bacteria; phylum Pseudomonadota; class Gammaproteobacteria; order Xanthomonadales; family Rhodanobacteraceae; genus DASSBG01. Next base: position 34,207 of record CAVTJF010000056.1, read on the forward strand.
CCCTGAGCGCGGCGCGCCCCGAGCGGCCCTGGTGGAAGCCGACACCGCGAGCCAAGCCGCTGCAACCCGCTGACGACCGCATCTTCGGCAGCAATCTGGGCGGCTGAGCGACAACGGAAGCGCTGCGCCCGGTCGGCTGCGACTGCTGTCCGGGCTGGCGCGATCACCGGTAGCCGGCTGTTCGCTTGTGCAGCGCGACTACATGACCTCGGAGGGTGGCAGTTCCGTCACCATGTCCGCTGTGTCGGCTGCCGCATGACGTGCCAGCTCGGCACGTTCGGCACGCCCATACCAGCGCCACGCCAGCCAGCCCAGCAGGCTGACGCCGGCCGCGCCGACAGCCAGCGAACGCAGGCTGCCATAAAGGGCCGGCGCGATAAGGCCCGCCAGTACCGCGTTGAAAAGCAGGCTGACAAAGGCCTGCATTGACGAGGCAGCGCCACGATGAAGCGGAAAGCGATCCAGCAGCAACAAGGTGAGTGTCGGGAAGGAAAGGCCGACCCCGCAGCCGATCAGGTACAAGGGCATGAGTGCCCAGACCGGCGCTGGCTGTGGCAGGTTGAAGCCCAGCAGCAGGTTGACCAGCGTGCCCAGGCCCATGAAAACGTAGCCGATACCGACGGTCTGTGCCGCGCTGCGCTTGCCGGCCAGGCGCGACGACAGCAGCGAGCCGCTCATGATGCCGCCGATGACAGGTACGAAAAGCCAGGGGAAACCCTGCTGCGACAAGCCCATGAGCTCCAGCACCACCCGCGGCGCAGAGAGGATGTAGAGGAAAAGTGCCGAAAAATTGAGCGTACCGGAGATCGCCAGCGGCCAGAATCCGGCATCGCGAAGGATACCCGCGTAGGTTCGCACCAGGCTGCGCGGCGCCAGCGACACGCGCTGCTCGCGCGGCAGGGATTCGGGCAGCAGCCAGACAGTGGCCGCAACCAGTACGGCCGCGAAGATGGCCAGCGCCCAGAAGATGCCGCGCCAACCACCCACCAGGACCAGTTGCGCACCCACCACTGGCGCGATGGCCGGTGCAATGCCGAAGATCATCATCACCTGTGACATCAACTTCTGCGCTGCCGGTCCCTCGAACAGGTCACGGATGACCGCACGGGCGACCACGATGCCAGCACCGGCGCAGGCTCCCTGCAGGCCCCGCCACAGCAGCAGGGCATCCAGTGTCGTCGCCGTCGCTGCGCCCGCCGAGGCCAGTGCGTAGCCAATCATGCCCAGCGCGATCACGGGCTGACGTCCGAAGCGGTCGGAGACGGGACCATGCACAAGACTCATCAGCGCATAGGCCAGCAGGTAGACGCTGACCGTCTGCTGCACAGCCAGTGCAGAGACCGACAGGTCGCGCCCGATGGCGGGAAAGCCCGGGAACATGGTGTCGATCGAGAACGGGCCGATCATGATCAGGCCGGCGAGTACCGTGATCAGCACGCCCCGGCGGCTTGGGGTGACGCTGTTGCCGGACATGAGCCGGTCATCCCGAAGAAGACAGAAGCGCAAGCTTACATGCCGGGGCCGGCGTGCAGAAGGCAGGTGAAAGACAGGGGCCTTTCAGATAGAATCCCGATGTTGAAGGAGATGGCATTCCTCCTGCCCAGACTCGCGCTGGCAAACCGCACCTGCTGATGATGCCTGCGCTGCCCGCCCGCGGGAGGCGCAGGCATTTTTGTATCCGCGGTCTGCCAACCGCAAGCAACAAGGAGTGACCATGGGCATCAGTACATTGCTGGCGGTGGGCCTGGGGGCAGCAGCCGGCGCCTGGCTCCGCTGGGGGCTGGGCCAGCTGCTCAACCCGGTTTTTCCGACGGTGCCACTGGGCACCCTTGCCGCCAATCTACTGGGCGGACTTCTGATGGGCCTGGTGCTGGGCGCTTTCACACACTTTCAGGCACTTTCCACCGAGGCACGGCTGTTTGTGGCTACCGGATTTCTGGGCGGGCTGACGACGTTCTCAACCTTCTCCGGCGAGGCCATCACCCTGCTGTTGCGTCAGCAGTATGCATGGTTTGCGGGCCATGTCGGCCTGCACCTGCTGGGCTCGCTGGCGATGACCCTGCTTGGATTCGGCTTGATTCGCACGCTGTTGCGCGCTTGAATGGGAGCTTGTGACATGAGCAAGGTTCGCACCATGACTGTCCAGGGCGTGTATCTGCGCTTTTTCATGCATGCCAATGCCCGGCACGACGGCAAACTGCTGTACGAGTGGATTCTCGAGCAGGCACGCAAGCACAAGCTTGGTGGTGGCTCGGTGTTCCGCGCGGTGGCCGGCTTCGGTCGCCACGGCATCCTGCATGAGGAGCACTTCCTCGAGCTGGCCGGTGACCTGCCCCTGAAGCTCGAGTTCCTGTTGCGCGAGTCCGAAGCTGACACCCTGCTCGAGATCGTGGCCGAATCCGGCGCCGAACTCGTCTACGCGCGATCAGCAAGCGAGATCGGTGTCATTGGTGCGGAGCAACCCGACTAGGCCGGTGCCTGAGCCGGCGCAATGCACAAGGAGCGAACATGACCCAGAACAGCCTGAAGGCCCGCGCCGAAGAGCTGCTCCAGCACGCCGACATCAGCATTGATGGTGATCGCCCGACCGATATCCGCGTGCACAACCCCGATTTGTACGCACGCGTATTCGCACGCGGCTCGCTGGGCCTCGGGGAAGCCTACATGGATGGCTGGTGGGACGTCGACGACCTGCCCGCGTTCTTCGCCCGCCTGCTGATGGCGCATGTGGACGAACACCTGAAAACCCTCGATGCCCTGCTCGCCCACCTCAAGGCACGCTTCATCAATTTGCAGCGCGGCGAGAACGCGTTCGAGATCGGCAAGGCCCACTACGATCTTGGCAACGAGCTTTTTGAAGCGATGCTTGGCAAGCGGCTGGTGTACTCCTGCGGCTACTGGGCCGAAGCCGACAATGTCGATGACGCACAGGAAGCCAAGCTTGACCTGGTATGCCGCAAGTTGCAGCTCGAACCCGGCCAGAAGGTTCTGGACATCGGCTGCGGCTGGGGTGAATCACTGAAGTTCGCCGCCGAACGCTACGGTATCGAGGGTGTTGGCATCACCGTGTCCGGGGAACAGGCCGACTATGCCCGGCAGCTGTGCAAGGGCCTGCCGGTCGAGATTCGCCTGCAGGACTATCACGACATCGACGAACCCTTCGACGCGGTGTTCTCCATCGGCATGTTCGAGCATGTGGGAGGCAAGAACTACCCCGCCTACTTCGAGACGGTCAAGCGCTGCCTGAAGAGCGAGCATGGTCTTTCGGTGCTGCACACCATCGGCAGCAACGACGCGCCCGCGCAGCCCGACCCCTGGATCGAAAAGTACATCTTCCCCAACTCGATGATCCCGGCAGCCAGCCAGGTCAGTGCCGCGCTGGAAGGGCTGTTCGTGGTGGAGGACTGGCACAATTTCGGTACCGACTACGACCGTACGCTGATGGCCTGGCTGGCCAACTTCGATGCCGCATGGCCGGACCTCAAGAGCAAGTACGACGAGCGGTTCCGCCGCATGTGGCGCTTCTATCTGTCCTGCTCGGCGGGCATCTTCCGCAGCCGGCGCGACCAGCTGTGGCAACTGACGATCAGCCCGCGCGGCGTCCCCGGCGGCTACCGCGTACCGCGCTGATCGGCCCGCATTCAGCGCACACAAGCCAGGATGGGTCGGCGATCGACCGACTCCCGGCCACCCACGGATGCCCATGCCTTGACCAGCGACCCGGACACCAGCACGGACCAAGACGCGCACGCCGAACTGGTCCCGGTCGAACCGTTGCCTTCGCTCAGGCGGCGCATCGTCACGAGAACCCTGTTCGGCGTCGCCATCGCCGGCATCGTTGCCATCTGGGTGCTGACGCCCCTGCGGCACTGGCTTGATGTCACCCGAGCCGTCGACCTCCTGCACAATCTGGGCAATGTGGCCTGGATGCCGGTCATCGTCATTGCTGCCTTTGTTGCCGGCGGTCTGCTCATCTTCCCGGTCAACGTGCTGACTGCTGCAGCGATCATCATGTTCGGCAGTGTGCTGGGCGTCATCTACGCGCTGATCGGTGCCACCCTGAGCGCCATGGCGCTCTACGAAATTGGCCATCATGGTGGCAGGCACCTGCTCAGGCGCCTGCCGCAAAGCCGACTGCACAGGCTCAGCGTCAAACTGTCCCGGCACGGCATTCTGGCCGTGGCAGTATTGCGCGTGGTGCCCGTGGCGCCCTACAGCATCATCAACCTGATGGCAGGGGCCTCGCACATCCGGCGCCGCGACTACATCATCGGTACCATCGTGGGCATGACACCGGGCACCATCCTGGCCGCACTCGTGGTCGACCGGGTTCTGGCAGCAATCAGGCAGCCCCAACTCGGCAATTTCGCCTGGCTGGCCGTCGCTGTGCTGGTGTTTGCCAGCGCCAGTGTCTGGCTGGGCAGGCGCATGCTGCGTGCCTCACGCGAAACCTCATGAGCGGCGGCCACTCCGACCGGGTACGCGTTGCCACCTGGAACATCCACGCCTGTCGGGGGTCGGATTTTCGCACCGATCCGCAGCGCACCCTGGCGGTCATCGACAGCCTGGATGCGGACCTGGTTGCGCTCCAGGAAGTCCCCACCCGCTCGCAGCATCCCGCATTCCGGGCGCTGCTGAACGGCGACCGCGGCTACCATTGCCTGCTCGAGACCACGCTGCCCGATCATCCAGAAGGATTTGGCAATGCGCTTCTGTCGCGCCAGCCTGTAACCGGGACGCAAAGGCTTGATCTGAGCTTTCCGGATCGTGAACCACGCTGCGCGATTGATGCCCACATCCATTTCGCAGGCCGAGGCGACCTGCATGTGCTGGCCACACACCTCGGTCTGAAGGCCCGGGAGCGGCAGCACCAGTTCGACCGGCTCGCCACGCGCATCCGCCAGACCGAGGCGGCATCCCTGCTCATGGGTGATTTCAATGACTGGCGCACGGGTCCCGAAACCCGCCTCGCTGCACGGGGCCTGACCACCGGGGAATCGACCCGGGCGCGCAGCTATCCTGCATGGCTGCCGATGCTCAGGCTGGATCACATCATGGTCAGTGAGGGCTTGCTGGTGACCGACGATCCCCGGGGCTGGCCGTCACGATGGCCCCACGCCTCCGACCATCTGCCGCTGGTGGCCGAGATTGCATTCCCTCCCCGGGAGGGGCAAGCTGGTCGCTCCGCCTGATCCGGAGCACCCTGATGACGACACGCATGCACTGCTTGTCCCTGTTTGCCTTGCTGTTCGCCGGCGCCGCCCTCGCCACGCCACCGCCCGACCCTGCCAGCTACTACGACAGCAGCGGGCAGGACGACGCGCTGTCCGGCGGGATCCGCATGATCAGCATCGACACGCCGGATGGCCCGCACCGGGTCTGGACCAGGCGCGTTGGCAACAACCCGAAGCTCAAGGTGCTGCTGTTGCACGGCGGCCCGGGGGCCACCCACGACTACTTCGAAGCCTTCGACAGCTACTTTCCGGCCGCCGGCATCGAGTATTTCTACTACGACCAGCTCGGCTCGGGCCGCAGCGACCACCCCGACAACGACAAGCTCTGGACCATCCCGCGCTTTGTCGACGAAGTCGAGCAGGTGCGCAAGGCGCTGAAGCTGGACAGCAGCAACTTCTGCCTGCTGGGCCACTCCTGGGGCGGCATACTCGCCATCGAGTACGCGCTCAAGTACCAGAAGAACCTCAAGTGCCTGGTGATCTCCAACATGATGGCCTCCATCCCGGCCTACAACGCCTACGCGCAGAAGGTTCTCATGCCGGCCATGGATCCGGAGAAACTTGCGCTGGTGAAGAAGCTGGAAGCCGAACACAAGACCGACGATCCGCGCTACATGGGAACACTGGTGCCCATGCACTACGAGAAGCACATCCTGCGCATGCCGGCCGCGCAATGGCCGGAACCGGTCAACTACGCCTTCGGTCACATGAACGAGCACGTCTACACCCTGATGCAGGGGCCCAGCGAGCTGGGCGCCAGCGGTCGACTCGCGCAGTGGGATCGCTTCGACGCACTCAAGCAGATCAAGGTACCAAGCCTGGTCATTGGCGCGGCCCACGACACCATGGACCCGGCCTACATGAAGAAGATGGCCGCGCAGTTGCCGCATGGCCAGTTCCTGCTGTGCCCCGATGGCAGTCACATGGCGATGTACGACGACCAGAAGACCTATTTCAAGGGCCTGACCGGCTTTCTCGAAAAATTGTAGGGGCGCGTCTTGCGCGCGAAACGTCGAACCGCAAGCGGTGAGCGGTGAGCGGTGAGCGGTGAGCGGATTTTCGCTCACCCCAGGACCATCGCACACAGTGCGCGCTCCTGCAGATTGGCAGCCGGCCGCGCGGGGCCGACGAGCGCCTGTCGGGAGGCGTTGCGCCACTCGCCAAACCTAAGGACCCTCTGATTAACCCTGAGCAGGTGGCATGACGTCCAGAAAGTCCGCAGTTCGTGCTGCGCGGCGCCGTGCAGGCTGGGCTGCCTGGACAAGCCGCGCGGCGCGGGATGCGGGCTTTCTGGTCGTCACCCAGGCGTTCAGAATCAACAGGTTGGGCCCATGGTGTCTGTCCACAATCCTGCGTTGCACTGACTTGACAGGCCACCAGCCTGCCTGCGCCAGTGCGCCTTGACTTGCGAACAGACACCATGGGTGACACCTGCTCAGGGTTAATCAGAGGGTCCCCAAGCGGCGAACGGCCAGCCCCGCGGAGTCCTCCGTCAACTGCCAGCTGCCAACCGCTCACTGCTGGCCGCCAACACCACACCCATCCCGTACAATGGGCGGATGAACCTGCAAGCCAACTACGAACAGATCACGCTCAAGGAATACGCCGAACGCGCCTACCTTGACTACTCCATGTATGTGGTGCTCGACCGCGCCCTGCCCTTCATCGGAGACGGACTGAAACCGGTACAGCGCCGCATCATCTACGCCATGAGCGAACTGGGCCTGGCCGCGACCGCCAAGCCCAAGAAATCGGCGCGCACCGTCGGTGACGTCATCGGCAAGTTTCATCCGCACGGCGACTCGGCCTGCTACGAGGCCATGGTGCTGATGGCGCAGCCGTTCTCGTGGCGCTATCCGCTGGTGGACGGCCAGGGCAACTTCGGTTCACCCGATGACCCCAAGAGCTTTGCCGCCATGCGCTATACCGAGTCGCGCCTGACGCCCATCGCGGACATGCTGCTGGGCGAACTGGCACAGGGCACGGTGGACTGGACCCCCAACTTCGACGGCACGCTGGAAGAACCGTCGTGGTTGCCGGCGCGCCTGCCGCATGTGCTGCTGAACGGCTCGATGGGCATTGCCGTGGGCATGGCCACCGACATACCGCCGCACAACCTGCGCGAGATTGCCAGCGCCGCCATCCATCTGCTGGACGAGCCCGAGGCCACGGTCAGGGACCTGTGCCAGCACGTGCCGGCACCCGACTACCCGACGCGCGCGCAGATCATCACGCCACGCGAGGACCTGCTGACCCTGTACGAGACCGGCCACGGCTCCTTGCGAGCGCGCGGGGTCTACGAGGTGGAAGGCGGCAACGCCGTCATTACCGCACTGCCGCATCAGGTCAGCCCGGCCAAGATCATCGAGCAGATCGCCGCACAGATGCGCGCCAAGAAGCTGCCGATGCTGGAGGACCTGCGCGACGAATCGGATCACGAGAACCCGATTCGCCTGGTTCTGGTCCCGCGCTCCAGCCGCGTCGACATCGAGCAGATGATGCAGCACCTGTTCGCGACCACCGACCTGGAGAAGAGCTTTCGCGTCAACCTCAACATGATCGGCCTCGACGGCCGGCCGCGAGTCAAGGACCTCAAGACCATCCTCGGCGAATGGCTGCAGTTCCGCACCGAGACCGTGACCCGCCGCCTGCAGCATCGTCTGGCCAAGGTGGAACGGCGCCTGCACCTGCTCGATGGCCTGCGCATCGCCTTCCTCAATCTGGATGAAGTGATCCGCATCGTGCGCAGCGAAGAGCACCCCAAACCGGTGCTGATCAAGCGTTTCGACCTGAGCGAGGAACAGGCCGACTACATCCTCGAGACCCGCCTGCGGCAACTGGCGCGGCTGGAAGAGATGAAGATCACTGCCGAGCGCGATCAGCTGGAGGAGGAGCGCGCACGGCTGTCGGTGCTGCTGAAGTCGAAAGCCAAGCTGCGCGGACTCATCCGCGATGAAATCCGCGCCGATGCCGAAATGTATGGCGACGAGCGCCGCTCACCGCTGGAAGAGGCCGAAGTGGCCGAAGCCCTGGATGAAAGCGCACTGGTGGCGTCCGAACCGGTCACCGTGGTGCTGTCGGCGCAAGGCTGGGTACGCGCGGCCAAGGGCCACGACGTCGACGCCGAGGGCCTCAGCTATCGCGATGGCGACGAGCTGGCGGCCTGGGTCCGCACGCGCACCAACCTGCAGGTCGCGTTCCTGGACTCGGAAGGACGCAGTTATTCCACACCGGCGCATTCGCTACCGTCGGCACGCGGCAATGGTGAACCTCTGACAGGTCGATTCAGCCCCCCCGCCGGCGCCCGTTTCCAGGCCGTTGCCAGCGGCAGCAATGACAGCCGCCTGGTGCTGGCCACTGATGCCGGTTACGGTTTTGTCACTGCCTTCGCCTCGCTGCTGGGCAACAAGAAGGCCGGCAAGCAGCTCATCAACATGAGCGACGATGCCCATGTACTGGCCCCGGCCATCAGTGCCGACCCTTCCTGCGATCGCATTGTCGTGGCAACCACGGCAGGTCATCTGCTGATGTTCTCGGTAGCCGACCTGCCGGAACTGGAGCGCGGCAAGGGCAACAAGCTGATCGAGATTCCGAAGAAAAAGCGTGAATCGGGCGAAGAGCGGGTGGCCGGTATTGCCGTGGTCAGCGAAGGCGAAGGCGCGGTGACTGTCTATGCCGGCCAGCGCAAGATGACACTGAAATGGGCCGACCTGGTCGAATACGGCGGCAACCGCGCTGCCCGCGGCGGCCTCCTGCCCCGCGGCCTGCGCAAGGTGGACAGGGTGGAACAAGGCTAGGGGGATATCCGCAAAGGACGCGAAAAACGCAAAACCAGAGCCCTCCTCGAGTTCATAGTTTTTTCGCGCCCTTTGCGTCCTTTGCGGACAAACGCTCTTGCAGCAAATCCTTCGAACAAGGCAAACGAGCGGCTTTCTCGCCCCTCGCCCCTCGCCCGGGTCCCAAGTCCCGAGTCCCGAGTCCCGAGTCCCGAGTCCCGAGTCGCACGCAAACACTCTACAACCCGCGTGAGAGTCTCCACGGACTGCATGCGCCCACCCGAATACGGCATCACGCCGTGGAAGGGACGCGGGTCGTCATCCTGGGGCCGCCGCAGGCGGAGCCCGGGATCCATTGAGATGCGCTAGCGCACACCGACTCTCATCGAGATCAAATTGGATCCCGGATCGCGGCTGACGCCGCGTCCAGGATGACGATGGCCGGCTGTCCATCAGGGTGCGTCCGGGCAGGCCTGCCAGGGCTGCCGGCAAGAAGGAATCGGGTCCGCCAAGGGCGCAAAGGCCGCGAAGGGAGCAAAAACAATCGATTGATCGTCCTTTGCGCTTTTCGCGTCCTTCGCGGACAAATGCTCCAGCAGCGCGGACCTGCCCCACTCCCGCTCCCGAGTCCCGAGTCCCGACTCCCGGGTTCATGCTCCCGCGCCCACATGACTCGCTACTGGTCGCCATGGCCAATCCCGCAAGCTGGAAAATGGATCCCGGGTTCGATCCTGCGGATCGCCCCAGGATGACGAAGTTCTCTCGTCATGCGCCTTTACCCGGGTGACATGCTTTCCTTTGCGCATTTGGCGTCCTTCGCGGACCACTCTCCCCGACTCCCGAGTCCCGAGTCCCGAGTCCCGAGTCCCGCAAAACTCTAAACCCGTGTAAAGCTCCACGACTGCATGCGCCCACCCGAATACGGCATCACGCCGTGGAAGGGACGCGGGTCGTCATCGAATACCAGCGGCAGGAAATGGCGGTCGCCTTCCCACAGCGGCAGGTCGAGCAGTTTGCCGCGGGACACCCATTCCAGCGTGCCTTCGTGATTGCCTTCGTGCGGCTCGCCGCTGAAGCGGTCGATCATGAAGATGAAGCCCAGCCAGTCCTCGCCGTGCTTGCCGAAGCCGGGCCAGCTCAGGGTGCCGCGCAGGTGCATGTCCAGGCATTCGATGCCTGCTTCCTCGCGGATTTCCCGGCGCATGCAGGCGGCAATGTCCTCGTCGGCTTCCAGCTTGCCTCCCAATCCGTTGTATTTGCCGATGTGATGATCGTCCTTGCGCGCGTTTCGATGGATCATCAGCACGCGTTCGCGGTCTGGCGAAAGCACGTAGCCGAGTGTGGCGACGATGGGTGTATAGGGCATGTCAGGGTTGCGGCTCGTAGCCGTCTGCAAAAATCAGGTCGGCGCGGGGCCCGAGCGATGGAACAGCGTAGCTGGTCGGCAAGCCTGCGCCGGTGTTGGCGACATGCAGTGACACCTGCGAGGGGCCCGGTGCTGTCGATGCGACGAAGCTGAAGCTGTACAGGGTGCCCCAGTCCAGCGTGTTGATGCTGGTGCCGCCGCTTGCGGGCGCCGTCCAGCCGACGCTGCCAGCCCCGGTATCCGGCGCCCAGGCATTGCCGCTGTCCCTGTCCGCATCCGCAAACTCGAGGCTGTCCGCCGAGATCCCCGATGGCAGTTGAACATGCATTGCATCGAAGCCCGCATTGGAAAGCACCTTCAGGTTGGGCTCGCTGGCGTGCGCCGGATCGATGAGCGCACGCGCAAAATCGAAGTTCATCACCGCGTAGCGGTAGCGCCAGCGACCATTGGGCAGGCGGCTCACCCGCACGGAAACCCGAAAGCTGCCCTCGTCCGTCTGCAACGGACTGCTGTATTCACTGGTCGTGGCGGTCCCCGGCGCCACCCAGGCGTCGATCGCCGGGCCCAGCACCAGGGCATCGGGCTGCATGCTCCACACGGCGGCGCCGCCCAGACCGGCCTGCTTGAACGGATGCACCTCGCGATAGCCCATGCTGTCGAAGATGTTGTCGTCATCGCGCACGACGTACCAGTAGTCCAGAAAATAGCGTGCCCCGGGATTGAGCGAGCCATCAAGATCGGCCTCGCTCGCCACAAGCCGCAGATCGAATGAATCACTCGCGCCATTGACCGGATTGTTGCTGGTATCCCGGTCCCAGACGCCATTGCAGTCGCGATCATAGACCGACCCGCAACGACCCCAGATACCCTGCGCCGGGATGATTTCGCTGCGTGGCCCCAGAGCGCTGTCATCATCGTTGTTGAACTGCGAGTAGGTGTCTTCGCAGGTCGGATATACGGCGTGGTGCTGCTGGCAATCGCAATTGTGGTTGACAGTGAAAAAAGCGTGCTTGACGCCCGAACTGCCGATCTGCCGGATGCCGCCATCAGCATCCATGCGATACAGGTTCCAGATCAGGAAGGGATGCTGGTCGTTGTTGTACGGTGGCTGCGGCGGACCACTGTTGTAGAAAGCGTCGGCGTTGAACTTGGTGTACCACGGTACCGCGGTGTCGCCACTGTCTACCAGACTCGAATCGGGCGCGATCACGACCAGGCCGTCGGTGCCCGGTACGGTGCACTGGGCACCGGTCGCCGCGGAGCCGCCTGCCGGTATGCGGCAGCGCATGGCCAAAACCGAATCGGTGGACTTCTGGAACAGTTCGATGTTGGTCTGCTGGCCGGGTCCTGCTTCGGTCGGCCACGGCGCAGTGCACACTACATCGACGGCCCGGGTTCCCTCGCCGCGGACCGTGACGCGGGCCACGACATCCATGCCGCCGATCGAGCGCATGCTCCATTGCGGGCGGCCCAGCCGCTTCGCCAGTTGCGGGGACAAGCGGATGTTCATGTCGCGCAAGGACAGGCGGCTGCTGTCCGCATTCAGCCCGTAGTGCGCATGATCCACCACGAAAAGCACCGTGCCATGGCTGTCGACCACATCCATGACGAAGGGTCCGGCAGTGCTGTCGGCATGCGGGCGCAAGGCAAAGCCACGCAGGTCGGCGCTGCCGCCGGGCCAGCGCAGGATGAATCCGCCCTCGTACTGCAAGGCGCCGTCGGCGAGCGAATACAGCTTCTGACCGCGGGCGCGAAAGGTCAGTGCACCGGTGGTTCGGGCCGGAAACTGCAACACGCGGTAGGCATGACCCGGAGCAGGCTGCCTGCTGGCGCTGGCGCCGCTGACACTGTCGAGGCGCAAGCCCATGGCGGCCAGCATGTCGGTATTGAGACGCCAGTCGGCCTGCCCGCCCCAGCTTTGCCAGACATCGGCCGCCGGCGACTGCATCGGGCCATGACTGGCAGGCGCGGCATGGCTGATCCGTGGCGTACCGGTGGCCAGAATGAGCGCAAGCGCCGCTACGCGCCAGGCCATGGCCCGCCCCTTGCTGTTTGTGCGGGCGAGGCGTGCTGAATCCGTCCCTGCCCCGCCAACGGGCGCCAACCGGCAAGAGCTCGAATGATTCATGGGCGTTTCTCTGATCGGCATCTGCTCAGGTGTGCCAGTGTAGCTCAGGTCGGCGATCGCTTTGGCCTTCCTGGCAGCAGGCATGTGCCCTGGCCATGCAAGCGGTGCCGGTCACACTGCTCAGACCCGCCAGCAGGGCCCGCCCGTCCAAGCCAGGAGCAGTGGTAGCATTTGCGGCTCTGCCACACCTGCCCGCAACTCACCGGGACCTTGTCTGATGCGACACCCTATCCATCCCATGCTGGTGCACTTCCCTGTTGCATGCTGGTCAATCGCGACCATCGCCGACCTGGTCAGCCCGCACTACGGAAAGTCCGCCTGGGCACTGGCAGGCACCCTGATGATCATTGGTGTCGTGATGGCCCTGCCGGCGATGCTGACCGGACTGGTGGAGCTGATCCAGGTGCCCGATGAGGACGCGGCCATGCGCGACGCCTACCTGCACATGGGCGTGATGATGCTGGCATTTGCGCTGTACGTCGCCAGCCTGATGATGCGCATCGACGCCATGCATCTCGTTGCACCGGGCACGCACGCTGTAATCGTCAGTGCCTGCGGATTCCTGACCCTGCTGATCGGCGGCTGGCTGGGCGGGCGGCTGGTATTTGGCCACGGCATCGGCGGTTCGACGACGGCGGCAGCCGAGGCACCAACGGTCGAGCACCGCGACACGACGCAAGCGCCCACGCAAGAGTAAGCCGCCGCCAGCGGGAGTCAGCGCTTGATCGCGTTCAGGAAATCAAGAAAGCTCTTCAGGTTGGCCTGATAGCCCTTCGGGTCACGCGACTGCACCAGGGTCGAGGCGCCGTGGACGCCGGCGACCGGCTTGTAGTGTGTGATGTTGTCGCCGTGCGCCTTGCTCAACACCTCGGTCACATTGCCTTCTTCATCCGGATCAGTGGTGATGTACAGAGGCATACTCAGCCTGGCCGCTGCATTCTTGATGAGGTTCTTGTCCTTGTAGTACTCCCCGGGAGAAAAGCTGGCGACTGCGCTGATTGCCTTGGGGTGCCGCGCAGCCAGCACAATAGCCAGCGCCGAGGAGTAGGAGCTGCCCACCACGACGATGGTCTTGTAATGCCGTGCCTGCGCCCAGGCAAGTGCAGCCTCGAGATCGGGCATGGCATCGATATAGTCGACGGACTTGCCCAGCTTAGTGACAGTCTGGTTGTGCCCGCCAAACAGATCACCACCAGAACGCTGATCGATGGCCAGGGTGTCGAAACCGGCCCTGTTCAAATCGGGTACCACGGCATCGTACTCGTGCCGATTGGCGCGTGCCTGATGAAACAGCAGGATGATCTTGTCATTTTCCGCCGCCGCGCGAGCAAAGGTACCGAACACGCTCACGCCATCGGCAGCGTGCAAGGTCACCGGCTTGCCGGCCAGTGCCAGGCCGGGCAGGAGCACCAGCAAGACTGCCAGACACATCAGGAAATTCCGGAACAGTGACTGCATGAGCTTTTCCTCGGCAAGGTGACCGTGAAGATTGTACACGGCAGAATCAGCGTGCCATCTGCACCGGCGCTCCCGGTGCAACCTGGCCTGGTGCGTGCTGCGCCTTTCGGTGCATCTGCAAAGCAGGCGCATCGGCGATTCCGGCGCAACGGCTCCCGGATCAAGCGAACTGCCGAACCACGGCTACTCGTCGCAGGACACTGCTCAGGCCCCAACTGACCAGCAATGCTGCAATGAATACCAGCGCGGCCTTGGAATACCCTGGCCACGACGCGGGCAGCAGCAGAAATTGCAGCCAGGTGACACAGACATAGTGCAGCAGGTAGATGCCATAGGCATTGGCACTGAGGCTGTCCACAATCGGATTTGCCCGGCGCGCGAAGCGTACGAACAGGGCGGTGAATGCCATCGAATCGGCTGCACAGGACAGCACAAAGCTGAAGTTGCCGAACAGCTGCAATCCGGCCGACGGACCTCCATGCGCATAAGAGCCGACAATTGCACCCAGGGTGGCCAGCGCCACGCCGAACGCAAGCAGGGCCAGCACCACCCACAACCACCAGCGTTGCGCAAGATGACCGCCCTCCTGCAGCAGCCCGCGATCGTGACCATACGCACCAAGTCCGACACCAACGAGGAAGTAGACAAGGTAGTGCGGCAGGCGGCTTGTCTGCACGAAGAACGGGCCGGCCTTGACCCATTGCAACGGATCAAAGGCAGCGGCCATCGGCAGATAGACCAGGGCCGAAACGGACAGAAGGCCCAGGAAGAAAATCAGCGGTCGCTGGCCCAACGCCCTGGCCACCCGCGCCAACACCGCCCCGCAGCCGGGAAACAGGCCAAACCACAGGGCAGCCAGCAGTGCGAACGCCAGCAGCACCCACAGGAACCACGCCGGTCCGGCAGGCCATACCCCCAGGGCCAGCCACTGGCTCGCGAAGGATACTGTCTGAGCCGGTGCGGCCATCCACGTTGCAAGGTAGGCCAGCGGCGCCAGTACACCTGCTGCAATCAGGAACGGAATGCCGAGCCGCCTTGCGCGATCGCGCAGGTAAGTTGCCGCACCCTTGCGCGTGAGTGCAGGCCACGCGAAGACACCGGAAATCAGGAACAGGAGCGACATGAAAAAACTGTCGTTGAAGGTGACAATCAGATCGGCACCAGACCAGCGCTGTGCATCGACCACCGGGAACGCTGTCCACAGCAGGCTGCCGTCCAGCGAAGCCGATGGCGGCGGGGCGAAGCTGGCATAGGCCAGTACCGCGTGATGCAGTACCACCAGCACCACCAGGCATGTGCGCAGGTAGGCAAGCGGGACATTTCGGGAGTTGGAAACGCTGTTCATGGCAAAGCCTCCTGATGGAAGTTCGGGCACACAGGGTCGCTGGCACATGCATTGGCATGCGCGGCAGTCGATCATGCGAGTGTCGAAGGGCGGCGCGAACTGCGCCTTGATCCGGATTGCTGCTTGCGGCGGGGATGAGCGCCGGGTGTCAGGCATCAGGCGGACGCGGGCCCACCTGATGCCCTGACCGGGGGTTCAGTCCTGCTCGAAACGAGCGATATCCTCAAGCGTGGCCTGGGCCCGGCGAATGCTGGCGCCGGTCATGTTTGCGTCCATCTTGCGCGCCAGCTGCTCCCGCCCGGGCCGATGCGCCCAGCGATGGAACCATGCTGTGGCGACCAGGCCCGCCGCACCGATGGCCAGCATGATCCAGATCACCGAAGGCGCGCGGCTCATGATCTCGCCGCGGGTCAGCACTACCAGCAAGGGGGCGGTAAGGAACCACCAGGGCAAGCCCACCACAATGGCACCTGAAATCGCGTAGATGCGGCGCAATTTCAGCAGGCGGCGCTGGATCATGAGCACCGGCGCAGCATGATCAATCCCGGCAATCTGACCCTCTACCAGGCCGCCCACCACGATCAGACCGACGCAATAGGCATGCATGACCACGCCACTGACGAGCACTGCAGGGTCGTTCCAGTGCGCCACCCAGAGCGGCGCAAGTATCAGCAGGCCCATTACACCGACCAGCATCTGTATCGCCTGTCCCCACACCAGTGGGCGCAGTCCGCGTCGCAGCGTATCCATGCGCCGCTCGCGGAACAGCTGCAGATTCAATGCGTGTTGCTGCTGCAGGCGATGATCCATTGCCTGCCATGCCATTTTCATGTCGTCGAGTTCCATGCTCATTCTCCGTCGGCTTGCGCGGCGGCTACCTGCCCGCGCAGTTGCTGTTTGATGCGGCTGATCTTGGTCGCCACGTTGGTCTGACTGATTCCCAGAATGTCGGCAATGTCGCTGTAGCTGCGGTCCTCCAGGTAGAGCAGGATGAGCGCACGATTGAACGCATCCATGCCCCTGATCATGGCTTGCAGTGCCTGCAGCCGCGGATCGGGCTCATCGACGCCCCCGGCACCGGCAATGCTGTCGAGGTGGTGCGCCTGCAGCGGCTCATGTGCGTGTGCGTGCCGCGATGCGTTGCGTCGCAGCTGCGAGATGGCCACGTTCAGTGCGACCTGATACATCCAGGTGGAAAACTTGCCACGCGTCGCATCAAAACCTGCGAATGAACGCCACAGCTGCGTGCAGATCTCCTGTGCCAGATCGTCACGGTCCTCGGTGCCGTGCGCATATATGGCGGCGACCTTGAACACGATGCGCTGGTGCTGCTGCAGCAGCGCCTCGAATTGGGCTTGATGTCGACTGGCTGTCACGCGGTCTGATTCCCTGGGAGCAGCATTGCTCCTCTGTCAGACCATTATTCGCACCCTGACGGGAAAAATCACAGCGAAGGCGCCCCTGCTGACAGGATGATTTGGCAAGAGCCCGCGCAGCGGGCGCAAGCGCGCCCGGTCACGGTGTCGAAATCAGCTGTTCGGCGCGGTTCGTGCGTGGCAGTGCCGCCTCAGCGCAGCCCGACGCCACACCCTCCTGTTCGCGCCAGCGGCGAATGGCTCAGGCGAGCAAGCGGTTGCAGATGGCCTGGTAGAGCCCGGGCAGCTGGTCAAGGTCGGCCACGCGCACACACTCGTTGACCTTGTGGATGGTGGCGTTGACCGGCCCCAGCTCGATGACTTCCGCACCAAGGGGCGCAATGAAGCGGCCATCGGAAGTGCCCCCGCCCGTGCTTTGCTCCGGATCAATGCCGACCAGCTCGCGACACACCCCGGCCACCGCCTGTCGCAGCACGCCGTCTGGCGGCGACAGGAACGGCTGACCGGAATCGTGCCAGTCGATGTGCCATTCGAGATGATGACGGTCAAGGATTTCCCGCGTGCGCTGCTGCAATTCGGCAGCGGTGGTTTCGGTGCAGTAGCGGAAATTGAACACGGCTTCCAGGCTGCCGGGGATGACGTTGTTGGCACCTGTGCCCGCGTTGATGTTGGACACCTGCAGCGAGGTCGGCGGAAAGTCGCTGTTGCCGTCGTCCCAATGGCTGCTGACCAGCTCCGCCAGAGCCGGCGCAAAATCGTGGATGGGGTTGCGTGCCTGTTGCGGATAGGCCACGTGGCCCTGAATGCCCTTTGCCATGAGCCTGGCAGAAAGCGAGCCGCGACGGCCGACCCGGATCAGGTCGCCCAGGCGCTGTTTCGCTGACGGTTCACCAACCACGCACCAGTCGATACGTTCATCGCGTGCCCTGAAATCGGCTGCCACCCGGCGCACGCCGTCAATTGCATCGCCCTCCTCGTCGCTGGTCAGCAGCAATGCGACCCGACCCGCATGGCGGCGATGCTCGGAGACGAACGCTTCCAGGGCCAGCACCATTGCGGCAACACTGCCCTTCATGTCGGCCGCTCCACGCCCGTACAGGACACCTTCGCGCACCTCCGGTTCGAAGGGCGGACTGAACCAGTCCTGCGCCGGGCCGGGCGGCACCACATCGGTGTGTCCCAGGAAAACCAGGGTCGGGCCCTCACCGCTGCCGTGCGTGGCCCAGAGGTTGTCCACTTCGCCGTAACGCAGATTCTCGATGGCAAAGCCCGCCTCCTGCAGGCGACGGCTGATCAGCGCCTGACAGCCGTCATCGTCCGGCGTCACCGATTGACGGCGGATCAGATCGCAGGCGAGATCGAGTACAGCACTCATGTCACCACCTGCCCGCCAATCAGATGGCCGAGTATCCAGGTGACGCTGGCCGCAGCCAGGGTAATCATGAACTGCCGCGTTATCGAAAACGCAATGCTGCGGCCGGTGAAAAGGGCACTGCCCAGGGCAATGAGAATGAGTCCGGCCAGGGTGGCGCAGGCACTGCCGATCAAGGCCGGGGTACCCTGCAACCAGAAATACGGAGCTACCGGAAAGAACGCGCCGAAGGCGAACAGGATGAACGAGGAGATCGAGGCGCCCCAGGCCGAACCACCCAGTTCCTCCGGATCGATACCGAGTTCCTCGCGCACCAGGGTATCCAGTGTCGCCCGTGGCGTATCGCTGAGGCGCGCCGCCATGGCGTCGGCGTGCTCCTCGTCCAGCCCCTTCTCGCGGTAGATGCCGCGGATGTGCTGGCGCACGTCTTCGGGTGACACGGCCAGACGCTCGGCGCGCTCGGTGATCTGTGCCTGGTAGAACTCGCGCGAGCTGTTGACCGACAGCCATTCGCCCATGGCCATGGAACAGGCACCGGCCACCAGGCCGGCCAGGCCCGCCAGTAGCACGGCGCCGTTGCTGGCGGCCGCACCGGCCATGCCCATCACCAGCGACACGTTCGACACCAGGCCGTCGTTGGCACCCAGCACCGCAGCTCTGAGCGTGTTGCCGCCCTGGGCACGATGCCGGCCGACTGCCCCCGTGCGCTCGCTGCTGCGCGGGAAGTGATCACGGTGCTCGCTGCGATCAACCGGTGTCGGCGCATGATCGGCATGCTCCATGCGCACCACGGTCGGCATCACGAAGCCGGTGCCGAACCATCGCGCCAGTTGCGACAGCACGCGCACACGCAGGCTCAGGCGCGGGCCGGGTACATCCGCCCCCATGCGCTTGAGACGGCGCGCCCAGAAGCCGGCATTGGCCACTTCGATATCGGCAATGCGCTGGTAGGCGCGGGCAAGCCTCTCGTCATCGGCAAGCTCCGCCAGGCGCGAATACAAGGCAGCATTGTCCTGCTCGATACGCAGGTTCCTGCGATAGCGACCGGCCGTATCGGCGCTCATTGCGAACCTTGAAAGTGCCTGCGCCATGCCGCCTCGCTGAAGCCGACATGGATGGTCTTGCCGTCTGCAAGCAGGGGACGCTTGATCAGGGTCGGATGGGCCAGCGCCAGCTTCAGCCATGCCGCCTCGCCTGCGGCACCACGCTCGGCGTCGGAAAGCTGGCGCCAGGTGGTCGAACGGCGGTTGATCAGCGCGTCCCAGCCACCCGCGGCGGCGGCCCAGCGCTTCAATGTGGCTGCGGTCACGGGCTCGTCCCGATAGTCGACGAAACGGTAGTCGATGTCCTGTGCCGCGAGCCATTTGCGGGCCTTGCGGCAGGTATCGCAGTTTTTCAGACCATAAATGATGGGTTGGCTCATGCTCGCTTCCTGATGTCGTCGTGCGTGCAGGGGCCAGCACCCCTGACGGACGCCCGCTACACGTTGCGGAGGAGTTCGTTGATGCCCGTCTTCGCGCGCGTTTTTTCATCCACCTGCTTGACAATGATAGCCGCGTACAGGCTGTGGCTGCCGTCCGCTGCGGGCAGGCTGCCGGCGACCACCACGCTGCCGGCGGGCACGCGGCCATAGCTGATTTCGCCAGTGGCGCGATTGTAGATGCGGGTGGACTGGCCCAGAAAAACGCCCATGCCGATCACGCTGCCCTTCTCGACGATGACGCCTTCCACCACTTCCGAACGGGCACCGATGAAGCAGTGGTCTTCGATGATGGTGGGGTTGGCCTGCAACGGTTCCAGCACACCGCCGATGCCGACGCCGCCGGAAAGGTGCACGTGTGCACCGATCTGTGCACAGGAACCTACCGTGGCCCAGGTATCAACCATGCTGCCCGCGCCAACATGCGCGCCGATATTGACATAGCTGGGCATGAGCACCGCGTCCCGTGCAATGTGCGCCCCGCGCCTGACCAGCGCGCCGGCCACCACGCGTGCGCCAAGCGATTGCAGCTCGGCATCATCGCCATGGGCAAAGCGCAACGGGACCTTGTCGAAGGCCTGCGCAGGACCGCCATCCATCACCCGGTTCGGACGGATGCGAAAGTACACAAGCACAGCCTTCTTCAACCAGGTGTTCACCTTCCAGCCACCGGTTCCGTCCGGCTCGGCAACCCGCTTTTCACCGCGCTGCATGAGATCCAGCGCGGTGTCCACGTCGGCACGCAGGGCGTCGTCGACGTTTGCTGGCGTGAGGCTTTCTCGCTGCTCGAAAGCCGCTTCGATACGTTGTTCAAGTTGTTCCATCTTGAGGGCTCTTGCTACCGGACGGGAAAGGCATGGCAGTGTACATGGAGCAGGCGCGCGGACCCGGATGTGCAAACCGGAGCAGCCCGCAAATGACACCATGCGAGGTGTGGGCGGGTACGGCAACCGGCGCCAGCGCCGCTAGTCATCATCACCGCCTGTATCCACGCGCTCTTGCAGCGCCTCGTCAAGCTGCTGGCGCAGTGGCATGCCCAGCAGGCGATCCTGGTCGTCGGTGAGCTGGAAGAAATCCTCCACCCGCTCCCCGAATGTGGCGATGCGGGCATCGTGCACCTTGATGCCGGTGTCGGCGAAGGCCTGCGCCACGGCCGCCAGCAGACCCGGACGATCGGTGCATACCAGAGCCAGCTGGGTCCGGCCGCTGGCCGGATCATCCACGTACTCGGTCCTCGGAGTCATCTGGAAATGCCGCAACTGACGCGACAGACCGCGGCTCACCGGCCGGCTTGCGTAAGGAGTACGGCTCAGCACCTGACGCAACTCCGTGGCCAGGGCCTCGGCACGTTTCGGCCGGGCCGGCTTCATGCTGTCGCTGTCCAGCAGCAGAAACGTATCAAGAGCCAGGCCCTTGTTGGAACTGAGAATTCGTGCCTCCACCACCGAAAACCGCATACGGTCCAGTGCCGCGGTGATGGCGGCAAAAAGACCCTGGCGGTCCGGGGCGCAGACAAACAGTTCGGTTGTGCCGCGCACCGACAGCGGATGCACGGCCACCAGGGGCGGATCCTCGTGCCTGAGCATGGCTCGCGTCTGCCAGGCAATCTGCTCGGCGCGATGACGCAGGAAACTGGCGTCGGGGAAATCCGCCCATACCGCTTCAATGGCCTCCTGATCCAGGCCGTCGGCGAGCAGCAGCTTTCTGGCGCGATCCCGGCAGGCACGCACGCGCGCGTCAGCACGAAGAGGCGGCGCAAGATCGGAACGCAAGGCGTAGCGCGCCGCCACGTAAAGGTCTGCCAGCAGGCGCGCCTTCCATGCATTCCACAACTTCGGGCTGGTGCCGCGAATATCGGCAATGGTGAGCAGATAGAGATTGTCCAGCCGTTCCCAGTCACCCACCCGCGCGGCGAAGTCGTGCACCACGGCAGGATCGGTAATATCCTGGCGCTGCGCCGTGGTGCTCAGCAGCAGGTGCCAGCGCACCAGCCACGCCACCAGCTCGGTGTCATCATCATCCAGGCCCAGGCGCGCGCAGAAGCGCCGTGCATCGTCTTCGCCCAATGTGGAGTGATCGCCGCCGCGGCCCTTGGCGATGTCGTGAAACAGCGCTCCCAGCAGAAGCAGTTCGGGTTTGTCCAGGTTGGCGAACACTTCGCAGGCAACCGGAAATTCGCGCCGTGCCTCGGGCTTGTCGAACCAGGCCACGTTGCGCAGAACGCGCAGGGTGTGTTCGTCGACGGTGTAGACATGAAACAGGTCGTATTGCATGCGCCCGACCACGCGCGCGAACGGCGGCAGTATGCCCGCCAGCACGCCATGCCGGTTCATGCTCCACAGCGCTTCAACGGCCGCCGCGCCCCGCCGCAGCAGGTCGAGGAACGCTTCCAGTACCGCGGGGTCGTTGACCAGTGCTTCGCGCCGATGGGCGAGGGCCTGCTGGATACGGCGCATGGTCTCGGCGGTGAAGCCGATCAGCTCCGGGTGATCAATCCGCACGATGAAGGCCCGCACCAGAGCCGCCGGATCGTCCAGAAACAGGTCCGGCTTGCGCCGTTCCAGGCGCTTGCCGCAGCGCAGAAAATCCGCATCGATGATCTCGCGCTCCGGGTCGGGCTCGAGCAGTTCGTCAAAGCGTTCGGTCAGCTGTACCCCGAGGCGCTCAACCAGGGTGGCGGCGCGATAGTAGCCCTGCATGAACTGCTCGACGCCCAGCAGCGGCTCGGCCTGCCCGGGCTGCCAGGGTTCGGATTCGGCACCAGCCTCCTGGTGGTCCCGGAAACCGAGCTTCTCGGCCAGTGGCCGCTGATAGTCGAACAGCAGGCGATCTTCGGCGCGACCGGCCTCCAGATGCAAGGCGTAGCGATAGCGCTGCAGGGTGCCCTGGGCCTGTTCCAGCCGGTCCAGCTCGGCCGGATCCAGCAGGCCCTCATGCACCAGGCCGCCCAGATCCGATGCACCAATGACGCGTTTGCCCAGCCAGCGCAGAAGATCCAGCGTTCGCAGGCCACCCGGGGACTCCTTGATATTCGGCTCCAGATTGTGCGCCGTGTCATCAAAGCGGGCGTGCCGCCTTGCCTGTTCGGCACGTTTGGCCGCGAGAAACTCCAACGGTGGCCACATCGCAGGATCATTCACCAGCCGCGCAAGCTGCGCCTGCATGCCGGCATCGCCGTAAAGCCGGCGCGCATCGAGCAGACTGGTGAACACGGCCACCTCCTCGGCCGCCAGCTGACGACATTCATCCATGGTCCGAACGGCCTGCCCCGGTTTCAGGCCGATGTCCCAGAGACAGGAAAAGAATTGCTCCAGGCCCCGGGCAAGCGCTTCGTCCGGCTCGGTCATGCACAGCGCCAGCAGGTCGATGTCCGAATGCGGGAACAGCACCAGGTGACCGTAGCCGCCCACGGCGAACAGGGCGAAGTCGCTGCCCGGGGCCGTGAGGTTCACCCCCAGGCAGGCGCGCGCCACATGCACCACGACGCGATCGACCAGGCGCGCGCGCCAGGACAGCAATGCGCTGGTGGCGACGCCTTCGTACAGGAGGCCGGCCAGCCGACGGTCGGCATCACCCAGCAATTGGCGCAAGGATTGGCGGGCTGGCCCGGAGATACCCGCCATGGGCATCGCCTCGGGCAGTTCGGGCAGGGCCGGCAGCGCCTGACCCGCCAGCGGCGCCTCAGTCGGCATCCGGCCAGGGCGTCAGGATCTCGTAGCCGTCGGCGGTAACCGCAATGGTATGTTCCCACTGCGCCGACAGCGAATGATCGCGGGTCACCACGGTCCAGCCATCCGGCAACTGGCGGGTACCACGCTTGCCCGCATTGATCATGGGTTCAACCGTGAAGGTCATGCCCTCCTCGAGACGAAGGCCTTCACCCGGCTTGCCGTAGTGCAGCACCTGTGGCGCATCATGGTAGACCTTGCCGATACCGTGACCGCAGTACTCGCGCACCACGCTGAAGCCCGCCGCCTCGGCGTGCCGCTGCACGGCATGCCCGACATCCCCCAGGGTGGCGCCGGGCCGGACGGCACGGATACCCTCCATCATCGCCTCGAAGGTGGTCTCGGAAAGGCGTTTGCCCAACACGCTGGGCGTGCCGACGTAGTACATGCGGCTGGTGTCGCCGTGCCAGCCGTCCTTGATGACGGTGACATCCATGTTGAGGATATCGCCGTCCTTGAGCACCTTGCTGGCACTGGGGATGCCATGGCAGATCACGTGGTTGACCGATGTACAAAGCGTCTTGGGAAAACCGTGGTAGCCGACATTGGCCGGTACCGCCTTCTGCACGTTGACGATGTGGTTGTACGCGATGCGGTCCAGATCCTCCGTGCTGACGCCCGGCTTGACATGCTCCTTGAGCACAGCCAGCACCTCGGCGGCCAGGCGTCCGGCGACGCGCATCTGTTCGAGTTCTTCTGGTGTTTTGGGGGTGACGCCCATGACTTGAAAACCTGTTTGTCGAATCGTGATCGGCAACAACGCCGCTGCCGGAGCCCGCCGCTGCCGGGCAGGAAATCGCCGCGACGGTGCGCGAGAGCTGCATTGTGAAGCCTCAACCGCACTGTGGCATCCTCTGTCGAACCGGCCCGGATCGCGGTCCGGCAGCGCAACCGCGCGGGCAGCGAATCCGTCGCCAGCGGGGCTTGCCCAACGGGTTGGCAACAGCTAGAATTGTCCGGCTTGGCAGTGCAAAAACAACCGAACACGGTTGCTCATGCGCTGTGCAAGTGGGTGATTGTACCGCTACCCGGTGCGACACCCAAACAATTCACACACGCATCGACACCACGTTCGGGGTGCCCGACTTCCGTATCAACGGCCCGGGTCGAACGCGGGGATGCGTGGAGGCCCAACCCCAGGAGTTTTTACAATGCCCCAAGTTACCATGCGCCAGATGCTGGAGGCCGGCGTTCATTTCGGCCATCAGACCCGTTACTGGAACCCGAAGATGGCACCCTACATCTTCGGCGCCCGTGGCAAGATCCACATCATCAACCTCGAACAGACCATGCCGCTGTTCGGCGACGCCATGAACTTCCTGTCCGGCATCGCCCAGAAGCGCGGCACTGTGCTGTTTGTCGGCACCAAGCGTTCCGCCCGCGAAGCCATGGCCGAGGAAGCCGCCCGCTGCGGCATGCCCTACGTCGCGGCCCGCTGGCTGGGTGGCATGCTCACCAACTTCCGCACCGTCAAGCAGTCGGTGGCCCGGCTCAAGGAGCTGGAGGCCATGGAAACCGACGGCAGCTTCGAGAAGCTGGTCAAGCACGAAGTGCTGTCGCTGCGCCGCGAGCGCGAGAAGCTGGAAAAGTCGCTGGGTGGCATCAAGGACATGAACCGCCTTCCCGACGCCATGTTCGTCATTGACATCGGCTACGAGGACATCGCCGTGCTGGAAGCCCGCAAGCTGGGCATTCCGGTTGTTGCGGTGGTTGATACCAACTACGACCCCACCCTGGTCGACTACGCCATCCCGGGCAATGACGACGCGATTCGCGCCGTGCAGCTGTACGCCCGTTCGGCCGCTGACGCCATCCTCGAAGGCAAGGCCGCTGCACCCGCCCAGGGCAAGGGCGACGGCGGCGACTTTGTTGAGCTGGATGCCGAAGGCAATCCGGTAGCCAAGGTGGACAAGCCCGCGAAGAAAAAGGCTGCACCGCGCAAGAGCGCCGCCAAGGCCAAGCCGGCTGCTGCCAAGGCTGACAAGGCCGACGACAAGGCCGACGCGGAGAAGCCGGAAGCCGAAGCCGCTGCCAAGGCTGTCGAAGACGCCAAGGAGCAAGCCGCAGCCGCTTCCCCGGACACCGATTCGGACAAGTCCAAGTCGGACGGCGACAGCAAGTAGGCCAATTCTGCCGGCTTCCCTGCCGGCTCCGCAGATACGGCAGCGACGCACACGCGTCGCTGTGCCGTGCTTCAATCCCGGGCTGACTGCAAGCCTTGCAGCGGCCCATCAGGCATTAGCGCAAAAAAGCGAGGAAACACCAATGGATATCACCGCACAGATGGTCAAGGAGCTGCGCGAGCGCTCCGGTGTCGGCATGATGGAATGCAAGAAGGCCCTGGTCGAGAATCAGGGTGACATCGACGTGGCCATGGAATGGCTGCGCAAGCAGGGTCTGGCCAAGGCCGACAAGAAGGCCAGCCGGGTGGCTGCCGAGGGCCGCATTGCCGTGGCTCAGGACAAGCACTCGGCGGTCCTGGTGGAAGTCAACTGCGAAACCGATTTCGTGGCCAAGGACGACAACTTCGTCAAGTTCAGTGACAAGGTTGCCGAAGTGGCCCTGGAGAACAAGCTGGATGACGTCGAGGCCCTGAAGAGCGCCGACTATGCCGACGGCACCAGTGTCGAGGACACGGCCAAGGGACTGATCGCCAAGATTGGCGAGAACATCCAGGTGCGGCGCATGACCCGGATTGCCAGTGAAGGCACGATTGCAAGCTACATCCATGGTGGTCGCATCGGCGTCCTGGTGGCGCTCAAGGGCGGCAACTCGGAACTCGCCAAGGGCATCGCCATGCATGTGGCGGCCATGAATCCGGCCTATATCTCCGCTGACGACGTTCCGGCCGAGATCGTGGAAAAGGAAAAGGAGATCGCCAAGGGCCAGATGAGCGAGAAGGACAAGGCCAAGCCGGCCGATATCCTGGAGAAGATCGTCAGCGGCAAGATCAACAAGGTTGTCTCCGAGATGACCCTGACCGGCCAGGCCTACGTGCTCGACACCAACATCAAGGTGGAGCAGGCACTGAAGGAAGCCGGCGCCACGGTGGAAGCCGTGCAGCGTCTGGCCGTCGGTGAAGGCATCGAGAAGAAGGAAGAGGATTTCCACGCCGAAGTGATGAAGCAGGCCGGTCTGGCCTGATCAATCCGGCAAAAGCTTGAAGCAGAAGGGCCGCGCAATGTCGCGGCCCTTTTCATGTGCAACCGTGTGGGGAGGCGAGACTCGCCGAGCGGGCAATCGCCGTTACCGGGAAGCGGGTCGGGCAAACGCAGCGCAGGGACCAAACCGGCACGGCAGCCGCGCGCCATGGCGCGCCGGGCGATCGCACGGTACCTGACACTGCGGTCCTCGCGTCGGCCAGACCGGGGATCCATGCTCCGTATCCAGCCGCAATGGCGGCATCGGGGATTCGCGGTTGGCAAAGTGCTTGCCTCCGGTCCTGTCAGGGCGCCTCGAAGCCATCCACGAACACCCGATCGATCACGATGATCGTGCCGCGCATGCCGCCGAACAGGTCGCCGTGCGCCTCGCAGTAGTAGCCGAAGGTGCCCAGCCGGTCGAAATGCACCAGCGCCTGCCAGGGGTCGGTGCTGGGCGCATTGTTGGTGGTGCAGTTCAAGGAGCAGATGAAGCGGTCGTCATCGGCATGCACGTTGTGCAGCCCGCCGCCGTTGATGAACAGCACGCTGTCACCCTGATAGATGGTGAGCTGCGCCGGTGTGAAAGTGAGGTCGGAATTGGCGGTCACCGTCCACACCGTCGCCTGCAGCGGCGCGGACATCCCCGCAAGGGCCAGCAGCATGACCGCCGCGAATCGCCGGATCACGCCATGAACCCCAGATCCGGGCTGGCGAAACGCCCCAGGTTGGGGAAGATGTCGGCGATGCCACCGGCATCCACGCCCAGCCAGCGCGCCAGGGTGGCCGAATACTGATCGACCGAGAGGGTCGGAATGATCTGGCCGTAACCGGTATCGTCCGGGTTGCCGACCGGCGCCAGCGACGGCATCTGGCCGTAAAAGCGGCCACCGGCCACGCCCCCGCCAAGCACAAAGTGATGTCCGCCCCAGCCGTGGTCGGTACCACTGCTGTTGACCGCCAGGGAACGCCCGAAATCCGAGGCGGTGAAGGCGGCCACGTCCTGATCCACGCCCAGCTGCACGGTGGCGTCGTAAAACGCCTTGAGCGACTGCGACAGCGACGCCAGGTTGTTCTGCTGCTCCTGCAGCTGGTCCGTGTGTGTGTCGTAATTGCCGGTGGCCGCGAAGAACAGCTGGCGCTGCATGCCCAGCGTGCCGCGCACTCCGATCAGACGCGCCACCATCTGCAACTGGTTGCCGAGGTCGGTGTCGGGGAATGGCGTGTTCCACACCGGTGGCTCGCCCAGCGCGCTGTCGATCAGGCGGTAGTTGTCGATCGAGCGCGAGGTAGCCTCGGCAAAACCGCGCTCCAGCACGTTGGCCTGGGTGCCGGGCTCGACAAGTGCATCGTAGGCCGCGCTGTTGGCAGCCATGGTATCGCCGCCCCAGTCCGAGCAGCTGCCGGCAATCCAGCAGCCGCTGCCGTCGTCGTGGTAGTTCATGCGCGAGACCCCGGACGGATCCATTGCGTAGGGCGAGACTTGCCCGCCACGCTGGAACAGATTGTTGCCGCTCAGGGTGATGCTCATTGGCACCTGGCCGCTGTTGGCGGCATGCAGCATGTCGGCCATGCGTCCCCCCCAGCCATTGGCATTGGCATCGTCGGGGCGCGCCGTCTGCCACTGGTTGGTTTGGTCGTCGTGCGAAAACAGCTGCGGCGGCACCGGCACACTGCCGGCCTGATATTCGCTCGCGGTGATCGGATAAAGCAGGCTGCCGACATTCGCCACCACCGCCATCCGGCCGCTATTGAACAGGTTTGCCATCTCCGGCATGGACGGGTGCAGCGCGTAATTGCCCGGGCCACCCCCGGTCTGCGGCGTCAGCGCATGCAGTCCGCTGCTCACGGCCAGGCTGCCGCGCGCGGCCAGATAGTCTGTGTGCGCCGTACCGCTGGCCGGGACAATGGTGTTGAAGCTGTCGTTGCCGCCGTACAGGAACACGCATACCAGCGCCCGATAGCCGCTGAGCGATCTGGCATCGCGGGTACCCAGGGCCGCTGCCATCAGGCGCATGCTGCCAAGCGCCGAGTACAGGCTGGCACCGCCCAGCGCCGCACACATCCCGCGCTTGAGGAACTGCCGCCGGTTCATGTTCATGTGGGTATCCCTGGGCTCATTTCTGTACCGAGTATTCGGGTGAACTCATGATCAGATACAGCGCATTCTGCACCCGCGTTCTGCCTGTTTCGGCGCCATAGTCATCGGTGGTAATGGCTTCCAGTCGCGTCAGCAGCACCTGGCGCATGAACGGCGACATCTGACCGGACATGAACAGCAGGCTGTACTCGTCCAGCAAGGCGGCGGGGTCGCTGGCAGCCAGCACGGCATCGGCGTCCAGGTCCAGCTGCAGCGTGTCGTCGAAGCCACTGTCATAGCAGCGGTCGCTGCCGATGTAGTCGCAGAAGATCTGGTAATACAGGTGGTTGGGCGTGGCCACGATGCGTGTGTCATCCAGAATCTGGAACTCGGGGCTGCGCAGGCCCGCGCTTTCGATTTCTCCCGGTTGCCGGAAGTCGGGGCTGAAGAAGTTGAATACGCTGGGCGCGCGCATGGGCGCCTCGCCGTACAGGTCCTGGATCGGGGGCCAGGTACCCAGGTTGGCAATCCGCCCGTTGGCCGAGCGCGCGCTCAGGGCCCGCCACATGTGGGTGGCCTTGAGTATCGGCTCGCGCAGCTTGCCAAAGGTGTCCGGATGCTGCCATTGGCCGATGCGGGCCTCTGGATCGAGCAGGATCGCGCGGATCACGGCGCGCAGGTTGCCACGCACGCCGCTGCCATCATCGTCGAACGTCGCCGCAACCCGTCCGATATAGGCGGGCGTGGGATTGCTGGTGACCAGGTTCTGGATCAGGCGCCGGGCAATGAACGGCCCCACATTGGGATGGCCGAAGATGTTGTCCAGCGCCGCAGCGAGCTCCGCGGTGGCATCCCCTCCGGGCGCCAGCACGCCGCCCGGCAGGGCCACGCCGGGGTAATCCAGCAGCTGTTTTGCACTGGTACTGTCGTGGAATGCTTCGACCGGCTGCATGGGCAGCATCCACGGTGGATCATCCGCATTGCCGGGGCCGCACCACTGGTAGGTATTCTGGTCGCAGCAGGTATATGTGGTCTGGCCGCAGCCACTGTTGTTCCATATCCAGCCGGTGAACACCGCTGCAAAGCCGCGCACCGTGACCTGGCTGTAGGCCGGGATCGGCTGGCCGTCTGCCACTTTCGGTGTGCCATCGGCATTGAGCTGCACCAGCCCGATCGAAAACAGTTGCATCACTTCGCGTGCGTAGTTCTCGTCGGGATGGCGATTGCCTTCCGGGTCGGCCTTCTGGTTGCCGATCATGCTCAGGTAGATGCCCATGGCAGGATGCCGGGTCACATCACCCAGCAGATCGCGATAGTTGCCGAAGGCATCCGCAGCCAGGGTGTCCTGGAAGCTGGCCATGGTCCACGGACTGTAGGCCAGGGTGCCGTTGGCGCTGGAGATCACGAAAATCTGGCTCAGGGCATAAGCCACGCGCTGGCGCAGCTGGTCCTGCGGCACGCTGTTGCCGCGGCTGGGGTCGGGTGTGCCCAGCGCGTTGATCAGCCAGATCTGCAGGCGCGTGTCGTCGTTTACGTAGTTGCAGTTTTCGTCGTCTGGCGGGCAGCTCAGCCCGTCAACCCAGTCGAGATAGCCCACCTCGGTGGACACGGGTGCATTGAACTGCTCGTTCAGCCAGCCCTGATAGCCGAGCAGCCGCAGATGCGCAATATCGGTCGCGGTGGGACCGAACGTGGCCTGGGTCAGGAAGCGCGCCGCATCTGCATCATCGAATGGTGTTTGCGCGAGGTCCTCGAATCCGCTGTGAAAACCGGCATCCGGCGAATGACTGGCGGCCCCGACGGAACCCGCAAACAACACGCAGGCCAGCAAAGCGGCTCGCAAGCGGTTTGTCATTCGATTCATGCCGGCCCTCCCCCGCGTTCCTCACGCAAGCTGAATGCTAGTGCTGCCGCAAACCGATTGCTGTGACCCCCGTCACAGCCGTCCGCGGCACGCATGGCGACCCGGATCCGGCCTGCGGTGACCCTGCACGACAGGTTTGACGTTACAATGTGCGGGTTTGCCCCGTCAGCCAGGACTCCGATCATGAGTAGCGATCTCAAGTACAAGCGCATCTTGCTAAAGCTGTCCGGCGAGGCGCTGATGGGCAACGAGGACTACGGCATTGACCCGAAGGTGATCCAGCGCCTGGCGCGCGAAATCCTGGAGGCACGCCAGCACGGCGCGCAGGTTGGCGTGGTAATCGGTGGTGGCAACATCTTCCGTGGTGCCGGACTGGCCGCCAGCGGCATGGACCGGGTGACCGGCGACCACATGGGCATGCTGGCGACGGTGATCAATGCCCTGGCCATGCAGGACGCGCTGGAGAAGCTGGGTGGCTACGCGCGCACCATGAGCGCCATCAAGATCAACGAGGTGTGCGAGGACTTCATCCGCCGCCGAGCCATCCGCCACCTCGAGAAAGGTCGGATCGTGCTCTTTGCCGCGGGTACCGGCAACCCCTTCTTCACTACCGATTCGGCCGCCGCACTGCGTGCCATCGAGATTGGAGCCGAGCTGCTGCTCAAGGCGACCAAGGTGGATGGCGTGTATTCGGCCGACCCGGCCAAGGACAGCAGCGCCACGCTGTACAAGCACCTCAGCTACAAGGAGGTGATTCGCAGCAACCTGCAGGTCATGGACACCAGCGCCATCGCCCTGTGCCGCGACCACCGCATACCCCTGCGCATCTACAACATGGACAAGTCCGGTGCCCTGATGCGCATCCTGCGCGGCGAGGACATCGGCACCCTGGTGGACTCGGCCTAGGCCAATTCTGCCGCACGCAACGAGTCGCGAAGGACGCGACGGGCGATTCAGGGCCCGCATGCTGCACTCCGCTGCGTCGTCGGGTGCCGCTGAGGTACGCAGCGCACCGCGGCACCGGATGGGCCATGGCGCTCTTCGCGCGACTCGGCAGCACCCCACGCAGCGCAACCCGCGCCGCAGCCGCCTCAGGCTCCGGCGAATGACCCGAAGTTGCTATACTCGGCCAGATACCCGCAGCCGGAACAATTCATGCTCGACGAAATCAACAAGGATGCCAGTACCCGCATGCAGAAGAGCGTGGAAGCGCTCAGAAGCGAGTTGCAGCGCCTGCGCACCGGGCGCGCCAGCACGGCGCTGGTGGAAACCGTGCAGGTGCCCTACTACGGCTCCGAGGTACCGCTGAGCCAGGTTGCCAACGTGGTCGTCAGCGACTCGCGCACACTGACCATCACCCCGTGGGAAAAGCCCATGGTCAAGGAAGTGGAGAAAGCCCTGCTCAGCTCCGATATCGGCATCACGCCGAACGTGGCCGGCACCACCATCCGCCTCATCATGCCCGCCCTGACCGAGGAGCGCCGGCGTGAACTGGCCAAGCATGTCGGCCATGAAGCGGAGAATGCCAAGGTGGCCGTGCGCAACATCCGGCGCGACGCAATCCACCAGGTCAAGGAGCTGCTCAAGGAAAAGGAGATTTCCGAGGACGACGAGCACCGTGCAGAAGATCAGATCCAGAAGCTTACCGATCAGTTCACCACCAAGATCGACGAGGTGGCGAAGATCAAGGAAGACGAGCTGATGTCCATGTAGCGCATGCGGCGGGATCGGCAGGGCCAGAGACCTGAGCGAAGGCAATTGCCAGATCCCGGCCCGCTGCGCCGCCAACCTGGCTCCTGTCCGGAGCCGACCGAATCAACCGCACCCTGTTCGCCTGCCATCATGCCGCCTGCCAGCTCTGTCAACGAACGAACGCCCCGGCACGTGGCCATCGTCATGGATGGCAATGGCCGCTGGGCAAAACAGCGCCACCGTCCGCGCAGTTTCGGCCACCGTGCCGGTCAGAAGGCCTTGCGCGCCACGGTCGAATTCTGTCTGCGCCAGGGCATTGCACATCTGACCCTGTTCGCCTTCTCCAGCGAGAACTGGAAGCGGCCCGAGGACGAAGTGGGCGCGCTGATGGAGTTGTTCCTCAACGCGCTGGACAAGGAAGTGGACGAATTGCACGGCTACGGGGTGCGTATTCGCTTTGTCGGTGAGTTGTCGGCTTTCAGCGAGGCATTGCGCATGCGCATGGCAGCAGCAAGCAAGAAAACCGCAGACAACGACAAGCTGATCGCCAACATCTGCGTCAACTATGGCGGTCGCTGGGATATTGCCCAGGCGGCGCGGCGCGCTGCCATCTCCGTAGCCAACGGCGAAATGCAGGCCAGCGAGATCAACGAGCAGAGTCTGGCGCGGTTCACGTGCCTGGGCGGCCAGCCACCCCCGGACCTGCTGATCCGTACTGGCGGCGAACATCGCATCAGCAATTTCCTGTTGTGGCAGATTGCCTATACAGAGTTGTACTTCACCGATACCCTGTGGCCTGACTTTGATGCGGCATGCATGCGCGACGCGCTTGATGATTTTGCCCGCCGCCAGCGACGCTACGGCCAGACACCGGAGCAGGCAGCGCTTTGACCAACGAGCCCCACCAGGAAACCGCATGTTGATACAACGGATCTTGACTGCATTGGTGCTGGCACCGCTGGTGGTGGCGGCCGTGCTGTGGCTCCCGGCTCCGGCCATGGCCTTTCTGGCAGCCTTGATCTTCATGCTCGGCTTTGACGAATGGGTGATGCTCTGCGGCTTCCGGGGCAAGCTCGTGCGCGCGATCATTGCCCTGGGCATGGCCGCGCTGTTCGCCGCACTGTATCTGTGGCATCCGGCCTGGCTCGACCCGCTCCTGCTGGGTGTTGGCTCGCTGTGGTGGCTGCTGGTGCTGCTCTGGCTGCGCAACATCAGCTTTGCAGCCGCCCCCACGCGCCAGAATGGCCTGATCAAGCTGGCGGCCGGTGTGCTCACTATCGTTCCGGCATGGGCGGCGCTGCTGTGGCTGCACGCTCATTCGAAATATGGCATCTGGCTGCTGATTGCCCTGCTGATGGTATGGGGCGCTGATATCGGCGCCTATTTTGCGGGCACCTTGTTCGGCCGCCGCAAGCTGGCCCCGCACATCAGCCCCGGCAAGACCTGGGCCGGCGTCTACGGCGCCCTGTCGGTATCCCTGCTGGTTGCCCTGGTTGCCGGCTTGCTGCTGCAGCTTGCCTGGCCCACCCTGATCGGCCTGCTGCTACTCACGCTGATCGCGGTAGCGGCATCGATCATCGGCGATCTGCTGGAAAGCCTGGCCAAGCGGCACGCCCTGGTAAAGGACTCCGGCGCTCTGTTCCCCGGCCACGGCGGCTTGATGGATCGCATGGACAGCGTGTGTGCCCTGCTGCCTGTTTTCGCCCTGGGTGTGTGGTTGCTGGGCCTGTGATCACGGCAAGCGCGCTACATCCGGCAGCATGTCCGATGCCGCGGCCAGGTATCCGCAATCGCCTTGCCGGCGCGCGCGACGGGCATGGTCGGGCGCAGCCGGCATGAAACAGGTAGCCATCCTGGGAGCCACCGGCTCGATCGGAGCCAGTGCGCTGGACGTCATCACGCGGCACCCGGACCGCTTTCGCGCCAGTGTCCTGAGCGCACACCGGAACGTGACCGCACTGGCGGACCTGTGTGCCCGCCACCGACCGGATCTGGCCGTCATTGCCGATGCAGGCTGCAAGGACTCTCTGTCCAGGGCTCTGCATGAGCGCGGCGTGCAGTGCGATCTTGATGCCGGCCCCGATGCCCTGACTGCCGCGGTATCGGGTCACGCCTGCGACACGGTCATTGCGGCCATTGTCGGCGCGGCAGGGCTGGCATCGACCCTGGCAGCGGCCAGCACCGGCAAGCGCCTGCTGCTGGCCAACAAGGAAGCCGTGGTCATGGCCGGGCCGCTGCTGAGGGCGGCGCTCGAACAGGGCGGTGGCGCGCTTGTTCCCGTGGACTCCGAACACAATGCCCTGTTTCAGTGCCTGCCATCACCGCACCACGATCTCGAGGCCGCCGGCGTGCGGCGCCTGCTGCTGACTGCCTCGGGCGGGCCGTTTCGCGGGCAGAGCCGGGCGCAGCTGACCACGGTCACCCCGGAGCAGGCCTGCGCCCATCCGAACTGGGAGATGGGGCGCAAGATCTCGGTCGACTCGGCCACGCTCATGAACAAGGGCCTGGAAGTGATCGAGGCGCGGGTGCTGTTCAACGCACCGATCGATGCCATCGAGGTGGTCGTGCACCCGCAAAGCATTGTTCATTCGCTGGTCGAATACGCCGATGGCTCGCACCTGGCGCAACTCGGCAACCCCGACATGCGCACCGCCCTGGCGCACGCCCTGGCCTGGCCAGGGCGAGTCGAAGCCGGGGTCGGACCTCTGGATCTGGCAAGAATCGGCCGTCTCGATTTCGAGGCACCGGACACCGATACCTTCCGCTGCCTGCCGCTGGCGTGGCAGGCCCTGCGCGAGGGCGGCGACGCCGGCACGCTGCTGAACGCAGCCAACGAGGTGGCGGTGCAGGGCTTCCTGGATGGCCGCCTGCCCTTCCTGGCAATCGCCGAGGTGATCGAGGAAACCCTCAATCGTCTGCACGCACAGCCGGTCACGGATGTCGGCCAGCTTGTTCAGCGCGATTTAACGGCACGTGAAGCCGCACAAAGTATCATGCAGGATCGTTTTGCCCGATGATCACCGGCATGCACCCCGGGTGAAGCCCGGATCATCGGCTTTGCAACCCTTGGAAATGACAGGTAAGCGCACGCGTGACTGAAGTTCTTGGCTCCATCTGGTGGATGATCGTGACCCTGGGCTTGCTGGTCACTTTCCACGAATTCGGCCATTTCTGGGTGGCGCGCCGCTGCGGTGTGCGTGTGCTGCGCTTCTCGGTCGGCTTCGGCAATGCACTGTGGAAGCACAAGGCAAGGAGCGGCACCGAGTTCTGGATTGCGACCATCCCGCTGGGTGGTTACGTCAAGATGCTCGACGCGCGCGAGGGCGAGGTGCCGGAGGACCAGAAGTCGCAGGAATTCAGCAGCCAGTCGGTGTGGAAGCGCATTGCCATCGTCATCGCCGGCCCGGTCTTCAACCTGATTTTTGCGCTGGCCGCGTTCTGGCTCATGTTCACCATCGGCAAGCCGGATTTCGCCCCGGTCATCGCCACCCCGCATGGCCTGGCCGCAGAAGCCGGATTCCATCATGGCGACCGCATCATCGCCGTCGACGGCAAGCCGGTGGCAACCTGGACCGGAGCGCTGGATCAGTTGTCCGGCAGCATCCTGGTGCGACAGCCCGTCGAGGTCACGGTCCGTCAGCAGAATGATCAGCAGCGCAGCCTGCGGCTGCCGCTGGACAAGCTGCCCGCCAGTCTGGACATGGGTGACGCACTTGGCCGCATTGGCCTGGCCCTGCAGCCGCCGCCCGCGCGAGCCGGCAAGGTTACCCCCGATTCGCCCGCGGCCGCTGCCGGAATACAGGACGGCGACCTGATCGTCGCCATCAACGACAAGCCTGTGCAGGGCTTTGCGGAACTGGGCAAGATGATCGGCGACCAGGCTGCGAAGGACCCTCAGCTTGCCCTGCGCATCCAGCGCCAGGACAAGACCCTGACCGTGCCCGTGACAGCACAGTGGGGCAGCCCCGATGACGGCCCGCAACGCTGGACCATCGGCATCGCCGCGCCGCCCGCCGAACGCGCCACACTGCGCTATGGCCCCCTGCGCGCCATCAGCGCTGCCCTGGCTACCACCTGGGACAAGACCACCATGACCTTCCGCATGATCGGCGGCATGCTCAGTGGCGAGACCTCGGCGCGCAACCTGTCGGGGGTCATAACCATTGCCCAGGTTGCCAATACGTCGGCACACATGGGCCTGGCCTGGTTTCTGGATTTTCTGGGCCTGATCTCGCTCAGTCTTGCCATTCTCAACATCCTGCCCATTCCGCTGCTGGACGGCGGCCACCTGCTCTATTACCTTGTGGAGCTGATCAAGGGCAGCCCGGTCAGCGAGAACACCATGATCGCCGGTCAATACGTCGGCATGGCCCTGCTGGCTGCATTGATGGGCCTGGCGTTTTACAATGACATACTTCGTCTGGTGACCTGAACGCCCATGGCGCACCGGCTGTCTTCTTTTTTACCCACTTTTCGGAATCGACGATGAAGCGAATCGCCGCCCTGATTCTTCTTGCCTGCATGACCGCCAAGGCCCAGGCGGCCTTCGCGCCCTTTGTCGTTTCGGATATCCGGATCGACGGACTGGAGCGCATTTCGGCGGGCACCGTACTCACCTACCTCACCGTCGAGAAAGGTGACACCCTGACCCAGGAGCAGGTGCAGAAGGCCATTCGCGCCCTTTTCCAGACCGGGTTCTTCAAGGACATCGCGTTTGACCGCCAGGGCGATATCCTGGTCATCAAGGTGCACGAACGACCGGCCATCTCCAAGATCAACCTGCGTGGCAACAAGGACATCAAGAGCGACGACCTGCTCAAGGGCCTGAGCTCCATGGGCATGGCCGAGGGACAGACCTTCGACCGTCTGTCGCTGGATCGCATGCAGCAGGAGCTGATTCGCCAGTACTACAACCGCGGCAAGTACAACGTGTCGGTGGACCCGCATGTGGTCAATCTGGACCGCAACCGTGTCTCGATCGACATCGAGATCCACGAGGGCCAGGCGGCGCGCATCAAGCGCATCAACATCGTCGGCAACAAGACCTACACCGACAAGCAGATCCGCCAGGGCTTCGAATCCAACACCAGCAACTGGACGTCCTGGTACAGCAAGGACGATCAGTACTCGCGCGAAAAGCTCTCCGGCGATCTGGAAAAGCTGTCCAACTACTACCTGGACCGCGGCTATGCCGATTTCAACATCGACTCCACCCAGGTCGCGATAAGCCCCGACAAGCAGTCCATGTTCATCACCGCCGATGTCGAGGAAGGCGACAAGTACAAGGTCTCGGATGTCAAATTGCTGGGCAACCTGGTACTGCCCAAGGAAAGCATCGACAGGATGGTACTGGTCCGCAAAGGACAGAACTTCTCGCACTCGCTGATGGAGGCGAGCAAGCAGGGGATTGTCGCGCTGCTGAGCAATATCGGCTACGCATTTGCCGACGTCAACATCATTCCGCGTCTCGACCGCAAGGACCACACGGTTGACGTCAGCTTCTACGTCAAACCCGGCCCGCGCGTGTACGTGAGGCGCATCAATTTCACCGGCAACACCAGCACCCGCGACAATGTGGCGCGGCGCGAAATGCGCCAGTTCGAGGGCGGATGGTACTCGCAGGCGGCCGTGGATCGCTCGCGCTCGCGACTGCTGCGCACCGGCTACTTCAAGTCCGTCGATATCGACACCAAGAAGGTTCCCGGAAGCAAGGATCAGGTAGACCTGCAAGTCAGCGTCGAGGAGCAGTCGGCCGGCAGCCTGCAGTTCGGCCTCGGCTATTCGCAGCTCAGCGGCATCATCGGCACCTTCTCCGTGTCACAGAACAACTTCCTGGGTACCGGCAACCAGTTTGCTGCCAACATCCAGCGCAGTTCCTATCTCGAGCAGTACGGTCTGTCCTACCTCGACCCGTACCTGACTGACAGCGGAGTCAGCGTCGGCTACAACCTGCAATGGAGCCAGGTGGATCAGGGCAATGCCAACCTCGCCGACTTCCTCTACAGCAACCGCTCGTTCGACACCACCTTCGGCATTCCCCTGAGCGAGAACAACTCGATCAGCGTCGGCCTGGGCATTGCCAGCAACACTGTCAATGTCTACGAGGGCTTCACGGCCCAGCCACTGGTCGACTACATCAAGGAACTTGGCCATCGCACCATCCATTCGTGGACGGGCAGCCTCGGCTGGAGCCGCGATACCCGCGACCGCTACTTCCTGCCGACCCGCGGCGGCTCGCAGAGCTTCTCGATCCGCGCCGCCCTGCCCGGCTCCACGGTCGAATACTACAAGCTGTTCTACAACATCAATCATTACTGGCGCCTGCCCAAGGGATTTGTGCTGTTCGCCTCCGGCACCACCGGCTACGGCGATACCTACGGCGCCAGCAAGGACATTGCGCTGCCGTTCTGGCAGAACTACTACGCCGGTGGCGTGGGCGACGTGCGCGGCTTCCGCGACAACACACTCGGTCCGCGCATCCCTACCCCGGGCGGTTTCCGCGACCAGCCGATCGGTGGCGCCTTCAAGGTACTTGGCAAGGCCGAGGTGTATTTCCCCATCCCGGCCCTGCAGAACAGCACCACCGCCCGAATCGGCGCATTCGTCGACGTGGGCAACGTGTTTCAGGACTTCAACAGCTACTCGACCGGGGACTTGCGCGCCTCGGCCGGCCTGACCATGCAATGGCGCGCACCCGTGGGCCCCATCTCCATCAGCATCGCCCAACCGCTGCGCTACAAGGATGCAGACCGTCCGTACCTGGAGCGCATCCAGTTCACCTTCGGCAGCCAGTTCTGACATCGACCCGAGATTGATCGCCCGTGCCCCTTTGTGACTGTGCGAGCAGGCACGGCAATGGGCGCTCATCATGTGCCGGAAAGGACATGAAGCCAACCGGCAGATAGATTGGTAAGATGACCGGGGGCTGTCGTTCTGACAGATCAGCACACGCGGAGCACTCGGGTGAAGGCAGCAACACGACAATGCATCAGTCTGCTGTTGGGTCTCCACCTGCTCCTGCTGCCGGCATTGGCGCTGACCCAGGATGCACAGCCGCGAATCGGCTACGTCGACATGAAGCGCCTGCTTGACCAGGCGCCGCAGGTACAGCAGGCGCACGACCGCCTGCAATCCGAGTTTGCCAGTCGCGACAAGGCACTGAAGCAGGAGGAAGACCACCTGGCTGCCTTGCGCGCATCGCTGGCGAGCGACCGCGACTCCCTCGACAGCACGCAACTGGCCGACCGGCAGAAGGAGATCGATGTGCTGGCCGGCAGCGTACGCCGAGCCCGGGAACGCATGCAGCAGGATCTCAAGCAACGCAGCAGCCAGGAACTGGACAACAGCTGGCAGACGATCAGCAACGCGGCCGTGGAATATGCACGCAGCCACGGCTATGACCTGCTGTTGCCCAGCCCGGTCATCTACGCCAGCCCCAAGGTCGACATCACCGATGCCGTGCTGCAGAAGCTGCGGCAGGATGACCGTGCCGGGGATTCGCAGCGATGAGCCGCAGCTGGTCACTCGAGGAGATGGCGCAGCGACTCAACCTTGAAGTGCGCGGTGATTCCAGCACGACCATTCAGGGCGTAGCCTCCCTCGCCCACGCGGGTCGGGGCGACATCAGTTTTCTGGCCAGAAGCAGGCACGCTGATCAGCTTGCCGGTTGCCAGGCCAGTGCCGTCATTGTTCGCCCCGAGCTGGCAGATCTGGCACCCTGTGCCGGCGTACTTCTGGCCGATGACCCGGCGGTTGCCTTTGCCCGCGTGGCCGCGCTGTTCCAGCGCCCTTCCAGCCAGCCCCCGGGCATCCATCCGACTGCGGTGGTTGATCCGCAGGCCCGGATCGACGAGCGCGCCAGCATCGGCCCGCACTGTGTCGTGGCCGCTGAAGTCGAGATCGCCGCCGGCACCATCATCGAGGCGGGCTGCCATGTGGGCCCGGGCTGCGTGATCGGACCCGACTGTCACCTCATGGCCCGCGTCACACTTGTCGAGAACACGCATCTTGGTGCACGCGTTGTCGTGCACTCCGGTGCGGTTCTGGGCTCGGACGGCTTCGGACTGGCATGGGACGAAGACCATTGGCTCAAGGTGCCCCAGCTCGGGCGCCTGCTGGTCGGGGACGATTGCGAGATTGGCGCCAACACCTGTATCGATCGCGGCGCACTGGATGACACGGTGCTCGAGCACGATGTGCGCCTCGACAACATGATCCACATTGCTCACAACGTGCAGATAGGCGCGCACACGGCCATGGCCGGTTGTGCGGCCGTTGCCGGCAGTGCCCGCATCGGCCGCTGCTGCCAGATTGGCGGCGGCGCCGGCATCCTCGGCCACATAACAGTCGCCGACCGGGTTACCATTACCGCCAGGACTCTGGTAACACACTCGATCCACGAGCCCGGAACCTGGTCTTCAGGCACGCCGCTGCAGGAAAACCGCCTGTGGCGACGCAATGCCGTACGACTCAAACAGCTTGATGATATTGCCCGCCGCGTGGCAAAACTGGAAAAGGACATTGGTCATGAATGACAAGATCGCCACACCGACCATGCCGGTCGATGTGACCCGCATACTCGACATGCTGCCGCATCGCTACCCGTTCCTGCTGGTGGACCGGGTACTGGAGTGCGACCCCGGCAAGAGCCTGCGCGCCATCAAGAACGTGACCATCAACGAGCCGTTTTTCCAGGGACACTTTCCCGGCAACCCGGTCATGCCGGGCGTGCTGATCATCGAGGCCATGGCCCAGGCCTCGGGTGTGCTGGTGCAGTTGTCCGCCGGCGAAAAGCAGGCCGCACCCCTGTACTACCTGGTGAAGGTGGACAAGGCACGCTTTTCCCGAACCGTGGCGCCGGGAGACCAACTGGTCATGGAAATACACCAGAAACGCATGCTCAGGCGCATGGGCCTGTTCGAATGCCGTGCCCTGGTTGATGGCGAAGAGGCCGCCAGCGCAGAAATTCTCTGCGCCGAGCGCAGCGAAGGATGATTCACGCCAGCGCCCATATCGATCCGAGTGCCAAGCTGGGTACCGGAGTCAGCATCGGCGCCGGCTCCGTGATCGGCGCCAATGTGGAGATTGGCGACAACACCTGGATCGGCCCGCATGTCGTGATCGACGGCCCCACCCGGATTGGCCGCGAAAACCGCATCTGGCAATTTGCATCGCTGGGCAGCGAGCCACAGGACAAGAAGTTTCACGGCGAAGACACCGAGCTGGTCATCGGTGACCGCAACGTGATCCGCGAGTTCTGCACCTTCAGCCGCGGCACTGCCGATGGCGGCGGCCTGACGCGGGTCGGTGACGACAACTGGGTGATGGCCTATGTCCACATTGCCCACGACTGCATCATCGGCAACAACATCACCTTCGCCAATGCCGCTTCGCTGGCCGGACACGTCCACGTGGACGACCATGTTGTTTTCGGCGGCTTCACTCTGGTGCACCAGTTCTGCAAGATCGGCAGCCATGCATTCACTTCCATGGGCTCGGTGATCAATCGCGACGTGCCGCCCTTTGTCACCGTGGCCGGCAACTTCGCCAAGCCCAAGGGCATCAACAGCGAGGGCCTGCGCCGCCGCGGCTACGATGCGGAGCGCATCGGTGCCATCAAGCGCGTCTATCGTGCCTTGTACCTGTCCGGTCAGCCGCTCGCCGAGGCACGCGTCAGGATTGCGGAAATGGCCGAATCGTCGACTGATGCGCGCCAGTTCCTCGACTTCATCGACGCCAGCGAGCGCTCGCTGGTTCGGTGATGGGCGCGGCACTCGGGACTCGGGACTCGGGGCTCGGGAACGGCGCGCAATCGCCACTCATAGCGCTGGTCGCCGGCGAGGATTCGGGCGACGTGCTGGGTGCCGACCTGGCTGAAGCACTGCGGCGCCAATTGCCAGGCGTGCGTCTGGTCGGTATTGGCGGACCGCGCATGGCGGCGGCGGGCGTGGATTGCTGGCACGATGTCGGTGAACTGTCGGTCATGGGGATTGCCGAGGTGCTGCGCCACCTGCCGCGCCTGTTGCGGCTTCGACGGCGACTGGGAAACCGCCTGATCCAGGCGCGTCCCGATGCGGTGATCGGCATCGACGCCCCGGACTTCAACCTGGGCCTGGAGCGGCGCCTGAAAAAGGCAGGACTGACGACGCTGCACTATGTCAGTCCCTCGGTCTGGGCCTGGCGCGAGAAACGGGCCGAGCATATCGGTCGCAGCGCCGAGCGCGTCTTGTGCCTGTTCCCGATGGAGCCTGCCATCTACGCGCGTCACGGTGTGGATGCATGCTTCGTTGGCCACCCTCTGGCCGAACGCTTCGCCCTTGATCCTGACAGGCAGGCTGCACGCAAGCAGTTGGGCCTGCCGGCAGACGCGCCGGTCCTGGCCCTGCTGCCCGGCAGCCGTGGCAGCGAGATCGAACGACTGGGTGATGATTTCATTGATGCCGCCGAGCGCCTGACGGCGCAAATTCCCGGGCTTCGGGTGCTGCTGCCCGCCGCCAACCGCCGCTGCTTCAGTGCCTTGCAGGCGCGACTGGAAGAGCGTGCTGCGCATGCGGCACAATCGGGCTCGGCGCCCCTGATCGAGCTTCTGCACGGTCAGGCCGACCAGACGCTGCTGGCGGCAGACGTGGCCCTGCTGGCCTCGGGTACGGTTGCGCTGGAGGCCATGCTCGCCAAATGCCCGATGGTGGTTGCCTACCGCATTG
Organism: uncultured Gammaproteobacteria bacterium; assembly: GCA_963734945.1. Lineage (GTDB taxonomy): Bacteria > Pseudomonadota > Gammaproteobacteria > Xanthomonadales > Rhodanobacteraceae > DASSBG01. The sequence goes on from CAVTJF010000056.1 coordinate 76,949, forward strand.
CGCCCTTGACCCACGCATTGATCCGCAGCCTGAAACTGATGACCACAAGCCTGTACTCATTGCCCAACGTGCTCGCTGGCGAGGAACTGGTGCCCGAACGCATGCAGGCGGACTGTCACCCGGCCATGCTGGCCGAAACCGTGTTGTCACTGTGGCATGACGCGCCCCGGCGCCAGCACATGCGCGACCAATTCACCCGCCTGCACCGGCTGCTCCGGGGTGATGACGACCGCGGACATCCGGCTGATCGCGCCGCCCGCGCCGTGATTGATCTGCTGCCCGAGCGAACCGGCCATGCATGAGGCACCGCCACTCATCGCCGGTGTCGACGAAGCTGGCCGCGGGCCGCTGGCCGGCCCGCTGGCGGTCGCCGCGGTCATTCTGGACCCCGCCCGGCCCATTCCCGGACTGGCCGATTCGAAACGGCTGAGCGCCAGGCGCCGCGAGGATCTCTCATTGCAGATTCGCGAGCAGGCGCTGGCGTGGTCGCTGGTGATGGTCGAGGCCAGCGAGATCGATCATCTGAACATCCTGCAGGCCACCCTGCATGGCATGCGCCAATCGCTGCAGGGCCTTGACCCCTGCCCCGGGCTGGCCCTGATCGACGGCAACTGCCTGCCCGACAAGCTGCCGTGCCCGGCGCGCGCGATTGTCGGCGGCGACGCCAGCGAACAGGCCATCAGTGCCGCGTCCATCATCGCCAAGGTGGCGCGGGACACGCTGATGCTGGAAATGGATCAGCACTTTCCCGGCTACGGCTTTGCCGCACACAAGGGTTACCCGACGCGCGCGCACCTGCAGGCCCTGTCGCGGCTTGGCCCCTGCCCGCAGCACCGGCGCAGCTATGCCCCGGTACGCCGTGCGCTTGCCCGACTGGGCAGCCCGGCATGAGCGCAACCTTCATCCACTGCCATGTGCACAGCGAATATGCACTGGTCGACTCCACCGTTCGCATCAAGGCGCTGATCAAGGCCTGCGTCGAGGCGGGCATGCCGGCGGTGGCCGTCACCGACGACAGCAACCTGTTTGCCCTGGTCAAGTTCTACCGCGCCGCGCGCGCCGCCGGCATCAAGCCCCTGGCCGGTTGTGATCTGTGGTTGGCGGCAAGCCGCGACAACGAGCCGCCCAGCCGCCTGACCGTGCTGTGCCAGAACCGCGAAGGCTATCTCAACCTGTCGCGCCTGGTATCACGCGCCTGGCTGGACGGACAGGAACACGGGCATGCGCTTGTCCAGGCATCCTGGCTGCACGAATGCAGCGCCGGCCTGATCGTGCTGGCCGGTCGCGACAGCGCCGTGGCGCGTGCCTGCCAGGAAGGCCGACTGCCGCTGGCGCGGCAGCAACTCGACTGGCTGGCACAACGGTTCCCGCAACGCCTGTATCTGGAGATCAGCCGCTGTGGCCGTGATGCGGAAGAGGAATGGGTGCAATCGGCCCAGTCGCTGGCCAGCGAAGCGGGACTGCCACTATTGGCCAGCAATGACGTGCGTTTCGTGCACAAGTCGGACTTCGATGCCCACGAGGCGCGCGTATGCATCCATGACGGCCGGGTGCTGGCCGACCCGCGCCGACCGCACGACTACTCGCCCGAGCAGTACCTGAAATCGCCGGAGGAAATGAGCGAGCTGTTCGCCGACCTGCCCGAGGCGCTGGCCAATACGGTGGAGCTGGCCAAACGCTGCAACCTGGTGCTCGAGTTTGGCACCTACCATCTGCCGCAGTTCCCGGTGCCGGATGGACACGACCTGGAAAGCTTCATCCGCAGCAGCGCCCGCGAAGGGCTCGAGGCCCGCCTTGCCGAACACGGCACCGCCGCCGGATACGAGCGTCAGGACTACAGCGAACGCCTTGATCACGAGCTGGACGTGATCAACCAGATGGGCTTTCCCGGCTACTTTCTGATCGTGTCGGACTTCATTCGCTGGGCCAAGGGGCAGGATATCCCGGTTGGCCCGGGTCGCGGTTCAGGTGCAGGGTCGGTAGTGGCCTGGGCACTGAGGATCACCGATGTCGATCCGCTCCAGTTCAACCTGCTGTTCGAGCGCTTTCTCAATCCCGAGCGCGTGTCGATGCCCGACTTCGACATCGACTTCTGCATGGATCGTCGCGACCAGGTCATCGACTACGTGGCCGACAAGTACGGCCGCGATCACGTCAGCCAGATCATCACCTACGGCTCCATGGCCGCCAAGGCCGTGCTGCGCGATTGCGGTCGCGTGCTGGGCATGCCCTACGGCCAGGTCGACCGCATTGCCAAGCTGATCCCGATGCGGCCGCTGGACCTGACCCTGGCCGACGCGCTGGGGCGCACGGAAAAATCCCGCAACGAGCGCGATCGCGTCGTCAGCGAGTTCTGCGAGCTGTACGCCGACGATGAAGAAGCGCGCACCCTCATCGACCTGGCCCTGAAACTGGAGGGACTGACGCGCAACGCCGGCAAGCACGCTGGCGGCGTGGTGATCGCCCCCGCCCCGCTGACCGAATTTGCGCCATTGTTCGCCGAACCCGGCGGCGGTGGCGTGGTGACACAGTACGACAAGGATGACGTCGAAGCGGTGGGCCTGGTCAAGTTCGACTTTCTCGGTCTGCGCACGCTGACCATCATCGACTGGGCCGTCAAGGCGATCAATGCGCGGTTGGCCGGGAGCGCAACGCATGGCTCTGACGGTGGCGCGCAAGGAACGGAAATATCGGATCGGGACTCGTCAAGGCAAGAGCGGGTGGAAATCGACAAGATTCCGCTGGACGACGCGGCCACCTTCGAGCTGTTCAGTCAGGCGCGTACGGTGGCGGTGTTCCAGTTCGAGTCACCCGGCATGCAGCGCCTGCTCAAGGACGCCCTGCCGGACAAGTTCGAGGACCTGATCGCGCTTGTGGCCCTGTACCGTCCCGGCCCGATGGACCTCATCCCGGATTTCGTGGCGCGAAAGAAGGGCGAACAGAAAGTCGACTACCCCGACCCGCGGGTCGAGAGCATCCTGGCCGAGACCTACGGCATCATGGTCTACCAGGAGCAGGTCATGCAGATGGCGCAGATCGTCGGCGGCTATACCCTGGGCGGCGCCGACCTGTTGCGTCGTGCCATGGGCAAGAAGAAGGCGGCGGAGATGGCCCGTCATCGCGAGCTGTTCCGCGAAGGCGCCGCCGGCAATGGCCTGTCCGCGCCCCAGGCCGAGGCCATCTTCGACCTGATGGAGAAGTTTGCCGGTTACGGCTTCAACAAGTCGCACGCCACCGCCTATGCCCTGGTTGCCTATCAGACCGCCTGGCTCAAGGCGCACTACCCGGCCGAATTCATGGCGGCCACCCTGTCCGCCGACATGGACAACACCGACAAGGTAGTCAGCCTGCTCAATGACACCCGCGCCATGGGTATCGAGGTGTTGCCTCCCGACGTCAACGCCTCGGCCTATGCCTTCGAGGCGCTGGCCGACGGCCGCATCCGCTACGGTCTGGGGGCCATCAAGGGCGTGGGCCGTGGTGCCTGCGAAGCCATCGTGAGCGCACGCGAGGACGGCTATCGCGACCTGCCCGAGCTGTGCCTGCGAGTGGATACCTCCCGACTCAACAAGCGCGTCCTGGAGGCATTGATTCAGGCCGGCGCCATGGACAGCCTCAAGGCCCACCGCGCCGCGCTGACCGCGCAGCTGCCCGAAGCCGTGCGCGCTGCCGAACAGGCCGGTCGCGATCGTGAAAGCGGCCAGGCGGACATCTTCGGCAGCAGCCCGGGGGTCGCCAGCGGCGGTCTCAGCGTGCCACTGCCCGACGTGGAACCCTGGCCGCCCGAGCAACTGCTCGCGGCCGAACGCACCAGCCTTGGGCACTACCTGTCCGGGCATCCGGCAGATGCCTGGGCCTCGCTGCTGCAGCAACTGGCTACCTGCCGCCTGGGCGAGATCGCCAGCAACTATACGCAGCCGTATACGGGCGGCGAGCGGCGCCGCCCCCCGGATGTGCCCTGGGTCGTGGCCGGCAATGTGGCCGAAATGCGCAAGCGCGGCGACAACATGGCCTTTGTACGCGTCGAGGACAGCAGCGGTTTCATCGAGGTGAGCCTGTTCGGCGAAACCTGGCTGCAATATGCCGAGCTGATCACCCGCGACACCCTCCTGGTCGTCGCCGGCGGCCTCACCCCGGACAGCTACAACGGCGGCTTTCAGCTTCGCGCCCGGCAGGTATGGACACTGGACCAGGCCTGCGCCACGCATGCCCGCCTTCTGCGGCTCAACCTGAACGGGATCAAGCCGGACTTCGTTTCCAGCCTCGCCCGCATTGTAGACAGCCACCCGGGCAACACCCCGGTGCTGCTGCACGGCTATCAGAACCAGAAGGCCCGCACCGATCTGGAGCTGCCGGAGCGGCGCATCCGCGCCAGTACGGCGCTGATCCGCGAGATGGAGCGCCTGGACGGCATCGCCAGCGTTGACCTGCTGCTGGCGCGACCCAGCATGGAATGACCCGTTATACTGGTCAGTCACAAGCCCGCTTCCAAGGCCAGGATCTGCATGAACCCCAATTTTCTCGACTTCGAACAGCCGATAGCCGAACTGGACGCCAAGATCCGCGAATTGCGGCATGCGAGCGACGGTCAGGCGTTCAATATCGACGAGGAAATCAGCAAGCTGGAGAGCAAGCTGCGGGCCAAGTCTGCCGACATATTCCGCAACCTGGATGCCTGGCAGGTGGCACAACTCGCCCGCCACCCGTCGCGACCGTACATGCTCGACTATGTCGAGGTGATCTTCGACGAGTTCCACGAGCTGGCCGGTGACCGCGCCTACGCCGACGATGCCGCCATCGTCGGCGGCCTGGCGCGAATCAAGGGGCGGCCAGTGATGATCGTGGGGCACCAGAAGGCCCGCGACGTCAAGGGCAAGATCAAGCGCAACTTCGGCATGCCGCGCCCGGAGGGCTACCGCAAGGCACTCAGGCTCATGAAAATGGCCGAGCGCTTCAAGCTGCCGCTGCTGACATTCATCGACACCATGGGCGCCTACCCCGGCATCGGCGCCGAGGAGCGCGGCCAGAGCGAGGCCATTGCCCGCAACCTGCGGGAAATGTCGACACTCGAGATTCCCGTCATCTGTACCGTGATCGGCGAAGGCGGCTCGGGCGGCGCGCTGGGTATCGGCGTCGGCGACCGCACCATCATGCTGCAGTACGCCACCTACTCGGTGATCACTCCCGAAGGATGTGCATCCATCCTGTGGAAAAGTGCCGAGCGCGCCAAGGACGCCGCCGAGGCTCTGGGCCTGACTGCGGACAAACTCAAGTCACTGGGCCTGGTCGACAAGGTCGTGCGCGAACCGCTGGGCGGCGCGCACCGCAACCCCCGATCGATGGCCAAGCGCCTCAAGGGCGTGCTGCTGAACGAGCTGGCCCAGCTTGACAAGCTCAGCCCTGCCGACCGGGTCGACAGGCGCTACCAGCGCCTGCGCGGCTACGGCGCATTCAACGAATAGGCGCGATCAGCCGGCCGGCACCCCATGACAGCCGATGCAAGGGCACTCCCCGACGCGGCAGGCGATGCCACCGGCGCGCTTCTGGATGTCAGCGCACTGAGCTGTGCGATCGGCGGGCGCAGCCTGTGGCAGGATCTGTCGTTCAGTGTGCATGCCGGTGAGCGCCTGGCCGTATCCGCGCCATCCGGCAGCGGCAAGACCGTGCTGTTGCGCACGCTCGCCGGACTGCGCGATGCCACTGCCGGCACAATCCGCTTCCAGGACACGCCCATCGCCGAGTGGCACATGCCGGCCTATCGTGCGCGCGTCACCTGGGTGCCGCAACGCCCGATCCTCGCCGAGGCAAGGGTCAGGGACATACTGAGCGCGCCGTTTGCCTTGCGCATCCATCGACAACGCAGCTTCCCGCTCGACACGGTGCACGAATTTCTCGATCACCTGAAACTGCCGGCAAGCTTTCTGGACCAGCACGGCGACGATCTCTCCGGTGGGGAAACGCAAATGGTTGCCACCCTGCGCGCGATGCTGATCGAACCGACCGTGTTGCTGCTCGACGAGCCCACCGCATCACTGGACGCAAGCCGCGCCGCGGCCATCGAGTCGCTGCTGGCGCAGTGGTTGCAGCACGAGTCCCCGCGCGCCTACCTGTGGACCAGCCATGACCCCGATCAGCTGCAGCGCGTCGCCGACCGCACCCTGAATCTGGAGCAGGCATGACCAGCGGCTACGTCGACATCGGCTACGGACAGCTGTTTCTGGCTGCACTGCTGATTGCTGTCAATCTGGGCATCTCGGCCTGGCTGCGTCTGGGCCTTGGCCGCAACCTGCTGGTGGCCAGCGTGCGCATGAGCGTGCAGTTGCTGCTGGTGGGCCTTGTGCTGCAATACGTGTTTGCCCTTGCCCATCCGCTGCCGGTGCTGGCAATCGCCGCGTTGATGGCCGGCTTTGCCGCCATGGCAGCCGTGCGCCGCACGCGGCGCCGTTTTCCCGGCGTGTACTGGAACAGCCTGCTGACCGTGCTGGCGACGTCGTTCGTGGTGACCGGCATCGCCCTGGCCGGGATCATCGATGTCCGCCCCTGGTTTCGCGCGCAGTACGCCATACCGATGCTGGGCATGGTGCTGGGCAATATGCTCAACGGCGTGTCACTGGCGCTGGACCGCTTCACCCAGGGTATCGCGCGCGAGCGCGGCGAGATCGAGGGCCTGCTGGCGCTGGGTGCCAACCGATGGGAGGCGGCCCACGCACTGGTCCGCGACAGCCTGCGCACCGGCATGATCCCCACCATCAACTCGATGATGGTGATGGGTGTGGTCAGCCTGCCCGGCATGATGACCGGGCAGATGCTGGCCGGCGCGGCCCCCGCCGCTGCCGTGCGCTACCAGATCGTGATCATGTTCATGATTGCCGCCGCTACCGCGCTGGCGACACTGGGCGTGATCCTGCTGGCTTTTCGCGCCCTGTTCAACTCGCGCCACCAGATCCTCGCCGACCGGCTGCAGCTTGCCGAATAGTCCGTTTCACCATTTCGGGCTGCCAAGGCAGGCGATTGTTGCGGCAGAATGCCGGCGCCGGCTTGCCTGCCCGCGCTGAACGTGGCTGAATGGGGGCCTCGCACAACAGGATGGATGGCATGGCTGAAGGCCCCGCAACCCGACTGGCAGTCCTGATCGATGCCGACAACGCCCAGCCCTCGCTGGCCGAGCCACTGCTGGCGGAGGTCGCCAAATACGGTACGGCGCACGTCAAGCGCGCCTACGGCGACTGGACCGGTACCCGTCTCAAGGGCTGGAAGGACCAGCTTCTGACCCAGTCCATCCAGCCGATGCAGCAGTTCGGCTACACCCGGGGCAAGAATGCCACCGATTCGGCGTTGATCATCGACGCCATGGATCTGCTCTATTCCGGCCGCCTCGACGGCTTCTGCATCGTCTCCAGCGACAGCGACTTCACGCGCCTGGCCGGGCGTATCCGCGAATCGGGTTTGACCGTCTACGGCTTCGGCCAGAAGAAGACGCCGGAACCGTTCGTCGCCGCATGCGACAAGTTCATCTATACCGAAATCCTCGGCAGCAGGCCGGATGAGGAATCCACGCTCAAGCCGCGCACCGGGGCCCAGCTCAAACAGGACAGCGGCCTGATAAACCTGATCCGCAATGCCATCGATGCAGCCTCCGACGAGGACGGCTGGGCGGAACTGGGCAACGTCGGCTCGATCATCACCAAGCAGCGTCCCAACTTCGACTCGCGCAGTTACGGCTACGGCAAGCTGAGCGAACTCATTGCCGCCATCAGCCTGTTCCAGCTCGAGCGCCGCAGTGCCGGCGAGGGCCGTCCGCGCGTGGTCCAGGTACGCAACAAGTCACGCAAGTGATCCGCGCTGCCATGTCTGAAGACCCGCGCCCGCCATTGCCGGAAAGACCATCACCCGACGAGTGTTGCGGCGGTGGCTGCATGCCCTGTGTACTGGAAGCCTACGAGGGCGAGCTGACCGAATATCATCGCCAGATGGCGACATGGCTCGATCGCAATCCGCCAGCGGCGGAAGCACTGCAAAATGCGCCCGACTGCCCGCGGCTGGTGCTGGACACCAATGTCAGCCTGGACCTTTTCGTGTTCCATGATCCTCGCTGCGCAGCGCTGGCCGACTCGCTTGAGCGCGGCGGGTATGAAGCGGTGACGGACACCGCCTGCCGCGCGGAATATGTGCGCGTACTGAGCTACCCGCAACTCGACCTCTCACCTCTGCGACGGCTGCGCGCCATCGAGGCTTTCGATGAAACCCATCACCTGGTGGATACAGCACAACTACCCGAGTCCGCGAAAACCGGACTGCCCAACTGCGCCGACCCCGATGACCAGAAATTCCTGCAGCTGGCCGGGCAGACAGACGCCGACGTCCTGCTGAGCCGGGACAAGGATGTGCTGGCACTCGCACGCCGTACCCAACGCGCCGGATTGTTCACGATTGCAAGCCCCGAAGATTGGTTGGTACAAAGTGCTGCTGGCCCATGAAGGGTGCAGCGGGTCAATCATCCTGACACGCATTGTTAGCCGGCACCGTAACCCTCGTACAGCCCCACAGGAGTTGACGGGCGGCATCCAGACTCTCTTCACAGATTTGTGTCGAACTCAGGGCCTCGGTAAAGCACTGAACTGCCCTGGCAGCATTGCGGCGAACCCCCTTACCACTCAAGTACCGAATACCAACTTCGACCATGGAATCTCCGTCACCAAGATCCGCTGCTCGTTTGTACCAGCCAAACTCCAATCGCGCCTTCCCCTGATCTCGATATACAGTCGCAATATTTGCAGCGGCAGCGGAGTCTCCACAAGAGTATGCCTGCTTATACCAGTAGATGGCCTTTGCCGTATCACGGCACGTGCCCTCTCCGACATCGTACATGTATCCAAGCATCATAAATGCAGATTGCTCACCTCGCTCAGCACATTGCTTCAAAGCAATGAATGCATCCATCAAGCGTCCTTGCTCCCGAGCGCAAAGTGCTTTTTCGACGGTAAGTTGTGGCGAAGGCTTCATCTTGTGACGGTTAACGCTGGAAATCAGCGGTGCAGGTAGCGAGTGCGCCTGCCAAGTTTACCGCTGAGTAGCATGAGGGTCAGATCTTGCGTTTTGCTAGCTGCGGACTTGTCGCCCGAGATCAAAACGCAAGACCTGACGCTGCTGGTTTTTCGCTTGGTTTGGCCCTGTGGTTTTCATTTCTGCTTTAGCTTATCAAACATAAGCGATGATGGGCCGGTCGTATCAACATATGACCTTACTTTCTGAACTAATATATCAATCGGCCTGTCTGAACCTTTTTTCTTCCATACCCTGACTGTAATCACATAATCTGTATAGCTCTTTAGTCCTTTTTGGAAAACAGGAACACTAAAATGTAGCTCCTTTACTTCCGGAGTAAATAGCATATCATTCGTTAGCGGAGCACCTCCTTGCGGGTTTTCATATTCTACCGTGACATATAACTCGCTATTAGGGTGCTTAATGACTCTGGTGTTCAGGAAGAGTCCTGCGCCACCAGGCATAATGACGACTCCGCCCGTTTCAGTCTCAAGGGGTAATCCCCCCATTTTTAACTGACTCCAAAAGTGGAGTTAAACAGCAAGTGCCAGTTTCTGCTTCGGGGTGATGCCACCAAGCGCCATGTTGGGACGCTCGTGATTGTATGTCCACAGCCATCGAGTGGCTGCGTCCTGCACTTGCTCGATTGATTCGAACAGGGTTCGCGCCAGCCAGCCGTAGCGTACAGTTCGATTGTAGCGCTCGACGAAGGCGTTCTGTTGTGGCTTGCCCGGCTGGATATGATCGATATGGATGTTGTGCACGTCTGCCCAGGCCAGCAATTCGCCACTGATGTACTCCGGGCCATTGTCGCAACGGATGGCCTTCGGCTTGCCGCGCCACTCGATGATCTGCTCCAATGCCCGGATGACGCGGGCTGAAGGCAGCGACAGGTCCACTTCAATCCCCAGACCCTCGCGGTTGAAGTCATCCAGCACATTGAACAGGCGGAAGCTGCGGCCGTCGCTGAGCTGGTCATGCATGAAATCCATCGACCAGACCTGGTTGATCGACTCAGGCACCGACAGCGGCTGCGGCTTCTCACGCACCAGACGCTTTTTGGGCTTGATTCGCAGGTTCAATTCCAGCTCCCGGTAGATGCGGTACACGCGCTTGTGGTTCCAGCCAAAGCCCTTCACGTTGCGCAGGTGCAGGAAGCACAAGCCGAAACCCCAGTCGCGATAGGCCGTGGTCAGCCGGACCAGCCAATCAGCGATTCTGGCGTTCTCCTGGCAGGCCTTGGCCCGATAGCGGTAACACGTCTCACTGAGGCCGAAGGTCAGGCAGGCGTGCCGGATACTCGTGCGCCCGCTCTCAACCGCCCATTTGGCCATCTCCCGGCGTCGAGATGGCCTCACCATTTTTTTGACATCGCTTCCTTGAGTAGGTCGGCGCTGAGCTGGGCATCGGCGTACATCTTCTTCAAGCGCCGGTTCTCGTCCTCGAGCTCCTTGAGCCGGGACAGCTTCGAGGCGTCCATGCCGCCGAACTTGCTGCGCCACTTGTAGAAAGTGGCCGAACTGATGCCATGCTCGCGGCACAGCTCCGGCACGGGCGTGCCGCCTTGGGCCTGCTTGAGCACGGCCATGATCTGACTGTCGCTGAATCGGGACTTTTTCATGGAACCTCCTCGGGGTAGGGTACGAGAAAATTCCACTTCTGGGGTCAGTTAGTTTGCGGGGGGATTACCCCATCACGGTCGCGGCGATGGCATAAATCGTTTCAACGTCAGCGCGATGCGGTAGCAACGGGTCAGACCCACCCGGAGAGAACCTGACTAACTAGGCGGACGTCCCAAGGTGTGTCGACTGATCCTCGAACACCGACGAACCCGATGAACGAATGAGGTCTCCGGGCGCGGTTTTTACCCTGGTCCGAGCCGGCAGCACGGGCTCAACAAGACCGATTACGGAAATGCAGTCTGGCAACTTTGCATCACCGCAACGAACTGGCAAAAGCAGTACGCAGGACAGAAGGAAAAGCAAAGACCTGGACGCTTGAGGTCAGGTCATCATGCACCCGGGGTTGACGGGAAGTCTCTTACGGACTTGTTAGGCCGCAGCGCCACCCTACGCGAGCCTCTCTTCGATATAAGCCTCGGCGCGCCTTGAGAGCGTGGTTGGCTTGGGGCCACCGCCTTCAACGAACTCGACCATGCGGCCCACGGGCCATGTCTCACTGCGGCCGCTGACGAAGTCGATGCCATGCTCGTCGCCACGGTAGTCATGCCAGTAGTGGGCAACCAGAATGCCGTCGCGATAGATGCGGTACTTGTACTCACCGAATGACTTACGGGGCGCATCGACTCGCTCGACTCGGTAGGTCATGAGAATTTTTCCTGCGGCCTAACGCTGGAGTTAAGCGGCGCGCGGTACGCGCGTCCGTTTGGACGAGTGGTTAGGTTTATGCATCTGGAGCCGCCCAGCGCACAGTTGTTTCCCCATGAGATAGCTGTGCAGCAACAGCAGCCAAGCGACCTGGGAAAGCTCCTTGGTAGTGCTGCATCATTGGGTCGGTAGAATCGATGTTTAGAAAGAACCCCAACGGATAGTGGAGCGATTGGAACATCTCATCGAGAAGAACAAAGTCGGATTCTGCCTTGGCGCGCGTAGCTCGGCGCTTTAGCGCCCAGACAGCAAAGTTGTTCTCTTGAACAGTTGCTCTGGAATACTCGGCTGGGATGTGAAACACAATGTCAGGCCTCTGCGAGAGATCGTGACGCCTGCTCTTTTGGTACTCCATTTCCAGAATCGCACCGCTAGCCAGTAAGCCCGCCTGCTCTAGTTGCTTTTGTAGAGCGCAGTAAAATCGACCATGGAACCCCCGCTCGGTTTGAAAAAAGCGGGCAGCATCAACTGCGCGAATGGCTGATTCAGTGGCATTGATAAGTGCTTGGCGCATTGAGTGCTCTCATTGAGGCCTAACGCTTGAGCTAAGTGGCGGCTGCCACGATGCGTATGATCTTAGCGCAACCGACACGCAGCCGTCCGCTTGAGCGAATGGTTAGGTGGCGACACGATTCTTAGCCCAATGAATGCAGTACTCGTTGCAAAGTGCTTCTAACTTCACAAGCGTCTCTGCGCTCCATTGCCAATCGAGAACGCCTTTGCCGCTCATACCGTATTGCAGCTCGCTGAGCGCGCCCTCGTGATTTGCTGCGACTTTTGACAGGGCACTTTGAAGATTTGCGGCCGCTTGGATGCCTTGAGCTTTTTCAGCCCCTTCGATGGATTTGAGAAATGCGATGGTTTGCTTTGCGATGGCGATGGTCCTGTCCATTGTTATCTACGCCACCTAACGCCTAAGGTGAGCGGCGCGCGGCACGCGCGTCCGGTGGAGGCCGAAGGCCGGAGCGAACTCGACCGCCTGGTTAGGGCTTTTCATACAAGCATAACCCGCAATTTGAGCAGCACCGTTTTGCGCCAATTTCTGCTCCTTGATTTGATAGCCAAGCTACTCCACATCTTGGGCGGGGCCACCGAACCACGCGAAATGCCGACCAAGCCCAAAGGCCACACCAGATGATTGCTAGGGTTGTGAATGAATATTCTGCGTAGTTTGGATGCGATAACTTGATTGCAATTGCTATAGCAAAAACCGCAGGAAACCGGAGAATCAAACCCAACGCGGCAACCATATTTCTTTGCCGATATTCCTTCCATTGTTTTGGCACATGCTTGAGCATTTATAGCCCTAACGCCCGAGCTCAGCCGACGACAGCCCGCGTAGCGGGATGACGATCGGCTGCAGCGATTTGTTGGGCCGCACTGTCACTTGACCACTTCACAGGCTTCAGTGTTGAACAGAAAGCGTCTCCATGACTTGCAAAGTTGAGGGGTAGTGGTGCGCCACCATTTCTCTGCGTCCGGTGATACGGTGCCCAGAATTTCTAGCGCAGCTAAAACTGGAACGGCATAACCCGTTGTTCGCGTACTCCGGCCAGCAAGACACCCCACTATGTCGCCAAGCCATGTGCTGGGTGCCGAAAGCACGCTCCAGGAAGGGGCTCGCTGGGCCTTTCGCCGCCTCTGCGCCAGTGGCAACTCAAGTCCGACCCACTGTTCGCGCACCCAGAATGGCGCATCACCTCTTGGTACTTTGACAATCTTGATTTTAGGCATTTCAGCCATCCTGAAGCCCGAGTGCAGCCCAACGCTTGAGTTTAGCGGCGCCGGTACGGCGTCCGCTGGAACGATTGGTTAGCTGATCCAACTGTTGGAAGTAGTTACTACGTGCCATGATCCGTTGGTTTTTTGTAGGTGAATGATAAAACTTGTTCCGCAGGTAGCGCCACATGAGTAACTGATATGGACTAATGCGCCACGTCGATCTTTGGAGTATCCCGGAAGGCTCAAGGACATGACTGTGTTGGCGCCAGGGTATGCCTCATAAAAACCCTTACTCAACCCAAGCATTGTTGGTCGATCTTTTAGAAGCTTTTCGATTGTTGAATTCGGCACAATTTTAACGCTTTTACACTCCATGCTGCTAGGCAATTGTGATGGTGACGAATTTCGCCTTAATATGTCAGCTTTAGCTATGTTGTCTAGGTTGTCCGACATCACGTCGACCTTGGCTACGGGAAATGTGTCGGATGAAAGTACGACAAATTTACCCCTTTTGGCGCTGCAGTCGTTCTTGATTGCAGCACTGAGGACGGCCACATCTTCAGCGGTCACGCTTTTAGCGAATGACTCGTGGGGAAGAAAAGGCACGAGTAGAAGCAGGCAGACGATGATTTTCATATAAGCTAACGCCTGAATTTAGCGGCGCGCGTAGCGCGTCCGCTGGAATGATGAGTTAGACTTTGGCCGAATAATCAGAAGCGAAGCCAAAGCCAAGCACCGTAGAACACTAGCATTGTAAGTATTGGTAACGCCTTGACCCATCGGGTGCGAGCCTCCCAGTAAGCGGATGCCACACCCTCCGCGAAAAACTGAAGAAGCACATACACTGGGGCGGCAACCACTGCGATGGCCCATGAGCCTGTCGAAAAACCAGCGCGTGGACTGCTGAAGATGAAGTAGTCCAGTGCAATCAGCGCGGCAAGCGCACACAACGCCAGAAGGCCTGCTGCTGCGACGACTCGCTTGGGAATTGGTAATTCGGAACGTTTCATGAAGGTT
>CAVTJF010000057.1:0-30000 GCA_963734945.1 uncultured Gammaproteobacteria bacterium
GCCAGCGGTCGAGGGCTTCGCGGGTGCGTTGGCGGCCGAGCTCGATGAGGTGTTCGGCGCGGTGGAATTCGTAGAAGGCGCTGGCGTTGCGCGGGATGCCGATCAGCAGATCGGGCGGTTGTGCCGCCAGTTTCAGGTGGGTGATGGTGCCCTGGATGGTATCCAGCGAGCGGGCAAACAGGTCGAACACGCCGGGTTCGGGGATCACGTCGGCCGCCTTGTCGGCTTTGCTCTGCAGGTTGGCGATGAAGTGCGCCAGTTTCTGCGTGTAGTCGGCATTGTCCGGCAGCGGGCCCTTGTTGCGTTCCCTGTTCGGCAGCATGCGGTCGATCAGGCTGGGCGTGTCGGGTTCGTCCGACGATGACGCCTGCTCGTCGCTGCCGCCATCGAGTCCCGGTTCCGGTTGCGCGTTGACGTCCACCGCCAGGGTGTAGTCGGTGTGGTCGCGCAGTGTGGGTGCGACCGGGAGCGGGTTGAGGAGCCCGCCGTCCACCAGGGTGCGTCCCCGGTAGTGGTGCGGCCGAAACAGGGTGGGGATGGCGATGGAGGCGCGGATGGCGTCGAACAGCGAGCCACTGGAGAACCACACCTCGCGCTGGGCGTCGATGTCGACCGCCACCGCGGTGTAGGGGATGGGCAGGTCCTCGATGTCCGTGGCGCCGACCAGGTCGCGCAGTGCATTGATGATGCGGTTGCCCTTGATGAAGCCGCCACCGGACAGGGTCCAGTCCAGCAACTTGAATACATCCATGCGTTGCAATGGGGACACCCAGTCACGATAGGCGTCCAGTTTGCCGGCCGCATAGATGCCACCGATCAGGGCGCCCATGGAGCTGCCTGCAATGGAGGCGATTTCGTAGCCTTGCGCCTCCAGTTCCTTGATCACGCCGATGTGCGCGTAGCCGCGCGCACCGCCCGATCCGAGTACCAGCGATATGCGGGTCTTGCGTTCCGGCGGGTGCTTGTGTCCGGCCATCAGCCGCTGCCTTTCTCGTAGGCGCCGATCGCCAGTTGCAGCATGATGCGCATTTCCTCGCGCAGCGACACCGGCGCCACGATTTCGGCTTCCGGGCCGTACTTGAGCACGTCCATCAGCAGCTCGCGCGAATTGGAGTAGGGCAGTTTCAGTTCGTAGCTGCCGTCGTCCAGGCGCCGGCCCTGCTGGCTGGAATGCCAGTGTTCGTCGGCCACCCAGCGCGCGGCGTGCTCGGTAAAGCGAATGGTGGCCCAGTTGCGCGGCGCCCCGGCAAAGATGCCGAAGCTGGAGCTCAAGGACTCGTCCAGTTCCTCGATGGGCACGTCGCGGGCATCGTCGTCCAGCGCGCGGATGTTGCGGATGCGGTCGACGGCAAAGCTGCGCAGCGCCTCGCGGCCGTCATCCCAGGCATCCAGGTACCAGTTGTCGCGGTAGTGGGTGAGGCGCTGCGGCGACACCGTGCGCTGGGTGTCGTTGTCGCTGGTGCGTGCGCGGTACTGGAAATGCAGCTTGCGTCGCTGCAGCACGGCGCCGGCGACCACCTGGAACACATGCTGGTCAAAGTGGCGCGCACCCCAGGCGATCACGCGAATGCGTTCCACCGGCACGCTCTTCTGCCCGGTCTGCTCACTCAGCAGTTGCTCGATGCGCTGCTTGATCGGCTCCAGCGTGCCAGCCAGCACCCCCGGGTCGGCGCGGCCCAGCATCTCGTGCAGGGCAATCAGGGCGGCCAGTTCTTCGCTGTTGAGCCACAGCCCCGGCAATTCGTACAGCTCGATCTGGTTGCGATCGTAGGCAAAGCCGGGGTGGTCGTCGCCGCCCCCGACAATCGGTGCGCCGAGGGCATCGCGCAGCATGGCGACGTCGCGGTAGACGGTGGCACGCGAGCATTCCAGCTCGTCCATGAGTTGTTGTGCCGACACCGGGTAGCGCGCATTTCTGAGCGTCCGGTGCAGGGTCAGTATGCGTTGGTAGCGGTCCATGCCCGCCAGCATACCGCAGCACCGGGAGCCTGGGCGGCAGAAACACAAGCGGCTGTGGCTGGTGGATTCGGCCAGCTTTTCCGCTTGTTTTCGTAAAATAGCTACGGCTATTCGTCTCAAATGATCGAAAAACCTGCCTCAAAGCCACGATGCCTGGCCAACCCGGTTCCTGCCGCGCAGGCTCCCGGCGCGCATCAATCGGGTACCATCGACGTCCCGGCCACGAGCAAACGGATCATGCCGCACAAGCATCTGCCACTGGATACGCCGACCGGCGACGAGGTCAAGACCACCACGTGCTACATGTGCGCGTGCCGGTGTGGCATTCGCACCCATCTCAAGCACGGCAAGGTCCGCTATATCGATGGCAATCCCGATCACCCGGTCAATCACGGCGTGATCTGCGCCAAGGGGTCGGCCGGGATCAAGCAGCACTACTCGAAGGCCAGGCTGACCAGGCCGATGCTGCGTACCGGCGAGCGCGGCAGCGGCGAATTTCGCGAGATTGAATGGGACGAGGCGCTCGACATCGCCGCCGGCTGGCTGGGCGACATTCGCAAGCGCAATCCGGATGAACTGGCCTTCTTTACCGGACGCGACCAGTCACAGGCGCTGACCGGCTGGTGGGCGCAGCAGTACGGCACGCTCAACTATGCCGCGCACGGTGGATTCTGCTCGGTCAACATGGCCGCGGCCGGCATGCATTCGATTGGCGGCAGCTTCTGGGAATTCGGCGAGCCGGACTGGGAGCGCTGCAAGCTGCTGCTGTTGTGGGGGGTGGCCGAGGACCACGACTCCAACCCCATCAAGCTGGGCCTTGGTGCGATGAAGGCCCGCGGTGCGCGCATCGTGGTGATCAATCCGGTGCGCTCGGGCTATGGCGCCATCGCCGACGAATGGCTGCCCATCACGCCGGGCACCGATGGCCTGCTGGCCGGCGCGCTGATCCATGAATTGCTGCGCGCCGACCGCATCGACCTGGATTTCCTGGTGCGCTACAGCAATGCCCATCATCTGGTCATCCGCGATCCGGGTGCGGCCGATCATGGGCTCATTGCCCGAGATGAGCAGGGCCGTCCCTTGTGCTGGTCGCGCGATGCGCAGGGCGGCGGTGCCCTGGCGCTGGCCGACGCCGTGGATATCCATCCGGCCGTGGTCGGTGAATACCCGCTGGCCGATGGCCGCACGGCGGTGCCGGCATTTGCCCTTCTGGCCGAGCGCTTTCTTGATCCTGCCCATGCACCGGAGGCGGTGGCCGGGCGCTGCGGCATCAGCGCGCAGCGCATCCGCGCACTGGCCGGTGACATGGCCAGAGTGGCTTTCGAGGAAGCCATCGAGCTGGATCAGCCATGGACCGATGCCTGGGGCCGCGAACACGCGCGCATGACCGGGCGGCCGGTGGCCATGCACGCCATGCGCGGCATCGCTGCCCACGCCAACGGCTTCCACACCTGCCGCAGTCTGCATGTGCTGCAGATGCTGCTGGGCGCCATCGACACGCCCGGGAGCTTCCGCTACCGGCCGCCGTATCCGCGCTCGGCGCCGCCGCCCAACCGCCCGGCGCAGGGCCGTCGCGACGATGGCAGCCTGGATGCCGGGCCGCTGGGCTACGTGTGCAGCCCGGATGATCTGGTGGTGGACGACAACGGTCAGCCACGACGCATCGACGAAGCGTTTTCCTGGCGCTATCCGCTGTCGGCCCATGGCATGCTGCACACCGTGATCCGCAACGCCTGCGCCGGTGATCCGTACCCCATCGATACCCTGTTCCTGTTCATGGCCAACATGGGCTGGAACTCGTCCATGGACACCACACGCACCCGGGATTACCTGTGCCAGCGCGATCCGGACAGCGGCGAGTACCGCATCCCGCACATCATCTATTCCGATGCCTACTGGTCGGAGACGGTCAACTACGCCGATCTGATTCTGCCCGACACCACGTATCTGGAGCGGCACGACTGCATCAGCCTGCTGGATCGGCCCATCGGCAATGGTGACACCGTGGCCGACGCGATCCGCCAGCCGGTGGTTGAGCCTGACCGGGATGTTCGGCCGTTCCAGAGCGTGCTGCTGGACCTGGGCGCGCGCCTGGGCCTGCCCGGCCTGGTGGACGAATCCGGCCAGCCCCGCTACCGCGACTATGCGGACTACATGGTGAACCATGAGCGCAAGCCGGGTGTCGGCCTGCTGGCCGGTTGGCGTGGCGCCAATGGCGATGCCGACGGCGTCGGCGAGCCCAACCCGGACCAGTTGCAGCGCTACATCGACAACGGCTGCTACTGGAAACAGGACGTGCCCGCTGCCGCGCGCTACTACAAGATGGCCAACCGCGACTGGCTCACCTGGGCGCAGAAGCTGGGCCTGAAGGGTGATGCCGAAGCGGTGACGCTGATGCTGTATTGCGAGGACCTGCAGCGTTTCCGGCTGGCCGCCGAAGGGCATGGCCGGCGTCAGCCGCCGCAGCAGGAGCGCGAGCGCATCCGCCGCTACATGGATCCGCTGCCGTTCTGGTACCCCGCCGAGGATCTGCTGGCCGACGATGCCGCCGCGCGCATGGCCGAGACCTATCCCCTGCATGCCATCACCCAGCGGCCCATGTTCATGTATCACGCGTGGGGGTCGCAGAATGCCTGGCTGCGGCAGATTGCCGCGCGCAACGTGCTGTACATCAATCCGGGCACGGCCGCCGCTGCCGGAATTGCCGACGGCGACTGGTTGTGGCTGGCATCTGCGCAGGGTCGCATTCGCGTCGAGGCCAGCCTCAATGCGGCCACGGCCCCGGGCACGGTGTGGACCTGGAATGCCATCGGCAAGGGTCGCAAGGCCTGGAAGCTGGATGCCGATGCGCCGGAGCACACCCGCGGCTTTCTGCTCAACCACCTGATCAGCGACAGCCTGATGCCGCCGCGCGGCGTGCGTCGCGCCAATGCCGATCCGGTGACCGGCCAGGCGGCCTGGTTTGACCTCAGGGTGTGTCTGCAGCGTGACCCCGAGCCACGCCGCCCGGGGCACAGGGTGGAGCTTGCCGGGGAGAGCGCGGCATGACCTGGCAAGCCTGGGCTACCGTCGCCATTGTGCTGCTTGCGCTGGGTCTTTTTGCCAGCGAAAAGCTGCGCATCGACCTGGTGGCGCTGCTGGTGCTGTCGTTGCTGATGATCCTCGGCATCGTGACGCCGACCGAGGCCCTGTCCGGGTTCAGCAACGAGGCCACGGTCACGGTGGCGGCGATGTTTGCGCTCAGCCTGGGCATTGATCGCTCGGGAGCGCTGGAACCGCTGATGCGCATGTTCAGCCGCATCAAGAAACCCTGGCTGCTGACACTGGTGATCATGGTGACCACGGCGCCGATTGGCGCTTTCGTCAAGAACACCGCCCTGGTGGCCACCTTTCTGCCGCTGGTGCTGCGGGTGTGCCAGCGTACCCGCACGTCGCCGGGGCGTGTGCTCATGCCGATGGCCTACGCCGCACAGATGGGCGGTGTGTGCACCTTGCTGGGCACGTCCTCGAACCTGCTGACCGACAGCATCGCCCGGGAGCACGGCATGGCCGGGTTTGGCGTGTTCGAATTCACCGGCATGGGCGCAATCCTGGCCGTGGCCGGCATCATCTATCTGATGGTGGTCGGTCGCTGGCTGCTGCCCAAGAAGACCGATGCCGACATGCCCATAGAAGCGGATATCGGCAAGTACGTGGCCGAACTGAAGGTGGTCGACGACTCGACCCTGCTCGGCAGCACGATTGCCGAGGCCGAGCTGGGTGAGAAATATGGCGTGTATCCGCTGGAGCTGCTGCGCGGGGATCGCCACATGTGGTCCCCGCGGTCGCAGGCACTGGAGTCCGGCGACGTGCTGCTGGTGCGTGGCGAGTGGGACAAGATCGTGGATTTCCGCACCCGTGCCGGGCTGCAGGATGCCTCGGGCGGACGTGTCCGCGCCGATGGCAACGAGCAGCGGCTGCTTGCCGAGATCATGGTGGCGCCCGGCAGCAGCATCGAGGGCCGCACCCTGAAGGAGCTGGACTTTGGCTGGCGCTATGACGCCGCCACGCTGGCCATCCATCGTCGCGGCCACATTCTGCGCGAGAAGATGCGCGACATCAGCCTTGAAGTGGGCGATGTGCTGCTGATGCTGGTCAAGGATCCGGCGCTGCGGCGACTCCGCGGCGACGACCGCCTGGTGGTCCTGAGTGAACGCGAGGATGCGCACCGCACGCCATGGCGTGCCCTGACCGCGGTCGGCATCATGGCGGCCGTGGTGATCGTTGCCGGCCTGCATCTGGCGTCGATACCGGTTGCCGCCATTTGCGGCGCGGTAGCCATGGGTCTGACCGGCTGCTATGGCCGCAAGGACGCCTACTCCGGCATCGACTGGAAAATCATCATCATGCTGGGTGCGATTCTGCCGCTGGGAATCGCCATCGAGCACACCGGCCTGTCCGCCACCGTGGTGCAAGGGGGCATGGCCCTGGTCGGCGATCACGGCCCCTTGGCCGCTTTGCTGATGGTGTACCTGCTGACTGCGCTGCTGACCGAGCTGATGGGCCACAATCCGTCCGTGGTGCTGATGGGCAGCATTGCCATCAGCGTCGCCCATTCCATGCACGTCGACCCGCGCCCGTTTGTGGTGGCCGTGGCCTTTGCCGCCGCCACCTCGTTTGCCACCCCGGTCGGCTACCCGACCAATACCATGGTGTATTACGCTGGTGGCTATCGCTTCACCGATTTCATGAAAATCGGCATTCCCCTGATTGGCTTGTTCTGTCTGCTTTCCATGTTCCTGATTCCGCATTTCTGGCCCCTGACCCCGACCGGCCCGTGACCGATCTGCCCGCAAGCTCGAAAAAGAAGCTCGGACTGGTGATCGACCTGGACACCTGTGTGGGCTGTCATGCCTGCGCGGTGGCCTGCAAGGAGTGGAATGACGGCGGCCAGTTCGGTCCCTTGCCCGATGTCGACACGCAGGGCAGCAAACCCGACGGGGTGTGGTTCAACCGGGTGCATACGTTTGACGTGCTTATTGGGAAGGCTGCGGCAGAACTGGGGTCGCAGGCTGCCGGGTCGGGGTCTAACGATCGGGACTCGGGACTCGGGACTCGGGACTCGGTAAAGGAGCCGGGACTCGGGGCTCGGGACTCGGTCAAGGAGCCGGGACTCGGGACTCGGGACTCGGCTAGGGAGCCGGGACTCGGGACTCGGGACTCGGGACTCGAGAAAGAGCAAAGGCAGCAACCCGCATCCCCGCACACTTCCGACATGGCGTCATCCAGACCGGGCACGTCGGACACCACCGAGTCCCGAGTCCCGAGTCCCGAGTCCCGTACGCGCCGCAGGCGCAAGTGGTCCACTTCCCCCGATCCTGCCTGCATTGCGAGACCCCGGACTGTGTCACCGTGTGCCCGACGGGCGCCAGCTACAAGCGGGCCGAGGACGGCATTGTGCTGGTGGACGAGGACAAGTGCATCGGTTGCCAGTTGTGCGCCTGGGCCTGTCCCTACGGCGCGCGCGAGTTCAATCACCATCACGGCGTGATGCAGAAGTGCACGCTGTGCGTGGACCGCATCTACAACGAGTCGCTGGACGAGGCCGATCGTCAGCCGGCCTGCGTGGCCGCCTGTCCCACCCGGGCACGGCATTTCGGAGACCTGGGCGATCCGGCATCGGCGGTGTCGCAGCTGGTCGCCGAACGCGGTGGTTACCCCCTGCTGCCGGAACTGGGCTACCGACCGGTCAATCGCTACCTGCCGCCACGACCCCGGCGTGCCTCGTCGTCGCCGTCGCTGCCGCAGGCGGATGCCGCGCAGGAGCGACTGGACACCGATCAGTTGCCGACGCCGCTGCGCTGGCTCAACGACCTGCTTTCCCGCTGAGGCCACTGCAGCATGCGACCGACCTTCTCTGTCATCGTGTTCACCGTGCTGTCCGGCGCCGGTTTCGGCCTGCTGGCCTGGCTGGGCCTGGCCCTGGGCATGGGCGTGTATGTGATCGGGGTCAACGCCCTGCTGGTGGCGCTGTGCTGCGGCCTGTTCCTGTCCGGGGCGGGCCTGCTGGCCTCAACCGTGCATCTGGGCAAACCCTGGCGCGGGTGGCGCGGCCTGAGTCAGTGGCGCAGTTCCTGGTTGTCGCGCGAAGCCGTGGCAGCGCTGGTGACCTATGTTCCGCTACTCATCCTGGTGGCCCTGCGGCATGCGCCGCGCGATGCCCTCGCAGTGCGTCTGACCGGCCTGGTTCTGGCGGCCTGTGCCTTGACCACCGTGTACTGCACCGCACGCATCTACACCTCGCTGAAGCCGATTCCGGCCTGGCGCCTGCCCCAGGTCCTGCCGGGGTATCTGCTCATGGCGCTGGCCAGCGGCGGCCTCTGGCTGTGGCTGGTGCTGGCCTTGCAATTGCATGCGCGCGATGTGACAGCCAGTGCCGCAGCGCACGATGGCTGGCTGTTCGGCTTGTTGCTGGTGGTGCTGGCGGCTGGCGTGTGCAAACGCAGCTACTGGCGTGCCGTGGACCGCGAGGCGCAGGTGGCCGACGCCGGACGCGCCACCGGGCTGGATCGTTTCGGTCACGTGACAGCGGCGAGCGCGCCCAACACCGAGGCCAACTACCTGTTGCGCGAGATGGGCTTTGTGCTGGCGCGGCGGCATCGCTCCAGGCTGCGCACACTGGCACTGCTGTTCGTTGTGGTGGTGTGCGCGCTGCTGGTCGGCCTGGCCATGCTGGTACCGCCGGCCTCGGTCGGCCTTGCACCGCTGGCCGTGTTCAGCGTCATGTCAGGTCTGATTGTCGAACGTTGGTTATTCTTTGCCGAAGCGCGCCATCACGTGGTGGCCTGGTATCCCGGCTCGCCCTGAGCACTGGCGCGACATTCCCCCCAAACCTGACAGGAGACGCCTTGTGCGCTTGAGAACGCTTTTTACCCTCGTATCCCTGCTCGCCATCAGCCTGCCGCTATCTGCGCAGACCGCCGATGACAATGCCAGCCCGGGTGACTGGACCGGTACCGGTGAGCTTGGTCTGGCGCTGGCACGCGGCAACAGCCGCTCCGAGAGTCTGAACGCCAAGCTCAACTTCAAGAAGGAGGACGCGGTATGGAAGGACAACTTCTACCTGACCGCGCTGCGCAACAAGGGCGAGGTGAAGGTCAGCAAGGTAGTCGATGGGCAGACCGTGGCCACCGACGAATACCAGGCCACCGCCAATCGATACGAGGTCGGCGCCTCGGCCGGCTACAAGCTGAGCCCCAGGGACTATGTCATTGGCGCACTGCGCTATGAGAAGGACGACTTTGCCGCCTTTCAGTGGCAGGCTGCCGCCTCCATCGGCTACGGCTACATCGCCATCAAGAACCCCAATACCGAGCTGAGCTTCGAGATCGGTCCGGGCTACAAGCGGGTGCAGCCCGTGGACACGGTTGTCATCAGTGGTGATCCGCCGGTTGCCACCACGGTCACGCCCAGCAGCGAAGGCGAACTCATCGGACGCGGGCTGATGAATTTCAGCCACAAGTTCAATGACAGCACCTCGATCGAGGACAAACTGCTGATCGAAGCCGGCAGCGACGGCCGTTTCGTGCAGAACGATATTGGCCTGGTGGTGAAGATGAATGACAAGCTGGCGCTCAAGGTGGGGCATCAGTTGCGCTACAACGGCAAGATTGCGCCGGGCAGCAAGCATTCCGATCAGTTGCTGACGACCAATCTGGTGTACAGCTTCTAGCCGTGACCTCTCGGCAGGTTGTTGATCCGGGCCTGCATCACGACGCATCCAGCATGCCGGCCACCGCCTGCCGCGCTTCCTCGACGCCGGTCATCTTGGTGGCCGAGAACAGCAGCAGGTCGGCCGACCAGCCGGCGGATGCGATGTCACGCCGGGCTTTCGCCAGCGCCGCCTGCGCCTGGGTGCGTGACAGCTTGTCGGCCTTGGTCAGGAGGCACAGGCAGGGCAGGCCGATATCGGTGCAGAACGCCAGGAGCTGGCAATCAACGTCCTTGAGCGGGTGGCGGATGTCCATGATGAGAATCAGGCTGCGCAGGCTCTGGCGTTCGCGCAGATAGCGCTCGATGGTCGTCTCCCAGTGCTGCCGCAAGGCCCTGGGTGCCTTGGCGTAGCCGTAGCCGGGCAGGTCGACCAGACGCCGATCCGGGTCCAGCTCGAACACCACCAGTTGCTGGGTGCGTCCCGGCGTGCGCGATGTGCGCGCCAGGGAACGCCGGTTCACCAGGGCGTTCAGGGCGCTGGACTTGCCGGCATTGGATCGGCCGGCAAAGGCCACCTCGGCACCCTGGTCGGGCGGCAACTGACGCCCATCGTGGGCCGCCAGCAGAAATTGGATGTTCTGAAACAGCTTCATAGTCGAGCCTGTGCGAGTAGTCGTGAGCGGTCGCGAAGCCGGCCAGCGGTTTGACCGCTCAGCACCGCGCAGGGATAATTCACCACGTGCAGCCGCGGCACCTTGTTCCCGCGGCCATTCCATTTGCGGGAGTACCCAGTACATGAGTTCCAGGCATGCGTTTGCCATCGCCGCCTCTGTTGCAGCGGCCCTATTGTGCACCACTGCCTTCGCCCAGAGCGAGCAGGCTGCGGAATCGTCCTCCAGCGGCGCTGCCGTCACCACCAGCGCAGCCGCGCCATCTCCGGCGGCCAGCGTTGCCGGCATCGAACCGACAAAGCTCATGCCGGGCGACGCCAAGGCCGGTCAGGCCAAGGCGGCCGTGTGCGCTGCCTGCCACGGCATGGACGGCAATTCCACTGATCCGCAGTACCCGCGTCTGGCCGGACAAAGCGAGCATTACATCGCCAATCAGCTGGCGTCATTCAAGAGCGGCCAGCGGGCCAATCCCATCATGCTGGGCTTTGCCAGCAGCCTGAGCCCGCAGGACATGCGCGACGTGGGCGCCTACTTTGCCAGCCAGCAACCCCAGGCCGGTGTGGCTGATGAAAAACTGGTGCAGCCCGGTCAGACCCTGTACCGCGGCGGTGACGCCAAACGCGACATCCCGGCCTGCATGGCCTGCCACGGCCCGGCCGGCAGCGGCAATCCGGGTGCGCCGTACCCGCATCTTGCCGGCCAGCACGCGGACTATGTGCAGAAGGTGCTCAAGGCCTGGCATGACGGCGATACCTGGGGCGACACGGCGCATGCCCGCATCATGCCTGTCATCGCCAAGCGCCTGTCCGAGGAGGATATCGCGGCACTGGCCAGCTATATCGAGGGCCTGCACCCGGCGCAGAAGTAACGGCTGGATTCAGGCCGCATGCGGCATACTGGCAAGTCGATCCCGAAAGGAAGGCGCGTGATGCACAAGATTCTCCCGATTCTGCTCTCGTCCCTGCTGCTGGCAGCATGCAGCGGTGGCAGCAACGACAACGGTGCCGCCAGTGTGCCGGCCGCCGCAGCCACCAGCCCGGTTGCCTCCGGCTCGGCCGCCACCACGGCTGATGCAGGCCCGGCTGCGGCCAGCACCGGGGCCGAACCGTCGCACGGCGCATCGGCGCCTGCAGCGGCCAGCACGTCGCAGCCCGCGACAGCCGCCACCAGCGACAGCAGCGCAACAGCTCCGGTCGAGGCCGGCAAGGCGGCCGAGGTCGCGGACAGCAAGCAGACGCCACCAGCGGAGGCGTCGCCTGACAGCAGCAAATGGGTGGAGGGCGAGAACTACTTTGTCCTGCAGCCGCAGCAGCCCCGTCTGAGCACATCGTCCAAGGTGCAGGTTGTTGAGGTGTTTTCCTACGGTTGCCCGGCCTGTTTCCACTCGCAGCCGTTCATGATGAAGCTGGCAAAGTCGCTGCCGGCCTATGCCGAGATGGACTACCTGCCGGTATCGTTCCGGCCGGATGAAAACTTTCCGCTGTACCAGCGTGCGTTCTACACGGCGCAGGCACTCGGCGTGGCGCGCAAGGCCCACGATGCCATGTTTGATGCGGTCTGGAAAAGCGGCGAGATCGGCACGTACAACCTCGCCAGCGGACGGCCCAAGCCCCACGACGAATGGCCGGACATGGCCGATATCGCCAAGTTCTACGCCGGCTACGGGGTTGATCCCAAGCAGTTCGAGGCCACAGCCAGTTCCTTCGCCATCAACACCAAGATGAAGCGCGCCGATCAGCTGATCAAGAACTGGCAGGTCAACAGCACACCGACCATCGTCATCGACGGCAAGTACCGCTACACCGCCAACAGTGCCGGCGGCTACGACCAGATGCTTGAAATGACACAGTGGCTGGTAGCGCGCGAACATCGTGCGATGCAGGCGGGGCAATAGCGCGTCTGCCGGCGCTGAACGATCGCGCCTGCAACGGGTCAAAGTGTGCCGTCCCGGCAAAAAGCGCGGCGACAACAAGACCCCTTACCGAATGTGAACTGGAGACCTGCAATGCCCAAAACGATGAGTGTCTTGCTGGCCGGTCTGGCCCTGGTGATCGCTGGCGCGGCCCAGGCCGGGGACGCGTCCAGGTGGGTTGAAGGCAAGAACTATCAGCTTGTTTCACCCGCCGTGGCCACGCACAGCGGCAACAAGGTGGAGGTTGTGGAGGTGTTCTCCTATGCCTGCCCGCATTGTGCGCACTTCCAGCCATTTGCCGAAAAGATCAAGGCGGAACTGCCCGCCGGTGCTGTCTACTCGTACCGTCCCGCCGTGTTCTACAAGCAGTGGGAGCCGTATGCACGGGGCTATCTTGCCGCCAAGGCCATGGGTGTTGCAGACAAGGGGCACCAGGCCCTGTTCGATGCCCTGCATCGCGACCGCAAGCCGATCCGCACGCTGGAAGATCTGGGGACGTTTTATGCCCAGTATGGCGTCGATCCGGGTGAGTTTGTCAGCACCGCCGAGTCCTTCGTGATCGGCAATCAGCTGCAGCAGGACATGGCCTGGGAGCGCCAGGCCGGTGTCGCGGGTACGCCGACCATCATCATTGACGGCAAGTACCGCATCGAGCCCGACTCGGCAGGTGGCAGCGAGCAGATGGTGGAGCTCACCGAGTACCTGGTACGCAAGGAGCTGGCGGCGCGCAAATCGGGTTCGAAGTGAACCTGCTGGCGTGGAATCTGTGATGACGCGGCTTGCTGCACGCCGTTGCGGCGGATTGACCGGCCCGGTCCGGGTCACGCGCCTTGAAGGTGAATGGATAGCGGGTATCACCGGGGCGCTGGCCGTGTGGCCAGTCGAGGCTGCCGGGGGCGGTTGATCGCATGACTGATGCCGTGGTCCCGGCGGCCGAGCAAGGCGTCGACAGCAATGACGCCGTGCGCCTGCGCCTTCTGAGCTGCAACATTCTGGCTGGCGCGCGCGTCGACCGCTACCGGCACTATGTCACCCGCGGTCTGCGCCAGGTCCTGCCGCACGCAGACAAGCAGGGACATCTGGACGAACTGGCCGGCATCATCAGGGGCTTCGACATCGTCGGCCTGCAGGAATCGGATGCCGGCAGCTTGCGCTCGGGGTTTCTCAACCAGACGCAATACCTGGCCGAAACCGCCGGCATGCCCTATTGGAGCCACCAGCCCAATCGCCGCGTGGCGCGCATGGCGGCATCATCCAACGGCCTGATCAGTCGTCCCGAGCCGACTGCGGTATTCGACCATCCGCTCCCGGGCCGCATTCCCGGCCGTGGCGTGCTGGTCGCCCGCTTTGGTGTGGAGCCGCACAGCCTCGCCGTGCTTGTAGCGCATCTCTCGCTGGGCACCCAGGCGCGTGCCCGGCAACTTGATTTCATTGCCGAGCTGCTTGAGGACTACCCCGATGCCATCCTGATGGGTGATCTGAACTGCGACACGCAAAGCCGTGAAGTCCGTGCGCTGCTTGAGCGGACGCGACTGCAGCCACCCCGCTCCAGCGAGGCCACCTTTCCCAGCTGGCAGCCACGGCGCGCCATCGACCATATCCTGGCAACCGATGGCATCAGCATCGAGCAGTCCTGGGTGTTGCCGGAAGCGTGTTCCGATCACCTGCCTCTGGCGGCCGAGATACGCTTGCCGCAACATCTTGCCTTCCTGCGAAGCGAGAAACCTGCCGTCTGAGGGTTGGTCATGATCGCGGTCACCGGGCAGGGGCGGTGCCACCCGGCATGGCGGGGCACACTATCCGGCCGGCAGGCGATTTCAGCAGCGACCCGACCGGGCGAGAAATTTGCGGCAGCAGCGACTCGGGGTACACTCCGGGGTTGATCATGGGAGGGCATGGATGGCACCGCAGGCGCGAGTACCGTGGAAAATCGCCACTGTCGGCCGACTGCTTGCAGTCGTCTGGCCTTTCCTCGTGATCGTGGTCGTATTGCTGGTGCTGGGCGAGTATCGCAGCCGGGTGCTGGCCGGTGCACGGGCCTATGCGGTTGGCAACGCGCTCTGGGTGACAGCGCAGAATGATGCAGTTACCCAGTTGTACCGCTACGTCGAGTCGGGTGACGAAGCCCGATGGCGCGACTATCAGCGGGAGATCGCGATACCGCTCAATGACAGAATCGCGCGTATCGAGCTGGAAAAGCCGTCGCCGGATTTCACAAGGGCGCGCAAGCATCTGCTGGCCGGTCGCAACGCGCCGGAAGATATCGACAGCCTGCTCGGTTTCTTCCGCAGTCACGGTACCAGCGAAGGCATTCGTGATGCTGTGGTGTCGTGGCGCAATGCCGACGAACTGATTCTCAAGCTGGACAAGGCCGCCCATGATTTGCATCGGGCCATGCGCGCTGGCGACGAAATGCGGGGCAATGTCCACGGCGCACTGGCTGATATCGATCGGATCGACGCCGAACTTGCACCTATCGAGCATCGCTTTGCAACGCAGATCAGTTCCGGTGCCCGTCATCTGCAGCGGCGCCTGGGGTGGTTCGGCGTGGTCACGGGTGTGCTGCTCACCCTTGTCGGGCTCATGCTTTCCCTCCGCGCCGTGCGCCGCAAGATCTTCGCGGAAAAGGCCTTGCGAGAGAGCGAGGAGCGCTATGCCCTGGTGTCGCGCGCAGCCAATGACGGTATCTGGGACTGGGATCTGCTGACCGGCAGGGTTTTCTATTCCCAGCGCGTGCTGGACATGCTGGGGTTCGGCAAAGACAGCGAGGCCAGCAGATCGGAAATGCAGCGCCTGATCAAGTCCGAGGATTCGCCAGTGGCCCGGGAGCAGCTGCAGGATCACCTGCAGGCGCGCAAGACGGCGCCCTTGAGCCGCACCATACAGATGCGCAGGCGCAATGGTGAGGTGGCCACCATCCTTGCCCGCAGCATCACCCAGTACGACACCGATGGCGCGCCCATTCGCATCGCCGGTTCCTATACCGACATCACCGAGCAGGTCGCCAGTGAACGCCGCCAGCGCCTGGCGGCGCGCGTGTTCGAGGCGGCGTACGAGGGCATGCTGGTCACCGATGCGCGCAACCGCATCGTGTCAGCCAACGAGGCGTTCCACATGTTGTCCGGGCGGAACATCAGCGCGCTACTGGGCCGCCATGTGCTGCGCCTGTGCGCGCCGGGGACCGATCCGGCCATAATCCAGCAGGCCCGCCAGCAACTTGTGGCTGACGGGCAATGGCGCGGCGAGGTGAGTCTTCTCACCCAATCCGGCGAGCAACGACCACTGGAGTTGTCCGTGGTCGAGGTACGTGACAATGAGGGAACCACCTGCAATCGCATCTATGTCTGTCGCGACATTTCCGAACTCAAGTACGCCCAGGCGCGCATACGGCACCTTGCCTACTTCGACTCGCTGACCGGCCTGCCCAACCGCAGCTATCTGGCAACTCAGTTCGATACCATGCTGGCGCGCGCCAGCCGCCTCGGTGAGCCGCTGGCGGTGGTCTTCTTTGACCTGGATGGGTTCAAGGAAATCAACGACACGCTGGGCCACAGCGCTGGCGATGTCATGATCCGCACCGTCGCCCGCCGTCTGGGCGCCGGCATCCGCGAGACCGATGTACTGTGCCGCTTCGGTGGCGATGAGTTCCTGCTGCTGCTGCCCGATAGTGATCGTGAACGAACGGAGCGGGTGGTCAGCGAGCTGTTGTCGAGCATCGACAAGCCCCTGGAGCTGGAAGGCCGGTTGCTCAATATCACCATCAGTGCCGGTTTCAGCCTGTACCCGGATGATGCGGATGATGCCGAGAGCCTGGTGCGCGATGCGGACATGGCCTTGTACCGGGCCAAGGAGCGCGGCAAGAACATCGTCGAGGGCTATCAGAGCTGGATGAGCCGCGAAGTGAGCTGGCGCCACGACATGCTCGCAGCCCTGCGCAAGGGTCTTGCCGAACGGCAGTTCGAACTGCGTTTTCAGCCGGTGGTCGAAATGGCGAGCCGCCGCATCTCCGGGGTGGAGGCCCTGCTGTACTGGAATCACCCGACCATGGGTGTCATCAGCCCGGGCAGCTTCATACCCCTGGCCGAGGAATCCGGGCTGATCGAACCGCTGGGTGAATGGCTCATCGATGAGGCGATGCGCTGCTGTGCACAATGGCGCAGCGCCGAACTGCCGCATTTCTATCTGGGTATCAACGTGTCCGGGTATCAGCTGCGACGCGCCGAGGCGATGCAGGACCAGGTACTGAAGTCGGCGCGTACCCATGGCATAGCGCCGCGCGACATCGTGCTGGAAATCACCGAACGCCAGATTGTCTACGATCTGGCGGCAAGCCTGCCGGTGCTGGAAAAGCTGGCGAGCCTGGGGGTGGGTCTGTCCATTGATGACTTCGGAACCGGCTATTCCAGCCTGGAATATCTCAAGGACATGCCGGTGTCGCAGGTCAAGATCGACCGCACATTCGTGCACAAGATGGCCACCGAGGCCGGGGATCGCACCATCGTCAGTGCCATCATCAGCCTGGGGCGGAGCCTGGGCCTGCAGGTGGTGGCCGAAGGGGTGGAGAACACCCAGCAGCTTCGCTTGCTGAAACGCTTTGGCTGCAACGCCGTGCAGGGCTATTACTACGCCAAACCGCTGTCCGCGAATGAGGTTCCGGAGTTCGTTCGCAGCCTGGCCAACAAGGCCGACAAGAGCGACAAGTCGGGCAGCAAGACGGCCTGAGCGGCGTTCCGCCACCGACCCTGTCCCGGCATCGTTGACGAGCGGTCGCCGGATGCCTGGCAGAATCCCGGGATCGCGGCTGGTATCCTGTGTGGTTTGATCGCTGAATTTCCACCGCAGCAACTGCCGATGCCCGCACCCCGATGACTGTACTGAACTGGTTGATACCGTGGGAGCCTTCGCCCACCGTCGTGCTGTGCATTCTGCTGGCAGCGGTGCTGTACTGGCGTGGCGCCCGGCGCTCCCCCGCCTGTGCGCCATGGCCCAGACAGCTTGCCTGGTGGCTGGGTCTGGTCACGATCTACATCGGCTTGCACAGCCACCTGGACTACTACGCCGAGCACCAGTTCTTCATCCACCGCCTGCAGCATCTGGGCCTGCATCATCTGGGGCCGTTTCTGGTGGTGCTTGCCTACCCTGGCGCGGCGTTGCGACGCGGGCTGCCTCTGCGCCTGCGGCGTCGACTGTTGCGGCCGATGCTGGCCTGGCCGCCGGTGAAGAAGGCCCTCGATTTTGTGCTGCATCCGCTGGTGGCCGCGATCATGTTTGTCGGCCTGATCTACCTGTGGCTGTACGACCCGATCCACTACATCGCGATGCTCGATGTGCATCTGTACAAGCTGATGAACTGGTCGATGACCATCGACGGGCTGCTGTTCTGGTGGCTGGTGCTCGACACACGACCGAAGCCGCCCGCGCGCCTGTCGCCCGGGGTCAGGATTCTGGTGGCGCTGGCCGTGATTCCGCCGCAGATCCTGATCGGCGCCTACATCACTTTCGTCAATCATGACCTGTATCCGATCTACGCCATTTGCGGACGCATTTTCCTGGATATCACGCCGATGACCGACCAGTATCTGGGTGGCCTTATTCTGTGGATACCGAGTTCGATGATGAGCGTGATTGCGGCTCTGATAGCGTTTCGCGCCTGGGTGCAACTGGACGCCCGCGGTCGCATCCGTCGGCGATCCGGACCCGCCGCAAACCCGTAGGGTGCAGCCGATCGCAGCGAAGCGCACCGGGTGATCCGGAT
Organism: uncultured Gammaproteobacteria bacterium; assembly: GCA_963734945.1. GTDB lineage: Bacteria > Pseudomonadota > Gammaproteobacteria > Xanthomonadales > Rhodanobacteraceae > DASSBG01. The sequence goes on from CAVTJF010000057.1 coordinate 17,990, forward strand.
GGACGTCCTTCGAGAACAGCATTTGTCCGCGAAGGACGCAAAAGACGCGAAGAAAGCTCTTTTGGAAAGAGATCGGTTTTGGCTCTTCTTTGCGCCCCTTGCGTCCTTTGCGGATCAACAGCACTGGTTCTCGGGCGCCACGCTACGGTGCGCTTCGCTCCTCAGCGGCACGCTGCGTGCGGTGAATCAGTCGCTGCTGGCATTGGCGGGGCGTACCTTGAAGCCGACACTGAGGCTGCCGCCGTCCTCGAAATGCAGAATCATGACGGCGACCTGCCCGACCTTGAGCTGGCCAACGCGGTTCATGAGCATCAGGTGGTAGCCGCCGGGCTTGAAGGTGATCTTGCCGTGCGCGGGAATGGTCACGCTGTCAACGTGCTGCATGTGCTGCACGCCGCTGGAGCGCACCGACTTGTGCAGCATGACCATGCCGAAGTCGGGGCTGCTCACCGACGTCAGCTGGCGGGGCGTGTCGCCATGGTTTTCCAGCACCAGGTATCCGGCTGCCGGCAGGTCGCCGGGCAGCAGGCGTATCCAGGCGTGCTCGGCGCGCAGCGCGGGCGCCATGCTGGTTGCCGAAAGGGCGGGTGAAACCAGCGCAGCAGCCAGCAGCAGCCATGCGGGGAAATGTCTCATGAGTCTTCCTCGATCAGTTGTTTCACATCGTGGGCGATGGCCTGCATGTTGTCGGCCGACCCGGAAATGAGGCGTGCACGGCCCTGGCGATCAAAGATGAACACCGCCGAGCTGTGGCTGACCTCGTAGTTGCCGTTCTGGTCCGGGGGCTGACTGCTGAACACGACCCGGTAGGACTTGGTCAGCTTGCGGATGGCATCCGTGTCGCCCGTCAGCCCGATTGCATGGTCGTCAAACGCGCGCACATAGTTGTGCAGCACTTCGGGCGTATCGCGTTTCGGATCGACACTGACAAACGCAATACGTACCTGATCGGCCTGCTCGCCCAGTTGCTGCATGACCACGTGCAGATGGGTCAGGGACAGGGGGCAGACATCCGGACAGTGGGTGTAGCCGAAGTAGAGCATCACCACCTTGCCCTTGAGCGCGGCGGCGGTCACCGGTTTGCCGTTGTCGCCGGTCAGGCGGAATTGGAGATCGGGCAGATGGCCGGTGACATTGTTGAGCTGCCACTGTGTCTGTGTGCTCTGGCATGCAGGCAGGAGCAGCGCGGCGGCGACCAGCAGCACGCTGCGGGAGAGCATTCGGGGGAAATGCAATGACATGGCGAAAGCGGAAGGCGGCTTCGGAAGCGGCCATTGTAATGCCCGCAGGAGGCATGTGACTGAACAGCCGCGCAGCACCGGACGGCAGATCAATCATCCTGGTCGACGGCGGCCTTCCTGGCGAGCAGCTGACGCAGTTCGTCCTTGGCCGCATCGTCGAGCGTTCCGTTCTTCTGCGCGGCAACCAGCTCGGCGATGCGCTGGGTGACGGCCTGGCGCTCGAGGACACGAATGCCGTCAAGGAATTCGGCGCGCAGGGCTTCGCCCGGCACCAGGCGTTCTGCGGTCAGCAGACGGTGCAGAGCGTCACTGTGCGGATGGTCCTCGAAGTGCTGGATCAGCATCGCGGTGGTCATGTCGTCGCGCTGGCGCGCGTGGTGCAGCAGGTCGGCGAGCAGGTCGATGCCGGGCAGCCGCAGCGATTTCAGTGGCTGGTCCGAGGGCAGTTCGCTGGCCAGGGTCGGCTGGTGCAGGAGCAGGGCAATCATGTTGCGTACCAGACTGGCGCGTCGTTGTGCCTGCCGTGGCGGGCGCGCTTGCGCGGATCCGTTGGGGGCGAGGCGCACACTGGCGCCACTGTGCTTCTCCAGCTCACGCAACATCAGCTGACGAAAGCTGCCCGCGGGGAGTTTTTCCAGCAGAGGCTGTGCCTTGCTGACCAGGCGGGCGCGACCGTCGATGCTGCCGATATCGACGTCGCGCTCCAGTTCGGCGAAGAAGTATCTGGAAAGCGGCATGGCCTCGGCGATGCGCTTTTCGAAGCCTTCGCAGCCCTCGGCGCGAACCACGCTGTCGGGGTCCTCGCCGTCGGGCAGAAACAGAAACCAGGCCTGACGACCGTCGCTGAGCTGGGGCAGAATGTTTTCCAGTGCCCGCCAGGCCGCGTCGCGACCGGCACGGTCGCCATCGAAAGCGAAGATGATGTCTCCGGCGGTGCGGAACAGGCGTTCGGCGTGCTCGCTGGTGGTCGACGTGCCCAGCGTGGCCACGGCGATCGGCAGCCCTGCCTGGTGCAGGGCGATGGCATCCATGTAGCCCTCGACCACGACGATGCGGTCCAGCCTGGTATTGGCCTGCTTCACTTCCCACAGCCCGAACAGCTCGCGGCCCTTGTGGAAAAGGGGGGTCTCGGGTGAATTGAGGTACTTGGCTCCCTCGCCCTCCAGCAGGCGTCCGCCGAAGGCAATGACGCGGCCGCGACGATCACGAATGGGAATCATGAGGCGGCGCCGGAAACGCTCGTACGGGCCGCTGTCGCCGCGTGCAATCATGCCGGCCTGCTCAAGCATGGCCATGCGCTCGGGGCTGTGCCCCAGGGACCGGATCAGACCGCTTGCTGCAGCCCAGCCAATGCCGAAACGCTGCAGGGTTTCGTCGTCCAGGCCGCGCTGACGGCAATAGTCGCGGGCTTCGCGGTTGCCGGCCAGGGCCTTGCGATAGTGCGCCGCAACCTCGTCCATCAGTGCATACAGGCCCTGGTTGCTCTTGCGCGGTGCGTCGCCGCCTTCGTGCGGCACACTCAGGCCGAGCCCCTGCGCCAGTTCCTCGATGGCGTCGGGAAACTCCAGGTGCTCGTATTCCATCAGGAAAGTGATTGCGCTGCCATGCGCGCCGCAGCCGAAGCAATGGTAGAACTGCTTCTGCGGGCTGACCGTGAACGATGGCGTACGCTCATTGTGGAAAGGACAGCAGGCGGTCCATTCGTGTCCCGACTTTTTCAGGGGAACACGGCGCTCCACCACCTCGACTATGTCGACGCGGGCAAGCAGGTCGTCAATGAAACTTTCCGGGATCAGGCCAGCCATCAGGCCGCCAGTTTAATGCACTGCGCGCAAGGCAGGCCGGGCACCGGGGTCGGCCCGGGGGTGATGCCCCGAATCAGCCGTGGGGCAGCTCGTCTACCGGGCGTCCCGGCACGTCCGGGCGACTATGGCTTGGCAACGCTGTCGGCACCAGCCGGCCGGTCCGGGTCGCGTGGAGCGCGCAGTGCACGATAGCGCTCGAGGGTGGCAGCATTCTCGGCGCGGATTTTCTGCAGATCCGCCTCGGTCTTGCGTATCCATTCACGCTGATCGCCAATGACAGCGCGCTGCTTGTCGATGTCCTTCTGCAGATAAGGCGGCACCCGCTTGCCGTTCTGCTGCAATTGAGCCGCCTTGTCCAGCAGGCCTGCAAGACCGTCCAGCTGACTCTTCATGTTGATGCGGGTCGACTCGATACGCTGCTCGGTCATGCCCACCTGGTTCTTCTGGGCACTCAGAAGCGATTCCTCGGTGGGGTAGGTGAGCAACAGGTTCTGGTCGCGCTGTGCCTGCTCGGCCTCCAGCTTGCGCTTTTTGGCAAGCTCCTTCTCCGCCTCCAGCTGTTCAGGGCTCTTTTCACCGTCGACATGGCGTATCACCCGCCCGTAGGAGTTGAGCACGTCATAACCGTAGCGCGCGGCATCGGCGGGCACCTCGTCGCTGAGGTGCCTGTGGCCTTCGCTGTCCACCCAGCGATAGCGGGTCTGGGAATTCTGCGCCAGTACGGGCTGAACGGACAGCAGGACGAGCAGGGCAATCAAGAGGCGGTTGCGCACAGACAAACTCCGGTGGCCGGATGTATTGAGGATGCTTGAGTATAACGGCGATGCGGCGCGCTGCGCCGTGATCGGCTGCCCAGGCTCACGGCCGGTTCATGGAGCTTTTCCGGCCAGGGACGTGCGCCATTCCACCAGTGTGCGGTGGTGCTGGCGAAGGTCGGCATGGTCGGCTGTCAGCCCCAGCAGGTCATCGACCGTGGCGATGGCCAGCACCGGTATATTGAAATCCGCACTTATTTCCTCGGCGGCCGTACTGCCGCCACGCTGGCCCGGTTCGCATCGGTCCAGGGCCACCAGCAGCGCGGCGGGCCGAGCGCCTTGCGCGCTGATCAGTTCAAGCGCCTGGCGTGTTGCCGTACCGGCTGTGATCACGTCGTCCACCACCACCACGTCGCCAGCCAGAGGTGCACCCACCAGATGCCCGCCTTCGCCGTGGTTCTTGGCCTCCTTGCGGTTGTAGGCCCATGGCATGTCGTAGCCGTCATCGGCCATGGCGATGGCTGTTGCAGCGGCCAGGGCGATGCCCTTGTAGGCCGGGCCGAACAGCAGGTCGCAGGACACACCGCTGTCACCCAGACGACGCGCATAGGCGGCGCCGAGCTGGGCGAGTGCCTGGCCCGAGCTGATCTGTCCCAGATTGAAGAAGTACGGACTGCGACGGCCGGATTTCAGCGTGAATTCGCCAAAGCGCAGTACGTCCCGTGCCAGACACAGTTCCAGGAATTTGCGTTGATAGCCTTGCATCGCGTGCGCTTCCGGCATGAACCCGATGCACATGATACGCGACTCCCCGCCCAGGCATGGGGCTGGACGCTGCAGACGGGTTCTTGCGTCACGGCCATGCCGGCAGCAGTTTCGTTCCGGGGCGCCAATTGGGTTACTCTGGGCCGCTTCGAGCAGAGGACATACATGCGTATCATCAGCCTCAATGCCAACGGCATCCGCGCCGGCGCGCGCAAGGGTTTCTTTGACTGGTTCGATCAGCAGGACGCGGACTTTCTGTGCCTGCAGGAGACCAAGGCTCGCGTCGAGCAACTGGACGATCCCGTATTCACTCGCGAGGGGTATCACGACTGCTTCCATGACGCCCGCAGCAAGAAGGGCTACAGCGGGGTGGCGATCTATTCGCGCAAGAAGCCCGATGCGGTCCTGACGGAGCTCGGGCGGGAAGACTTCGATTGCGAAGGGCGCTACATCGAGGCGCGCTTCGGCCAGTTGAGCATCGTGTCCCTGTATTTTCCGTCAGGCTCCTCGGGGGACGAGCGCCAGCAGTACAAGTTCCGCATCATGGACTGGTTCGCACCCATCCTGGAGAAGTGGCTGGCCAGCGGGCGCGACTACATCATCAGCGGCGACTGGAATATCGTGCGCAGCGAAAAGGACATCAGGAACTGGAAGTCAAACCAGAAGAACTCCGGTTGCCTGCCCGAGGAACGCGCCTGGATGAATGCACTGATCGAGAAGTCCGGCTGGGTCGACAGCATGCGCACCCTGAAGCCTGATGCCGAGGAATACACCTGGTGGTCGAATCGCGGCCAGGCGTGGGAGAAGGATGTCGGCTGGCGTATCGACTATCAGCTGGTTTCTCCGGCGCTGCAAGCGCGTCTTGCGCAATGCTCGGTCCATCGTGACGACCGCTTTTCCGACCATGCGCCGCTGACCCTGGACCTGAAGACATGACCGATGCAAGCCGAGTGCGCGGCTGGCGCGGCATCGTGGCCGCCTTCGCAACACCTTCGGCCGGGACTCTGTGCATCCTGGGTTTCGGTTCCGGCCTGCCATTTCTGCTGATCGGCTATACGCTGTCGATCTGGCTGCGCGAGTTCGGCATGACCCTGGGCGCCATCGGTCTGCTCAGCTATGTCACCTTCTTCTACGTATTCAAGTTTCTGTGGGCACCGCTGCTGGATCGCTGGTCGGCCCCCATCGCCGGCCGCATGGGTCGCCGACGCGGATGGCTGCTGCTCTCGATCCTGTTCCTGATGGCGGCACTTGCCGGGATGGCGGTAGTCGGTCCCCAGCACCTTGGCCTGTTCGTGTCCCTGGCGGCGCTGGCGGGCTTGTCCGGCGCCACCCAGGACACCATGGTCGACGCCTATCGCATTGAAATCGCACCGCAGGAAGCGCAAGCGGCGCTGGCGGCCACCTATACCCTGGGTTACCGCTTCGGCCTGATTCTGTCGGGTGCCGGGGCGCTGTACATTGCCTCCTTCAGCAGTTGGCGCGTGACCTACCTGTGCATGGCCGCGGCCATGCTGGTGCCGTTGATCACCGTGCTGCTGATGCGTGAGCCCGAAGCCCTTCGGGTGCGCGAGCGCATCAGGCTGGGCGCATCGTTCATCGAGCCGTTTGTCGACTTTTTCCGTACTCACGGTCTGGGCGTGGCGGTGCTGATCCTGCTGTTCATCGGACTGTTCAAGCTGCCCGACCAGATGCTGGGCGTGATCGCGGGACCGTTCTACGTCGATTCGGGCTACACCAAGGAGCAGATCGCCACCGTATCCAAGCTCTATGGCGTGTGGATCGGCATCGGCGGCGCCTTTCTGGGTGGTGTGTCGGTTGCCGCCCTGGGCATGCGTCGCTCCTTGCTGATCGGCGCGTTCGGCCTGGCGCTGTCCAATCTCCTGTATGTGCTGATGGCGCTCAATCCGGGCCAGACCTGGGCGTTCGTGGCCGCGATCTCCGGTGACAATTCCACGCTCGGGTTCGCGGGCGTGGTGCTGGTGGCCTACCTGTCCTCGCTCACCAGCCTGGAGTTCACCGCCACGCAATACGCGCTGCTGAGCTCGGTTTCCAACCTTCCGGGCAAGCTGGTCGGCGGCATGTCCGGCTTCATGGTGGAGCACTGGGGCTATGTGCGCTTTTTCATCTTCAGCAGCCTTTTCATCGTGCCCACGCTGGCGCTTCTGGCGTTGCTGTGGCCGCATGTCAATGTGAACAATGGCGACCCGGTAGCTGAAGCGGACTGAAAAAAGTGCAAGAATTGCGTAACTGAACAGTCTCCCGGAACCCCTGAATGCCGGATATTCTGATCAAGCACATTGACAACGAGCTCGCCGAGCGCATCAAAGTGCTCTCGCGCGAGCGCAACTGGTCAATCAACGACGTGATCCTGCACCTGCTGCGCCACGGCGTCGGCATGGAGCATGGCGAGGTGCCCTTCATCAAATCGGCCGACATTGCCCACCTGGGCGGCACCTGGGATGCCAGCGAGTCGCAGGCATTCAACGATGCGATGTCGGCACTGGACAATGCACCGGAAGGGTTCTTTGCCCATCTCAGTGATGAAGACAAGGAGAAATGAATGCGCTTTCCTGCTCTGGTTTTCATGGCAGCCGTGCTGCCCATTGCCGCTGGCTGCCAGGCTGACCCGGCCGGCATGCAAGCGCAGAAGCCTGTGAGTGTTGCCTCCGAGCCGCACGCGGCGCAAGGCATCGTGGCCATGCCCTTCAATCACCCGCTGCCATGGCTGGTCACTGGTGGGCAGCCAAAGCCGGAGCATTGGCTGGCACTGCGCGGGAGGCAGGTCACCACAGTGATCAATCTGCGTACCGATGCCGAAATGGGCGACCGGGACGAGGCATCCGAGGTGCGCGATGCGGGGCTTGCGTATGAGCATCTGCCCGTGGCCGGAGCACAGGACATCGACATCGCTCACGCTGATGCGCTGTGGAAGCGGATTCACGCTGCGCCCGGGCGCGTGATGGTGCATTGCGCTTCGGGCAATCGCGTCGGCGCATTGCTGGCGATCGGCGCGGCGCGGCATGGGGACATGAGTCCGCAGCAGGCGATCGAGCTCGGGCGACGCGCGGGTCTGACCCGGCTGGAGCCGAAAGTGCGTGAAGTCCTGGGGCTGCCGCCAGAGCCGGAAACGCCTTGACTGCCGCCAAACCGGCGCATCGGTGCCGGGCTTTCCCGCGTCGAGCGCACGCTCGGGAGTTGCGTTCAATGAAAAGATCTGCGTCCCGCTCACCTGACTGTGTCTGGCAGCGAGGCCCCTGGCTGGACGGTACCGGCGCTGTTCGATCGCGCCCTGTACTGTACGCCCGCGCACTGCGGCGCCGGGATCAACATCGACCTTGATCCGAACGGCTTCATTTTTGCGACGTTCTACACCCACGATGCCGGGGGTGCGCCAACTTTCCGCTTTTTGCAGGGGCCGTTGCAGCCGGCCAGCGACGTCATAGCCCATGCTGATTGCTTTCACCGGAACCAGATCGGCTCGTTTGATGCGATGCTTTTAGCTGCGAGACTTTGCCTGTCGCATGCCGGCTGACATGCCTGTCACGTCCTGACCGGGGCTAGTTGGCGCTTGCCGGGTCGCGCGGCGCCGCAGCGATGACGCCGAGTACCCGCGGACCCTTGGCACCCGTGACGCTGGGCAGGTTGCCGGGCAGGCCAAGCAGGCGTTGCCGAGCCAGCCAGGCAAATGCCGTGGCTTCGACGAAATCCGGATCGACACCGTAGTCGGCCGTGCTCTGCACCGGCGCGGGCGCCACGGCAGCGGACAGCGCTTTCATCAGTGCTGTGTTGTGAACGCCGCCACCGCAGGCCACCACGGCCTCGGCTTCGGGCGCGAATGAAGCAATCGAGGCGGCTATGGAATGCACCGAGAGCGCCAGCAGCGTGGCCTGCACATCAGCCGCGGCGATCGAGTCAGTCTGGTACTGATCCAGCCAGTCGAGGTTGAAGTACTCGCGGCCGGTACTCTTGGGGGCGGCGAGTGCAAAATAGGGGTCGGCGAGACAGCGCGACAGCAGCGCCTGATTCACGCTGCCGCTGCGTGCCCATTCGCCGTCGCGGTCCGGCGCATGGCCCAGATGTCGCTCGGCCCAGGCGTCCATGAGGCAGTTGGCCGGCCCGGTGTCGAAGCCCAGCACGTCGCGGCCCGGCGCAAGCACGCTGATGTTGGCGATGCCTCCGAGATTCAGGATCACCCGGGTCTGCTCATCGTCACTGAAAAGCGCCTGGTGCAGAATCGGCAATAGCGGGGCGCCCTGGCCGCCGGCTGCCATGTCGGCACGGCGAAAGTCGGCGACGACCTCAATCCCGGTGCGCTCGGCGATGCGTGCCGGGTCGCCCAGCTGCATGGTGAATGCTGGCTCGGAATGCGGCCGATGGCATATGGTCTGCCCGTGATTGCCGAGCGCCCGGATCCGTGTGCGGTCTACAGCAGCGTGCTCGAGCAGGGCATTGGCCGCTGCGGCAAACTCGTCGGCAATCAGGCCGTCGAGCTGGCCCAGCTCGTCCAGGCTGATGCGTGCTTCGCTGCGGGCCAGTGCCACGATGCGGCTGCGCAGCTCGGGCGGCCACGGATGAGTGTGGGTCTTGAGGACGCGCGTGGACGGCTCGAAGTCCGCAAGCACCACGTCGATGGCGTCGGCGCTGGTACCGGAGATCAGGCCCAGGAACAGCTCGCCCCCGGACACCCGCTCAGTCCGAGCTGGCGGCGCTGGAGCCGCGGCTTGCCAGCCACGCCAGACGATTGCTGTCGAGGGTCTTCAGGCGTGCCAGGCGCGAACCGATCGACACCTTGAATTTCGCCAGCAGGCTGTCCGGCAGCGGTTTCGGCTTGGGCATCGTCACGGTCAGCGGATTGACCTGATGACCGCGCACGCGTACCTCGTAGTGCAGGTGAGGTCCGGTAGCCAGGCCGGTCATGCCGACATAGCCGATGACCTGCCCCTGGCGCACGTAGGTGCCGACATGCTCGCCCTTGGCAAAGTGGTTCATGTGACCGTAGGCGGTGGAGTACTTGTCGTTGTGCTTGATGACGACGAAGTTGCCGTAGCCGCGCGCACGGCCGCGGAAAACAATGCGGCCATTGCCGGCGGCGTGAATGGGGGTGCCGCGTGGCGCGGCATAGTCAACGCCCTTGTGCGCACGCGTGTAACCCAGAATCGGATGTTTGCGGTGCAGACGGAAGCGCGAGGAAATGCGCGTGAACTTGACCGGTGTGCGCATCAGCGCGCGCTGCAGCGGACGGCCGTCTTCGTCGTAGTAGGCGAAGCTGCCGTCGGGCAGGTTGAAGCGATAGGCGGTATAGCGGTGGCCGCGGTTGTAGAACTCGGCCGCCAGGATGTGCCCCGGATAGAGCTTCTCGCCATCACGCCAGACGTCGTCGTAAATCACGCTGAAATGATCGCCTTTGCGGATGTCCTTGATGAAGTCGATGTCGTACTTGAACACCTCGGCCAGCTCGATCACCATCGCTTCGCTCATGCCGGCATGGGCGCCGGCAGCAAACAGTGAGGAATTGATGGTGGCCTGGCCGGCATGCACGCGTCTTTCCACGTGACGCTGCACGATCTGTTCGTGAACCTGCTGGTCATCCAGCGACAGCACCACACGGGTATCGGCGCTGCGGTCAAAGCGCATGGCCTTGAGGCTGCCGTCCTGATCAAGCTGGAAGCTGAGTTCGTCACCGGGGTGCAGGTTGCGCAGGGCGCTGGCGTCCTCGGGATTGGCGATGATGCGATTGAGCGCGGTATAACCCAGGCCCAGGGTGTCGAAGATCTGCGAAAGCGTCTGGCCCGGCTCGACCGTGACAGTCTGCCAGGCCGGGGCCTGCAGTTCCGGTGTCTCGCTGCCATTGGCCAGCTGCGGAACCGACAGGGGCATGCTGATCATGTCGCCCGGATCAAGATGGGCGTTGTCAGCGCGCGCCGGCAACATGGTGACGCCGACCACGCAGGCAACGACGGTGCAAACGGACCAGAGCAGGCGGCGGTCGTGACGCAGATGCTTGTGCATCAGGCGCTGCGCGTGCACGCGCCAGTCTGCGGGTGTGTTGCCACCCTTCCCCTCTTGATTCATGTTGGCGGTCGCTTTCTGACAGGACGACACGTACCATAGCCTTGAGCTGCGAGTATCGTCAACGACTTTTCGCTGGAAATGATGATTCAGTTCAATGACTTCACGGAATAATCACAAAACGACCTGAAGCAGCAGGCAGCGACCACGGAAAATTTGGACAACACATGAGCGACATCGACCAGGCCATGGCCCTGATCGGCCGGGGCGCCGAGGAAATCCTGAAGACCGAAGCCCTGCGCGAGCGCCTGGCGACAGGCCGAGCGCTGCGCATCAAGGCCGGATTCGACCCCACCGCGCCGGATCTGCATCTCGGCCACACCGTGCTTCTCAACAAGATGCGCCAGTTCCAGGATCTTGGCCACACGGTGGTATTCCTGATCGGCGATTTCACCGGCATGATCGGCGACCCGACCGGCAAGAATGTCACGCGCAAGCCGCTGACCCCGGAACAGGTGAAGGCCAACGCGGCAACCTACGAACAGCAGGTATACAAGGTCCTTGATCGGGACCGCACCGAGCTGCGCTTCAACAGCGAATGGTTCGGCAAGATGAGCGCAGCCGACATGGTGCGACTGGCTTCCCAGCACACCGTGGCGCGCATGCTCGAGCGGGACGACTTCGACAAGCGGTACAAGGCGCAGCAGCCGATTGCCATTCACGAGTTTCTGTATCCCCTGGTGCAGGGCTATGACTCGGTGGCGCTGGAGGCCGACGTCGAGTTGGGCGGCACCGATCAGAAGTTCAATCTGCTGATGGGGCGTGCCCTGCAGGAGCAGCACGGCCAGGCGCCGCAGATCGTGCTGACCATGCCCTTGCTGGAAGGCATCGATGGGGTCAACAAGATGTCCAAGTCGCTGGACAACTACATCGGTATCGACGAGCCGGCAATCGACATGGTGACCAAGACCATGAAGATCGGCGACGAGCTGATGTGGCGATGGTTCGAGTTGCTCAGTTTTGACGTGTCACTGGATGAACTGGCGAGGATGAAGCAGGAAGTGGCGTCGGGCCAGCTCAATCCGCGCGACGCCAAGCTGAGACTGGCGCGTGAGCTGGCGGCACGCTTCCATGACGCCGCCGAGGCCGAGAAAGCCATTGCCGGCTGGCATGCCGTGGTGCGCGGGGAAGGTGACACGGCGCAGCTCCCTGTCACCGAGATCACGGTGCCGGCCGAGGGTCTGAGGCTGGCTGCCCTGTTCACGGCAGCCGGGCTGACGCGCTCCAATTCCGAAGCCAATCGCAAGCTCAAGGAGCGTGCCGTGCGCATCGACGCCGAGGTGGTCGAGGACGCCCAGCAGGTGTTCCAGCCCGGTTTCGAGGGTGTGCTTCAGATCGGCAAGCGCAACTTCGCCCGGGTGCGCCTGAACGAGGCT
>CAVTJF010000057.1:35000-50992 GCA_963734945.1 uncultured Gammaproteobacteria bacterium
AGGTAGCGAAATTCCTTGTCGGGTAAGTTCCGACCTGCACGAATGGCGTAACGATGGCGGCACTGTCTCCACCCGAGACTCAGTGAAATTGAAATCGCAGTTAAGATGCTGCGTTCCCGTGGCAAGACGGAAAGACCCCGTGAACCTTTACTACAGCTTCACACTGAACGTTGAGTTCATCTGTGCAGGATAGGTGGGAGGCATTGAAGCGCTGGCGCTAGCTGGCGTGGAGCCATCCTTGAAATACCACCCTGATGTGCTTGACGTTCTAACCTGGGCCCGTAATCCGGGTCAGGGACCGTGTGTGGTGGGTAGTTTGACTGGGGCGGTCTCCTCCCAAAGAGTAACGGAGGAGCACGAAGGTACGCTCAGCGCGGTCGGACATCGCGCACTGTGTGCAAAGGCATAAGCGTGCTTGACTGCAAGAGCGACGGCTCAAGCAGGTACGAAAGTAGGTCTTAGTGATCCGGTGGTTCTGTATGGAAGGGCCATCGCTCAACGGATAAAAGGTACTCCGGGGATAACAGGCTGATACCGCCCAAGAGTTCATATCGACGGCGGTGTTTGGCACCTCGATGTCGGCTCATCACATCCTGGGGCTGTAGCCGGTCCCAAGGGTATGGCTGTTCGCCATTTAAAGTGGTACGCGAGCTGGGTTCAGAACGTCGTGAGACAGTTCGGTCCCTATCTGCCATGGGCGTTGGAGATTTGAGGGGGGCTGCTCCTAGTACGAGAGGACCGGAGTGGACGTTCCGCTGGTGTTCGGGTTGTCATGCCAATGGCATTGCCCGGTAGCTACGAACGGAAGTGATAACCGCTGAAAGCATCTAAGCGGGAAGCACGCCCCAAGATGAGATCTCCCGAGTCTTCAAGACTCCTCAAGGACCCAGGTAGACCACCTGGTTGATAGGCGGGATGTGTAAGCGCAGCAATGCGTTGAGCTAACCCGTACTAATGATCCGTGCGGCTTGACCATATAACCCCAAGGACACTTGGTGGTTGGATTTCACGACATGCCACGAGCCTCGACACACGTCAGGCGGAACCAGAACACTTGTCACTTCCCAGATGATCTTCGTACACGAAGATCAACCCCATGTAGGTCCGCGCCAGAGCGCGACCTGCGCCGATTCCCTGGCGGCCATGGCGGTGTGGTACCACCCGATCCCATCCCGAACTCGGAAGTGAAACGCACCCGCGCCGATGGTAGTGTGGCATTGCCCATGCGAGAGTAGGTCACCGCCAGGGTCCTGTAGTGAAACCCCGTACGCCGAAAGCGTGCGGGGTTTTTTTATGGCTTGCTGTCGGGGCTCGGGACTCGGGGCTCGGGGTGCGGGAGCCGGGCTCCTGGCGAGGCACTGTGCTGGTCGGGTGCGCCGCCTGGAGCGTGGTGCATGCGCGGGTCGGTGCCCTGCGCGACCGATGGTCTGCCGGCATGCCGCCGAATGCTCCAGGGCCCGCCTTGATGCGCCGCAATCGGGTACAGTACGCGCATGTATCTGGAGTACTACGGCCTCAAAGAGGCACCATTCTCGATTACGCCGGACCCGCGCTACGTGTTCCTTTCGGACCGCCATCGCGAGGCGCTGGCGCACCTGCTTTATGGTGTGGGCAAGGGCGGTGGCAGCGGCTTCGTGCAGCTGACTGGCGAGGTCGGAACAGGCAAGACGACCTTGTGCCGCCTGTTGCTGGAGCAGCTGCCCGAAGACACACGCGTCGCTCTGATCCTCAACCCCAAACTGTCGCCGCTGGAGCTTCTGGCCGCGATATGCGAGGAGCTGGGTATCGATGTCGCGTCCCGCAAGGGCAGCCAGAAGGAACTGGTTGATGCACTCAACGGCTACCTGCTGGATGCCTATGCACAGGGCCTGCGCGTGGTGCTGATCGTCGATGAAGCACAGGAGCTTTCGGTCGAATCGCTGGAACAGATACGCCTGCTGACAAACCTGGAGACCCCGACCCAGAAGCTGCTGCAGATCATCCTGCTGGGCCAGCCCGAGTTGCGAGAGCTGCTGCAGAAGCCGGAACTGCGCCAACTGGCCCAGCGCATCACCGCGCGCTATCACCTTGAGCCGCTCGATGCCGAAGAAACCTCGGCCTACGTGCGCCATCGGATCGAGGTCGCCGGTCTCGAACGCATGCCCTTTACCCGCCTCGGCCTGAACGCCTTGTATCAGCGCAGTGGCGGCATTCCGCGGGTGATCAACATCATTGCCGACCGCGCCATGACCGCCGGGTACGCGCTCGAGGAAGACAAGCTGGGCGAGCGTATCGTGCAGCGCGCCGCCGATGAAGCGCTGCCGGGGAGAGTACGCCACTGGTGGCGCCGCGCCTGGCGCTGGTTGCTGGCCTCGCTCGTGCTGCTGCTGATCCTCGCCGGCTATGCATGGTGGCAGCACCGTCCTGCGCCAGCCGGCATGTCAGCCGCGAAAGATACCGCTGGAGCACAAGAAGCGACAAGGCAGTCGCTGTCAGAGGTATTGCAATCGACCCCGGTCAGTGGCGCTGATGCGGCCTGGTCGCAACTGCTGGCGCGCTGGCAGGTTGATGCGGACGAGGCGACTGTCAAGCAGGCCAGGTCATGTCCGCAGGTGATTGCGCCCGGTCTGGATTGTTTGCGTGGCAGCGGGACACTCGGCCAGGTAGGCCAGTTCAATCGGCCTGTCATTCTTGTACTGCAACCCGCCCCCGGAGGACCGGAGCGTTTTGCGCTTTTGACGGGCAGCAGCAAGCAGACGGTGCGTGTACGTTTCGCTGACAAGGCCTATGTGCTCAGGCACAATGAACTTGCGCGTTTGTGGCAAGGTCAATTCATGGCAGTCTTCAGATTGCCGGCGGAAATCCCGCAAGCAATGCAGCGCGGTGATGCCGGACCGGCGACCGCATGGGTGGCAGGCCAACTGGCGCGCTACGATAATGGGCCCACACATGCGCAGGGCCCTTCATTCTACGATGCGGCACTCGAGGCGCGTGTGCTGAACCTGCAGAAGGGTTTCGGCCTCGTCGCCGATGGCATCGTCGGGCCTGAAACCCTGTTTGCGCTGGCCTCGCTGGACGCAGATGGACCCCATCTCGCTCGTACCACCCAGGAATGACCCCAGGAACCTGATTGCCCATGTCGCTGATTCACGAAGCCCTCAAGAAAGTTGAACGACAACGCCAGCTGGGCAAGGCGCCAACACTGGACAGCCCGCGCTTCCGTCGGCGGCGGCGGCGCTGGCCCTGGGTATTCGTCATTCTGCTTGCCTTGGGGGCAACGGCTGCATGGACCTGGCGTGTACCGCTCGTGCACAAGGCACGATCGGTGGCGGCGCGCGTCATGGGTTCGGGTGTTGCGGCAGGCCCGGCAGCGACCCGAGAGACCAGGACGCCGCCCCCGACAGTGCCGGCACATGCGGCCAGAACGTCAAAACAGAGCGCCCGGATACCGGCGCCTCCCGGGAAACCGGCGGACACGTCTGTGGCAAAGGCCGCGCCGGAAAAGCAAACGCAGAGCAGAAAACCCTCGACACAGCCCGCGAACCGTCCGGCGCCACCGCAGCAGACAGCGAAGCCTGTTGCGGATACCGGGCAAGGTACGGCAAGCGGCCCGGCGCGGAATGTTGCGGCGGCTGGCGGGAGAAAGCCGTCAGCTGTAGGCCAGGTAAAGCCAAAGGGCCCGCCCATGTACTGGGAGTTGCCCTATGCCCAGCGTCGCGACATTCCGGAGCTGGATATCAGCATGCACATGTACACGGACAACCCGGCAGACCGGTTCGTGATCATCAACGGCGTGCGCCAGGTGCAGGGCGATACTCTGCCCAGTGGTCTCAAGCTGATCACCATCGACCCGGACAGCATTACCCTCGACAAGGACGGTCAGCGATTCAGGGTGTCTCGCCGGGGCAGTCACTGATCATGTCCGGTGGTCGATGCCCGTCTGCCCCGGTTTCCACCGGCTGCCTGGCTGTCGAAAAACCATCGGGGCGCCAGAAGACAAGGTCGCGGGCGGATCTGCAAGTTCCGCGGTGCGATAGCCATGCGGCTACGTATACGCTGGGCGCCTGCCGCTTCGCCTAGTCCACCCGGGAGCCCGGCATGTTTGTGCAACTTGAACACCGCAGGCGGTCGCGATTCCCATGGATCACCCTGTTGCTGGTCATCACTTGCGTCGGCAGCTTTGTGTGGTTGAGCCTGGTGCCATCGGCACAGCGCATCCAGCTGGTCGCCGACTGGGGTCTGGTACCTGCACGGCTGATGCAAAGCGATGGGCTCTCGCTTGAACTGCTGCGCCTGGTCAGTGCCCTGTTTGTGCATGCGGATTGGCTGCACCTGGTGGGCAATCTTCTGTTCCTGGTGATTTTCGGCGTTCCCACCGAGCGGGTGCTGGGTCGGGGTCTGTACGTGGCGCTGTTCCTGGTCGGCGGCGCACTGGCCAACCTCATGGGCGCTCTCAGCGTGTCCCAGGCAAGCATTGCCATCGTGGGCTGCAGCGGTGCGGTGTCAGCCGTGATGGGGGCATATCTGGCCCTGTACCCGCGTGCGCATCTGGGCGTGGTACTGCCCCTGGGTTTCTATTTCGAGTTTGTGCGGGTGCCGGCACTGGTGTTGATTGGCCTGTGGGTGCTGTTGCAACTGCTGTTCACCTGGGCCGGCCCCAGCTTTGGCGCCGTCGTCTGGTGGACTCATATTGCCGGCTTTGTGTTTGGGCTGCTTTGTGCGGCCCTGGTGCGCCCTGCGCTGGCACGGCGCCAGCGCAGGGGGCGTTGATTCGACGATCAGCCGGCCGGCGGAGCAGGCGGCTCGGGCGGAGCCGGCGGTGGCACGGGTTCGCTGGCAGCAGGCGGCGGAGTCGGGGGCGCGACGCTGGCGCTTGCCGACTCACCTTGTGCTCCGCCAAACACCTCGCGGAAGCCGAAATACAAAGTCGAGCCCAGTACGGCGTACAGCCCCGTGGAAACCAGGATTCCGCCAATAATTTGCAGATGCAGCAGGCCGAAAATCCAGTTGAGCACGAACACGCCAACCAGCAGGATCACAACGGCGACAATGAAGGCGCCAAAATTGCTGCGGCAGGCAGCAAGGCTGTCCTTCATGTTGGCAAATGCGTCCGGCCGCTCCAGCAGTGTGCGTGGAATGGCGAAGAAGGTCAGCGCATAGACCACCAGGCCGATGATGATCATCAGCGGGATCAGGATCAATGCCGAAGCACCCATGGCCGTGAACATGAGCATCGGATTGCTCTGAAGCTGATCGGCAAAGCCGGCGCCGGCACCCATGACCGCGCCTATGGCAAAAATGCCTACCAGGATTCCGGCCACCACCGCGCCGACGACGGTGGGTATGCATAGCGCAATCAGCGAGCCGATGCGGTCGCTCTCCTGAAAGCCCCGGAAAAGGTGACCGATCTCGGGTGTCTTGCCCTGATCAGCCTGCTGCGCCGCATAGGAGGTGCCGGCGATGAGAGCCGGCCCGAGAATCAGCAGCACCAGTCCTCCCAGCACGGGAATGATGCCGATGACGCCCATGATCAGGCCCATCACCAGAAAGGGAACCGGGTGCTTCTTCAGCAGGTCCAGTGCCTTGGAAATCCAGAGCCAGCCATGGCCGGCCGGTACTTTTTGTGCTGTCATCGTCAACTTCCCCAGTCAAGGTGTGTCGAGAGTAGCCGCGCAACCCGCCGGCAACAAGTCTTGAGGACCCTCTGTTTGGCCCTGAGCTGGGTCACACGGGCGTTCAGAATCAGCGAGTCGGGCCGGTGGTGTCGGTCCACAATCCCGCGTTGCACTGAGTTGACGGGCAAGCCGCCTGCCCGCGCCAGTGCGCCTCGACTTGCAAACAGACACCACGGGTGACAACTGCTCAGGATTGATTGGAGGGTCCCTGACCTCAATCCTCGCTGGTCGGCGGCAGAACCGCAAGGACCTCGTCGACGGTGCTCACGCCGCGTGCCACCTGATTGGCGGCAGAGATGCGCAAGGGTTGCATGCCTTGCTGCATCGCGGACCTCTTCAGGCGAGGAAGATCCAGCTCGGCACTGATCAGCGCACGAATCTCCTGGCTGACAGGAAGCATCTCGTAGACGCCTGTGCGGCCGTGGAAGCCGGTATTGCGGCATTCCAGGCAACCGACCGGGACATTGACGCGCTCTGGTGTCGGCATGTCCCAGCCGCGGGTAAGCAGCCGCCAGGAGTCGCTGTCCTGGGGCGCCGGCTTCTTGCAGTGCGGACACAGCGTGCGGATCAGGCGCTGCGCCACCACACCGGAAAGGGTCGACTGGATGAGATAGTGCGGCACGCCCAGGTCCATCAGTCGGGTCAGCGCACTGGGTGCATCGTTGGTGTGCAGGGTGGAAAGCACCAGATGCCCGGTGAGCGACGCCTGCACCGCCATCTGCGCGGTCTCCAGGTCACGAATCTCGCCGACCATGATGATGTCGGGATCCTGACGCAACAGGGTACGCACGCCGGCTGCGAATGTGAGGTCGATGGCCGGCTGCACCTGCAACTGGTTGAGCTCGGCCGACACCATCTCGATCGGATCCTCGACGGTGCAGACATTCAGCTCCGGTCGCGCCAGGTGCTTGAGCGTGGAGTACAGCGTCGTGGTCTTGCCCGAGCCCGTTGGGCCGGTAACCAGCACAATGCCATTGGGGCGCTCGACCATGCTGCGCCAGATTTCACTTTCGTCGGCGGTAAAACCGAGCTGGGAAAAATCCTTGACCACCACGTCGGGGTCGAAGATGCGCATCACCACCTTTTCGCCAAACGCTGTGGGCATGGTCGATATGCGCAACTCCACCTCGCGTCCGCCAGCCGAGCGGGTCTTGATGCGACCGTCCTGCGGCCGCCGCTTCTCGGCCACGTCCAGACGTGACAGGATCTTGATGCGCGAGGTCACCGCAGTCATTACCGGTGGCGGCAACTCGAACACCTTGTGCATCACCCCGTCAATGCGAAAGCGCATGTTGCCCGCTTCGCGCCGGGGCTCCAGATGGATGTCCGAAGCACGCTGTTCGAATGCGTACTGCAGCAGCCAGTCGACGATATGCACGACGTGGCGATCGTCGGCTCCGATCTCGCCATCCTTGCCCAGTTCCAGCAACTGTTCGAAATTGAGGATCTTGCTCGGGTCGTAGCCTTCGTTCTTGACGTCCTGCGCCATGCGAATCGAGCGCTGCACGCCATAGAACTCGACCAGGTAGCGATTGATGTCCAGAGGGCTGGAGACCACACAGCGAATCTCGCGCCGCAACATCTGCGACAGGTCACCGGCCCAGTCCAGATCAAACGGTTCGCAGGTGGCAAAGGTGGCGCCGTCCCGATCCACACTGACCGGCAGAATGCGATGACCCTGCGCGTAGGCATGGCTCACCACCTGGGTGACTGCTGCCACGTCCACCTTCATCGGATCAATCTTCAGGTAATCCAGGCCCGCCTTGGCGGCAAGCCATTCGGTCAGCACCTCCAGACTGAGGGGCCGGCCCGGGTCCAGCTGGTTGTCCAGTTTGGCGTGGGACACGACCACCAGCGGATGCAGTTCCAGCGCCTTGCGACCAGCGCGTGCCCCGGCACGCACATGCCTGGCATCCTCGCTGCGCACATACCCGTCCACCACCAGTGCGGCCAGTACATCTTCCAGTTCGAGGCGGCCGCGGCGGCCCAGGGTGCTGGTTTGTGCGTGCGCTGAATTCATTCGGCTCTCTGGGTGCGGGGTATGCGGCCGCTTGCCGCGGCATTGTCAGGTGCTGCAGCGCGGCCCCGGGGGGCGCCTACAGTTGCCGGGTCCTGTCCGGCTATACTAACGCGCTTTGTTTCCGGTTATTACAGGCATGCTCGCGCCGACTTTCCAGCAAATCATACAAAGGCTCAATCAGTACTGGGCCGACCAGGGTTGCGTATTGCTGCAACCGCTTGATACCGAGGTTGGTGCAGGCACCTTCCATCCGGCCACCTTTTTGCGTTCGCTGGGGCCCGAGCCCTGGGCCGCGGCCTATGTGCAACCGTGCCGACGCCCCACGGATGGTCGCTACGGCGACAACCCCAATCGCCTGCAGCACTACTACCAGTATCAGGTGGTCCTGAAGCCCAACCCCGAGAATATCGTGGAGCTGTACTTCGCCTCGCTCGAGGCCCTGGGTGTCGATCCTCTGGTGCATGATCTGCGCCTGGTGGAGGACAACTGGGAGTCGCCTACCCTTGGCGCCTGGGGTCTGGGCTGGGAGGTCTGGCTGAACGGCATGGAGATCACCCAGTTCACCTATTTCCAGCAGGCCGGTGGACTGGAGTGTCGGCCCGTCACCGGCGAGATAACCTACGGGCTGGAGCGCCTGGCGATGTATCTGCAGAACGTCGACAGCGTCTATGACCTGGTGTGGACCGAGGCACCCCACGGCACGGTGCGTTATGGCGACGTGTTCCATCAGAACGAAGTGGAGCAGTCCACCTACAATTTCGAGCATGCCAACGTCGAGGCGCTTCGTGGCTGGTTTGATACCTGCGAAGCCGAGGCCAATGTGCTGGTCGAGGCCGGCCTGCCGCTGCCGGCCTACGAACAGGTGATGAAGGCCAGCCATACCTTCAATCTGCTGGACGCGCGACGCGCCATCGGGGTGACCGAGCGCCAGCGCTACATCCTGCGGGTGCGCAGCCTGTCGCGGGCAGTCGCCGAAGCCTACGTGGCGCAGCGCGAGAATCTGGGCTTCCCGGGCCTGCGGCACGGAGCCGAGGACGAGGTGTCGGCATGAGCGTATCGTTGAAAGCCGTCCACCCGGACCCGCGCGCCCGGCGCACCCGGCGCGCCTTGAATCGCGGCATCCCGGGCTCGGCCGAACGCCGGAACCCGGGAGCCATTTTTGGCGTTTCCACATCCCCGGGGAAAAACGGCGAGGGATACGAAAATCAGGATGGATCCCGGGTTCCGCGCTGCGCGCGGCCCCAGGATCACGACGTCCTGTCGCGCCTTGCTGGTGACGGGGAGACTGCCCATGGCTGACGCACGCACGCTGCTGATCGAACTGGGTTGCGAGGAGTTGCCACCGGCTGCGCTTGATACGCTTTCCAGCACCTTTCTTGCCGGGGTCTGCGAAGGCCTGCAAAACGCCGGAATCAGTGCGAATACAGACGCGGCACGCGCCTACAGCACACCGCGTCGCCTGGCTGTGCGCATTCCCGAGGTAGCGGGTCTGCAGCCGGAGCAGAGCATCGAGCGGCGGGGTCCGTCGGTAGAGGCGGGGTTGAACGAGGACGGTTCGCCGGCGAAGGCGCTGCAAGGCTTCGCGCGCTCCTGCGGCGTTGCCCCGGACGCTCTGGAGCGCATCGCCACCGACAAGGGCGAATGGTTCGTGTATCGGGCCGTGCAGCCGGGCAAGACGCTGGCCGAGCTGCTGCCGGGTATCCTCGAGTCGAGCATCAAGGCCATGCCGATCCCGCGGCCGATGCGCTGGGGCGATCACGACTACAGCTTCGTGCGCCCGGTGCACTGGCTGCTGGTGCTGCATGGTGATGCCGTGATCGAACTTGAACTCATGGGTCTTGCCAGCGGTCGGCAAAGCCGCGGACATCGATTCCATCATCCGCAGCCGGTGCACGTGGTCGATGCCGACAGCTGGGTGGAAGCGCTGCGTCTGGCCTGTGTGGATGTGGATGCGGAAAGCCGCGCCAGGACCATCCAGGACAAGTGCCGCCTGATCGCCAGGAACGAGGGGCTCGATCTGTCGATGCCCGCGGTGCACTCCGATGCGCCGTTGCTGCGGGAGCTGGTCAACATCACCGAATGGCCGCACCCGATCCTGTGCCGCTTCGACGAGGCCTATCTCGAGCTGCCGGCGCCGGTCCTGACCACCACCATGGAGGTCGACCAACGTTTCATCGCCACCTATTCCCGCAGTGCCGAAGCTGGCGAGAGCGAGTCGGGTGCGTTCAAGCTCGGTCCCTGGTTCTTCGGCATCGCCAACATCGAATCGAAGGATCCGGGCGTCATCCGCCAGGGCTACGAACGCGTCATCCGTCCGCGTTTCGCCGACGCCAGGTTCTTCTACCAGGAAGATCTGAAGAAGCCGCTGGAAGACTATCGCGCCGATCTGGAACAGGTCACCTACCAGCAGTCGCTGGGCAGCGTGTGGGACAAGTGCACCCGGGTGGCCGAACTGGCACGGGTGATTGCCAACCGTGTCGGCGTCGATGCCGGCCAGGCGACCCGCGCAGCCGCGCTGTGCAAGTGTGACCTGGCCACGCGCATGGTCGGCGAGTTTCCCGAAATGCAGGGCACGATGGGCTACTACTACGCGCGCCAGCAGGGCGAGTCGCCCGAGGTGGCGCAGGCGCTGGACCACTTCTACAGGCCGCGTCAGGCGGGCGACCCGATTGCCGAGACAAAGCTGGCCCGGGTGCTGGCCGTGGCCGAACGCCTGGACACCCTGGCCGGTATCTTCGCGGTGGGTCTGAAGCCGTCAGGCAACAAGGATCCGTTCGCGCTCAGGCGCGCCGCGCTTGGTCTCGGCCGCACCCTCATCGAGGGTGGCATGGATATTGATCTTGCCGCGACACTCACCGAGGCGCTGGAGCTCATACCCGATCAGGCTCTGGCTGCCGGCTTGAAGAAGGGCAAGGACGGCAAGACGCCGACCCTTGATGCCGGACGTCGGCGCGCTGCACTGGCAGGGGAAATACATGCCTTCGTGCAGGATCGCCTGCGCGGCTATTACGCCGAGCAGGGTTTCGCGTCCGCGCAGTTCGAGGCCGTGCTGGCGGTGGCGCCGCGTACCCTCACCGACTTCGATCGCCGCCTGCGCGCGGTGGCCGAATTCGCGCGCCTGCCGGAAGCCGCCAGCCTTGCCGCCGCCAACAAGCGCGTTGCCAACATTCTGCGCAAACAGGATGGTCAGGCCGAGGATCTGGCCGGGGGTGTTGATCAGGCGCTGTTCGAGCATGATGCGGAGCGGGTGCTGGCCGCGGCCGTCGCCGAGCGCGGTGGCGTCAGCAACGAGCGTTGCGTCGACGGGGACTACACCGGTGCCCTGCAGAGCCTGGCCGGATTGCAGCAGCCTGTTGATCGGTTTTTCGATCAAGTCATGGTGATGGCCGACGACCCGGCCTTGCGCCGCAACCGCCTGGCCTTGCTGGCTGACCTGCATGCGCGCTTCATGGCCATTGCGGACATCGGGCAGCTGGATGTCTGAAAACGCGGCAAGCCCGCAAGATTGCTGCGATGCAGCAACGGTCGTTGCGGGAAAAGCCGCTGCATGGACGGGTTTCCATGCCCAGCAACGGTTTTGTGATGCACTGCGTAAAATTTTCATGAAATCCGCCAGCGCCAATGGGGAACAAGCCGCTAAGAAAGTGTTGACAGAACGTTAGTTGCGGCGTTACTTTTGGTCCTGATTGCAGGGGCTCTGCCGTTTTTCGGTCGGGTCGTCTGCATCAAAAGAATTCGCAGTAGCGACATGCCGCAGGACTCGGCCCGGGGTCAATCACCTCGCCTCCGAACCCGGCAGCTTGTCGCAACGGCGTACCAAGTGGCCGGGCAAGATCAGGTCGCTGCATTAAGTACCACGGCCACTTGAGGCCTTTTTGAACAGATCCGAGGAGATCATTGTGATAAACAAACCTACGAAGAATGGCAGGGCGGTAATTCGTCGCAATGCCCTCGCCGTAGCCCTGGCCGTTGGCCTGGGTCTTACGGGTGGCGCGGCCATCGCCCAGTCCACCCAGGGCCAGATTTTCGGTCATGCGCCTGCCGCATCCGGCCAGACCATCCAGATCAAGGGTGAGTCCGGTGCAGCGCGTACCGCTACCATCAACGCCGACGGTTCCTACCTGGTTCGCGGCCTGCCGGTCGGCAAGTACACTGTCAGCCTGATGGACAACGGCTCGGTGGTTTCCACTCGCACCATCACGGTGACCCCGGGTGGCGGTTCTGAAGTGGACTTTGCAGGCAGCAGCCAGAACGCTCAGGAACTGGCCGCCATGCAGGTCAGCGCCAGCGCCCTGCCGCCGATCGACGTCAAGAGCGTCGCCTCGTCCTACACCGTCGACGCCGCCGAGCTTGACCGCCTGCCGGTCGGTCGCAGCGCCGAATCCATCGCCCTGCTGTCGCCGGGTGTGGTCGCGGGTAGCGGCTATTTCGGCAATGTCGTCACCGTCGCTGGTGCCGGCGCCACCGAGAACGCCTACTACGTCAACGGCTACAACACGACCGCCCTGTATGACTACAGCGGTTCGGCCTACCAGCTGCCGTACAACACCATCGCCGCAGCAGGAAACCATCATCGGCGGCTACGGCGCCAAGTATGGTCGTTCCGATGGTGGCGTGATCAACCAGATCGGCAAGCGCGGCACCAACGAGTGGCATTTTGGTGGCCAGGCCCTTTGGGAGCCTCGCTCACTGCGCAGCGATGCGAAGAACTACTACTACCCGGATGTCCCGCTGCAGCCGGGTGAAGTGTACGTCACGCCAGGCAAGAGCCCGGGTGACCTGTACACCTATCGCAAGCCCAACACCCAGTGGCGTACACGCTACTCCGCGTATGTCGGTGGCCCGCTGGTCGAGGACAAGCTGTTCTTCTTCCTGTCTGCCGAGCAGAGCGAGTACAACCGTACAGGAATTTTTCGGTTGGAACCGGCCAGAGTCAGTACACGCAGGCCACGATACCAACTGGTACGGCAAGCTCGACTGGAACATCAACGAGAACAACATTCTCGAGTTCACCAAGCTGAAGGGAACAAAAGGCTATCGGTTTACGGTGAGTCGTTCGACTACAACAACGACACCCATACGCCACGGGCGCCTTTGCCGGAGCAACTCGTACAACGCGTACAAGACCGACACCAAGATCTTCCATTACACCGGGCTACCTGAGCGATAGCGGCCACGCTGAGCGTGTTGTACGGTTACACCGAAGATGACTAATCCGTCGTTCATGCCCAATCCAGCGACCTGCCCTTCATATCTCGGGCGCTCCAGTCAGGATCCGGCGTATCCTTCGTGCCCGACTGCACCAGAAAGGCAACCAGACCGGCGCCACGAATCGGCTCGCCGGAGCGCCAGTCGCGCTCCAAGTGCCTGCGTGTCGACTTCGACTACCAGTTGGGTGACCACCTGCTGCAAGCTGGTATCGACAACCTGACGTACGCGGCTCACGGGTCAGGGTCGTCGCGTATCCGGTCCGGGCTAATTGTGGAGTATCTCACGACACGTCCGATCCGGATGATCCGATCAACGCCGCCTCAACGTCGGTGCGCCTGGTGGCAATGGCTACTACGTCTCCAAGGTCACGTTCACCACCATGACCAGCATGTCGGCTCGCCAGAAGGCCTACTATCTGCAGGACAAGTGGCAGGTCACCCCCGAACCTGATGCTGCAGCTGGGTATCCGCAACGACCAGTTCCACAACAGCAACGTCGACGGCCACGACTTCGTGGATCGAGAAGAACCAGTGGGAGCCGCGTCGTGGGCTTCAGCTGGGACGTGTTCGGTGACTCCTCGCTGAAGGTCTACGGCAACGCCGGTCGCTATTACCTGGCGCTGCCGCAGGCTACCGGTGAGCGTGCCGCATCCGGGTCGGACTACTACCGACACAGTACTTCACCTACACGCGGTATCGATTCCAATGGTGTGCCGACCGGTCTGGCTCCGGTGCCCGGCGTCGACGGTGTCGGTGGCCTCCGGGTCCGGTGTCGGCCAACAACGAGTTCGGCGTGTCGCCAGATCCGAACACGGTGACCTCGACCAACCTGAAGCCGCAGTATCAGGACGAGTTCATCGTCGGCTTCGACAAGACCTGGGGCCCGAACTGGACCTACGGCGCCAAGTTGACCTACCGCACCCTCGGTACGCGTGATCGACGACGAGTGCGATCCGTGCACTCGTGCGTGACAAGATGCACGGCGCATGGGCTACAACACCGACAACTACAACTGGGATGACCCGTACTGCCGTCTGTTCAACCCGAACCGCGACCAACACTTCAAGGTCAACTCGGCCAACGGTGGCGATCCGGCATACGTCACGGTGACCCAGAAGGACTTCAACATGCCCGAATGCGCAGCGTGACTACTACGCGCCTGGATATGTACCTGCAGCATCCGTTCGACGGCACCTGGTCGGGTCGTATCGACTACACCTTCGCCCGCAGCTGGGGTAACGCCGAAGGTCAGGTTCGTTCCGATCTCGGCCAGACCGACATCTCGGTGACCGAGGACTGGGACTACTGGCAGCTCATGGATCATGCTCGCGGCTACCTGGCCAATCATCGTCGCCATCAGCTGAAGGCTTATGGTGCATGGCAGGTCACGCCCGAGTGGCTGATCTCGCGGTACCGTGCTGGTGCAGTCCGGCATGCCGGAATCCTGCCTGGGCTTCTTTGGTCCGGACCAGACCAACCCGGGTGGCGGTTACGGTTCCGATACCATTGGTGCCGTGGCCAGCCGTCGCCTCCGGGCAAGGCTGGACACCAACCCCTGGACCAAGCGGCTTGACCTTGGTGTCACGTATCGTCCGAACTTCGCCGATCAGAAGCTGGCGATCAAGATGGACGTCTTCAACGTGACCGACGAGCAGTCGGTGGAGCAGACGAATCCGCATCTGTATCCGCGCTACTCGCACACGATCAACAATACGTACCATATGCCTCTGTTCTATCAGACCCCGCGTTACGTGCGCTTCTCGGTGTCCTACGACTACTGATAAGCAACCGCAACACGGACTGACGGTAGGTCCTTCGAGCGCCACCCTCCGGGGTGGCGCTTTTTTATTGCCGGATCAAAAACCGCCGCACGGGCATCAAGTGCACGCTGCAACACAGCTGCGAAGCCAAATGTGGTGCGCTGCTATAGGCAAAAAGCCGCCCAGCAGTTATGCTGGCAGGTCTGTATTGTCAAAAAAAGCCGTGCGGCATACCCATGCCGCTCGCTTGGCACGCTTGAGAAAATGAGGAAGACACCATGCGCAAGACTGCACTGCTGCTGATCCCCCTGACCCTTGTTCTGGGTGCGTGCAACTCCGGATCACAACCCGCCTCTTCGAGCGGCGAGGCAAATCAGGACACCATGCCCGCGACACCGGACAATGTCATTACGGGCACGGTTCAGTTGCAGCCGGGCGTTGCACGTGCAAAGAGCATTTCGAGCAACGCCAAGCTGGAGCTGACGCTGGAGGACATCAGCCAGCAGCCGTCGGTACCCATTGCCAACAAGACAATCCAGCCGCTGGGTCAGTTTCCGGTGAGCTTCCGCCTTGAATTCAACCCGAATCGCGTGGTGCCGGACGACATCCTCATTATTGTTGCTGATATCACCGATGGCGACCGTCGCTACACCATGCCGCTGCAGCAGCAGGTCCTGACCAAGGGCAAGCCCAGCGAGGTGAGCATCAACCTCATTCCCGAACCGACAGCGAGCGAAAAAATGCTAGCTGCATTTCGCGAGCTGCAGGGTCAGCTTGGGGGCATGAAGATATCCAAGGGCACCTCCCTTGGCGAGCACAGCTCACGTGCGTGGCAGATCTTCAAGAAAAACAACCATGTCCAGTTCGTGGTGGATATCGAGGACAATTTCGATACCAATGGGCGGACCCGAAGCGACTATGCCTACAAGGATGGCAAGCCCTGGGTGGTGATTCGCAAGGACATGAAAAAGGCCGGTGCCACCCCGAGTTCCATCGAGCGCGCTGGTTGGGGCAGTGATGGTGACCTTGTTCTGAATGAAGTCGAGGCGAATGGCAAGACCAGCAAAATGTCGCAAAGGGATGTGCGCTCGCTGCACAGCGACGCCGAGGCCATGTTCAACAAGGCCGGCGGCAAGTAGTATCGCCTGGGGCCTGCGTCAAAGTGGGCAGGTGTTGTCCTGAACCGGAAGCCTCGTTTTGCAGCCTATAGGGTTCGGGCAGGCTTCTCGGCGCGCTCATGTCTAGGTTCAACACACCGTGCATGGCCAGAGCGATCGGCTGACGGAAAGAGGCGTGCTGCCATCCGGCTGGAGTCTTGCAGGCCCGGCGCGTCCCGGCGGGACAGCTC
>CAVTJF010000058.1:0-69102 GCA_963734945.1 uncultured Gammaproteobacteria bacterium
CGAGGGCTGAGCCGGAGCGGACTGCCAGTGGCC
The DNA here is from genome assembly GCA_963734945.1 of uncultured Gammaproteobacteria bacterium. Taxonomy (GTDB): domain Bacteria; phylum Pseudomonadota; class Gammaproteobacteria; order Xanthomonadales; family Rhodanobacteraceae; genus DASSBG01. The sequence goes on from CAVTJF010000058.1 coordinate 34, forward strand.
GTTCGCAGCCGGCGCCCGGCAGCAAGGATGGATGCTTGCCGGCGGGTCAGGGTTCGGGCAAGCGGTGAGCAGTTGGCGGTGAGCGGAAAAGCGCAGCACGCCTGTCATCCTGGCAAAGGCCCACTGCTGTCCGGGGAAACCTTACGAATGTTGCAGAGAGCCAGGGCGCAGTGCCGAGTCTCGAGCACCGCGGCGACACGCGACTCGACATTGAACGGGTAGACAAAGCACCGGTCATTCTGCGCGCAAGGAGCGCAGCGACTGCAGTCGCAGAATCCATCTGCGAGGTGCATGATGTGCGAGGTACTTGTTTGGCATGGATTCTGCGACTGCGCCTTCGGCTCCGCGCAGAATGACGGATACCCGGATTTGCGGGTTCAAGTGTCCATGTCCGGTTTTTCCGGACAGCAGTGGGCACAGGCCGGGATCCAGGCGGCGCAGAAGAGAGTCATCCCGGCGCAGGCCGGAGGCGCTTTTCAACAGCCGAACGGCTGGTCATCCAGTCTGGTACCCGCGCGCAGCACACCAGCCAGGGTGTCGCGTGCTGCGCTCAGCCTGGATACCGGATGACCAGCCGCAGGTTGATGTAAAGCGCGTCCCCCTGCACCGGGATGCCGGGTTACAGACTACGCACGCTGTTTCTTCAGCTCGTCGCGAATCTCGGTCAGCAGCGCGATATCCGCCGGCGGCGCCGCCGGTTCGTCGGGCTTCTGTTCCTCTTTCCGCTTGAGCCTGTTGATGCCCCGGATGACCAGAAAAATCGCCCAGGCGACAATCAGGAACGTGATGACGGTGTTGATGAAGCTGCCGTAGTTGATGCTGACGCCGCCCTTGCCGTCGGCGCCTGCAGCCTGCAGCACCCATTTCAGCCTGGAGAAATCGATGCCGCCCAGCGCCAGGCCGACGGGCGGCATGATCACGTCACTGACCAGCGACTTGACGATGGTGCCGAAAGCGCCACCGATGACAATGCCAACAGCCATGTCGATGACGTTGCCCTTGACTGCAAATTCCTTGAACTCGCTCATCATGCTCATTGCAGATCTCCCGTGAAAGAAAGGTCGAGCCGACGGTCGGGTCGGCGCAGGCCAAACCATACTCCATTTTGTCCGCCGCGCATGTGTGGAGTTTGCCGCGCCGCGCGCAGTACTCCGGCACAGCCGGGCCAACAGTGTTTTAACCCGGTCTGGCCTAGGCTTTGCACCGGGTGACCACTTGGGGAAGTGTCATGATTGTCTGGTTGAGGCGTGTCGGCGCGTTGCTGCTGGTGCTGGTCGCGGCGGTGGCGGTGTTTGTCGGGGTAGCCTGGTGGCGCAGCAATGCGGCCATGGCCCACGCGTACAGTATTTCCGATGCGCCGCTGCCCATGGCTGCAGCCGATGTTGCACGCGGCAAGTACCTGTTCGAAACACGCGGATGTGCCGATTGCCACGGCGCTGACGGTCGCGGAACCCTGGTGATGAATGCCGGGCCAGTGGCTCAGGTGCATGCAGCCAACATCACGCCGGCCGGCCTGCGCGGTCGCTACGATGCGCCACGCCTGGCCGCGGCAATTCGCCATGGCGTGCGTGCCGATGGCACAAGCCTGATCTTCATGCCCTCCATGGACTGGTCCGAACTGAGCGATCGCGATACCGCCGATCTGACCGCCTATGTGCTGCAATTGCCGCCGGTCGCCGTGTCGCATCCGGCAAGCCGCCTGGGCCCACTCGGGCGCATTCTGTGGTTCACCGGCAAGGCCGGTGGTCTGCTGCCGGCAACGGTCATCGATCACAGCCCGCGTTTGCGGCCCGAAGTCGCCATCGCCGCCAATGCCGAATACGGCGAGTACCTGGTTGCCATGTGTCGCAGTTGCCACGGACCGCAACTTGCCGGCGGCGTCGATCTGGGTCCCGGCGAGCCGAAGTCGGCCAACATCAACATGGCTCGCGGCGGACTGGCAGGCTGGACCCGGGACGACTTCCTGCATGCCATGCGTACGGGCATTCGTCCCGATGGCAGAAAGCTGGCCGACATCATGCCCTGGCGGGCCGTCGCCGCCATGAAGCCCGTGGAACAGGACGCCATCTGGGCCTACCTGTCACGCTCGCGCAACACAAACGCGGCAGAGTGACCATTTGCACCAATCGGTGAGTCGCGCCACAACGTGACAGGTGTCACCCGCGTTGCTTGATGAGCGGCCCTTTCCCGAATCCGGCTTGTGATTCATTCTGTGCCATAGTCAGGGGCTCACGGGCCGGTTGGGAGAAGTTTCTTGGAAAGCGAAGATCTGCTCAGCGAGCTGAAGATTGCGCGCAATGATCGTGAGGATCAGGATGGCGGCGGCCGACGCTTGCTGGTGTTTGTCGGTGTTGCAGCGGTTCTGCTGGCCGTACTGGCTGGTGCCTGGTTCTGGTGGTCGGGCGCGCGTGCGGTCGAAGTCGAGACAGTTACCGCAAGCGCGCCATCGGCAGGTGAGTCGGGTGCCGTGCTGCAGGCTACCGGTTATGTCACGGCGCGTCGCCAGGCCACGGTGTCGGCGCAGATCGTCGGCACACTCACCGAGGTGCTGATCGAGGAAGGCGACCACGTCAAGGAAGGGCAGGTGCTGGCGCGGCTGGAGGACAGTTCGCAACAGGCCTACCTCAACTCGGCCAGGGCCAGCGCAGCGGCCGCCGAGGCACGGGTCGGCGAGATGCGCACGCAGCTGGTGCAGGCCACGCGCGACAGCGAGCGACAGCAGAATCTGGTCAAGCGGGGTCTGGTGCCCAGGCAGCAGGCCGAGCAGGCCAGCACCCAGATGGACAGCCTGCGCGCCCAGCTCGCCTCGGCGCGAGCCCAGGCCAAGGCGGCCGAGGCCCAGGTAGCCGTGGCCCAGGTCAACTACAACTACACCGTGGTGCGGGCGCCATTCGACGGCGTGATCATCAACAAATCCGCGCAGGTAGGAGAGATCATCGCGCCAGCGGCGGCTGGCGGCGGATTCACCCGCACCGGCGTGGGTACCATCGTCGACATGGACTCGCTGGAAGTGGACGTTGATGTAAACGAGGCCTACATCGGTCGGGTCAAGCCGCACATGCCGGCCGAAGCCGTGCTGGATGCCTACCCGGACTGGACGATTCCAGCGCATGTGATCGCCATTGTGCCGGCAGCGGACCGGGGCAAGGCGACGGTCAAGGTGCGTGTCGGCCTGGATCAGAAGGACGAACGTATCGTGCCGGACATGGGTGTGCGCGTGTCGTTCCTGGAAAAGGAATCCCGGCCGAAAGCCGACAGTCCTCGCGGCGTGCTAGTGCCCGCCTCGGCGATTGTCGAACGCGGTGGGCAGAAGGTTGTATTCGTGCTTGACGGGGACACGGCCAGGCAACTTGCCGTCACCCCGGCGCAACAGACCTACGGTGATCTTCGTTTGCTGCCCGATGGCGTCACGGTCGGCGTGGAAGTCGTGGACAAGCCGACGTCGGCGCTGCATGACGGCACCCGCGTTGCAGTGGCCAAGCATTGATCCAACGAAGGAGACTTCCAATGATCGGATTGAACAAGAAATTCATTTCCCCGGCACTCATGCTGACCCTGCTTCCGGCCATGTTCCGGTTCGGTTCGGAGGGTTTGACATGGTTCTGGTCCAATTCCTCCCCAGTGCCGATGCTGTTGCTGCCGGTGGCGGCCGTGTTCTGGGTGTTGTGTCTCAAACCACATGGTCGAGTGGCCGCCAAGTAAATTTCGCATCGAACCACCCGGTGAGCCGGACTTTCAACGAGAGACAAACCATGAGCACATTGATAGAAATCCGCGATGTCAGCAAGACCTACACCCGAGGCAAGCAGAAGGTCGAGGTGTTGCAGAACATCGACCTGGACATTGCCGAGGGCGATTTTTTTGCCTTGATGGGGCCATCCGGCTCCGGCAAGACGACCCTGCTCAACCTCATTGGCGGGCTGGACACGCCCACCGGGGGCAGCATCAGGGTGGGTGACAAGCGTATTGACACTCTGGGCAGCAGCGCGCTGGCCAGGTGGCGTGCCTCCAACGTCGGCTTCATTTTCCAGTTCTACAACCTGATGCCGATGCTCAGTGCACAAAGGAATGTGGAGCTGCCACTTCTGCTGACCAAGCTGTCGGCGTCGCAGCGACGCAAGAACGCCGCCATCGCACTGAAACTGGTGGGGCTGGAGGAGCGTGCCTCGCACAAGCCTTCCGAGCTTTCCGGCGGTCAGCAGCAGCGCGTGGCCATCGCTCGCGCCATCGTTTCCGACCCGACCCTGCTGGTGTGCGACGAGCCCACCGGCGACCTTGACCGCGAGTCGGCCGAGGGCGTGCTGGCATTGCTGCAGAACCTCAATCGCAATCACAACAAGACCATCGTCATGGTCACCCACGATCCCAAGGCCGCCGAATACGCCACGCATACCCTGCACCTGGACAAGGGCACGCTGGTGGAACAGACGGCGGCTGCATGACTTGCTGCGGGACTCGGGACTCGGGACTCGAAATGACCGTCATCCTGGGGCCGAGCGAAGCGAGGAACCCGGGATCCATTTTGACTTTGGTACCGATGCGATGAAATCCAATCAGGGAAAGAACGAACAATGGATCCCGGGTTCCGGCCTTGCGGCCGGCCCCAGGATGACGGACATCTCCGTTGCCGGGCTCGGACTTCGGCGGCCACGGAATGCCTTGAGCTCTGCAGGCGGCATACTGCCACAGGCACTTCGTCCTGCTTGCTCCATACTCCGGCCCCGATGCGGGCTTCGCGAGGAGTGACATCATGAAATACATGCATCTGATCTGGGCGGCGCTGTTCCGCCGCAAGACGCGCACCATCCTGACGCTGGTGTCGATCATTGCCGCGTTCCTGCTGTTCGGCATGCTCAATGCGGTGCGTACCGCGTTCGAGTCCACCGCGCAAAGCGCCGCCGGCGCCAGCCGCCTGGTGACCTCGTCGCGCTACTCCATCATCCAGCCATTGCCGAAGGCGCTGCAAAACCGCATCGCTGCCGTTGACGGCGTGGCCAAGGTCGGCTTTGCAAACTGGTTCGGTGGCGCCTACCAGGACCCGAAGAACATGGTATTCAGCTATGCCATCAGCCCCGAGTACCTGGACCTGTATCCGGAGATCAAGCTGAGCGACGCGGCGCGCAAGAAGTTCGACCAGACCCGCACCGGTGCGGTGGTCGGCAAGGCGCTGGCCAAACGCTACGGCTGGAAGGTCGGTGACAAGATCCCGATGCTGTCGACGATCTTCCCGCAGAAGGACGGCAGCAAGGCCTGGCCAATGGACATCGTCGGCATCTTCGACATCAGCGACGACGCCCAGAATGGTACCGATCAGGCGCTGTTCTTCCACTGGAAATATTTTGACGAAGCCAATGCCTACGGCCAGGGTACGGTCGGCTGGTACATCGAGAAGCTCTCCGACAGCTCGCGTGCCGACCAGATCGCACAGAAGATCGATGCGATCTCGGCCAACTCCACGCACGAGACCAAGTCACAGACCGAGAAGGCATTCCAGGCCTCGTTTGCCAAGCAGATCGGCAATATCGGCCTTATCGTGTCGGCCATCATGGGCGCCGTGTTCTTCACCCTGCTGCTGCTGGTCGGCAACACCATGATGCAGGCGGTACGCGAGCGAACCTCGGAACTGGCGGTGCTCAAGACCATCGGTTTCACCAACACCAGCGTGCTGATGATGGTGCTGGCCGAGTCGATGCTGCTGTTGTTGCTGGGCGGGGTCATCGGCCTTGGCCTGGCCGCCATCCTGGGGCCGGCGGTGACCTCGGGCAGTGGCGGGATGGTGAATCTGCCCTCGGTGGGCTGGCAGACCTGGTCGCTGGGCATTGCCTTCATGCTGCTGATTGGTCTGCTGATCGGGGCACTCCCGGCGCTGCGCGGCATGCGCCTGAATATCGTTGACGCACTGAGGGTGGGGCAATGAAGAATTTCCTGATCAATCTTGGCCTGCTCCTGCTTGCCGGGGGAGCCATCTACATGTGGGTTGTACTGTCCTGGCCGGCGGCCCTGGTGCTGGTGGGCGTGCTTCTCCTGTGGATGTTCCTGACCCGCAGTGGCCGCCAGGCGTCCTCGGTGACCGCCGTGGGCGTGCGCACCCTGCCGCAGCGGATTGGCGCCTCGCTGGTGATCGTGATCGGCATTGCCGGTGTGGTCGGCGTGCTGGTGGCGCTGTTTGCCATGGCCGCCGGATTCCAGGCGACATTGAAGAACAGCGGTTCGGACGATACCGCCATCGTGCTGCGCGGTGGTTCGCAAGCCGAGCTCAACTCGGTGCTGGGCCGCGAGGACGTCAATGTGATCAGCCAGGCGCCCGGGGTAGCCCGGGACAGCGATGGCAAGGCGATCGTGTCGCCGGAACTGGTGGTGGTGGCCAACCTGCCGAAGAAGTCCGACCCCACGATCGATGCCAACGTGCAGATACGCGGTGTTGGCGATCAGGCCTGGAAGCTCCTGCCGAGTGTGAAGATTACCGACGGCCGCCGCTTCAAGCCGGGCTTGCGCGAGCTGGTGGTGGGCAAGGGTGCGCGCGCCCAGTTTGTCGGCCTGGACGTGGGCCGCACACTGAAGCTCAGTGGACAGGAATGGACCATCGTCGGTGCGTTCGAGTCCGGCGACTCGCATGACTCGGAGCTGTGGGGCGACACCGAGACCGTGGGCGGAGCCTATCGCCGCGGCAGCAGCGTGCAGTCGGTGACGGTGAAATTGCAGGACCCGGCTGCATTCGACAAGTTCAAGGCCGCGCTGGCCAGCGATCCGCGCGTGAAGGTGGATGTCAGCACCACCCGCGACTACTACGCCAGTCAGTCCGAGCAGATGACCAAGACGCTGCGCATTGTCGGCATCGTGGTCGGCGTGATCATGGCCATCGGCGCGCTGTTCGGCGCGCTCAACACCATGTTTGCGGCGGTGGCAACGCGTGCGCGCGAGATCGCCACCCTGCGTGCGCTGGGGTTTCGCGGTCTGCCCGTGGTGGTGTCGGTGATGCTGGAGACGCTGCTGCTGGCGCTGGCCGGCGGCATTCTCGGCGGCCTGATTACCTGGCTCATCTTCAACGGCTATACCGCCTCCACCCTGGGCTCCAACTTCAGCCAGGTGGTGTTCCAGTTCAAGGTCTCGCCCGATGTTCTGTGGACCGGCATCAAGTGGGCGCTGGCCATCGGATTCATAGGCGGCCTGTTCCCGGCTGTACGCGCCGCACGCCTGCCGGTGACTACCGCACTGCGCGAATCCTGAGCGACAGGCAGCGCCCGCCCCTGGCCGGGGACAGGGCGCTGCCCCCGCCATCGCACGGGCCTGACTTGCGCCTGTAACGAGCTGCGGTCAGAATTCCGGCGGGGTTTCCTTTTTCTGATGCAACCAGCCGCGCATCGGCCGGACCGGTTCCGATGACCCGGCGCAGGGAGTTTTTGCATGTCCGCAAGTCGCCTTTTCCATCGTTTGTGCGTTTTTATGCTGCTGTCCCTGCCCTTGCTGGCGGCAGCCGCGACACCGGTATTCGTCAACGAGTTGCATTACGACAACGCCGGTACCGATGCCAATGAGATGATCGAGATTGCCGGCCCGGTCGGCACCGACATGAACGGCTGGAGCGTGGTGCTGTACAACGGCAGCAACGGCAACATGTACGACACCATTGCGTTGTCAGGCAGCATCGCCGCCAACTGCAGTGGCATGGCCGATGGGGTGATGACGGCGACACCGAGCAGTCAGATCCAGAACGGCGCGCCGGACGGTCTGGCGCTGGTTGATGCCGGCAGCCACGTGGTGCAGTTCCTCAGCTACGAGGGCAGCTTCGCCGCCAACGACGGCCCGGCAGCGGGCATGACCAGTACCGACATCGGTGTGGCGGAGACCAGCAGCACGCCGCTCGGGCAGTCACTGCAGTTGTCGGGCAGCGGCGCCAACTACGAGGACTTTTCCTGGAACCCGCCGGCCACCGCCAGCTTCGGTGCCTGCAATGCCGGCCAGACATTCGGTGCGCCAGTGGACGTGCCGCCGACCGTGGCCACGACCACGCCCGCCGACAGTGCCACCGGCATAGCCATCGATGCCAACGTGCTGATCCATTTCAGCGAGGCGGTAACGGTGCAGACGGGCTGGGCTGATCTCGCCTGCACCGGTACCGGGTCGCACAGCCTGTCCATCAGCGGCAGCGGAGCCGACTACACGCTTGATCCGGATGCCGACTTCGGCAACGCCGAGACCTGCAGCGTTACCGTGCACGCGGCCGACGTCAGCGACCAGGACGGCACGCCCGATGCCATGGCGGCCGACTACAGCTTCTCGTTCCAGACCGTGGGTGACTTCCCGCCCGAGGTCAGCTCGACCACCCCGGCAGACAACACCGCCTCGTTCCCCGTCGGCGGCAATCTCGGCGTGCTGTTCTCCGAGCCGGTCACGCTGGACCCGGGCTGGTTCAGCCTGGTGTGCGATGCCAGCGGCGCGCACACGGCGGTGCAGGGCGGCGACAGCACCAGCGTGACCCTGAATCCGGATGTCGACTTCGATTCGCTGGAAACGTGCACCTTCACCATTGCCGCCAGCGCCGTGCACGACCAGGACGGCACGCCCGATGCACTGCCATCCAGCGTGGTGGTGCACTTCACGGTCGCCGCCAGCAGCAGCGACTACTACGCCGGCGTGGACACCAGCAGCGGCCCGGCGCTGAAGGCCTGGCTGCACAATCGCATCAAGGACCACACCGCCTACCCCTACAGCGGCAGCGGCACCAACACCTGGGTGGTCCTGAACGCGGCCGACCAGGACCCCAACAACAGCAGCAACATTCTCGATCTGTACGCCAACAAGTCCCTGCTGAAGATCAGTGGCGGGCAGGGCGCCTACAATCGCGAGCACACCTGGCCCAATTCGCTGGGCTTCCCCAACAACAGTCTCAACGGCAAGCCGAATCCCCCGTATACCGATGCGCACATGCTGCATCTGACTGATGTCGGCTACAACAGCGACCGCGGCAACAAGCCGCTGGGTGAATGCCCGCCCACGACCTGCACGCGCCTGGCGACCGATCCCAACGACGGCTACGGCGGCGGCAGTGGCGACGGCGACGCCGACTGGTACCAGGGTCCGGACGGCAACCAGGGTACCTTCGAGGTGTGGGACCACCGCAAGGGCGACATCGCGCGCGCGGTGATGTACATGGCGGTGCGCTACGAGGGCGGCATCGACAGCGACGGCATCGCCGAGCCGGATCTGGAACTGACCGACGACCGCAGCAAGATCGTGCAGATCGACGCCCAGAGCAGCGGCAGCAAGACTGCCTGGATGGGCCTGCTCAGCGACCTGCTGGCCTGGAACCAGAGCGACCCGCCGGATGCCGACGAGCAGCTGCGCAACGACGTGGTGTATTCCTACCAGCACAACCGCAACCCGTTCATCGATCATCCCGAATGGGCCGAGTGCGTGTTCCTCGACCAGAACTGTCCGCAGGCGGTCGACCTGATCTTCGCCAGCGGTTTCGAGTCTCCCTGAGGCAAGAGCCGCGGCAGGCGCCTGCCGTGCAAGGGCCACCGTGCCATCGGTCATGGCCATGACCGACGGCACGTGGCGGGGTGGCGGAAGCTGTCTATCTTCAGGCCACCCCGCTACCGGCCCAAGCCATGATGACACCGACCACCCGCGTGCTGGCACGCATGTTTCTGCCCGCCCTGTGCCTCTTCGCCCTGGCGCCCCTGGCGCAGGCCGCCGACCGCGGCGGCCCCGGCTGTGCCGGTGATTCGGCGCAGCAATGCCTGGCACGTGCCATCGACGCCATGGGCGGCGAGGCACGCCTGAAGGCGGTGCACAACATCGAGCTCGAGGGCCTTGGCTTCACCCGCCTGCCCGAACAGTCCTATCGACAGCAGCCTTTCCAGACCTCGTACCAGCGCTTCCATCAGTGGCTGGATCTGGCCGGCAAGCGGCTGCACCTGGAAAACACCATGACCTGGCCGCAGGCCGGCGGCACCGCGCCGACCGAAATTGCCAACACGCTGGTGGTTACCCCGGAAGGTGGGCAGTACAGTGTGGGCAAGCGCCATGTGCCTGCGCCGGATTCGGCACGGCGCGATGCGCGTGCGATGCTGGCGCTGGACCCGACGCGTCTTCTGCTGACGGCGAAAGCCGCGCAGGATCTGCATTTCGAAGCGCCCAGGGTGCTGCATGGCGTCGACCATGCGGTACTCGCGTTCACCCGCGACGGCATGCCCGTCGAGATCCTGCTCGACCCCTACAACCACCTGCCCGATGCAGTCGACAGCACGCGCACCTTCGACGATTTCTGGTATGCGTGGGGCGATGTGCGCCAGCGCGTGTGTTTCGACAACTGGATACTGGTCGACGGCGTCAGCTACCCCAGTACCCGGGTGGAATTGCGCAACGGGCTCGAGTGGCGCTCCGACCAGAGCCTCACGGTGCGTTTCAACGTGCCGCTGGACGGCGTCGATCTTGCCGTATCTGACGCCGCGCGGAAGCCGGCAGGGGGCAGTCGCTGGCAGCGTCCTTTCAAGCCGACTGGCCATGTGCAGCTTGCAGCAGGCGTGGATCTGTACCAGGGCGCGTGGAATGCCACCATCATCCGTCAGGATCAGGGGCTGCTGGTTCTGGAGGCGCCAATATCGCCGTCCTACACGCAGGGCGTGCTGGCGCACGCAAGGCAGCAGTATCCCGGGCAGCCGGTCATTGGGGTGCTGTCGACCTCCGACGCCTGGCCGCATGCCGGCGGCGTGCGTCAGGCGGTGGCCGAAGGGCTGCCGGTGTACGCGCTGGATCTGAACCTGCCACTGCTGCGGCGGCTCGTCTCGGCGCCGCACACGCTGCATCCGGATGCCCTGGCTAGGCATCCGCGCCTGCCTGAATGGCACACGGTCTCGTCACGCCAGGTCATTGGCCAGGGCGACAACCGGGTAGAGCTGTATCCGCTGCGCGGCGCCGATACCGGCCGCCAGTACATGGTCTACTTCCCGGCGCACAAGCTGCTGTATGCCAGCGATACCCTGGTGATCGACGGCAAGACCGGCGCGCTGTACCAGCCGGAGCTGATGCACGAGGTGATGCAGGCGGTGGCGCGGGCACATCTGGACGTGCGGACGGTATTCGCCATGCACCAGGGCCCGACGCCGTGGTCGACGGTGGTCAAGCTGGTCGAGGCGGCACGCAAGGGCGCCGCGGGCGGCTAGTCGGTACCGGCAGCGGCGCTGCGCGGCACCGCCGGGACCCGGCCGCGGGTGAGGACCACGATGGCGACGCCAACCAGGATGATCGCCATCCCGGCCAGATCCAGTGGCCCGACGTGCTCGCCGGCCAGGCCGACGCCAAACAGCACCGCCACCGGCGGATTGATGTAGGCGTAGCTGGTGGCCAGCGCGGGGCGCACGGTCTTGAGCAGGTACAGGTAGGCGCTGAAGGCGACCAGCGAGCCGAACACGGTCAGGTACAGCAGCGCCAGACTGGCGTGCAGGCCCGGATGGGCAGGCAGGTGCTCGCCGGTGGTCCAGGCCACCAGTGCCAGGCCGACGCTGGCGGCCATCATCTGCGCGGCGGTATTCATCGGCCCGGCCGGCATGTCCTGGCGCCGGCTCCAGACCGAACCGAACGCCCACAGTGCCGGCGCGGCCAGCAGCGCCAGCGCGCCAAGGCTGGCGCCGGACAGGCTGCTGCCGAGATTGAGTACCACCACGCCGGCAAAGCCGATGAGCAGGCCAAGCGTCTCGCGCCGGTGCGGCCACTCGCCGTAGAACCCGGCGAACAGCGCGGCGAACAGCGGCATCGATGCCACCGCAACTGCGGCGATGCCCGAGCTGACACTCTGTTCGGCATAGCAGACCAGGCCGTTGCCGCCCAGCAGCAGCAGGGTGCCGGTAATGGCGGCGTTGCGCCACTGCCGTCGCGTCGGTGGTGTCGATCCGCGCAGGCGCAACCAGACATACAGGCCGACGCCGGCCAGAGCGAAGCGGATCGCGGCCAGGGTGAAGGGCGGGTAGTCGACCAGGGCGAAGCGGATGGCGAGGTAGGTCGAACCCCAGATCAGGTACAGCGCAGCCAGTGCCAGGCCGACCAGCAGGCGGTTGTCGGTGCTGGCAGGCGGCGATGCCGCAGCCACGACCGTGGCGGAGTCGGAATGGCTCACTGGTAGGGTTCCGCGAAGACACCGGGATCCGGTGTGGTGCGGATTCTAGCTCAGTGCGGCGCCGTCGTGTAAGCCCTGCCGCATGGCATGCAATCAGCCACGCGGACGGGTGCTGTCGAGCACCACGAATTCGCCTTCAAGCACCTGCGGTTCATGTCTTGTGCCGCGCTGTCCGGCAGCCGGCTGCGGGGCATGCCGCGCCCGCCAGCGCTGGATCGCCAGGGTGAGGCCGCCGGCCAGCAGCATCACCATCAGCGCCGCGGCGCCGAAGATCACCAGCAGCACCATGAGTCCGGCGCCGGCCAGCATCAGCAGGACGCGCAGCACAGGGTGCAGGGATTGTCTGGGCATGAAGGCGGCAAAGCGCATGGCGGTATCTCGGTCTGTGGCAGAATGCAGTCGTGCTACCCGATGATGGGGGCGTTTTCAGGACACATCAAGCAGTTTCGCGCAACCAGGCTGAATCGCATGTCAACAGATCATCGGCCACCACCGCTTGGCCTGCAGACCCCATTGTGCCGTCTGGACGACATCGCCGACGGTGGTGCGCGCGGTGTCAGCGTGTACGTGGGCGAGCAGTGGGACCTGGTGCTGCTGCGCCAGGGCGACGATGTGTACGCGTATCACAACGAATGCGCCCATGCCGGACGCAACCTCGATTACGCGCCGGGCAAGTTTCTGGTTGACAAGGGACGCATCGTTTGCGCGGCGCACGGCGCCAGTTTCAAGATCGAATCGGGTGACTGCTGCGGCGGCCCGGCCAGGGCCGGACTCAAGGCCGTGCCGGTGCGGGTCATTGATGGTGCCGTATGGATTGATCGGCAGGCGGCAGATTTGCCCTGCTGAGGGCGGACCGTCAGTTGAACAGCAGGTTGACGCCAATAATGCCGACCACAAGGAACAGGATGGTCAGCGGAATGCCGGCACGCAGGAAATCCTTGCTGCGGTAGCCGCCGGGACCGGCAACAATCAGCAGCACCGGGCTGGCGCTGGGAATCAGAAAGGTGTTGGAGGCGGAGATGGCCACCAGCATGGCATAAAGGCCGGGGTTGCCGCCCGAGGCCAGGGCAATGTTGATCCCCATCGGCACCATCATCACCGTGGCGCCGACATTGGACATCACCTGCGAGCACAGCAGGGTGAGAATGGCGATGCAGGCCTGCAGGAACCACTGCGGCATGTCACCCAGGTAGCGCAGCACTTCCTGCGCAATCCACGCGGCCGTGCCCGACGCATCCATCGACCAGCCCAGCGGGATCAGGCAGGCGGTGATGAATACCGTCTTCCAGTTGATTGCGGTGTAGGCCTCATCCATGTTGAGCACACCGCTCAGCAGCATGCCAACCGCACCGGCCATCAGCGCCACCGACAATTTGAGGTCGGTGAACAGGGCCAGGCCCAGGGCGATGGCGAAGAAGGCCACGGCATACCAGATCTTGCCGGGACGCTGCTCCACCTTGGGCAGGTCGGTGATGACCACGAAGTCGTGGCTGTCCTCGGCCATGGCCAGATCACGCCAGCTCGAGTGCATGACCAGCGTGTCGCCGGCGCGCAGCTCGATATCGCGCACGTCCTCGCGGAATACCTGATCGCCGCGGTGCACCGCCAGCACCGAGATGCCCTGCCGCTTGCGCAGGCGCAGCTCACCGATGGTCTGCTTGATCAGCTTGGAGCTGGGTGGCACCACGGCTTCGGAAATGCCGGCCCGGGTGGGATTGAACAAGTCACCCAGCTGGCGCATGCGGGTGGACACGCGGCATTGCTGGTTGCCGGCAAAGTCATTGATCATTTCGCGCGAGCCGAGCACGCCGAGAATGGTGCCGACCCAGATCATTTCGTCGGCCGGCGGTGACATGCGGGCCTCGTTGCCGTTCTTGATGGCCAGGATCAGTGGCGCGCCATGCATGCGCTCGGCCTCGCCCACGCTCATGCCCACCAGCGGACTCTCGGCGGTGACGGTCAGCTCGGCCGGGTCACCGCGGATGCCGTAGACCTGCGCGAAATAGCTCTCGGTACGACCCGGTGTCACGCCCTGGGTTTCCTCGCTGGCCGGCAGCACGCGGCGACCGAGAAACGCGAAGTACAGGATGCCGGTCAGCAGCAGGGCGATACCGATCGGGGTGATGGCGAAAAGATTGAAGGTATCCACGGTCTGCGCACCCGGAGGGAGGTTGCGGTTGGCGTTGGATATCAGGTCATTGAGCAGGATAAGGGGCGAGTTGGACACCAGGGTCATGTTGGTGCCGGCCAGAATGGCGAAGCCCATGGGCAGCAGCAGCCGCTTGATGGGCACGCCGGTGCGCGCGCTGACACGACTGACGACGGGCACGAACAGTGCGGCCAGAGCCTGGCTCTGGATGATCGAGGACAGTGCGCCCACGGTGCTGGTCACGGCGATCGCCAGGCGCGACTCGACACCACCGGCGACGCGCAGGATCAGGCTGGCGGTCTTGCCCAGCACGCCGGTCCGGTCCAGGCCCGCACCCATGATCATGATCGCGATCAGGGAAATGACGGCATTGCCGGCAAAGCCGTCGAACAGGCGCTCGACCGGCATCAGCCCGGTAATGCCGATGACCACCACCACCAGCAGCGCGACAATGTCCGAACGGATCCACTCGAGTACCAGCATGGCCATGGTGAATACCACCAGCCCGAGCACCAGCATCATGTCGGGCGTCAGGCTGAGGTCAGTGGCGTTGGGCATGGATGCGGGTCGTGGCGGTGTGTGTCAGGTGGACGGCTGGTCGGACCGGGATGCGGAGTCTGTGTTGCCGGTGAAGTCGTACAGCAGGTCCCGGACGTGGTGGCCCAGGCGCAAACCACGACGTTCGAAGTGGGTCTGGATGCGCCACTCCGGGCGCTCGCTGTAATTGCCGGCGCCGGCGCGGTTGCGCCAGCCCGCCACGGCCTGCATTACCTCGAGCATGTGCTCGGCGTATTCCTGCCAGTCGGTGGCCAGATGCAAAAGGCCACCGGGGCGCATGCGCCGCGCCAGCAGGTTGACAAAGGCCGGCTGCACCAGTCGGCGCTTGTGGTGGCGCTTCTTGGGCCAGGGGTCGGGGAACCAGATTCGCACTTCATCCAGGCTTGCCGGTGGCAATTCCTGCGCGATCACCTCGACCGCGTCATGGCGGTAGATGCGCGCGTTGCCGGCGTCGGCAGCGGCCAGTGCATTCATCAGCCGGCCCACGCCGGGCCGATGCACCTCGATGCCGATATGGTCGCGCTCGGGATAATGCTGCGCCGACCATGCCAGCGCTTCGCCGTTGCCAAAGCCGATCTCCAGCACGTGCGGTGCGCTGCGTCCGAACAAGGCGTCCAGGTCACGTGACTCGCCGGTAAAGTCGACCCCGTAGCGCGACCAGTGGGCGTCGAAAGCGCGTTGCTGGGCAGGGGTGATGCGCCCTTCACGCAGCACGTAGCTGCGCACCGGCCGCCGTTGCGATTCCGTTCCCTGCTGACCTTGCCCCTGGCTGTTGCTCATGTTTTTCCTTCAGCCACGCCTGCGGCGCGCCGGCGCCAAACTGCACCGCGCCTGGCGGACAGCGGGTGCTCGGGCAATGAGGGCGGCGCAGCACATCATGAAATCGTTATCGAGAGACTGTGCCTATCCTAACGCATGGCGGCTGTTCCGGGCTTTGCGGGGTTCACCGGAATGATCGGTTCGGGGGCGCAGAAGGCGTCTGCCACGGCATCCGGGCTTGAGCGAACGATCCCCTGCCGATCCCAGTGGCAGCCTTTTCGACATCCTCTGCACCGCGCCAGGCGCATGTTCGCGGGCCAGCCACTGGCAGGCGGGTGGCATTGCCGCCCCGGAGTCGGGCAGAGGTCATCCCGGCCTGCGCCGGGATGACGATGCGGGACCTGTGCAGTCAGCGAATTCCGGAGGCGGCGCGAGTTTGCGGACGGCCGCGCGGTGACGCTGCCTGGCCCTGCGCTGCCTCGCTGCTGTGCCTGGTGGCCTGTCGAGCCGGGGCGCTGCTGTGCACCGGCGAGGGCTTCGGAATGCCGGAGCTTGCCCGGGGCGCCGCATGTTGGACCGGTTGCGGCCGCCCGCGCGGCGTGCTGACCGGTTGCGGGCGGCTTGGTGCCGCGACCGTCGGTCTTGCCTGTGGCGAGCTGCGTGAGGGCAGGGTGTTTCGCGACCGCTGGATGTAGCCCGACGGGCGGCTGGCGGGTTGACTGCGCGTGACAGGCGATACGCTTCGCGAGCGACTCGCGTCGACACGCGCCTGTTCGGGATGGCTGGCGCGGCCGGACGGCAGGCCGCGCGGCGACATGTTTCGTTGCGGCGGCACGCTGCTGCGCGGAACCGGCGATACCCGCGTGCGCTGATTGTCTGCCGGGCTGTGTGCCGGCGATCTTGATGCTTCATCGCGACGCGGTCTGATCGACCCCGTGGCGCTGCGCTGCGGAGCACCGCGTGGCGAGGCAGTCACGGCGGTACGCGTTGCTCTTTGCGCACTCACGGGTGAACGCGATACCACCTGGCGGGTGAAGGCCTGTTGCTCCGGCCGTACACCTCGTGTGCCGCGGCTTGTCCGGTTCGGCTGCACCGAGGGTGCCCGTTCAACGCGCGACTGCAGCAGCACGGCCTCACTCATGCGTGCTGTGGATCGATTCACGATGCGCGAGTCACGGAAGTGGTCGCGAGATACCACAGTGACCGCATGGCGATCATGGCGGTAGGCGTAGGTGAATCGGTCATGATTGCGCCGCTGGTGGTAGTCGTACCAGCGGTCGCGTACGTGGTTGCGGTTGAAAAAGCGCCCGCCGCCCAGGTTGATGTTGACGAAGTAGTTCTCGGAAACCCGGTAGGGCGGCTGGTAGATATCACGCGGTCCCAGCGGGAACCAGCCTACCGGGGCGGCGCCGCCGACCGAGATCGACACATTGCCTATGAAGGCAACCAGCGCCGGAGCGTACACCGCACGGCGCAGGCGCGGGCCAGGCACCCAGCCCCAGCGGTTGTGCACGCGTGCCCAGCGGCCGTAGTGAAACGGTGCGAAACCCCACGGGGCACTGTCCACCCAGGTCCAGCCCCAGGGCTCGATCCAGGCCCAGCGCCCATCGCGATAGGGTGCCCAGTCGCTGCTCACCTGGCTGGGAAACCAGACATGGCCGTATTCGGCACTGCTGCGCCAAGTGCCATAGCGATCCAGATCACGATAGCCAATCACGTTCTGCGCCACGTAGCGTGACGACACCGAGCTGGCATAGCCGGAATCGAGATCGGCGCAGAAGCGGTCGAAGTCGTTGTAGCTGGGAATCGAGCTGATGCGCACGCGCCGTACGTCGCTGCTGTCAAAACGGAAGCTGCGACCGCTGTAGACCGG
Organism: uncultured Gammaproteobacteria bacterium; assembly: GCA_963734945.1. Taxonomy (GTDB): domain Bacteria; phylum Pseudomonadota; class Gammaproteobacteria; order Xanthomonadales; family Rhodanobacteraceae; genus DASSBG01. Next base: position 17,491 of record CAVTJF010000058.1, read on the forward strand.
GTAGCTGGCGTTGCCATCACCCCATACCGTGCCACGGCCCGAGAACACCGTGACCATGGCACCGTAGCCGTCCGGGTCCACGTCGATGCGGTAGCTGCCGGGCTGGTCGGCGACAAAGGCCATGGTCGGAGTGTCGATCTCGTAGATCTGGTCGCGATCCAGGCGATGCACCGACAGGTTGACCGTGCCCTGGGTCAGCTGCACCTGGGCGCGTTCGTCGTTCAGTGCAACCAGGTCAAGCGCGCTTCGGTCGTCGATGCGCAGCGAGGCGTCGCCCAGTTCCAGGGCCGCGCGGCTGCCATTGCCGGTGTACAGGCGGTCGCCACGCAGAAGCGGCCGGTTGCGATCGGCCACGGTCCAGTTGTCGCTGCCACCCGGGGCCATCGACACATCCCCGCGCACGAACGACAGTCGCGCCACCCGATCGGGCAAGTCGATGTCCTGGGCCAGCGAGATCAGGGGCAGGGCCAGCAGCAGGCTGGCCAGGGTCAGGCTGAAAAGACGGTTTGGTAGTTTCATGATGCGTCACCGTGTGGAAACCAATGTGCGTGCGGTGAGACAGGGCCGCAGCATCGGCTCCCATTAGGCACGGCGGCCCATGAACCGACACTGGCCGAGGCTTTGGCCACCGGCACGGGCTTGTCAACCACCGGCAGTACCGCACGTTGCCGCCGCTCTGCCCGGGCTGGCTTGCAAACGGTATGGTTTCGGGCCGTTGCGAGTTATGATGTCGAGCAAAGGCGGGTGTAGCTCAATGGTAGAGCTGTAGCTTCCCAAGCTACTGACGAGGGTTCGATTCCCTTCACCCGCTCCATTCGCCATGGCCTGGCGCCCGGCGACTGGCATGCGCAGGCGATGTTGACGCAGCGGCAGGGCCGCGCGCCGCGTATCGCGCACGCTCCCCTCGCTCTGCTTAACAAATCAATCAACGCCGTTTAACTTGTTTTTTCCGGGGTCACGCTTATAAAGGCCACGCTGCGGTCGTTGTTGCCACTCCTGGGTATACGCGCTGTTGAGCACGGCTGCAGCAGTTTGGCGCGCAAAGGCCCCAAGCGCTCAGGCCCAGGCGAGGTGTGTCCCCCTGCACACCCGCTTGGGCCTTTTTGTTGGCACCGGTACGGTTATGATGGCTGTAGCGTGTCAGCCATGCGAGGCGCGTGCCCATCGTCAACCTGTGGAGTCGTTCATGCGCGTACTGGTCATCGAGGACAACAACGATATCGCCACCAACATTGGCGACTATCTGGAAGATCACGGTCATGTCGTGGATTTCGCCGGCGACGGTGTAACCGGCCTGCACCTGGCGGTGGTGCACGATTTCGACGTGATCGTGCTGGATCTCACACTGCCGGGCATGGACGGCCTGGAGGTATGCCGCAAGCTGCATTCCGAAGCACACAAGCAGACCCCGGTGATGATGCTGACCGCGCGCGACGCACTGGACCAGAAGCTGACCGGTTTCGAATCCGGTGCCGACGACTACATGACCAAGCCGTTTGCCTTGCAGGAGCTGGGTGCGCGTCTCGAGGTGCTGGCGCGTCGCGGCAAGGGTCCGCAGACCCGCGTGCTGAAGGTGGCGGATCTGACCTACAACCTCGACACCCTGACCGTGACCCGCGGCGGCAAGTCCATCCAGCTCAACCCGATCGGCCTGAAGCTGCTGCAGGCGCTGATGGAATCCAGTCCATCGGTAGTCACCCGGCAGGATCTGGAGCACCGGGTCTGGGGTGAGGAGCTGCCTGACAGCGACAGCCTGCGGGTGCACATTCATGGCCTGCGTGCGGTCATCGACAAGCCCTACGACAAGGCCCTGATCCACACCCGGCACGGCATTGGCTACCGCATGTTTGATCCGGATGCCCTGCCGGCTTGATGGCAGGGCAATGCAGCCCGCGCGCCAGCACGCCCCCGCGTAGCTCCGGCCTGACCTCATGAGCGCGATCAGCGGCTACCGGCGGCGCCTTCGCAGCCGCATCTTCATCTCCTATTTCCTGTTTGGCCTGGCGCTGGTCGCCACATTCGCCATGGCCACGGTGTACCTGCGTGCGCGTCTCGAGGCGCAGCTGATCGGCAATACCTTGCTGACCAATCTCAACCAGAATGCAAACACCTACTACGAGAATCCGAAGGATCTGAGATTCAGGCTGGAAAAGATTGACGGCTACGTCATCTCCCGGCGCAATTTCGACAAGACACCGGAAGCCTGGAAGGGGCTCGAGAACGGGGTGCACGATGTCGTGGAGACCAAGCCGGACGGAACCACCGAAAGCTACAAGCTTGCGGTGCGCAAGGATCCCGACTTCTGGTTTTTCCTCAAGTACGACACGTCCCAGGAGCAGCGGAGCCAGACCCGTCTGCAGTACGCACTGATCGGGACGGTGGCCGTTTTTGCCCTGCTTTCACTGCTGATAGGCGCCTGGCTTTCGACGCGTGTCATTCGCCCGGTAACCGACCTGGCTCAGCGATTGCGCGGCTTCCGCGAAGGCGGGCGGGTGACGCCATTGGCGCCGCATTTTGCCAGTGACGAAGTCGGCGAGCTGGCCGAAGCGCTGGACGAATATGCCGAACGCCTCACCCACGTGGTCGAGCGCGACCGCGAATTCAACTCCGATGTCAGCCACGAGTTGCGCACCCCATTGGCGGTGATTGCCAGCACCACCGAGCTGCTGCAGTCCTCGCCCGACCTGACCGACAAGCTGCGCGAGCGTCTCAAGCGCATCGAGCGCTCCTCGCGCCAGGCCACCGAGCTGATCGAGGCGTTGCTGCTGCTGTCGCGAGCCGAGCGCTCCGGTCCCATGGATGGCGAGAATTCGGATGTGGCGCGCGTGGTGCAGGACGTGGTGTCCAGCCAGAAGCCGCAACTGCGCGGCAAGCCGGTCGAGATCCACATCGAGGCGGCCGAGTCGCTGGCTGTCAACGCGCCATCATCGGTTCTGTCGGTGGCGCTGACCAACCTGATCGGCAATGCCATCAAGTACACGCAACAGGGCGAAGTGCGCATACGCATCGGCGACGGCAAGGTGGTGGTCACCGACACCGGTCACGGCATCGGCGACGAGGACGTGCAGCGACTGTTCCAGCGTGGCGTGCGCGGCAAGGGCGTGAGCGGCAGTGGGGCCGGACTCGGCCTGGCCATCGTCATCCGCCTGTGTGACCTGTACGGCTGGCAGGTTTCGCTGGCGCCGCGCAAGGATACCCACGGCACCATCGCCACGCTGGATTTCGTGCTGCCGCCGCAAGCGGGATAGCAGGCGTGGACGGGACTCGGGAGTCGGGAGTCGGGACTCGGGACTGCGGGACTCGGGACTCGGGACTCGGGACTCGGGACTCGGGGCCGGGACTCGGGGCTCGGGACGAGGCCGGGCTGCGTGCTTTGCGCGGGCCCGGAATGACGGTTATCGCAGCCCTGGCTCGGGCGGGCGCAGCCATGAGTTGCGGCGCGGACCGCAGATTTCCGGAGCGGGGTATCGGGAATCCCTGCGCGAGATCAACTGGCGGGCCTGGGCCTGTGCCGCAAGCGATGGTGTTCGAGCGTTTTCCGCTCACCGCTCACCGCTCACCGCTGACTAGAAGTGCGTCAGCCAGCCGCGCTTGTCCTCGCCTGACTTGAACAGGCCGAAGAACATCTCCTGGATACGGCGCGTGACCGGACCGGCCGTGCCTTCGCCGACCTGGCGTGCATCGACCGAGCGGATCGGCGTCACTTCGGCAGCGGTGCCGCACATGAACACTTCGTCGGCCAGGTACAGGTATTCGCGTGGCATGTCGCGCTCGACAACGTCGATGCCGTCTTCGCGCGCCAGCTTCATCAGCGTGTCGCGGGTGATGCCGTTGAGGATTGCGGCGCTGGCCGGCGTGGTATGCAGGGCGCCATCGAACACCAGAAACAGGTTCTCGCCGGCACCTTCGCTGAGCAGGCCGTTGCTGGCCAGGGCGATGCCTTCGCCGAAGCCGAGCCGGCGCGCCTCGCCGGCAATCAGTTGCCCGGACAGGTAATTGCCGCCGGCCTTGGCCCCGGTGGGCATGGTATTGGGCGCCAGTCGCTGCCAGCTCGAGACGCAGGCGTCGATGCCTTTTTCCAGTGCCTCGTCGCCCAGGTAGGTGCCCCAGGGCAGCGCTGCCACGGCCACGTCGGTCGGGCAGGGCGTGGTGATGCCCAGGCCCCCGAGCCCGCGATAGGCCACCGGGCGGATGTAGCCCGCACCCATGGCATTGGCCTTGAGGACATCGACGCAGGCCGCCTCAAGCGTCGCCTGGTCGTAGGGCATGTCCAGGTTGTAGATCTTGGCCGAGTGGAACAGCCGGCGCATGTGATCCTGCAGCCGGAAAATGGCGGGCCCCGACGGCGTGTCGTAGCTGCGAATGCCCTCGAATACGGACGATCCGTAATGCACGACATGCGCCATGGCATGCAGTTGGGCGTCGGCCCACGGCTTGATGGCGCCGTTGTGCCATATGTGTTCAGGGTAGGAATTGGCCATGGTCGGGCATCTGGTTTCGAGCGTGGAGAACGCTCAAGGGTAGCGGCGCGCTGCCATCAAGGGAAGGGCGCGCTGCTCGACTCGGCATACTGCAGCCAGTAGCAGCCGTCGCGGCGGACCACGGGAAACAGCCAGGTTTCACCGCTGTCGCCCATGCCGGGCATGGCCACGCGGACCTGCAGCGATTCGGTATCGGCGGGCCCGGCCGGGCCATTGTTCAGCCAGATGCTGGTCCGCGCCGGTACCAGCGCCAGGCCTGCCAGCGGCTTGCGCAGCATGGCCTGGAGCTGGTTGAGATCCCTGTAGGCCGCCCGACTGCGGTAGTTCTGCCACAGGAACAATGCACCCAGATCATTGACGTTGCCGCTGTCGAACGCAGCGGCAACACGGTCGCTGAGTCCCTGCGCGGTATCCGGGCAGTGACCACCCCATGCGTCCTGCCCGTCGACTGCATCACCGTTGCCGGCCGCGCCCTGCAGGTCCTTGCGATCGCGGCAGGGAATGCCGCTGTACACCGTCTCGCCATGCGCACCGCGGCAGCGATACACCTGGCTTGACTGGTACTGGGGCATGCTGGCGGCGCTGGCCAGAAGCAGGGTGAAGAGGGAGCCGATCATGGCCCCAGTCTACGTGCATATGCAGGCTCGAATCTGAACGGGCGAGTGCGCCGACGGCCGGCACCCGGAACGCCTGCGCTATCGGCTGAAGCCGTGTTTTGTCTGCACAAACAAGTGCTTGACAGCGTCTGGGTGGATGCGTGCGACGCGCTCTTACGCCGCTCTTACGCTGCCCTGTCTAAGGTTTCAGCGGGGATTCACAAATGGCGTCAGGACTGGCCACAGCCATGCCGGCAGTGGGCTGACATTTCAATCGAGGCAGGAATATGAAAAAGCAATCGGCAAGAGTCGGTCAGGGTGGTTTCACGTTGGTCGAGATGGCGGTGGTGCTGGTCATCATCGGTTTGATTCTGGGTGCGGTCTCAATCGGCAAGGATGTGCAGCGCAACGCCGAGTACACCAAGATCAAGCAGAAGTTCGTTGATCAGTGGACCATTGCCTACAACACCTACACCCAGCGAACGGGCGTAGTCCCTGGCGACAGCCAGATCCAGCCGCGCCTGATGGTCAACGGCGCCAACTACGTTGCTGCAGGGGGTGCGCCCATCTCCGGAGGAGACATGGCCGGTGCGGCGCCACCCGATGCGATCTGCCGTGGCAGTGCCGGGCAGAAGATGAGGCGAGCCATGCAGGGGGGCGCCGACTTCGACCTGCGCCTGATGATGCAGCGCGCCGGCGTGCGCATGCCGCCCGGCCGTGCCGAAGGCTCGGAAGATCGCTACGTCTACCTGGACAGCAACGGCAATCCGCAGGAAGTGCAGGTTTGCTTCCAGTGGAATCCGCCCAATGAACCGGCCGGCTCCGGCAACGTGATGGTGATTTCCGGTCTGACGCCGGATCTGGCGCGTTCGCTCGACCAGATGATCGACGGCAAGCCGGATGCGCGAGAAGGCCTTTTCCGTCAGCAAGATGTGAGCAACGACACGTCGGGTACCCCGGGTACTCAATGGGCGATCACCAACACCGCCAAATATGGCGGCCAGGACGACTCAAACAAGGACGAGGACCAGATCGACGTGGTCGTCGCCAACCTGAAAATGAATCAATAAAGAGGAATTCGTCATGACGAAGCAATTCTCGCAAGGCCGTCGTCTCGGAGCTCGCCGGGCCGGCTTCACGCTGGTGGAAATGGCCGTGGTCCTGGTCATCATCGGGCTCATCCTTGGCGCCATCTCGGTGGGCAAGGACGTGCAGCGCAATGCCGAATACCAGAAGGTCATCAACAAGTTCGGCAATGGCTGGAAGAAGGCCTACGACGAGTACTACCAGCGCACCGGCGTGGTGGTTGGTGACAGCCAGACTTCGCCGACCTACATGGTCGATGGTGCCAGGCCGCCATCGGTACGGGTCAAACCACCAGCAAGGCGGCAACCTCGATGGCTCCCTGGCCGGCGTTCCGGAGAACTTCAGCAATACCGGCAAGCGCATCTGCCATGGCCAGGGTTACGAGCCAAACAGGTTGGTGCCGGTGATCCGCCACTGGTGGAAACCGTCGACATGGACACGACCTGATGGACCGGATCGGCATTCGCATGCCGCCGGGCCGTGGTGAGGGTCGCGAGGACCGCTACGTGTACATGGACAGCAACGGCAATCCCGAGGAGCTGCAGATCTGCTTCCAGTGGAATCCGGCCGGCACCATCAGCGGCGCCGGCAACGTCATGGTGATCCGTGGCCTGACGCCGGACCTGGCCCGCTTGTGGGACCAGACCGTGGATGGCAAGCCGGATGCACTCGAGGGCCGCTTCCGCGAGCAGAACATGGCTGCGAATGAAAGCGAGACCGTCCAGTCAGAGACCCGGTACCGAGTGGGGCTCAAACAACACCTACACGCAGAGCGAGCCAGCAACGCCACTGCGACGGGTACCGGTCGTGACAAGGATGAGGATCGGGTTGCCCTGGTCACGGCACACTGGGTCATGGACCAGTGAGCACCGGCGATGCCAACATCCGCCTCACCTGCGCCGACCGCCTGCACTCGCGGCGGCGCAGCGTGCTGCTGGTGTTCGTGCTGGCGCTACTGCTCATGATCGTTGCCATGGCCGCGTTCGTTGCCATGCATCAGCGAAACCTGCGCGCCGGTCTCGAGCTTGAGCGCGCACGGCAGGCGCTGATGGACGCTCGCCACCAGGAAGATATGGCCAGGCAGGAAAGTGCCCTGCACGTTGCGCTCAAGCACCTGGACAAGCGTGCCCGCAGCCTGGGGCTGGCGCCGCAGCAGTGGTCGGAGCGCAAGGTCAATCTGCACCAGCAGTCCGTGCCGCGTGTCGCGGCCAACGACATCCTGGTCAGTACCGGGCGCGGCAATGGGCGTCTTTTTGCCAGCGATGCGTTTGATCTGTCGGTGACACGCTCGAGCGAGAGCCTTTTCGAGGTTCCTGCAGACAGCAACCAGCCGCTGCGCATGACCATGAGCGGTACCGCACTGTTTGGTACCCGAGGAATCCACTGATGTCGATGCTAACCGTGTTTCACCTGGGCGGGCGCTGGCTGGCGCTGGACGATTCGCGCCTTGTCGAGCTGCCCGAATATCCCGAGCTGGACCTTCCCGTGATGGTCGTGAGCGATTTCAACCATGCCCTGACCGGCGTGATGTCGCTGGAGGCCAAGCCGTCGATGGCGGCGCCGCTGATTGAACGGCGCCTGCGCGATGAAGGCATGGTTGAAGGTGAAACACGGCTGGAGATCTCGCACCTGGTGCGGGTCGGCAAGGGGTTCCAGGCCCTGTACTGCGCCATTCCCATGATCGACTGGCAGAACATGATCAGCTGGGCCGGATCGCGCAGCGACCACTGTCTGGTGGTGCCCTTGCTGAGCGTGGCCAGGCGCCTGCTCAAGCCTGACCAGGCCGTGGTCTTGCGCCATGGCAACCAGGTGACCTTTCTGACCATGGATGCCCATTCCATCCAGCATGCCGATACGCTGGCCTACAGCAAGGACAGTGCCGGTGTGCGCGATGCCGTCAACAGTCTCGCGGACCGCGTCCGCGCACTGCTTGGCCAGGGCCAGAAACCCGCACGCGTAGTCTGGTATGCGCTTGACGCGCAGCCGGGCCAGGACGATGAGGCGCTGGCCGCGTCCTTCGCCCAGGCGAGTGGCATGGACGTGCAGCTCGGTAATCATCGCTCCCTGATTCTGGCAAGCGGCGACACCATCCAGTCCGCCATGCCCGAGGTGGCCGCGGCAGCTCAGGTCAGTGACGCCACCACCTCGCGCGTTTCCGGATTGATGTTGATGGCCGAGCGTGCCCTGCCCATGGCAGCGGTACTCGTCGCCGTTGTGGCGCTGGGTCTGTTCCTGCTGAGCTGGCATGGCCGCTCACAAGCAGCCGAGCGTCTGGACAGTGCGCAACAGATGCGAACGCAGGCCGGCAGCCTGGAGGCGAAAACACGGGCGCAACTGGCAACGCTGAAGCAGGACTCGGATGCATTGCAGCATACGCGCATGTTTGTGCAGCGACTGGCCAACGCCAGTCGTGGCCAGGATCTCAGTGAAGCCCTGGTCAAGATTCGCCAGGCAGCCAGGACCTGGGTGCGCGTGCTGCGCGTACGCATGGGCGAACCCGATCACCGCCTGTATGTGGAGGGCGCGATCGACGAGGGACCGAGTGGCGCCAAGAGCCTCGCCCTGTTCATTGCCAATTTGCGTGCTGCCGGATATGAGCCGATCGCGGTAGACCCGCCCCTGGGGACACGCTCAGCCAACTATTTTGCCTATGCGCTGGAACCGGCCGCGGGCCATGCCACGGAGAACGCACGATGAAGTATTTCGCTCTCACCGGCCTGCTTGTCCTGGTTCTTGTGCTGGCGCTTGGCATGCGGCTTGCCATGCAGCCACCACAGGCGTCGATACAAGACAGCCAGACGCCCATGACGCAGCCCAGCGCTATCAAGGGTGATCCCGCGGCAGTCACGCGCGATATCTTGCAGGTACGCCACCTGGACTCAAACCTGGAAGCGATTGAGGCGCGCGCATTCGAGGCGCGCAACGACACCGCCTTGATCGCCTTTTCCAGGACTGCGCCCACAGATGCCTCACTGCTGGCCCGCCTCAGGGATGCGGACGATCAGTCTGAGCCGCGGCAGTCACGTGTGTCCCTGCTGTACTCCGGTCTGAACTTCAATCGAGCGGTAGTCGATGGCAAATATGTCCGCCGTGGTGACCGGCTGCCCGGGGGAGGGCGTGTTCTGCGGATTTCCGAGAACAGTGTGCTGGTACGTACAGACGGCCGTCGCCATCTCCTGCATGTGCCCAGCTCACGTCAAATCACCAAGAACGGGCATTGAGGAGTTCGCTCATGACGCGCAGCACATCTCTCATTCTCGCGGCATTGCTGGGTGGCATTGTGGTCGGTGGCATTGTCTGGTTCATGAAGCCGGATGCCACGAACGTAAGCACCGCACCCCAGACAGCAGCTCCGACCGCATCCCGGCCACAGGTTCCGGCAACCCCGACTGCACCGTCTGCCGGGCCGTCCCAGACGCCACCGTGGGCAGATGCGTCGGGCGTTGCCGCTGCGCCGTCGTCGATCAGCGTGGCTCCTGCGATCAGCCTCTCGCCGGAGGACAAGGAGAAGGCTCGCCAGCGCGCTGCCATTCGTGCGCGCATCCTCAAGCTGACCGCCAATGGGCGTCATCCGACACCCGCCGAGATGAACGATGTGCTGGGTGACCTGGAGCGTGTCGAAGGTTCTCCGGTGATTGCCGGTGTCAATGTCGGCGCACTGCGCAAGAACCTCGTTGCCGTCGACAAGATGCAGAAGCTGAGCATCGAGCTGCAGGCGGAGTCGCAGAAGCCTGGTGGCGGCGACAAGGAGAAGATCCAGAACATTCTTGCCCAGCTGAAACAGATCCAGGCGCAGATGAACTACGCCATCACGGCAGCGCCGTCCGCCACGCCGACACAGCGCTAGGCAAGCCGATGAACCATGCCGCCCACACCCAGCGAGCCAGGATGCCCACCATGCGGCGGGTAGCCTGGCGTGCGCATGAGTCGGGGTTCACCCTGGTCGAGGTGGCGGCCGTGGTGCTCATCGTGGGCCTGGTTGCGGCGATCTCCCTCGGTGCCTTTTCCGGCGCCTTCGGCTCGCGTGACAGCCGCACTGGCGATGCCATGGGTCAATCGGTGGACGGTGCCTTGTTGAACTACGCGCGCGTCAATCACCACCTGCCATGCCCGGATACCAACGGCAACGGCAGCGAGGGCGGTGCCGGCGGAAGCTGTGCCGCCAATACTGAAATGGGTTATGTGCCATACGAGAGTATCGGGCTTGCCGTGCCGCCCACGGCGCAGCGCGCCATCTACGGGGTCTATCGCAATGCGGCGGTGGGCGCCGATCTGGTAATACCTGACGCAAGCGCGCCAGGCAAGGCGGCCTTCCAGCGCGCCCTGGCAGCGGCAGCGGCCGTGACTCCGGTCGCTGGCGACCACGTCTACATCACCGGCGACGGTGCTGCCACGGGGCCGGCTGACTGCGCCGCCAACCGGGTATTGCACCCGGCATTCGTGGTGGTTGTTCCGCTCACTGATCGTGATGGTGACGGCAGCACGCTTGACGGCATTGACGCGGGCCTGCCGGCCAGCGGGCACTGCCTGGCTTCACCCAATTTTCCTCCCGGCCTCAATTTTGACGACCGCGTGGTTTTCACCGGTCCGACCACGCTGCTGGGACTGATTTCGCTCGATTCACCATGACCTACCTACTCAGGTTGACAAGGCAAAACCATGACTAAACAAGCGACTCAATCCACTCGCGCCCGCAGCACCGTCCGTCTTGGCCGCACTGCTCTGGCCATCAGCCTGATGGCCGTGCTCCTGGCGGGTTGCAGCGGCATGCTTCCGCGCAACAGCACAAAGAGCCTGAGTCCGGTAGACAAGACCACCCTGCCGGATGCGGCCGATGCCGTGGTTGCCGAGTCGGGCATGCTGACCGAGACCCAGGACAAACTGCAGGCACAGCTGCAGCATGCCGCCCCACCACAGGCACTGGCGCCGGTGCAGCCGGAATACGACCCACTGGAGGACAAGGTAGTCACCATTCGCATGTACGACGCCAGTGTCAGTACGCTGCTGTGGGCCATGTCCGACCAGTTGGGCATGAACCTCATCCTCGACCCCAGTGTGCAATCCATCGATCAGAAGGCGACGCTCAACCTGACCAACGTCACGGCGCGCGAGGTGTTCAATCACATCCTGCAGGCCTTTGATCTGTACGGCAAGGTACGCGGCAATACGCTCTACGTGAACACCATGGAAGAGAAGGTCTACAACATGGACTTTCTCAACACCAGCATGAATGTCGACATCAGTGATGGCGGCAATGTGTTCGGTACCAATGGCGGTGGCTCGGGTGGCGGATCCGGTGGTGGCGGCGGTGGCCAGCAGTCGGGCAGCGGGACCAGCGGCAATTCCCTGCGCAGTGACTTCACCATGTCCGGTGGGGTCAAGTCCCAGACCGGTATCTACGACCAGATTGATGATGCCTTGAACGTGGTCCTGGGCAACAATTCCCAGGCGCGCCAGCGGGAAGAGAACGACAACCGCAAACAGGCAGGCAGGCACAAGAGCACGGTGTCGATGTATTCGCTCAACCCCTCGACCGGCACTCTGTTCGTGCGCGCGCGGCCGTCCGAGATCCGCTCTGTCGAGACGATCATCAACCGCTACAAGAGCGTCATGGGCCGCCAGGTACAGATAGACGCGCAGCTCATTGATGTCCAGCTCAACGACGGCTATCAGTTTGGCGTCGACTGGAACCTGATGCGCCAGTATGTCGCCGGCGTGGTGGGCGACAATCCGCTGACCCTGGGCGGTGTGGTCGATCGCATGCTGCCAGGCGCGCCCAATGACGGCCTGCCGGCACGTTCACTGACACTGCCTCCGCAGCTGATCGGCAACACGCCCGGTCGCTCCGTCGGCATCGGCTACGCCGACAAGAACTTCTCGGTGGCAGTGAACATGCTGCGCACATTCGGCAACGTCAAGGTGCTTTCCAACCCCACCATCCGCGCGCGCAACGGCTCACCGGCCCTGTTGTCCGTCGGCACGAACATCCGCTATGTATCCAACTCCACCTCGTTTGTGTCCAACCCCGGTGGCGGGGCACAGAACGTGTCCAGCAACACCCAGACCGATTCGCTCTTCTCCGGCCTGATGGTTGGTGTGGTGCCCTTCATTCACGAGGACGGCACGGTCGAACTGCTGGTTCATCCGGTGCAGTCGGACGTGGATCCGAGCAGCCTGCAACTGGTCAACGTCGGTGGCAGCCAGGTCACCTTGCCGATCACCAGCTTCAAGGGCATGACCACCACCCTCAACGTCAACGACGGTTCCACCGTCATGATCGGTGGTCTCATTGATCAGCAACTGGGCACCGATCACAGCGGCGTGCCGGGTGTGTCCGATATTCCCGTTCTTGGCAGCGTGTTCGACCAGACCAAGAATTCGCATCGCAGCCGCGAGCTGGTCATGATCATCCGGGTCAAGGTCTTGTGAGTCTGATTTTTTCCGCCCTCTCGGAAATCGACAAGCAGGCTCAGGATGGGCAGGCGGAGTATGCCGGCATGGGTGCTGCATCGGCGCCGGGCATCGGCAGGCGCGGCATCCTCGGGTCCGTTCTGGTGCTCCTGCTGATTGTGGTGCTGTGCCTGGCCGCCTACCATTTCTATCGATCCGACGACGCTGAGCAGAGCCAGACGCAGGTCGTCGCGGCAAGCGCGGTGCCCGCTCGGGCGATGCCGGCGGAGCAGTCGCCGGCCACTGCACGAGCTACCGAGAGTGGCACCGGGTCAAGGCCGGCCGCACCCGCCGAGGTGCAGCAGGCGCTGCCCTCAACGCCGGTTGCCACGGCGGAAGTTGCCCAGGATCCGCCGTACGCGCCGGTCAGTGAGCGCAAGACCGCTGCAAGCGGGACGTCGGGCGGCATGACTGTCCGGATTGTCGGTGGCGACACGGGTATCGAGCCGGTCGCGAAGGATGCGCCCGCGGCGGCCCTGGTCGCCGACAGCGGAGCATCCGAGCCGGTTGCGAGTCCGCAGCCGCCATCGCAAACGGTGAAGGAGCCGCCCGCGCAGGCACACACCGTTGCCGATACGGCACCAGTAGCGTCGCAGGCGGGGCCCGGTCAGGCCGGGGACTCCCGGCCCATGGCCAGCCCGGAACAGCAGGCGCCAGCGCCCCGGGCAGCGCAGGACGATGCGCCCATGATCGGCAGCAACAACTTCATCAAGGTCGGCAAGCAGCCGGAAGCGGTACCAGACAAGGCGGTGCCGCGCTGGGTGCAGCGATTCCGTGAAGCCATGGCGCAGGGCGATCACAGCGGAGCGAAGAGCGCTCTGGGCAAGCTCGAATCGGCCTTGTCCCCGGAAAGCCTGACGCTTTTGCGCATGCAGGCGTGGTACGCCGTGGACAGCGGCGATGACGGGGCAGCGCGTGCAGTCTACTCGCGTCTGCTGCAGCGTCTCCCGGACGACATCAATGCAGGTGTCAATGTTGCCCTGATCGACTGGCGGGCCGGGCGGCGGCAACAGGCCTTGCAGCGTATCAACACCATGCATACGCAACACCCCGACTCGGATCTGATCAAGCGCAACTGGCAGGTCATGCACCAGCAACGGCGATGAACACGACTTCTACCGACATTGGCAGTCATCTGAAGGTACTGGGCCTCGGGCGCATTCCATTCCCGACCACGCCGGATGCGTCGTGCTACTTCCATACCCGCGGTTTGCAGGAGGAAATGGGAGAAACCGTGCATTGCGTGATGTCGCGCAAGGGCTTCGTGCTGATAACCGGCGAAATAGGCCTCGGCAAGAGTACCTTCGTGCGGCGTCTGACCGACACGGTGCTGGAGAAGAACTGTGTCGTCTCGTTTGTGCTCAATACCTTCCTCGAAGGTGCGGACCTGCTGCGTGCCATCAACCGGGACTTTGGCCTGGAGCCGGGCGCCAGCTTTGCCGACGACGTGGCGCGCCTGAATGAATTCCTGGTAGCGCAGCACAACGAAGGCCGCACGGCGCTGATCATTGTCGATGACGCCCAGAACCTGTGCCTGGAGAGCCTGGAGCTCATGCGCATGCTGAGCAATTTCGAGACCAGCCAGGAAAAGCTGGTCCAGATCCTGCTCTGCGGCCAGCCCGAGCTCGTCGACAAGCTGTCCGATCCGTCCATCCGGCAACTCGCCAGCCGCATTGTCAAGCACGTGGAACTGCGCCCGCTGGATCTGGAGGAAACCCGCAACTACGTCGGCTTCAGGCTCAATTCGGCCGGATCCGAGGGCCGCATCACGATGCCGCCGGAGTCCCTGCGACTGTTGCATCGCATCAGCGCGGGCAATCCGCGCCGGATGCATCTGATTCTGGATCGCTGCCTCTACGGTCTGGTCGCCATGCGCACCACCGCGATCAAGCCGGCCCTCGTGCGGCAGGCGGCAGCGGAATCCGGCATCCGCGAACCGCGACCGCGGTTGCGCAGAAAATCGACCCGTATCGCCATCGCCGCCGCGGTCGCCTGCCTGGCGACGGTAGTGGCGGCTTCGGTACTGACCCGAAACTCGGATCGGCCTGCTGCAGCGCTCGCCGCTACCGCTGAACCGGCAACGCAGCAGCCAGACACTGCATCGCCGGCGCGGTCAGTGGCAGCCGAACCGGTGCCGACGTCCGCCGGGAGCCCAGGCAAGGCCTGCCTGGAACACTTTGGTCTTGACGATCGCAAGGGCGTCATCGGCAGTGCCTTGCAGGCAGGCGATCTGGCTGCCGTGCGCGCCGCCATCGAACTGCAAAAGCCCGGTCTGGCCGTTTTTTCTGCGCCGCCCTCGATTGCGCTGGGAGCGAACTCACCGGGCGCATGCGAGCTGAGCAGTGCCGGCCCTCGCGTGCTGTTGTGGCAGCCGGCCGCGCCCATGGGCGCATTCGCATTCGGTGCCAGCGGACCGGAGGTCCTGCAGCTGCAGCAGCGTCTCGCGCGAAGCGGCGACTACCGGTACCAGCTCGATGGTCTGGCCGGTCCCCGCACCGCGGCGGCAATTGCCGGTTTTCAGCGCAAGCACGGATTGGCTGCCAGCGGCTATCCGGATGAGCTTACCCAATTTGTCATTCAGAACGCAGGCAGCACAGCCGGCTCGCGTACCCACTAGGAGCGTTACGATGTCACCGACCCCTACACCCCTGTTCCGCGAGGACGCTTCGGCCGACGATCTGGTGCCGCAGAAGCTCCAGCTGGGTCAGATGTTGGCAGAGCGCGGGGTAATCAATCATGCGCAGCTTGATTTTGCCCGTCAGAAGCAGGCTGTCGAGAAGCGGCGTATCGGCCAGATCATGGTCGACTACGGTCTGGCGCTCGAGTACGACGTGGCCCAGTTGCTGGCCGAGCAGCGCGGCCTGACCTTCGTGCCGGTGGAGGATCTGGGGCAACCCGACCCGGCCGTGCTCGGCCTGTTCAACAAGGAGCTGTGCCTGTCGCGCGGCTTCATGCCCATGCGCCGGGTTGATGACGGCCTGGAGATCCTGCTCGGCGACAGTGACCCCGATGAGGTCGCGCAGATCGTCAAGCGCCGATGCGACCTCAGTTGCACGTTTCTGCAAACCGAGTTCACCAAGCTGACACAACAGGTCAGGCAGAGCTACTACTTCTCGCAGAACCCGCTGGAGAGCCTTATCCAGCGCGAGGTGCGCCAGCTGGCCGCCGATGTCGACCACGCACAAAGCCCGGAGCGTTTGCTTGACCTGCTGCTGCACCTGGCCGTGCGCGAGCGCGCCACCGACGTGCATCTTGCGCCATCGCCTGGCAGTCTGCATGTGTCCTACCGCATTGACGGCGTGCTGCGACCGATGCTGGCACTGCCCACGGTGCTGAATCGCATGCTGGTCTACATCAAGCTGACTTCGGAGATGGATATTTCCGAGCAGCGACGTCCGCAGGACGGCAGTTTTCACGTTTCGGTTCTGGATGCACCCTACACCGTTCGCGTATCAACCCTGTCAAGCGAATACGGCGAGCGCATGGTGATGCGTCTGCTGCCCGAGCGCGGGGATCTTTCCGGTCTGCCGCAGCTTGGTTTTCGCAGTCGCGATGTCGACCTGCTCAAGCGCATTTTCGAAAAGCCGTCCGGGCTGGTGCTGATCACCGGTCCCACCGGCTCGGGCAAGAGCACGACGCTGCATGCGGCCTTGCGCATGCAGTCCCTCATCGAGCGCAACGTGCTCACAGTCGAGGATCCGGTCGAGTACCGGGTGCCCGGAGCATGCCAGACCGAGGTCAATCGTCGCTCCGGCTATACCTTCAGTGGCGCCTTGCGTCATTTCCTCCGGCACGACCCGGACGTCATGCTCATCGGCGAAATCCGTGACGCGGAGACCGCGCAATCGGCATTGGAGTCGTCGGCAACCGGCCATCTGGTGCTGTCCACGTTGCATGTGTCCGGCGTCTTCGGAGTACTGCCACGATTGCGGCCTCTGGGCCTTGGTGCCCAGGAACTGGCCGACAACCTGGTGGCGGTGGTGAATCAGCGGCTGGTGCGGCGCAACTGCCCCCATTGCAGCGAGCCGTGCGAGTTCAGTGAAAGCGAAATCAAGTGGCTGGGCGCGCACCACGCCGGATCCGGCGAGCGCGGCAAGGGCTGCAATGTCTGCCGGGGAAGTGGCTACTTCGGGCGCGTTCCTGTTTATGAAGTGCTGCAGATCAGCAATGCCATGGCCAACGCGATCGCCGACGACAAGGGACGCGAGGCGATCCACATGACGGCTCTGGAAGAGGGCTTCGAGCCGATGCTGGAGATGGCCAAGTCGATGGTGGCCAATGGCCAGACAACGGCAGAGGAGATCCTGCGCGTCATCGGCGAAGGGCCTGACGGAGTTTCTGCATGAAAGCCTTCTACTACCGCCTGCTGACTGAAGACGGCCGTCACACCAGCGGATTTGTCCGCCTGGCGGTGGAGCGCGATTTCTCCGCGCGCCTGTGGCTGGAACGCAATCGCAAGGGCGTGGTGCTGAGCCTGTACCGCCTGCCCAGATGGGTTTCCGGCCTGTTTTCCAGCAACGGCGGATTCATCACTTCGGGTATCAGCAAGCACGATGTGGCCGGTCTGTTGCGCGATCTCGGGGTCATGACCGGCGCCGGGGTGCCCATGCTCGAGTCCCTGCAGGCAATCGCCGAGGAATACGAGTACGCCGACAACCCGCGCATTTCAGGTGTCGCGCGTTCCCTGATCAACGATCTCGATTCGGGCGCCTCGATCAGCGAGGCATTCAACCGGCACGCCGACATCTTCCCCGAAACGGTGCTCAACCTGATTGCCATCGGCGATGAGATTGGCGCCGTGGACAAGGTCTTGATGGAAGCCTCCGAGCACATGGAGCGCATCGCGCGCATGGGGCGGAATTCGCGGCGCGCACTGATCTATCCCGCCTTCGTGTTTGCCGCCATCCTGGCCGCAGCAGCGTTCTGGGTGTTCTACGTCATCCCCAAGCTCAGCGAGCTGTTCCGGCAGATGCATGTGGAACTGCCTGCGATCACCCGCTACGTGCTGGCCGGCGCCGACTGGCTCACGGCCAACTGGGAAATGGTGCTGATCCTGGTCATTGTGCTCATTGTGGGGCCGATCCTGGCGATCAAGCTGAGCAAGCGATTCCGCCATGCCCTGTATCGCCTGGCGCACAAGATGCCGGTATCGCGGGTCATCGTGCGCTCCTCCGGCATGGCCTTCATAAGCGAGTACCTGGCGCTGCTGATCACCGCCGGTCTGGACATGATCCGCAGCCTCGGGGTGATGGAGCGCTCGATAAGCGACGAGTTCTATCGCGCCAAGATTTCGCGCGTGCGCGACATCGTCAAGCGCGGCGAACGCCTCGGTCCGGCGATGCGCCAGACCGGCGGCTTCCCCGCCATGGCAGTGCGCATGATCACGGTTGGCGAGGAGACCGGCACGCTGGACCGGCAGCTTCGCCATCTGGCCGCCGAATACAGACAGCGATTCGATCATGTCATGGAGTCGCTTGGCGAAATCATCCGCCCGCTGGTGATTCTCATCGCCGGCGCCGTTTTCATCGTCATGATCATTGCCCTGCTGCTGCCGGTATACACCCTGGTGAAGCAGGCCGTCGCCATCCCCGCTGGCTAATCTGGACCATTGATGAACTGCACAAGCTATCGACTGGCACTTTCATCCGCACGTGATGCCGCTGTGCTGGCAGGCGTCCGCGCCCTGGCGTGGGTCGCAGGGCGTGCTGCGGATCCGGTGCCCGGTTTGATCGCCATGTGCAGTCAACGCTAGCCCAGGTTCAACAGGAGATCGGATTTGTTCAAGCTGCAGCCGTTCAAACTGAAGTCGCAGAAGGGGTTTGGCCTGTGGGACACCCTGCTGCTGGTCGCCCTGATTGCCGCTCTGTTGCTGGTGGCTTTCGTCTCCCAGCAATCGCGAAACCACTTGCGTCAGGCACAGGACCAGGACGCGACCCTGTTGTGGGCCGATCAGCAGGTAGCCGGATTCACCTCCTCGCATCTGCGTCTGCCGTGCCCTGATACCAACAACGATGGTCTGGAAGATTGCGGTTCGGGCACCACCAGCGGCCTGCTGCCAGTGCAGACTCTGGGACTGAAGGCCGATGCCGCCACACGTGGCCCTGTGCGTATTCTGTACAGCCTCTTGCGGCCGTCGGGCATGGACCCGACGGTGCTTGAATCGTATTTCGAGCCGGAAATGTGGGATGGCACCAAGTACAGCTACGGTACCGCCAACGGCCTTGATTTTTGCCGCAAGCTGGCTGATATCGTCGCCGGCACTCCCGCGGCCGTGGCCTACACCGTGGCACTCAAACGCCTGGATGAAGAGCCCGACCTCGCACGGTCGCGCTCGGTATCCGACCTGTCGAACAACCTGAGTTGCATCACCACCATGTCCTCGGTCAATGGCATTGCCTTGGGCGTTGATGTGGTCAATGAAGTGCTGGACCAGCAGGCATCGACCAAGCAGGATGCCATTATCACGATTGCCTTCAATGTTTTGCACATTGCCCTGACGGCGATTGACGTCAGCCTGGCAGCCATCGGTCTGGCCGCATCAATCACCGCCCTGGCGGCGGCTTCTGCGGCACTGGCCGGCGCGGTTGCCTCGTGCGTTGTATTGGTGGGCTGCGCATTGATACCGCCTTACACTGCGGCTGTGGTCGCGGCCGGTGTCGCCATCGGGCTGTATGCCGGGGCCATTGCGCTGGGTGTCGCCGCGATTTTCACCCTCATCGCATCCACCGCCCTGGCGATCGATGTCGCCATCAAGACCGGCAGTGACCCCGGTGACCAGACCCTTGATATCAACCTCGACGACATCAAGCAGGCGGCGCTTGATGCGGCTGACCAGGCGACAGCAGAGGAGAACAAGGCCAACCAGCGTTATAACGAAATGGTCGCTGCGGAAAATGCCAAGAACGCCGCGCATCAGCAGGTCATCAACTGGTCAAACAATCTTGACCCGAGCAATACGTATGATGCGGATGTCAATGCCGCACTGGATGCTGCCGTGGCGCTGGATGTTGCCAGCCAGACGAAGGACGCCACCCAAGGTGATCTTGATCAGGCAAATGATCAGGTGACCAAGTTGAACGCCGCCCTGGCGCAGCAACAGATTGACTGCGCCGGAGCCAATCTGCCTACAGAGCAGTACAAATGTTCTGCGGTGCCCGAGATCCAGAGTCGCCTGGTACAGGCTCAGCAGGCCGCTGCTGTAGCGCTCGATGCACGCAACAGTGCGGTCACCCAGTTCAATGCGGCCAACACCACTTACAACGCGGCCTTGAACAAGGTGGCAGGAGATTTTGGTGAGTCGGCCGCTGCCTGCTTTATCGTTTCAACCGGAGTGACCTGCTCGATCGAGTTGTACCGCAAGCAATATCTGAAATGGCTGAAAGCCAAGGATGCCTACGCAGTACAGCATCAGAGCGCGCTCGATGCGAGGAATGGTGCTGACAAGGCCTGGGCTGCGTACGTGCAGATTCGTGATCAGGGCTTCCCCAGCGGCACGGGTTCGGGCAGCGCCATCACGGTGTGGGCGGGTGCCGAGGCCATTCTCAAACAGGCCGATGCAAACGGAGTCGTCGAATGATTATCGTGCGCGCACAACCACCGCATGGTCCGCAACGCGGTTTCTCCTTGCTGGAAATGGCCGTGGTTCTGGTCATCATCGGCCTCATTGGTGCCCTGTTCTGGCAGTTGCTGCCACGCCTGCAGACGGCCTCAAATCCGGAGCCGCCGGAAGTCGTGCAGTTGCGCGCGGCCGAAGATGCACTGACCGGCTTTGCGCTGGCCCACTCGCGCTTGCCGTGCCCGGATACGAATGGCGACGGACTGGAAGACACGGCGCCCTGCGCGACGGTTGGCCGACTGCCACAACGAACGCTGGGGCAGATTCTGCCTCATGACTTGCGCTATGGCGTAAGTCGCATGGCCAGCGCAGACCTGACAGTGCTCAGCAATCGCTACATCCCCAATATTCCCGGTACGGCGCCGGCACCGGTCCTGAACGGACTGGATCTGTGTATCGCTTTGCGCAAGGACCAGAAATCAGGCTCGGCTGGTCTTCTGGTCGGCAGTCGGGGTGTGCCGGCTGCATTTGCACTGGCCAGTCGGGGTGCCGGCGACGCCGATGGCAACGGCGATCTGTTTGATGGTCTCAACGTCGGTACGGGATTTGCGGCCCCGGACAGTCCCATCACCGCAAGCTACGACGATTACACCGCAGCAATGAGCTTTGGTGAGCTGGCCCAGCGAATCGGCTGCCTCAATCGCCTGGCCGAGGTCAACGGGGCGGCACGCTCGGCGGTCGCGGCGCGTGACCTGTTCGACATGGCCGTGTTCTACAAGGATTTCCGCAGTTTCGCCAACACCAATACCCGCCAGACCGACATCACGATGGCTGCTTTCGGGGTGACTCTGGCCACCCTCGACACCTTGCTGGCGGCCGCGCAATTGGCCTTGGCCATTGCCGGCGCAGCCGAATCGGCTGGTGCTGCGGCTCTGGATATTGGTCTGGCCACCGTGGGTGTGGCCGACGCCACTGCCAACCTGGTCCTGGCGGGTATGGCCCTGGATGCTGCCTATGCCTCGAAGGATACAGCCCAGCAACAGGACGACGCGGCTACAGCCACCATGGCGCAATACAAGGTCTGGGCAGACAACGCCCGGGACCGCGCGCGCGCCGAAGACGCTTGGGGGTTGATCAAATGAGGAGGAAGACTGCCGGCTATACCCTGATTGAACTCAGTATCGCGCTGGTGGTGCTGGGCATTGTCATCGTGCTGATCTGGCGTTTTGTCGGTCTCAATGCCGATTATGCCCTATCCAACAGCCAACGCGCGATGATGCGATCGGCCGATCAGGCGATCAGCGGCTTCGTGCTGTACAACAGCCGCCTGCCATGTCCGGATACCAATGGCGACGGACTTGAGGACTGTGGCGGTGCCGCCGCAGTGGGCACGCTGCCCGCCGTCACCATAGGGATGTCACAGGTCGACGCGATACGCATCCGCTACGGTGTGTACCGCAACGCGTCGGTGACCGGAACCCTCGATGCCGATCTTGCCGCAACAAATGACCGTATGCCAATGCTGGCCACCAGGGGTGACCCCTTGTACGGCTTCCCCGATTTCGACAACGCACAAAGCAATGGTATCGATCTGTGCGTGGCTCTGCGAAACGGGGCCAATAGTGCGCTGAACGACAATTACCTGCATGTGGTCACGCCTGAAAAGCACATCAATGTCGCGTATGCACTGGCCATGGCCAGCCGGCAAAATGCGGATCAGAGCGGTGGTCTTTTTGATGACAGCAATGCGGGCGCCGGGGTTGCATTTGAAGCACCATCCAGAGTGACCGACGGGAGCTACGATGATCGCGTGGTGGCGGTGGGCTTTGACCGCCTGATCGGACGCCTCAATTGCAGTGAGACCCTGGCCGCCGCCACTCATGCCCATGCCAATGCGGCCACCTGGGCCGAGATCACGCATCAGGCCATGCTCGACTACAAGATTCAGCTTGACCTCATCTACGAACTGGCCGATGCCAATGTGAAAGCCACAGCCGCAGCCGTCGCGATCGCAGCCGCAGGCGCGGCTACCGGAGGTGCCGAGATTTCACTGGGCCTGTCCGAGTCCCTGGTCAGTCTGGGTGCTGCCAGCGCCGTCGAAGCCCTGGCTATTGCCGGTGAGGTGGCAGCCGGCCTTGCCGTGGCATCATCGCTTTTGGCGATCGCCCCGGCCGCCTATGCAAAAAGTCAGGCAAAAGCCAATGTCGACAACTTCCTCAGCCAGGGCTTTGTCATTCGCTCCGCCGATCTGGCCACACGCATCCGCCAGAACGCCAATGATGCCGATAAAGAAGGCTCATACGGCCAATTCCCTTAGCCCAACAAGTCTTGCACTTTCAGGTAAACCCTCATGAATTGCAGTAGTTACCAAGCACCCCATCAAGCCCATCGCAATCGTGGCTTCACGCTGCTTGAGCTGTCCGTAGTGCTGGTCATCATCGGCCTGATAATCGGCGCCGTAACCATCGGCAAGGACGTGCAGCGCAATGCCGCCTATCAGCGCATTGCCATTCAGTTCGTGCAGGGCTGGGCCATCGACTACGACACCTTTGCCACGAACAACGGCATTGTCATTGCCGACAATCCCGCCAACCCGACGGGCATGGTCAACGCCGCAACTGCCACGCCATTGTGCGCCAACGGCTTGCGCGCCGCGATGCAGGCTGCGGGTATCGCCATGCCGGCGGGCCGCAGCGAGGGCAGCGAAACCCAGGCGGTCTACCTGGACAGCCACGGCATCCCGCAGGAAATGGCAATCTGTTTTGAAAATATTGACTGGTCCATCCCCGATACCACACCCGGGACCTATGTCACGCGCAAGCGCAACGTGATGACCCTGACCGGACTGACGCCGTCCATGGCCAAGCTGCTCGACAATCATTTCGATGGCCGGGTAGATGCGCGTTTCGGGAAGTTCCGCGAGCAGAGTGCGGCGGCCAATACCGGCAACGCATCCATCGCCTGGTCACAGAGTGAGCCGGCTGCCGACGAAACCCAGTCGCCGGTGATGAATGCCTACTTGTTGATGAATCAGTAGGCTCAGTTTTCCGAGCCATGCCCCAGGCGATAGGCATGAACATTTCTCTCGATGCCGCGGAACCGCCATTCGCCCAGATATTCCGATTCAAGCGCCAGATCACCGAGGCTGTCGGCACAAACCACAATGCTGCCCTGATCGGCAACGAATCCGAGTCGCCGCGACAGCTCGGTGAATTCGGCCAGGCAAGGTGAGGGTTGGCCAATGCGCTCCGCGGGTATCTGTCCGCTGAAAATGCCGATGCGTACCAGCGGCGCGCAGGGCAGCCTGCGCAGGATGTCTTGCGCCGCAGCGATGGCACGGCGTCCGTGCTGCTTGTCATCGGCGCCGTTGTTGAAGTAGGCGAACTGGCCCAGGCCATGCGAAGCCATGACCTGACTGCCGTGCTCCTCGAGCATGGCGCGAATGGCGGCGATTGGGTCGTCGGACATTTGGCAGGCGGATGTTGCGGATGTGCCTACGGTATCGCAAGTCACGTACATGACTGCCGTATTGGTCACGCTGTCGAAATGCCACCTGGGTCGTGTCGCTCGCGTTGCGCTGGACGAGACCCGCTGCAGAATATGCTTTTGCAGGGCCAGCGTGGCCGGTTCGGGCGCAACATCCAGCTCCTTGCGCAGCATTTCGGCAAAATGGTCGAACTGCTTCAGAGCCTGTTTGGGACGACCGCTGGCCAGAAGCAGGCGCATCAGACAGACCTGGTTGACTTCCAGCAGGGGGTCGATGCGCTCGATCAGACGGGCATGCAATGTCGCTCGTGCCAGATTGTCGCGGGCAAGCGCTTGCGCGATGGCGCGCTCGTGCAGGTTGATGGTGCACGCGTCCAGATGGCGGCGCTGGGCGTCCAGCCATGCGTTGAATTCCTGACAGTCCTGGAGCTCGAAACCTTCGAGGAAGCGGTGCAAGGGTGGCTCGTAGGTGCCTTGCGAAGGCATGAGTTGCCCAGCCTGCAAGGCTGCACTGCGTGCCTTGAGCATGTGTACATCCAGATCAAGCTGCGGGCACGTGAACAGGCCGACCTGGTTGTTGTCCAGCC
Organism: uncultured Gammaproteobacteria bacterium; assembly: GCA_963734945.1. Taxonomy (GTDB): domain Bacteria; phylum Pseudomonadota; class Gammaproteobacteria; order Xanthomonadales; family Rhodanobacteraceae; genus DASSBG01. The sequence goes on from CAVTJF010000058.1 coordinate 41,732, forward strand.
TGATGACAGGCGGCGCCTCGGCGAAGTGCTGGCGTAGCACCTGCTGCAGATTGCTCAGCACCTGACGCAGATTGGTCAGTGCCGCGGTTCGCGAGCGCTCGGGCCACAACACGTTGGCCAGTCGCTCACGGGGGTGCATGACGTCGCACTCCACGGCGAGGAGTGCCAGTAGTGCAATGGCCTTGCGATACTTGATCTGCGGCGTGACCGTTGCGCCGGCCACAAGAATGCGCGGGCTGCCGAGCAGGCAGATCTGGGTGTGCGCAAGCTCCCTTTCGGCAGGCACGCCGGATTGTCGAGACTGGATTCTTGGCACGCGGACAGTCATGCGCGCGCAGACGCGGCAGTGGCACACTGCCCGGTCACAGTCTGATGCTTCAAGTTCACACCCCTCGATTACCCCACAGCCACCATAGACCACGGGGGCAGCGGAGTTCAAGCGCGAGGCAGCGACTGTGACCTCCGCGCGCGCTGACGTCACCGATGCAATCTGTCCAGGACTGCGGTTGTGGCCACGGCACGGTTCAGGGTGTAGATGTGCAAGCCGGGAGCGCCGCCATCGAGCAGGCGGCGGCAGAGGCTGGCGACAATGTCCGCGCCAAGTTCGCGAATGCTGTTCACATCATCGCCGAAGGCCTGCATGCGGGTCGTTATCCAGCGCGGGATTTCGGCTCCGCAGATGTCCGAGAAGCGCCTCAGCTGGGCGAAGTTGGATATCGGCATGATGCCCGGCACGATCGGCACGTCAACTCCTGCGCTGCGAGCTTCGTCGACGAAACGGAAGTAGCCGTCGGCATTGAAAAAATACTGGGTGATGGCGCCGTCGGCACCGGCTTTCACCTTGTTGGCAAAATGATGCATGTCGATGGCCGCATGATCGGCCTGCGGATGGGTTTCCGGATAGCAGCCCACCTCGACATGGAAGTGATCGCCATAGTGTTCCCTGATGAATGCGACAAGCTCCGAGGCATAGACGAAATCGCCGGGGCCGGCCATGCCCGAGGGCAGATCGCCGCGCAACGCGACCACACGGCGACAGCCCATCTCCCGGTATTCGTCAAGAAGGTGGGTGATCTCCTCGCGCGTGCCGCCCATGCACGAGATATGTGGCGCGGCCTCCAGTCCGGCATCCATCAGGGCCTTCACGGTGCGCGCGGTGTAGCTCAGGGTCGAGCCGCCCGCGCCAAAGGTGACGCTGGCGTACTCGGGTTCGAGTGCCTGCAGGCGCGGCAGCGCCTTGTCGAACTGGGCGCGTTGCGCTTCGGTCTTGGGGGGAAAGAATTCCAGCGAAATGGCAGTCATGAGGTGTTACCCAGTGCTTTATCTTTCTATCAAGATAGAAGGAATAGTGGCGCAAAACGGACGCGCGTACAAGGTGGCTCTTGACAATCCTACTTTATTTCTATAATTCTGGAAATATGGAATCAAAACCCGCACTCGACTGCCTTTCTGCCCTGGCTCATGAGCACCGCCTGGCTCTGTTCCGGCTGCTGGTCCAGGCCGGCGGTACGGGCATGGTGGTGGGCGAACTGGCTGCGGCCACGGGTCTGGCTGGCGCCACCCTGAACCATCACCTCAATCAACTTCGCCAGTGCGGATTGGTGGAGGATGAGCGACAAGGCCGCGTGATCCGCTGCCGCGCCAACTACGCGCGCATGAATGACGTGCTCGACTACCTCACCGACAACTGCTGTGCCGGCTCATCCACCGCGGATGCCTGCGCGCTCAACTCGTCCCGGAAATGCTGAAGGTCATGCCATGAAACGTTTTCACGTCCACCTCAATGTCGACAATCTCGAAGACAGTATCGGTTTCTACCGCATGCTGTTTGGCGTTGAGCCCAGCGTGATCGAATCCGACTACGCCAAGTGGATGCTGGACGATCCGCGCCTGAATTTCGCGATATCGCAGCGCGGCCGAGCTGCCGGCATCGACCACCTGGGCTTGCAGGCGGATGACGAAGCCGGGCTGGCGGCGCTGGGCGCGCGCCTGCGCGATGCTGACGCGGTGACGCTGGCCGAGGAGGGTACCGTGTGCTGCTACGCCCGCTCGGACAAGCTCTGGGCCGAGGATCCCCAGGGGGTTCGCTGGGAGACCTTCCGCACCCTGGGCGCGTCGACAAGCTGCGCCGGTTCGGAGTCGGCGCCGTGCTGCGGCCCGCCAGCGACCGGGACGACGGGCGAGGCTTGTTGCTGACATGAGCGCGTCAACCAAGAACGTGCTGTTCCTGTGCACCGGCAATTCGGCGCGCAGCATCATGGCCGAAGCCCTGCTCAACAGGCTGGGCAAGGAGCACTTCAGGGCGTTCAGTGCCGGCAGTCATCCCGCCGGCCAGGTGCAGCCGATGGCGAGCGAGCTGGCGCGCAGCGCGGGATACGAGGGGGAGCTGCGCAGCAAGTCGTGGGACGAGTTCGCGCAAGCCGGTGCGCCACGCATGGATATCGTCATCACCGTCTGCGATGACGCCGCCGGCGAGGTGTGTCCGGTCTGGCCGGGACAGCCGATTACCGCGCACTGGGGCGTGGCCGATCCGGCGGCGGTCGCTGGTGACGAACAGACCCGGCGGCGCGCCTACCTGCAAGCGTGGGCGCTGCTGCGCCGACGGGTGGAGCTGCTGCTGTCATTGCCACTGGACAAGCTGGACCGCCTGGCCAGTACCAAGGCGATCAAGTCGATCGGCAGCCGGGGTGATCAGGGATGAGCGCACAGGACACGGCAGCCGTAGCCCCCTCCAGGCCACGCCTGGCGTTTTTCGCGCGCTATCTCAGTGTCTGGGTGTTGCTATGCATCGTTGCGGGCATTGCCGCAGGGCACCTGCTGCCGTCGGTGTTCCGGAGTCTTGCGGTGATGCAGCTCGCACGCATCAACATGCCTGTTGCGGTGCTGGTGTGGTTGATGATCGTGCCCATGCTGTTGCGCATCGATTTCGCGCGCCTGGTAGAAGTGCGCAGGCAGGTGCGCGGTATCGGCGTCACGCTGTTCGTCAACTGGGCAGTAAAGCCCTTTTCCATGGCACTGCTGGGGTGGCTTTTCGTGCGTCACGTGTTTGCGGCATGGCTGCCGGCTGATCAGCATGACAGCTACATCGCCGGACTGATCCTGCTCGCGGCTGCCCCCTGTACCGCCATGGTGTTCGTCTGGTCGAGGCTGTGTCGTGGCGAGCCGCACTTCACGCTGGCCCAGGTGGCGCTCAATGACAGCATCATGGTCGTGGCATTTGCGCCGCTGGTGGCGCTGCTGCTGGGGGTGGCCTCGATCCAGGTGCCCTGGGCCACTTTGCTGCTCTCGGTACTGCTGTACATCGTGGTGCCGGTTGCCGTGGCGCAGCTGTGGCGGTCCTGGCTGCTGCGCCGCGCCGGTGCAAAGGCGCTGGAGCGCACCTTGAAACGCATCGATCCGTGGTCGACCACGGCGCTGCTGGCGACGCTTGTTCTGCTGTTCGGCTTCCAGGGCGAGGCCATCCTCGGCCATCCGCTGATCATCCTGATGCTGGCGGTGCCGATTGTGATCCAGGTGTATTTCAATGCCGGGCTCGCCTATCTTCTGGCGCAGCGTCTGGGTGTGCCGCATGCGGTGGCAGGGCCCGCCGCGCTGATTGGTGCCAGCAATTTTTTCGAACTGGCCGTGGCCACCGCCATCAGCCTGTACGGCCTCGGCTCGGGTGCGGCGCTGGCGACGGTGGTCGGCGTGCTGGTCGAGGTCCCGGTCATGTTGTCCGTGGTGCGGGTAGTCAATGCCACCGGCAGCTGGTTTGCGCCACGGCCGCACCGGTCAACCTGAGCACCGCGGACGGCAGGTGCATGCGGGCACTTGAGCGGGCGACAAGCTGTTGCCGCCCGCTACGCCATCATTGGCCTAGTCGCCCTGCATCAGGCTGTAGCCCTCGGGCAGGGCCGTGCTGAAGCGATCCGCATCAATCGGTTTGTCCAGCTCGAGCTGCAGATGCTGATGCAGGTTGACTTTGCCGCCGATGTCGACGGCATGCGGCAAACCGTCACGGTCGGCCCAGAGCGTGATCTGCATGCCTGCGGTGTCCAGCAACCAGCCATCGGTGACCACGCCATCGATGACGCGCGTTTGCGCCAGGTGCTCGGCCCGGCCGCGGAACCTGCGCACGGCGTCCAGCCAGTCAAGCTGATCCTCGATACCGCTGTGATCGGCCATCGGAAGGGGCATGCGCATGGCCTGGCGGGGGCCGTGCAGCAGTACCAGCACCTGCCGGTCGTCCGCGTTGACCACGACACTGGTGCTGTCGCCAATGTCACTGCGGACATTGCCCGCGCGGTCTGTCCAGACACGGATGGTCGGCTGGGTAATTCCATTGACGCGTTGCGTGATGGTCATGTGCAAGGTTTCGAAGTTGGCCAGGTGCTGTTGCACCGCCGCGAATGCGTCGCCCTGGTGACCTGACAACAGCGGCAGGACCAGCAGTGCTGCGGCCACCAGCAATGCACCGCAGGTGCCGGCCAGGACAAGCCTCGGCGTGCGTCGTCGTGGTCGCCGGCCGTCAAGATGTCGTGCCAGTTGCCGTTGTGCCGCATCACAGGCGGTGTCGTCGGGTGTATCGTCCTGCACGGCGCTGGTCAGTGCGCGAAGGCGGGTGGACATCGGGATGGATTCGGTAGTCATGCTCGCTTCTCCTCGGCTTCAGCGCCGCTCTCGTCCAGCAGGGTGTTCAGGGTGCGGGTGGCACGGTGCAGGCAGACGCTGACGTGATTGGCGGTCATGCCGGTGGTTTCGGCAATCAGGCCGATGTCCATGCCTTCGATGCAGCGCAGCGTGAAACACTCGGCATCGCGCTTGCGCAAGCGCCGAACCGCCTGCCGCAGGCGGTCTGCCTGCAGGCTGCGATCGGCATGTCGCTCGGCACTCTCGGCAGCGTGCTCGGTTTGCGCAATCCAGGCCGGCAACAGTCGCTGCCAGCGACGTTGTCGCCGGTGGCGGTCGATGGCCATGCGCACGGCGAGCGTGGTCAGCATCGCCGGCCAGGATTCAACCTGCGCTGGCGGCCTTTCCAGCAGCTTCATGAACACGTCCTGCTGCACGTCTTCGGCCTCGGCCTGGCGTCCAAGCACGCGATAGGCGGCAATGAACACGGTGCGACCGTGTTCGCGCGCAAGCTGCGCAACCTGGGCATGACTGGGCCGCGGCATGGCCTGTTCCTCGTCAAGGGTGATACTGGCATTCAAGGCACGTCTCCTGGTGGCTTGTACCATTGACGTGCGACAGGAGCCGAATCTTACAGGCGCGCGTGCGCCGCTGTGCGCAGAGGCAAACGACAGGCCTTTTCAGCATCCGCCGCGCAGGCGGCCTTGTGCACCGGTCCGCACAGGCAGGCCGGTTTGCTTGCTGCGATCGAAGTGCCGAGGAAAGGCTAAAAGACAGACAAGCCGGTCAGTGCCGTGAACTGGTCCAGTGCCTCGCCGCCGGCCAGCGAATTGCCGCGTCGATCCAGGCCGGGCGACCACACCGCCACGGTCAGCACATTGGGCACCACGGCCACAATGCCGCCACCGACGCCGCTCTTGGCGGGCAGGCCAACGCGAAAGGCGAAATCACCGGCGGCGTCGTAGGTGCCACAGGTCAGCATGATGGCGTTGATGCGCTTGGCTCGCGGCGCACTGATCACGTCCATGTCCGAATTGCGGCAGTGGCCGCGCTCGGCCAGGTACTGGAAGGATCGCGCCAGGTCCACGCAGTTCATGCGCAGCGCGCACTGATGAAAATAAAGGTCGAGGACCTGGTCTACCGGGTTGTGCAGGTTGCCGAAGCTGCGGATGAAGTTGGCCAGCGCGTTGCTGCGGAATCCGGTGGCCGATTCCGAGCGCGCAACTTCCTCGTCGATATCGATATCAGGGTTGCCGGCGCGTTGACGAACGAAATCAAGCAGGGTCCGGCGCGCATCCTCGCAGCTGGACAGCACGATGTCCGCGATCACGTGCGCGCCGGCGTTGATCATCGGGTTGCGCGGGATGCCGCGTTCCTGCTCCAGCTGCACCAGCGAGTTGAACGGGTTGCCGGAAGGTTCTCGGCCCACCCTTTTCCACAGGTCGTTGCCAAGCGCCTGGATGGCGATGGTCAGCGAGAAGACCTTGGAGATGCTCTGCACCGAGAAATTCACCTCGGCATCGCCAATCTGGAAGTACCTGCCATCCAGGGTGGCCACGGCCATGCCGAATTGTGCAGGTGACACCCTGGCCAGGCGCGGGATGTAGTCGGCCACGTGCCCCTTGTGCGTCAGCGGCTCGACGCTCTCGGCAATGCGCGCAAGGATGTCCGCAAAGTCCAGCTGGTCAAGCGCTTCCCGGTTGAAGGTGACGGGATGCATGGCAACTCCGGGTTGTTGGTCGGTGCCGGCCCGGATCAGGCCGCGCTGCGACTTTCAGGGTGTCGGATCTCGCCATTGCCGCGCAACACGAAACGCTCGATGGTGAGTGCCTCGGCACCCATCGGCCCGTAGGAGTGCAGCCGCGTGGTGGAAATGCCGATTTCCGCCCCCAGGCCCAGCTCACCACCGTCGGAAAAGCGCGACGAGGTATTGACCATGACCACAGCCGAGCGCAGTGCGTGCACGAAACGGTCCGCAACAGCGGTGTCCTCGGCTGCGATGACCTCGGTATGGTCGGAACCGAAGCGGCGGATGTGCGCGATGGCCGCGTCCACGTCATCGACCACACGCACGGCCAGCTTCAGAGCCAGAAACTCGGTGGCGTAAGCCTCGTCATCGGCCTCGCCCATGTCCGGCACGATGGCGCGTGCGGCTTCGTCACCCAGGAGTTCAACGCCGTGCTCGCGCAACGCCCTGGCAGCGCGCGGCAGAAATTCCCCGGCGATGTCCTTGCTCACCAGCAGGTTCTCCAGCGAATTGCAGGCAGCCGGCCGTGTGGTCTTGCCGTCGACAAGAATGTCCAGCGCCTTGTCCTGGTCCGCGCTGGCGTCGACATACAGATGACACACGCCCTTGTAGTGCTTGATGACCGGTACACGCGCGTTCTCGGTGACAAAACGAATAAGACCTTCGCCGCCGCGCGGGATGATCAGATCGACAATGTCCGACAGTTGCATGAGCTCCAGCATCGCCTCGCGGCTGAGATCATCAAGCAGCACCACCGCGTATTCGGATACGCCGGCCTCGCCGAGGGCCTTGCGCAAGCAGGCTGCAATGGCCTGGTTGGAGCGTACAGCCTCGGATCCGCCACGCAGAATCACGCCGTTGCCGGCTTTCAGGCAAAGTGCGGCGGCGTCCGCCGTGACGTTGGGCCGTGCTTCGTAGATCATCGCAATCACGCCCAGCGGCACGCGCACGCGTTCAATGGTGAAGCCCTTGTCGGACTTCTGGCTGTGCGTCACCTGGCCCACCGGGTCGGGCAGGCTGGCGACAAAGCGCAGGGCGTCGGCGATGCCCGCCAGTCGCTTTTCATCAAGCGCCAGGCGATCGAGCATGGCCTCGCCGATGCCTTTTTCGCGTGCCGCCTTCATGTCCTCGGCATTGGCCGCGAGCACGGTCTCGGCTTGCGCTTCCAGTTCCCTGGCCATGGCTTCGAGCAGGGCGTTCTTGTCCTTCTCGGAAAGTTCGGCCACCTGGGTCGCGGCCTGCTTGCACTTGAGCGCGTTGTCGCGCACTGAATCAGTCATTCTGTTCTCCGACTTCGTCAATGGGGTTGATGGTGGCCAAATCGTCGCGGTGCACCACGGTGTCGCCGTAGCTGTAGCCAAGGCGCTGCTCGATGTCGCGGGTATGGCAACCATTGATCTGATTGAGTTCTGCGGCACCGTACTGGGTGATGCCGCGGGCGATGGCGAGGCCGCTGTCCTCGGACTTTATCGATACCACGTCACCGCGCTGGAATGTGCCGTTCGCACCGATAACGCCCTTGGGCAGCAGGGAGGCGCCGTCGTCGATGATGGCGCGCGCGGCGCCGTCGTCCACGCGTATGCATCCGGGCGTTGCCGGTGCGTGGCGCAGCCAGTACTTGCGCGCCTGCAATTTGGTGGAGGTGCTGCGCAGGCGCGTGCCGCGCAGGCGGTCATGCGGCAGCAGTCGCAACACTTCGCTGTCGCGGCCATTCACCAGGAAGGTATCGATGCCCGCGGCGGCTGCCTTCTCTGCCGCTTCCAGCTTGGTGCGCATGCCACCGGTACCCACCGAACTGCCGGTGCCGCCGGCAGCGGCCATGATTTCCGGTGTCAGCTCGACAACCTCGTGGATCGGCTCGGCATCCGGGTCACTGGTCGGGTTGGCCGAGTACAGGCCGTTGATGTCGGTGGCGATGATCAGCACGTCGGCATCCACCAGTCCGGCCACGATGGCGGCAAGGTTGTCATTGTCACCGAGGGTGAGTTCGTCCACGGCCACGGTGTCGTTCTCGTTCACTACCGGCAGAACGCCGTGCTTGAGCAGTTCCTGCAAGGTGGCGCGGGCGTTGAGGTAGCGGCGGCGGTTGCGCATGTCGTCGTGGGTCAGCAGCACCTGTGCCAGCGGGCGGTCGAACAGGCGCTGCCACAGCGCCACGGTCTGCGTCTGCCCCAGTGCTGCCATGGCCTGGCGCGCGGCGCTGCTGGTGTCGAGGTCCGAATGATCGGCCAGCATCATTCGCCCGGCAGCCACGGCGCCGGATGACACCAGTATCACCTCGCGCCCGGCCGCGTGGCTGGAGGAAATGAACTGGGCAAGACCGAGCACGTGGCGAGTGCTCAGGCCGCCGTCGTTGGCCGCCAGCAGGCTGCTGCCAACCTTCAACACCGCCCGGTTCCAGGACGGTACCTTCTGTTCTTCAAATGGCTTGGGTGTGATCATCGATCCTCAGGTTGGTGGTGAGCTGTGAGCGGTGAGCGGTGAGCGGTTCGCCTTGGGAGTATGGCGTGTCGTTCAAGTGTTTCGCTTTCGCTTGGTGCTTATCAAGGCGTTGATCTGGGCCATCAGCAATTGAATGGAGTGCTGAGTCTCACCGGCGTCCGCCAGATAGTTCAGGTCAAGCGCAATCCAGATCTGGGTATCCAGTTCTGCCAGCGAGCCGCGAGCAATGCAGAGAAACCGGGCCAGTTCCAACGGTCCGCCCCGAGCTGCACCCTCGGCAATATTCGATGGAATGCTTACGGCAGCTCGTCGCATTTGACCGGTTAAACCGAATTTCTCGGATTCCGGGAACGTCTCAGTAAGTCGATACACCTCGCGAACAAGGCGCATCGACTGTTTCCAGACATCCAAACCATAATGCCGCGGTTGCTGCCTGGTGCTTTTCCGCTCACCGCTCACCGCTTCCTGCTTGCTAGTAACGATAGTGCTCCGGCTTGTAGGGTCCTTCCATCGGCACGCCAATGTAGTCGGCCTGTTCCTGCGTGAGCCGGGTGAGCTTGACGCCGATCTGCTCCAGATGCAGGCGAGCAACTTCCTCGTCCAGCTTCTTGGGCAGACGGTAGACCTTGTTCTCGTAGCTGTCCTTGTTGTTCCACAGGTCGATCTGCGCCAGGGTCTGGTTGGAGAAGCTGTTGGACATCACGAAGGCCGGATGGCCGTGCGCGCAGCCCAGGTTGACCAGTCGGCCCTGCGCCAGCAGGTAGATGCTGTTGCCGCCCGGGAATGTGTAGTAGTCGACCTGCGGCTTGATGTTCTCGTGCTTGACGCCCTCGGCCTTCTCCAGCTTTTCAACCTGGATCTCGTTGTCGAAGTGGCCGATATTGCACACCAGCGCGTTGTCCTTCATCTTGCTCATGTGCTCGAGCGTGATGATGTCGCGGTTGCCCGTGGTGGTGACGTAGATGTCGGCTTCGCCGAGGGTATCTTCGACCGTGGTCACCTCGAATCCTTCCATGGCTGCCTGCAGGGCAGTGATGGGGTCGATCTCGGTGATGATCACGCGTGCACCAAAACCCTTCAGGGAGTGGGCACAACCCTTGCCCACGTCACCATAGCCGCAGACCACCGCTACCTTGCCGGCCACCATCAGGTCGGTGGCACGCTTGATGCCGTCGGCCAGCGATTCGCGGCAGCCATACAGATTGTCGAACTTGCTCTTGGTAACCGAGTCGTTGACGTTGATCGCCGGCACCAGCAGCTTGCCCTGTTCGGCCAGCTGATACAGCCGGTGCACGCCGGTGGTGGTTTCCTCGGACACGCCCTTCCAGCCTTCGGCGGCCTTTTTCCAGAAACCGGGGCGCTCGTCGCGGGTCTTTTTCAGCAGGTTCTTGATGACCTGCTCCTCGGTACTTGCTCCGGGCTGGTCGACCCAGTCCGAGCCATTCTCCATGTCCACGCCGTGGTGGATGAGCAGGGTGGCATCGCCGCCGTCGTCCACAATCAGCTGCGGGCCTTCCATGCCGGGATGGGTGAGCATGTTCAGCGTGCACTGCCAGTATTCCTCCAGGGTCTCGCCCTTCCAGGCAAAAACCGGCACGCCGCTGGCGGCAATCGCTGCCGCACAGTCGTCCTGGGTGGAAAAGATGTTGCACGATGCCCAGCGCACTGAAGCGCCCAGGGCAACCAGGGTCTCGATCAGCACCGCGGTTTCCTTGGTCATGTGCAGTGACCCGGACAGGCGCACGCCCTTGAGCGGCTTCTGCGGTGCATATTTGGCGCGGATCGACATCAGGCCGGGCATTTCCTGCTCGGCCATGCGGATACGCTTGCGGCCGCTGTCAGCTAGGCTGATATCGCGAACCTGGTAGTCGTTCTGTGTGTCTTTGGCGACGGCATTCATGGGTTGTCTCCGGATTGATTTTGAAATGATGACGTATCAATCGGGCGCCGTTGCGGTTGTTGCATTCGCGTCGCCGTCGAGCCTGTTCCCGATCCCTTGGCCGGGTTTGCAGCGCCCCTCAACGGTCGGCTGACCTTCCATTATATCTCTTATTGCGCATGAAAGGATGAATGGACCTGTCATGACTTCCTGCGCGGCCGTCAATGTCCTGAGGGCGCCGCGGCCAAACCTCAAGTCCCGGCGGGTCCACCGGCGGCAATGTCCAGGAGCATTGCCAGGCGGTGATGGTGCCTTTTGCCGGTTTCGGGTCCGGCATCTGCTATTCCCCGATGTCTTCGTTCCACAACTCGGGACGGGCCGCGATGAATTCGCGCATCAGTGTGATGCAGCTCGGGTCCTGCAGCACCTCGACCGTGACTCCGCGCGAGCGCAGCAGGTCTTCCTCGCCCATGAAGGTCTGGTTCTCGCCGACGATCACCCTGGGGATGCCGTACAGCAGGATGGCGCCGCTGCACATGGGGCAGGGGGAGAGGGTGGTGTAGAGCACGCACTGGCGATACACGCTGGCGCTTTGCCGGCCCGCGTTCTCGAGTGCATCCATCTCGCCGTGCAGCACTGTGCTGCCCTGTTGCACCCGCCGGTTGTGGCCGCGGCCAAGGATGCGATTCCGATAGACGATCACCGAGCCGATGGGAATGCCGCCCTCGTCCAGGCCCTGGCGGGCTTCGTCGATGGCGGCTTGCAGGAATGGATCCATGGCAACGGCTCCGGCAGGGTGAGTGCGCACTCTAGCGCAAACATGCGGCTGGCCGCAGGCGAGGGGCGGCCGCCGAGAACGATGTTCATCGGTGCGGGCCAATTGCGCGAAACTGGCCAGCTGAGGCGGGCGGTTGCGCTCGCATGTCGAAGCCGGGGCTTGCGAACAGGCAACGCTGCCGCCTTGCTGAACCGTAGCTGCGGCGTGGCCCCGCCGGTGCGTCGATGTGCGTTAATCTGAATGGATGAATGAATCAATGGAAGAACTGCGGCAGGTCGAGTTCCTGCCACACGACCAGGGTCTGCGCGATGACGTCAGACGCCTGGGTACCCTCGTTGGCGAGATGCTTGCCGAGCAGGAAGGCGATGCATTTCTCGACCAGGTGGAGTCCATCCGGCGGGCTGCCATCCAGCGCCGCGAGTCGGATGCGTCCATGGATGACCTGGCGTCGCACCTTGCCGGTCTGGACGGTGACCTGGCACATACGCTGACACGGGCATTCTCAACCTATTTCCAGGTAGTGAACCTGGCCGAACGCGTGCATCGCATCCGCCGTCACCGCGACTATCAGCGCGCGGGTGCCGGCCCGCAACCCGATGGACTGGAAGCGGTTCTGGCCGAGATGAAAACTGCAGGGCACTCCGAGCAGGGCGTCCTGGAATGGCTGGAAAGACTGGACGTCGAGCCGGTTTTTACGGCGCATCCGACAGAGGCGGTACGCCGCTCGCTTCTTGAGAAAGAGCAGGTGATGACCAGTTGCCTGATCTCCGACTTCGACGCCTCACGCCCGGTCACCGAGCGCAAGCGGGACCACGCCCGCCTGCGCACGGCGCTGACTGCCGGCTGGCAGACCAGCGAGGCCAGCCGCGAGCGGCCCAGCGTGCAGGATGAGTTCGAGCATGTGGGCTTTTACGTGGTCGGACCGCTGTATCAGGTGCTGCCGGTCTTCTACGAGAGCCTCGGTGACGCGTGGAAGCAGGTGCACGGGCGCAGGCTGGAATTGCCGAAGCTGCTGCGGTTCGCCTCCTGGGTGGGCGGCGACATGGACGGAAATCCCAATGTGGGCGCCGACACCATTGCCGAAACGCTGGCAGCACAACGCGATCAGGTACTGGGGCGTTATATCGCGGAGTGCAGGCACCTGGCGCGCCTGCTCAGCCAGACACGTCGTCGGGTCGCCTTTTCAGACGCAGTCGACCGGCGTTTCCAGGAATACGCCGACCGCTTTCCGCAACAGGCCCGGGCAATCCGCCCGCGTCATCGCGACATGCCCTACCGGTGCCTGCTGACCCTGGTTGCGGCACGACTGGAAGCCACACGGGCGGATGCCAGCGGGGCCTACGTCGGGCCGGACGAACTGGAAGCGGACGTCAAGGCCATCGTCGACAGCCTGTACGCGCATCATGGCGCGCACGCGGGTGCATTCACTGCCGAGCGGCTGTTGTGGCGCGTGCGCACCTTCGGTTTCCATCTGATGCGCCTGGATGTGCGCCAGGACGCTCGAGCACATGATGATGTACTGGCCGTGTTGCTGGACGACGAGGGGTGGTCCGGACATGATGCCGACAAGCGTGCGCAACGTTTGCGGCCATACGCCGCAGGCGAGGAGCCCTTGCCACAGCGCGATGATGAGGCGGTTGATCGATTGCGCGCGGTTTTTTCCACACTGGCCGAATCACGCACACGCTACGGCGCCGCGGCCACCGGTCCCTACATCATCTCGATGGCGCGCTCCGCGGCAGATGTGCTGGCAGTGCTGGCATTGGCACGCATGGGCAACCTTGTCGACGACGAAGGGCACGTGCCGCTTGATGTCGCTCCGCTGTTCGAGACTGTCGGGGACCTGGAGCAAGCCGGGAACAGCTTGCGCTCGCTGTTCGATGATCCGGTCTACAGCCAACATCTGGCGCGCCGGGGCGGCAAGCAGATGGTGATGCTGGGCTATTCGGACAGCAGCAAGGACGGGGGCATCGTCAGCTCGCGCTGGGTACTGCAGCAGGGCCAGCGCGACATGCTGGAGGTGGCACGCGACTACGGCGTGCAGCTCTCCTTCTTCCATGGTCGCGGCGGCAGTACCAGCCGTGGCGGCGGACATCTGGTCAAGGCGCTGATGGCCTCGCCCGAGGGCAGCGTGCACGGTCGGCTGCGCATGACCGAGCAGGGCGAGGTGATACACCGCAAATACGGCATCCGCGCCCTGGCGTTGCGCAGCCTGGAGCAGATGGTCGGCGCCACATTGCGCGCCAGCATGCGCCAGGAAAAACCGGCGCAGGCCAGCGAGCAGTGGCATGCCATCATGCGCGAGATGGCCGAGGACAGCCGCGCTGCCTATCGCGATCTGGTTGCCGACGACCAGTTTGTGTCCTGGTTCCGCCTGGCCACGCCGATCGACGTGATCGAGCACATGGCGATGGGCTCACGTCCGGCCAGTCGCCGCGACATGAAGGGCGTGCAGGATCTGCGTGCCATCCCCTGGGTTTTTTCCTGGACGCAGAGCCGCGCCATTCTGACCGGCTGGTATGGCCTTGGCAGTGCCATCGACAAGGCGATCGAACGACACGGGCTGGATACCCTGCAGGAAATGGCGCGTGACTGGGCATTCTTCCGCACGCTCATCGAGGACGTGGAGATGGTCCTGGCCAAGGCTGACATGCGCATTGCCCAGCGCTTTTCGCACTTGTCCGGCGATCTTCACGAGCGCTTCTTTCCGCGCCTGCAACGATGAACACGAGGCCAGCGTCAACGGCATCCTGAAGCTCAAGAACAGCGATCGTCTGCTGGCTGACGATCCGCGTCTGGCAATCTCGATACGCCTGCGCAACCCGTATATCGACCCCATGAGCCTGATCCAGGTGGACTTGCTGCAGCGCTGGCGCGAAGCGGGAAGCGACCCGGAACACGCACTTTTCCCCGCCCTGGTGGCGACAGTCAATGGTGTGGCGAGGGGTCTGCAGAACACCGGTTGATGCATTTGCTCAGTTCGGCCTGCAGCTACACGGAGGGGCGCTTGATGCGGGGTGGCAGCAGGGGCAGGGCCGCCACGCACATACCCTGCCGCGCGGGTTCGCGATAGGCTATGGCGAAAATGTCACGGGGCACGTCATCCATGAGGTCGCAACTGCTGTTCATGCTCGCAGCCATGCTGGTGTCCGCTGCGGCGCCGGGTGCGGATTCCGGGCCGATTTGGGTCACCGTCGATCAGCCGGTTTTTCGCCAGCTGCAGCGCAGCAATCCCGGCTTGCAGGCAGTGGCGGTGCGTCAGGTGGACAGTGGTTTGCGTGTGCACGGGCAAGCGGTGATGGACACCATTCAGGTCGTGCGCGTGAGCGCCGCGCAGCGCGATGAACTGGCACGGGATGTGCACCAGTATCTGCATCACTGTGCCGGGTTCTTTGCCTACGATTCGCTGGATGCGGCCCTGGCATCGCTGCAAGCGCCGGCGCCCGTACGCGCGGCGACGCGGCCTGTCTACAGCATCGACCATCAGAGCCTGATTGAGCCCATGCTGGCGCAGATGAGCGCCAGTTCCATTGCCGACAGCATCGTCAGCCTGTCGTCATTCCAGAACCGCTACTACAACGGGACACACGGCGCGGCGGCAGCCGATGCACTGGTCGATCATTGGTCGCAGCTTGCGGGCAATCGCAACGATGTTCATGTGCAAAAGGTGTTTCGCGGCACCGATGCCATGCCCTCGGTGGTGCTGACCATCGAGGGCCGCGAGCTGTCAGACCAGATCGTGGTGCTGGGTGCGCACCTTGATTCGGTCAATTGGCGTGACCGTGGCGGCGCCAGCCACAACGACTCCATCGCTCCGGGTGCCGACGATGATGCGTCCGGGGTCGCCGGTCTTGACGAAATCCTGCGTCAGCTGATGGCAAGTGGCTACCAGCCGCAGCGCAGCATTCAGCTGATGGCCTATTCGGGAGAGGAGTTCGGACTGTACGGCTCGAGCCATATCGCCCAGGACTATGCCAGCCGTGCGCTTGATGTGGTCGGTGTGCTGCAGCTGGACATGACCGACTACAAGGGATCCAGTGCCGACATCTATCTCATCGACGACCAGACCGATGCCCAGCAGAACCAGTTTCTGGAGCAGTTGCTTGCGGTGTACCTGCCCACGGTGCAGGTCGCGCACGACACCTGCGGCTACGCCTGTTCGGATCACGCCTCCTGGACGCAGCGAGGGTATGCGGCATCGTTCCCGTTCGAGGCCAGTATCAGTCAGTACCAGGACAATCCGTATATTCACAGTTCCGAGGACACCTATGCGAACAGTGGCAGCCAGGCGGTGCACGCCCTGAAGTTCACCCGACTGGGGCTCGCCTACGCCGTGGAACTGGGTGGCTTGTCGGACCACATCTTTGCCGATGGCATGGAATCTGGCGGCGGCGCGCCGTAGCACACCGATCGGCTCGGCGAACACCCGTGTGCGAGTGCTCAATGCCGGAGTACGATCCGATTCGAGTCGTCTTCAGCCGTCATCGGCGATACTGGTGCCATGTCACAGATCAATCCGGAAGACACGAGACGACCGCACGAAGCACAGGAATCTGCACACCGGGTTTCTCCCTGGCGCGTTCTGAAAGGCGCTGTGCGCGGCTTCATTGACGACAATGCCATGAGCCTGGCCGCGTCCCTTTCCTTTTACACCCTGTTGTCGTTTGCTCCGCTGCTGGTACTGGCCGTGTGGTCAGGCTCCCTTATCGGCTACGACGCCCAGCAGACCTTGCTGCAACAGATTGCCGAGCTGGCCGGGCCGCAGGCGCGCGAGGCGGCGCAGACGGTGTTCAAGAGTGCCGCCGAGCATCCTTCTGCCGGTAGCGCAGCCGGCATCTTCGGCATCGCCGTGTCGGTGTTCGCTGCCACCACCGTGTTTGCCCAGTTGCAGGCGGCTCTGAACCGCATCTGGGGTATTCGCGCTCATCCCGGCAACGCCCTGTGGGGCTGGCTGCATCGGCGCGTGCTGTCCATCGGCGTGATCGGTTCGATCGTGTTCGTCCTGATCGTGTCGCTACTGGTCAGTGCCGCACTGGGCATTTTCCTGTCCAGCGAAGGGCCGCTCTGGGACATCTTCAATCAGGCCGTCACCACCGCCGTGTTTGCCGGCCTGTTCGCGCTGCTGTTCCGCTATCTCCCGGATGCGCGGTTGCCTTGGCCGCGCGTGGCCTGGGGCGGTGTGGTGACGGCGCTGCTTTTCTCGCTGGGCAAGTGGTTGCTCGGCTACTACCTGTCCAGCGGACGCATCGCCAACGCCTACGGTGCCGCCGGCTCGCTGGCAGTGATGCTGGTATGGGTGTACTACTCGGGCGCCATCTTCTTCTTCGGTGCCGAGGTGGTGCACGCATGGGCAGACTTGCGCGGCGAAACCCTGGAGCCGGAAGACCACGCCGAACTGATCGGCCAGCCGGATCGCGGATAGCCACGGACGATCCGGCGTGGATGCGTTTGCCGGCGGCAGGCGAGCCGGCAAACGCAACGGTCTCAGTGTTGCACCGAGGCGTGCTGCTCGAACTGCTGCGACCGGCTGTGCCAGCCCTCGGGCGGCGTCAGCGGGATGTCGTGTTCCTTCAGCATGGCCCGCATGGCGGCCATTTCGCTGCCGTTCTCGAGCATGGCCTGCTGAACGTCGTGGTCGCTGATGGTCTTCGAGAGCAGCAGATTGACGTGCTTTTCCGAGATCCATCGCACTCGGCGCAGGGCCCGGGTGGCGGCAGCAAGATCGTCGTCATCCAGCGCCGAACGCTGCCACAGGGCCAGACCCATCATGTGCGAGATGATCGTGCCGCTGCGTGCCAGGGCGATGCCGATACGGCGGCAGGCGGACTGACGCAGCGGCCAGGCCGGATGGTCAGGCTTGCAGGCACGATTCAGGTCGCCAAATCCGGGCATGGACACGCCCAGGTACATCGCGCTCGCCGCGCTGAAGGCACCCAGTTGCAGGCAGTCCTGCACATCCAGGCAGCCTGCTTCGCGCATGGCCTGCATGATGCCGCTGGTCTGTGCCGGTTGCGGCAGGGGACCGAGCGAGCGCAGTGCCTGGTCGATGACCTTCATGGCGTCGCCGTAGCGGTACTCGAGCGTCCGCGCTTCGGCCATCCTGCGCAGAATCCTGGTGGTGTTGCGCGAGTTGCCATCGCGCAAGGCCCGATGCAGGGCCGGCATCAGGTAGCTGCCGTCCTCCGGGGCCGCCTGGTGCAGACGGCGTGCATGGGCGTCGACATCGCAGTGGTCACGTACCGCGCAGGCTCTCAGAGAAGCGGCGGCAAAGGTGGCATTGTCGGGCGCCAGCATGGCCGCTCGATCGAGCAGTGCCCACCGCGCGTCGGTGTCCAGTCGCGCGACCGGCTGCTGCGAATCGACATGCTCGGGCTCGAACAATGCTTCAGGCAGGGGTTTCATCCAGGCCGCGGTGAACAGCGCATCGGCACTGCCTGCATCGATCAGCCGTTGCGTGAGTTCGGAGCGCCAGGCGTTCTGCGACGCCATGTCCTGCCTGTCCCGGTGTCGAGATTGCGCGGCACAGGCGATGCCGGCAGACAGCAGCGCCGCCAGCAGCCAGGTGATCAGCATCCGTTTCATGCTGCGTCCTCCATGTTCAATCCGACATCAGGTTAGCATCCCGATTGTCCGCGTGCGGACGCCGACGTACGGAATCGGACGCTCAAATGCCGGGACGCATGCGCCAAGTAACTGATTCAGAATAGATATTTACACAGCTGCGCTTGGCACGCATCTTGCGATGTACCGGGTATGGACATTGCCAACCCCGAACTCAAGAAACGCAGGAAGCGCAAGCGCGCGCTGCTGGCCGGCGCGGCCGTGCTGGTGGTTGTGGCGGTCGTGCTGACGGCGGCCTGGATGGGGCCGGCCCTGCCGAGTGCCGACCGCACCAGCCTGTGGATAGGTACCGTCAAGCAGGGCGACATGCTGCGCGAGGTTCGCGCGACGGGCACTCTGGTGCCGCGCCACAAGCGCTGGATTTCCGCGGCAACGCCTGCCCAGGTGGACCAGATTCTGGTGTGGCCCGGCGCCACGGTGAAGGCGGATACCGTGCTGATGAAGCTCAGCAATCCGGAGGTCGCCGACGCACTGCGAAACGCCCAGGCCCAGGTGGCCGCCGCCAGGGCCGATGTGGCCGCCAGACGCACCCAGCTTCAATCGCAACTGCTGGACGAGCGCTCGGCATTGGCACAGGCGCAGTCGGACTATGCCTCGGCCAAGGTCAAGGCCGATGCCGATGCCAAGGCGGTCAAGCTGGATCTCATTCCGCGGGTGCAATACCAGCAGGGGCAGATTGCACTGAAGCAGCTCAAGTCGCGCATGCATATCGAGCAGCAGCGCGTGGATTCATTTGCCGCCAACATGAAGGCCCAGATGGACGCCGTGCAGGCGCATCTGCTGCAGCAGCAAAGCAATCTGCAATTGCGCCAGCGCCAGGCCAGTGCCCTGAATGTGACCGCCGGCATCGACGGCGTGCTGCAACAGGTGGCGGTGCAGGAAGGGGCGCAGGTTGCCGCCGGCAGCAACCTGGCCCAGGTGGCTCGCCCCGACGTGCTGATCGCACGGCTCAAGGTTCCCGAAGTGCAGGCCAAGGACGTGGCTCTGGGCATGCCGGTCGCGGTGGATACGCATAACGGTACGGTGGCCGGCACGGTGGAACGCATCGATCCGGCTGTGAGCGAAGGCAGCGTACAGGTGGATGTGAATCTGACCGGAACGCTGCCCGATGGCGCCCGCCCGGATCTGTCAGTCGACGGCCGCATACGGATCGCTGAAATGAAGAACGTGCTGTCGGTCGGTCGGCCGGCGCTGGCCAGGTCCGACAGCGACATTTCCCTGTTCCGCTCAGCGGTGACGGGCACCGGCTACCCGTGTTCCGGTCCGCCTGGGAGCCACCTCTGTCGATCGCGTCCAGATTCTCAAGGGTCTCGGGGCGGGCGACAAGGTGATTCTGTCCGACACCAGCCAGTGGGACAACTACGACCGGATCCGCATCGAATGAGCATGTCGAAAAAACACTCTGTCCGCGAAGGACGCGAATGGACGCAAAGCAATGCAAAAGGCAGGACAAGGATCCGATGGCTTCTCTTGGCGCCTTTCGCGTCCTTCGCGGACAAACCGCTCTTCCCATTCCCGCACGCAACGGTGAACCCATGAACGATACAAACAACGTCATCAGCCTCGAAGGCATCCGCAAGGTATTCCAGGCAGAGGAGGTGGAAACCCATGCGCTGTCGGATGTGCATCTGTCGGTGGAGCAGGGCGAATACGTGTCCATCTCGGGCCCGTCCGGTTGTGGCAAGACCACGCTGCTGTCGATCCTCGGTCTTCTGGATACCGCCAGCGCGGGCAGCTACGTGCTCAACGGCCACGACGCGGCCCGGCTCAATGCCGCCGAGCGTGCGCGCATCCGCAATGCCGAGATCGGTTTCATCTTCCAGGCCTTCAATCTGATCGGTGATCTCAGTGTCGAGGAGAATGTGGAGCTGCCCCTGACCTACCGCAGCGGCAGCGACAGGAATGAACGCCGCCAGCGCGTGCGCGAGGCGCTCGAGCGCGTGGGCATGGCCCATCGCATGCGGCACTACCCGGCGCAGCTTTCCGGCGGCCAGCAGCAGCGCGTTGCCGTGGCCCGTGCATTGGTCGGCAAGCCCGCCATCCTGCTCGCCGATGAGCCCACCGGCAATCTCGATTCGCGCAACGGCGAAGCAGTCATGGCGCTGCTCGACGAACTGCACAAGAGCGGCGCAACCATCTGCATGGTCACCCATGACGCACGCTACGCCGAACTGGCCCAGCGCAAGATAAGGCTGTTCGACGGCCGCGTGGTCGACGAGGAAACCTACGAACGCCTGCGCCGCGAGGACGAAGCACGTCTGGACCAGCTGATTGGCCAGCGCATTGCCGCCGGCAGCGGGGCGGGCGCGTGATTTTCTGGCTGACCGGGATCCGGCGTGCCTGCCTGCGCCAGTCCTGCGCGCGTTGCGCATCCAGCCCATGCCTGCCCCGAGAGGAGAGTGAACGATGAAACAGTGGTTCAGAGAGATCTGGCAGGCTTGGCGCGCGAGTGTTCGCCGACCCGGGTTCCTGCTGCTGGCCACCGGCGTGCTGGCGCTGGGCATCGGCGCCAGCGTGGCGGTGTTCACGCTTGTCGACCAGGTGCTGCTGAGGCCGTTGCCAGTACCGCAAGCGTCGCGGCTGGTAGTACTGGGGCGCTGGAATGGCGGGCATATCGGCACGATCTCGCCGCACGACTACCAGCAGCTTGGCGCACTCAAAGGTGTGGTGTCGGTGGCATTGAAGCAGGCCGGTTCGATGGCGAACATTTCCGGTGACGGCGAGCCGGAGCAGGTGCCGCGTATCTATGCCAACCGTCAGCTATTGCTGACGCTGGGATTGCACCCCGTCTTCGGGCGCAACTTCGACGCGCAGGAAGATCGCCCGGGCGGAGCGCCGGTGGCGATGATCGGATACGGCTTTTGGCGGCGCCACTATGGTGGCGACCCACGTGTCGTGGGGCACACGCTGCGCGTGGAAGGCGTAGCGCGCACCATCGTCGGCGTACTACCTGCCGGCTTCAATGCGGTGGCAGGGGTAGGCGATGTCGTGTTGCCGCTGGCGCTGCCGGCTGCCAGCAATGACATGGGTTCCAATTACATCGCCATGGCTCGTCTTGCGAACGGCGCCAGCGCGAATGCCGTGGCAGCGAAAGTAGATGCGCGCCTGCATGCCCTGGACGAGGCGACGGGCGATGCGACCGTAACGCGCACGCGCTACGGCGTGGAAAGTCTGGAAGGCTGGTTGCACCGCAGTGCGCGACCGGTGCTTGTGCTGTTTCAGGCCAGTGCCTTGCTGGTGCTTCTGATCGCCCTGATCAATCTGGCCAATCTGATGCTGTTGAGAACATTGGCGCGTAGCCACGAGGCCGCCGTGCGCAGCGCTCTGGGTGCGCCACGTTTGCGGGTGATGCTGCCGGTGCTGAGCGAGGGCTTGCTGGTTGGTACGTCCGGTGGCGTGTTTGGTGTGGTATTGGCCGTAGCTGGGCTGGCCTTGCTGCAAGGCTTCGTTCCTGCGCAATGGGTGGCGGGCGGGAGAATTACCGTGAGCGCAATGGCATGTCTGTTGGCTTTTTGCGGCAGCTACCTGGTGGCCGCGCTTGCCATTGGCATCGGTCTGTGGCGCAGCCGCGGCGCGACGTCGATAGAGATGTTGCGAGAAGGTGGGCGTACTGGTGCAGGTCGCCATGCCGGTTGGTTGGGCCGTGTGCTGGTGGTGGCGCAAGTGGGACTGGCTGTGGTGTTGTTGAGTGCAGCCGGCTTGTTCGTGCACGCGCTCTACGATGCAGCGACGATGCCGCTGGGATTTTCTGGTGACAAGGTGCTCAGCTTCGAGTTGGCACCGGTGCAGGCCGACTATCCGGATGTGTCAGCGGTGGAATCTCTGTCGCAACAGCTCACCGAAAGGCTGCGCGCGATACCAGGCGTAACTGATGCCGCCGTGACCACCAACCTGCCCACCAGCACGGACAATATCGGCAGCTTTGGGCACTTCAGTACCGCAATGCACGTGCCGGGTGGTAGTACGTTCAATGCGCAGTACCACGGTGTCGGGCCGGATTTCTTCAAGCTATTCGCGATTCCCTTGCGCAAGGGGCGCTATTTCACGCGCAACGACGTGCAGGGCGGTGAGCGCGTGGCCATCATCAGTCGAGATCTTGAGCAGGCGCGTTATGGCGGAGACGCGTTGGGAAAATCCATCGAGGTAGAAGGGCTGGGGAACGTCGTGTGGCCGGCACGTATCGTTGGCGTGGTGGGCGACACTTGGCAGGATGGCCCGCTGCAACCGCAACAGCCCGTGCTGTATGTGCCGCTGGCGCAGATGCCCGCGCCGATGTTGGCAGGCTTTCGGCGCTTCGAGCCGCTGCGCTTCGTGTTGCGTGGCCATGGCAATCCGGAGGACTGGCGCACGGGCACGCGCAAGGCGGTGGCTGAAATAGCGCCTGGGCAACCCATCGCCAACCTGCGCACGATGCGCAGCATCCTGTACGCGACCACAGCGGATGCGCGGCTCAACCTGTGGCTGATCGGCTTGTTCGCTGGCCTTGCATTGCTTTTGGCGGCAGCAGGTCTCTACGCGGTGATGGCGGTTTCAGTGACAGTGCGCGAACGCGAATTCGGCGTGCGCCTTGCGCTGGGCGCGGCGCCAGGGCGGCTGTTGGCATTGGTGCTGCGCGGTGGACTGGCGCAGATCGGCATGGGGCTGGTTTTGGGCGTTGCCGTGCAACTTGTGCTTGCTCACATGTTGTCGACGGTGTTGATGGCATTGCTGGGGCGAAATAGCGCTTTCGATCCCGTGGCGCTGCTGGGTGTCAGCGTAGTACTTGTGATCACCGGTTTGCTGTCCTGTCTGTTGCCCGCCTTGCATGCCGGGCACGTGCAACCGATGCGCGCATTGTGCGGGGAGTAGAGCAATGGATTTTCACATGGGCGCGACATTGGCAGTAGGAGTGAAAGTATGAACGTATGGCTTGGTGAAATCTTGCGCGCCTGGCGCGCCAGCCTGCGCCGGCCCGGTTTCCTGCTGCTGGCTTCGGCGGTATTGGCACTGGGAGTTGCGGCCAGTATCGGTGTGATCACGCTGGTCGATCAGGTGTTGATGAAGCCGCTGCCGGTGCCGCAGCCTTCCCGGCTGATGGTGGCCGGTCGCCATTTCAACGGCCATGTCAGCGCGGTATCGCCGCAGCAATACCAGCACATGCAGGCGCTTGATGGGGTGACCTCCATGGGTCTCATCCAGGACGGACCCAAGGTCAACATTGCCGGAGGCGGCACGCCGGAACTGATACCGGCCATGTATGCCGACCGCGGCCTGCTGCCCACGGTGGGCCTGTCCATGCAGCTGGGGCGCAACTTCACCGCGCAGGAAGACCGGCCGGGCGGCCCGGCCGTGGTGATGCTCGCTTACGGGTTCTGGCAGCGCCGCTACGGTGGCGATGCATCGGTGATCGGACAGAGCATGCAGGTGGAGGGGAAGCCGACCACGATCATCGGCGTGCTCCCGAGGAAGTTCGCGGCGCTGGGTTTCGAGGGCGACATCGTGCTGCCGACCGCGCTGACCGCGGCCAGCCGCAATGATGGAACCAACTACATGGCGCTGGTGCGCCTGGACAAGGCCAGCGCCGCGCCGGCAGTTGCCTCCCAGGTGCAGTCGCGGCTGCATGCGATGTATGTCGAGCTTGGCGTCAGCCAGGATAATTTCTGGATGCATGCCCACTTCGGGGTGCAGCCGTTTTCCGACTGGCAGCATCATGGCGCCAGTCGCGTGTTGAGGATGTTCCTGGCCAGCGCCTTGTTCGTGTTGCTGATTGCGCTGGTCAACCTGACCAATCTGATGTTGTTGAGGGCACTGGCGCGCAACCACGATGCCGCTGTGCGCTCGGCACTGGGCGCCAGCGCATGGCGGCTCGGCGTTCCTGCCCTTGCGGAAGGATTGCTGGTCGGGCTGTGCGGAGGCGTTCTTGGTTTGGCGCTGTCCATGCTGGGGCTGCGCGCACTGCAAAGCAGGGTGCCGGCCGACTGGCTGCCCGGCACGCAACTGCACTTCGGTGTCGGCATGGGCGTGCTGGCACTGTCGCTGGGTATCGTCGGGGCGATGGTGGCCACGGCGATCGGCCTGTGGCGCAGCCGCGTCAGTGGCGGTATGGACGAACTTCGCGAAGGTGGTCGCAGCGGACCCGGGCGCCGCAGCGGTCGGCTGGGGCGCGTACTGGTGGTGGCCCAGGTGGCACTGGCAACCGCCTTGTTGAGCTCGGCCGGATTGTTCCTGCACACCCTTTATCAGGCTTCGCAGACCGCACTGGGATTCAACACGAAGGGCATCCTCACCTTCGAGCTGGCACCGGTCAGTGCAAGCTATGCCGACACTGCCGCGGTGAACGCGCTGTCTGAACGACTGCTGGATCGGCTAAGGGCGCTGCCCGGCGTCGACCAGGTCACGGTCACCACCAATTTGCCGGCCGACCTGTGGAGCGGCCAGTTCAACATGGGCATGCACCGACCGGGCGAGCCGATGTTCTCGGCCCAGTACCATGGTGTGGGTGCCGGGTTCTTTTCGCTGTTCGGCATCCCTCTGCAACAGGGTCGGGCATTTGCCCGCGGCGATATTCATGGCAGCGAGCCGGTCGCCATTGTCAGCCGCAGCCTGGCCCGCACGCGTTTCGGTGGACACGCGCTGGGCCAGCAGATCCAGCTTCCCGATGGACTCGACGCACCGCCGGCGCGAATTGTCGGCATCGCTGGTGACACCCATCAGTTCGGGCCATTGGAGCCGCCACCGGAGGTGTTGTATGTACCGCTGGCGCAGATGCCGGACAAGCTCCTGAACGTGTTCCGCAGTTTCGAGCCGATCCGCTTCGTGCTGCACGGCCAGGGTGATCCGCAAACCTGGCGCGACGCGGTGAAACGTGCCGTCGGCGACGTGGCGGCAGCACAGCCGATTTCCAATTTCCGCAGCATGCGCCAGATCGTGCACAGCACCACTTCGCGCATGCGTCTGAACCTGTTGCTGGCCGGTCTTTTCTCGGTGCTGGCGCTGCTGCTGGCCGCAGCCGGCATGTATGCGGTGATGGCGGTGGCGGTGGCGGCGCGCGAACGCGAATTTGGCGTACGCACCGCGTTGGGTGCCTCGCCGCTGCGACTGACCGGCCTGGTGCTGCGCGGCGGCATCGTGCAGATCGTGGCTGGCCTGGCCCTGGGCGTGCTGCTGGCATGGTCGATGTCGGGCGTGATGCGCGCGGTGATGCAGCAGATCGGAAGCGAGCAGGCCGTGGATCCGGCCGCCATCGCCGGGGTGTGCCTGCTGCTGGCCGTGGCTGGCATGCTGGCCTGCCTGTTGCCGGCCCTGCGTGCGGCGCGGGTGCAACCCATGCTGGCTCTGCGCGGAGAATGAGATGATCCTGATCAGGGAAATGAAACTGGCGCTGCGGAGGCTGCTCAAGCGGCCCGGTTATGCGGTGCTGTCGGTGACGGTGCTGGGTGTGGGGCTGGGCGTGATGCTGTTCCTGTTCACCATCGTCAATTCGCTGGTGCTGCAGCCACTGCCGTTCCCGGATGTGGCGCGTCTTGCCACGGTCGGCGAGCCCGGAGAGCACAGCATCGGCGGCATGGACAGTGACCAGTACCTGGCGCTCGAGCACGGCCTCGATGGCGTGGATGCGATGGGCGCGTTCGACACCGGCGGTGTCAATCTGGACAGTGGCGCGGGCGCGATGCACTTCCGCGGCGCGCGCATGACAGGGTCGCTGATGGGCATGCTGGGTGTGCGGCCGTTGCTGGGGCGTGCGCTGACGGAGGTTGATGACAGGCAAGGTGCGGCGCGGGTCGTGGTTCTGGGTGAGGGTGTGTGGCGGCAGGATCTTCATGCCGATCCGCATGTCCTGGGCCGTAGTGTGCGGGTCGACGGTGAGTGGGCCACGGTGGTCGGCGTGCTGCCTGCCGCGTTCAATTTCCCTGGCGGTATCCAGGTATGGCAGCCACTGGGTCTGCGCGACGGTCAGCATCGCATCATCGGTGCCGTGGCGCGACTGGCCACGGACGTTCCGATGGGCACGGTGCGCGCCGAGCTCGATGCCTGGTCGGCCCGGCTTGCGCGCAGCCTGCCGCCGGGCACGCATGCCAGGGCGCTCGTGGTCGGCCCGCTGTCCGCCGGCTTCGTGCCGAAGGACATGGTGCGCTGGGTCTGGCTGATGTTCGGTGCTGGCGTCCTGGTGCTGTTGCTGGCCTGCATCAACGTGGCCAACTTGCAGTTGGTACGCACCTTGCAGCGGCGCCACGAGATGGCCTTGCGCAGTGCGCTGGGCAGCTCGCGCACGCGCCTGATGCTGGGTGCGCTGTGCGAAAGCCTGTGGCTGGGGGCAGCTTCCCTGGCGCTGGCATTCCCGATCGCGCATGCCTGCGGCGACTGGCTGCATGCCACCTGGACCGACCATCACCCCGAGCAGCAGCTGTTCCTGCACGGTTTCGATGGCTGGGTGATCGGCTTCGGTTTCCTGGTGGCCTTGCTGAGCACCCTGCTGGCCGGCGGCATTCCCGCCTGGCGGGTCTCGCGCGTCAATCTGCAGGATGCCTTGCGCGACGGCAGCAAGGGCAGTGCGGGCGGCTTCGCCCAGGTGGCTCGGGTGATGGTGGTGGCCGAGGTGGCCCTGACCGTGGTCTTGCTGGTGGGTGCGGGCACCTTCGTGCGGGCAGTGGATCAGTTGCTGGCGCAGCCGGATGTCGGCGCTACCCATGCCGGTCAGGTGCTCACCGCCAGCGTGGCATTGCCGCCTGCGCTCTACCAGAAGGATAGCCAACGCATCCGCTTCTTCCATGACGTGGTCGAGCGATTGCGAGCTGAGCCCGGGGTGGTGGATGCCACCGCCGCCAATGCCGTGCCCAGCGCGGTGCTGGGCAGTCATGAGGATGTGTCCCTGCCTGGCCGTGCGCAACCGACCGATGGCTGGCCGCGTGCGCAGATGGCCATTGTCGATCCGCACTTTCTTGATACCTACGGCGTGCGCCTTCTCAGGGGTCGGTTCTTCGATGCACGCGATGCCGCCGGCAGCCAGCCGGTGGCAGTGATCGACGGCAAGATGGCCGAAGCGTTCTGGCCACACCAGGATGCCCTGAACCGCACCCTGGTCCTGTATCCGGGCAAGTCCTATGCCGAAAAGGTGAGCGTGATCGGCGTCGTCGATCCGCTGCAACTGGATAACATGCTGTACCGTCCGCGGCCCGGCCTGATGATCCCGCTGGCCCAGGCTGAAGGCGCGTCGCCGCTGCATTCGGTCGGTCTGGCCGTGCGTGCGCACGGCCGTGCCGGTGCGTTGTCGCGGCATCTGACCGATGCCGTACACGCGGTCGATCCGCAGGCGGCGG
>CAVTJF010000059.1:0-19526 GCA_963734945.1 uncultured Gammaproteobacteria bacterium
AGCAAATGGCCTACTGCTTTTGCGAGGTGCACTAGCAGCGGCGGTTCGGCATCCCAGCCACCGCCGCAACACCGGTCCGTGTCGGAGCGTCGGCCGGGCGCGCGCCCGTGTGGTGGTCGAACCACGCCGACGGCCAGCTGCCGTGCTAGCCTGAACCGGCGCACGTCGCGCCATCACAAACCGGAGCAAGGCATGCCGACCACGACTTCCGCTATTGCCGCATTCGACGCCACCTCGCCGCTCGGACCGCACCAGATTGAACGGCGCGATCCGGGACCACGCGACGTGGCCATCAAGATCCTCAACTGCGGTATCTGCCACTCGGACATTCACATCGTGCGCGGCGAGGTCATGCCAGTGGAATACCCGCTCGTTCCCGGGCACGAAATCATCGGCCACGTCACCGCAGTCGGCAACGAGGTGAACCGCCACAAGGTGGGCGACCTTGTCGGCGTGGGCTGCCTGGTCGAGTCGTGCCGCGCCTGCGACAGTTGCCAGCATGATCTGGAAAACTACTGTACGGGTGGCTCCACCTTTACTTACGGCGCCCCCGATCCGTATGGCGGCGGCATGACCCAGGGCGGCTATTCCAAGGCCATCGTGGTGAACGAGGACTTCGTGTTGTCGGTACCGGAGAATCTTGACCCGGCCGGTGCCGCGCGCCTGTTGTGCGCCGGAATCACCACCTGGTCGCCGCTGCGTCACTGGGGCGTGGATGGCAACTCCCGTGTCGGCGTGGTCGGCCTGGGCGGGCTGGGTCACATGGCCATCAAGCTGGCCAGCGCTCTTGGTGCGGAGGTGACGGCTTTCACCACCACGCCGGCGAAGGCGGACGAGGCGCGCCGACTGGGCGCGGCCAGGGTGGTCATCAGCAAGGACGAAGAGGCCATGGCGCAACAGGCGGGCAGCCTCGACCTGACACTGGATACGGTGTCGGCCAGTCATGCACTCGACCCCTACATCAACGCCCTGGCTCGCGATGGCGTGCACTGCCTGCTCGGCATCGACAGCACCCCGCACCCGGCCCCCAATACCCTGGGCATGATCTTCGGTCGCAAGTCCGTGGCCGGCTCGCTGATCGGCGGCATCAGGGAAACCCAGGAACTGCTCGACTTCTGCGGTGAACACAACATCACCGCGCAAATCGAGAAAGTGGGCATGGATCAGGTCAACCAGGCCTGGGAAAGAATGCTGCGCGGCGACGTGCGCTTCCGTTTCGTGATCGGCATGGACGCGGATCAGCCAGCCTGAAAGGCTCTTTCATCCCGCACGCGGAAGCACGGAAGTGCGATCGTGTATCGCGCTCAGCCCATGAATTCGGGGCGACCCGCGCGCGCCATCGGCGCGGATTGGGATGTGGGGACGCATGCCGGGGCCCGGAATTTTGCAACGCAAATTTCTTGCGCAGCCCTGCGCAGAACCGACTCAGCCCCCTGAGTGAGGGGGCGATCCGCGGCGCAGCCGCGGATGGGGGTGTGGAGATGCATGCCGGGGCCCGGAACTTCGCAAAGCGAAGTTTTGGGGTCAGCCATGCTCAGCATGGCTGACGCAACGCATGCCGGGGCCCGGAACTTTGCATAGCAAAGTTTTGGGGATAGCCATGCGCAGCATGGCTATCCCTCAGCCCCCCATGTCATCCAGTTCCTTGCGCCGCTTGTCATCAGCGGCCTTGATGGTCTTTTCCACGCCGCGCGCCTTGTCCTCGGTCTTGAGCATGGTGTCGAACGGCGTGGGCCGACGCGCCGTGGTGGATTTGGCGGGCGCGGCGGCCGTGTCCGCAGCCGCCTGCGGTTCGGGAGGCCTGGAGCAGGCGGCGAGCAGCAAGATAACCAAGGCAAGAAGCACGATACGCATGATGGGTCTCCGGTTCGTTGCGCAGAGTGTCCCGCGACCGACGCGGCAATGCAATCCGGCAGAGCGCCGCTTCGTGTATGCTCGCGACCATGAGCGATAGCGATCCCCGCTGGCGGCTGGACGAGCAGACCGCACTGGTAACAGGTGCCAGCCGCGGCATCGGCTTCGCGTGCGCGCGCGAACTGGCCATGCGCGGCGCCAATGTCCTGATGGTGGCACGTGAGGAAGATGCGCTCGACAGTGCGTTTGATGACCTGGCCGAACAGTGCCCCGATGTCAGCCTGTGGACCTTCGCCGCCGATCTGGCGGAAGCCGAGGAACGCCTGGCGGTATTCGACTGGATCCGGGACCTGGACGAGCCGCTGTCGCTGCTGGTAAACAACGTCGGCGGCAACCGTATTCGTGCCACGCTGGACTACACCGAGGACGAGCTGCGCCAGTTGCTCGAGCTGAACCTGGTGAGCGCCTTCGCCATGTGCCGCCTGGCGCACCCGCACTTGAGCCAGCATGCCAACACGGCCATCGTCAATATCGGCTCGGTGGCCGCGCGGACCCACGTCGGCACCGGAGCACCCTACGCCATGAGCAAGGCCGGCCTGGAACAGCTGACCCGCAATCTGGCCTGCGAATGGGCCGAGGACGGCATCCGGGTCAATGCGGTATCGCCCTGGTACATCCGCACCCAGCGCTCGGAAGCCGCGCTGGCCGACTCGGACTACCTGGACGACGTGCTCGACCGCACACCCATGGACCGCATAGGCGAGCCCGAGGAAGTCGCGGCCGCCGTCGCCTTCCTGTGCCTGCCGGCCGCCAGCTACATCACCGGCGAGACCCTGGCTGTGGATGGCGGCTTCCTGAAACTGGGGTTCTGACGTGACCCGGAGGCCGCCTGGCTCCGGGCAGGGTGCTGCTGAGCGAAGCGAAGCGCACCGTTGAGACCTTCGCCATGGTGCGCTTCGCTTCGCTCGGCAGCACCCTACAGACAAGCCAACGCCAATGAACCTTGACCGCTACCAATCCACTCGCATCGCCAGCTTCCTGATCGCCGCTTTCGGCCTGCTGCTGGTGTTTCAGCTGAAATTGCTCGCTGCCCTGCTGGCGGGACTGCTGGTCTACGAGGTCGTCAACACCCTGACACCGCAACTGCAGCGCATGATTGCCGGCGAGCGCGCACGCTGGCTGGCGGTGGCGCTGCTGGCCATTGTGGTCATCGGCCTGCTGGTGCTGCTGATTGTCGGCATCGTGCTTTTCTTCCGCAGTGATGCCGGCAACCCGACCGAACTGTACAAGCGCATGATGACCATCATCGACCAGGCAAGGGCGCAGCTGCCGAGCTGGATCGACCGGCAACTGCCTGCCTCGAGCGAAGAGGTACGCCGTGTGCTCACGGACTGGATGAGCACCCATACCGATGCCCTGCAGCTGGCCGGCAAGGAGACCGTGCGCGTTCTGGCGCACCTGCTGATCGGCATGGCAATGGGCGCACTGGTAGCGCTGCACGCCGCCCGTGGCGAGTCGAACCAGGCACCGCTTGCGCAGGCGCTGGCGACACGCTGCGAGAATCTGTCCAGCGCGTTCCACGACATCGTCTTTGCCCAGGTGCGCATTTCCATGCTCAACACGCTGTTCACGGCGCTGTTCCTGCTGGTGGCGCTACCCCTGTTCGGCATCAATCTGCCACTGGCCAAGGTGCTGGTGCTCATCACCTTCGTGGCGGGGCTGCTGCCCGTGGTCGGCAACCTGATCTCCAACACCCTGGTTGTGGTGGTGGCGCTTTCCATTTCGATGTGGGCTGCCCTGGCGGCGCTTTTCTTCCTGATTGCCATCCACAAGCTGGAATATTTTCTCAACGCCCGCATCGTCGGTACGCAGATCCGGGCCAGCGCCTGGGAGCTGTTGCTGGCAATGCTGATCATGGAGGCAGCCTTCGGCCTGCCCGGCCTGGTTGCCGCGCCGATCTACTACGCCTACCTCAAGCGCGAGCTGGTCGCTGCCGAACTGATCTGACCGGTGCCTGAGGCGCCAGAGCGAGGCCATGTCTGCGCCGCGCCACCCGTGCCGAGCGGTTTCCGAACCGCCATGCCGGCTCCGTCCGTCCGGCACGGCTCACCGGAGGCTTTCTAGTCCGACGTTCCCAGCAGCGCATGCATCCTGGCGAAGGCGGCTTCGGCAGTTTCGCGCACCACCTCGGCATCGGCGTCCGGATCGCGGCCCTGCCAGTGGATGTCGGCCTCGGGCAGTTCCTCGAGAAAACGGCTGGGCTTGTTGGCCTGCACTTCGCCGAATCGGCGGCTGCGCGACGCCCAGCTCAGTGTCAGCAACTCGCGCGCGCGGGTGATGCCGACATAGAGCAGGCGCCGCTCTTCATCCAGACGGCCTTCCTCGATTGCGCCTTCGTGCGGCAGCAGACCGTCGATGCAGCCGGCGATGAACACAAAACGGAACTCCAGGCCCTTGGCGGCATGCAAGGTCATCAGGCGCAGCGTGTTGCCCGGGTCGTCGCGGTCGGCGTGGCTCAGCAGGGCGAGCTGTCGCGACAGCTCGCCCGCGCCACTGCCCGGCTTGTGCATGGCACGGAACCATTGCAGCAGTTCGTCCAGATTGCCGCTGCGACGCTGGCGGACGGCGGCATCGCCGGTTTCCTGGGCGATATGCGCGGCATAGCCCGTGCGCTCGATGATCTCGCCGGCAAGATCCGCCGGACTGAGCTGGTGGCTGCGCTTGCGCAGCGATTCGATCAGGTCACCAAAACCGGCCAGCGCAGCGGCTGGCCGCGATGGCAGTTGCTTGAGCGCGGCCGGATCCCGCGCACAGTCGAGCATGGAGGCGTGCCGGGACTGGGCCAGGTGACCCAGCTGTTCCAGCGTGCCGGCGCCGATACCCCGGCGCGGCGTGTTGACAATGCGCACGAAGGCCGCATCGTCGCGCGGGTTGTCGATCAGGCGCAGGTAGGCCAGCAGATCCTTCACCTCGGCGCGATCGAGAAAGCTCAATGCGCCCGACAGGTGGTAGGGAATGCGCGCCATGCGCATGGCCTTTTCCAGCGCCCTGGCCTGGTGGTTTCCGCGATAGAGCACCGCAAAATCATGCCAGCGCGCCTCGTGCCTTTCGGCCAGGTGGCTGGCAATGGCGGCAATGCGCTCGGCTTCGTGATTGCTGTCGTCGCATTCCAGCACGCGTATGGGCGCGCCTTCGGGCAGGTCGCTCCACAGGCTCTTCTGATGCGCGTGCGGGTTGTTGCCGATCAGGGCATTGGCGCTGCGCAGGATGCGCTTGCCGCAACGGTAGTTCTGCTCGAGCTTGATGACCTTCAGCGCCGGCCAGTCGCGTGCCAGTTGATCCAGGTTCTCAGGCCGCGCACCGCGCCAGGCATAGATCGACTGGTCGTCGTCACCGACGCAGGTGAATGCGCCACGCTCACCCGAAAGCAGGCTGAGCAGCCGGTACTGGGCCTCGTTGGTGTCCTGGTATTCGTCCACCAGCAGATAACGCAGGCGTTCGCGCCATTCGGTGCGCGCCTGGTCGCTGGTCTCCAGCACCTGCAGCGGCAAGCGTATGAGATCATCGAAATCCACCGCATTCCACGCGGCCAGCCGCTTCTGGTAGGCCGCATAGATCTCCGCGGCCTGCACCTCGCGCGGGCTGCCTGCGGTTGCCGCAGCCTGCTCGGGATCCAGTCCGGAGCCCTTGGCCTGACTGATCAGATTGCGTATCTGCCACAGGGCATCGGGCTTGATCCCGGTCGGCGCCAGTTCCTTGATCACCTTGCCGGTATCGTCGGCATCAAGCACGGTGAAGTTGCGCCGCAATCCGGCACGTTCATGCTCGACATGCAGGAACTTCAGGCCCAGTGCATGGAAGGTGCACACGTTGAGCTGATCGGCCTTCTCGGAGCCGATGCGTTTGCCCACGCGCTCGCGCATCTCGCGCGCGGCCTTGTTGGTGAAGGTGATGGCGGCAATGCGCGAGGGGGACAGGTGCTGACGTTGCAGCAGCCAGGCAATCTTTTCGGTGATGACGCGGGTCTTGCCGGAGCCGGCGCCGGCCAGGACCAGAAGCGGCCCATCCAGGTATTCGACAGCGGCGCGTTGGGGTGGGTTGAGCATGGAGAAAAAGCCGGGAATCGTGAATCAGGTTGTGGCAACGCATGATACGGGAGTCAGGCGAAAGACAGGCTCTTGCATTTGGCCGCGTCAGCGTCGCGTCAATTCGGATGTCTGTGCTTCGGCGCGAAACTGCTTTACCAGTTCGGCTGTTGCCCTGGGTTCGTCCACATGCGCTATGTGAAACAGCGCATCGCCCTCGTTGACCGGCGGCAGGTGGGTTCGGCCGATCACCACGCCATCTTCGGTGGAGACCACGGGCACCTCCGCGGACACGAACGGATCGCTGACCCAGGCCAGTTCCTGCCCGGCCTCACCCGCTCGCCCAGGCGCACCTGGGTGCGCAGGATGCCGCTGGCCGGCGCCCGTATCCAGCTGCTGCTGTGCGCCACCACCACTTCGGCAGGCTTGCGCGCCCGGGCCCTGGCCGGCAGCATGCCCAGCTCGCGCATCACCGCCATCACGCCACGCACGCCGGTACGGATGGCCAGTTCATCGAATCGCAGTGCTTCCCCCGATTCGTACAGCAGCACCGGTATCTGGTGTTCGCTGGTGTATTCGCGCAGGCTGCCCGGGCGCGGGCTGGAATTCAGGATCAGCGGCACCCCGAATGCACGCGCCATGCGCATCACATCCGGGTGTTCCAGATCGCCCCGTATCTGCGGCAGGTTGGGGCGGTGCAATGCCCCGGTGTGCAGATCGATTCCGTAGTCCGAGCGCTTTACCACTTCGTGCAGGAATACATGCGCCAGACGGGATGCCAGCGAGCCTTTCTCGCTGCCGGGGAAACTGCGGTTCAGGTCGCGTCGATCAGGCAGGTAGCGCGACTGCATCAGAAAACCCTGCACGTTGACGATCGGCACCGCCAGCAGGCAGCCGCGCAATTCCCCGAGCGCCTTCATGCGCAGCAGGCGGCGGATGATTTCCACGCCGTTGAGCTCGTCGCCGTGCAGGGCGGCGCTGACAAACAGGACCGGACCCGAACGGCGACCCCGCACGGCCTGCACAGGCATGCTCAGCGGCGCGTGGTACAGGCTGACTACGGGTACATCGACACAGCAGCGGGTTCCGGCGGCGATGGCTTCGTCACCGACCATGAGTGCCTGGTCACGCGCCAGCATCAGCCGCTGCCGCGTGTGCGGTTGTGGTGGGGCCGCGCGTTCTTCTCCAAAGTCCAGGATGGAGCCGGCCACGTCCTTGCCGGTGGCCGTCTCGATGCCTTCCAGCCCCGGCGAGGAGTTGACCTCCATCACCACCGGTCCGTGATTGGAACGCAGAATGTCGACACCGGCCAGGTTCAGGCCCATGATGCGCGCCGCGCGCACCGCCGTGGACCGTTCCTCTGGCGTGATACGAACCGTGCTGGCGCTGCCGCCACGGTGGATATTGGAACGGAACTCGCCGTCCTTGGCCTGCCGGCGCATGCGGCCACGACCTTGCCGCCAACCACGAAGCAGCGGATATCCGAGCCACCCGCTTCCTTGATGTACTCCTGCACCAGCACGCTGGCCTTCAGGCCCATGAAGGCCTCGATCACGCTCTCGGCGGCCTTGCGCGTCTCGGCCAGCACGACGCCGATGCCCTGGGTGCCTTCCAGCAGCTTGATGACCACCGGCGGCCCACCGACCATCTTCAACAGGTCGTCGATATCATCGGGCGAGTGGGCAAAGCCGGTGACGGGCAGACCAATGCCCTTGCGTGACAGCAATTGCAGCGAGCGCAGCTTGTCGCGGGCGCGGGTAATGGCTACCGACTCGTTGATGCAGTAGACACCCATCATTTCAAACTGACGCAGCACCGCGGTGCCGTAGAAGGTGACCGAGGCGCCGATACGCGGAATCACGGCGTCAAAATGCTGAAGCTGTTCACCCCGATAGTGGATGCGCGGCTGGTGGCTGCGATATTCATGTAGCAGCGCAGGGCATCCACCACCTCCACCTCGTGGCCGCGAGCGCGCGCGACCTCCATGAGGCGACGTGTTGAATACAACTTCCTGTTGCGCGACAGAATCGCAATTTTCATGTACCGCTCTCCGATTGTTTGCTGGCCCGCCTGCGCCCGAGAACATAGGACTGGGCCGGGTCTATCCGCAAGCGACCGTTCATGGCGGTCCGCCCCAGCAGCATGTGGAAGCGCATCGTCTCGCGTTTTGTGAGGGTCACCTCGATGGGCCAGCGCTCGCTGCCCACCGCAACCAGGGTGCGAATGACCGGCCGCAGTTCACGGTGCCCACCCGAATCGGTGACCCAGCGCTCGTCCACCAGCGGCGCACGGCACTCGATCAGTTCCTCGCTGCCGTGCACCGGGTGGACACTGAAGCGCACGCTCGGATCACCTTCCTGCCTGTCGATGTCCAGCGTATGGGTATGCAGCGCCGAGGTGCGCGCACCCGTGTCGAGCTTGGCCTTGATGCCGGCAATGCCCAGCTCGGGCAGTGCCAGCCATTCGCGCCAGCCCACCGTGTGCAACGTCGTATTGTCGTTCATGGCCAGCGCAGGTTTCCGGTGAATGCCCGTGCATGATAACAGTCTCCCCGGCGGCCAGAATGCCGCTGCCGGGGTGCCCGTCAGCAACGGCAGGCAGGCACCGGTCAGGCCCGACGCCGGCATGTCTGGCGGGTCCGTGGACTCGTCGCTCGAATATGCGTAGGCTCGTGCCCTCGACACAAGGGGAAGCAGATGAACGGTCAGCCCGCACCGCAGCCTGGGGACGACGCATGTGATGTGCTGATCATCGGTGGCGGCCCGGCCGGCAGCACCGCCGCCGGTCTCCTGCGGCGCCAGGGCTGGTCGGTCATCATGCTGGAGAAGGCGCGGCACCCGCGCTTTCACATCGGCGAGTCGCTGTTGCCGATGAACCTGCCCATATTCGAACGTCTCGGCGTGATGGACAAGGTCGAGGCGCTGGGCGTGCCCAAGCGGCCGCCGATTTCGAGTGCGACTCGGAAACCGGCTATCACCGCTTTGCGTTCAATCGCGCCCTGGGCAGCAGCCCGGGATACGCGTTCCAGGTTCGCCGGGCCGATTTCGACGCGATGCTTTTCCGGCACGCACGCGAGCAGGGTGTCGATGCGCGCGAAGGTCACAAGGTGGTGGCCGTCGAGCACTCGGCGCGCGCCAATCGGTAGCCAGGGCCGAGGACGAGACAGGCCGACATGGTCCGGATACGTGCCCGCTATGTGCTCGACGCCAGCGGCCGCGACGCCCTGCTGTCGCAGCAAAAGAAGCTGATACGGCGGAGCAGGCGCCACCAGAGCGCCGCCATATTCGGTCACTTTCGCGGCGCGCAGTTCCGCCCGGGACAGGACCGGGGCAACATCAGCATCTACCGCTTCGAGCACGGCTGGATGTGGATGATCCCTCAGCCCGATGGCAGCATGAGTGTCGGTGCCGTGTGCAGGCCGGCCTACTTGCGCCAGCGCCGGGGCGACATGCGCGAGTTCCTGATGCAGACCATACGCCTCAATCCGGCGATGAGCGCGCGCATGGAAAACGCGCAACTGATCGACGACACGGTGCGGGTTGCCGGCAACTATACCTACGACTCCAGGCGCATGGCCGGCCCCGGCTGGATGCTGGTCGGGGATGCCTTCGCCTTCCTCGACCCGGTATTTTCCTCCGGCGTATTCCTGGCCATGAGCGGCGCCGAGCAGGCTGCGGAAGTCGTCGACGCGGCACTCAGGGACCCGCTCTGCGAAGCAGCATTGCAGAAGCGCATGGAAAAGCGGGTGCGTACCGGCATGCGTCGCTTCGCATGGTTCATCTATCGCTTCAACTCGCCGGGCATGCGGCGTTTTTTCGATCAGCCAAGCAATGTCCTGGATATCGAGCGTGGCGTGATTTCCATGCTGGCCGGCGATGTGTTCGGCAACCGCCGCGTACTGCGCAAGCTGCGTCTGTTCCACCTGCTGTATGCATTGGTCAGCCTGCTGGAGCCGCTGAAGTCATGGCGGGAAAGCCGCATCGCCCGGGCCCAGGCCGGTATCAATGCCGACTAGATTCGCCGCGGCGCTCGGCGCAGCCGCTATGTCGCGATGCAGACACGGTACACTGGGGCCTTGACTGGCCTGCTGCTTCGCAAGCCCTGACCCTTGATACGAATCCCGGCGCTGCAATGGCCAAACTGTATTTCTACTATTCGGCGATGAACGCCGGCAAGACCACCACGCTGCTGCAAAGTGCGCACAACTATCACGAGCGCGGCATGCGCACGCTGATCATGACGCCGGCACTGGACAACCGCTATGGCGCAGGCGTTGTCGCCTCGCGTATCGGCCTGAAGGCCAATGCCCTGCGCTTCGGCAAGGCCGACGACCTGCTGCAACGGGTCAAGCGCGATATCGCCGAAAACGGACGACTGCATTGCGTGCTGGTCGACGAGGCGCAGTTTCTCGGCCGCGATCAGGTCTGGCAATTGAGCGATGTGGTCGATGACTTGCGTATTCCGGTACTGGCCTATGGCCTGCGCACCGACTTTCGTGGCGAGCTGTTCGATGGCAGCCGCTACCTGCTGGCCTGGGCGGACGAGCTTGAGGAAATCAAGACGATCTGCCACTCGGCAGCAAGGCCACCATGGTCGTGCGCGTGGACGAGCAGGGGCGCGCCGTGACCGACGGGCCGCAGGTGGAGATTGGCGGCAACGAGCGCTACGTGTCGGTCAGTCGCGCCGAGTTCAAGAAGATCAGTGCCGGCGAGGGACGTATCGAACTGCAGCAGACAGTATTGCCTCTGGGTACCCGGGCTGATGACAAGGACCGGCCGGCATGAATGACGCGATCCGATGGCCCAGGCCCCATTGGCAGGCACACCCCGGCGAGGATGCACTCCTGCTGTACTTCGTGTTCGGCGACTTCCCCCGGCAATTGAAAATACCGCTTAGCCGCTACCAGAGCCGCGGGTTGCCCGGCGGTATCGAGCTTTTCCGCCATCCTCACGAGGCGCTGAAGTCATGGGCGGGATATCCGCTGGGCGGGGCGCTGGGCGACATTCTGCGCCAGGACAGCCCGGCCGGTGTCGCACGCGCCGAAAACGCCGCCGAGGTACTCAGCGTACGCGGCACGGTGGCCGATCCGGCCAGCCTGGACTACCTGCGCGATACAACCGGCGTGCTGGCCGGTCTGCTGGATCTGGGTGGTGCGAGCGTGGTTGACCCGCAGATGCTCAGCCTGTTCGTGGCGGACGAGTGGCGCGGCCGCTACCTGATTCCTGACGGTGCACCCCCGCGCCATCATGTGCTGATTCTGGTCAACCCCGATGAAGACGGCGGTCAGTGGGTTCGCACTCGCGGCATGCGCAAGTTTGCCCGTCCCGATCTCAGCGTTCGCCAGGTGCCGGAAGCCGACATCGAGCGTGCCGGTGCGCTATGCCAGAAACTGGTGGACATGCAGGCCCTCGGTGCCTGGATCGAGGAAGGCCAGCCACTGGAGGTCGACGGCATACCTGGCAGTTTCGTCGCGCGCCACGCCGGCGACATCAACGACCCCCGCTTCAACAACAGCCACATCGAGCTGCGCTGGCCGGCCGACTGAGACGCACCAGCAGCGTCCCACCGGGTATTCACGGCGGCGTTGAAGACGAACACGGCGGTGGCAACCACCTCAAGAGTCTGAACGGAAGGAGTCGGTTCGCCCGGAGATTGCGCTGAACCATGCGATGATCCGTCACGTGATCGGATCGACTACTGCCACCAAGCCTGTGCGCCGCCGCGAGGGAAGCGTCGGTCCGTGAATGAGTGGCTGATCGACACCCTGGCGATCGTGGTGATCCTGCCGGTGCTGGGCGTGCTGCTGTGGGAGCGCGTGCGCCATCACGATGCCTGGCGCTCGATGGTCACACCATTGGCCTCGATCATCGGCTCGGGGTTCCTGGTGGTGGGGCCGATCCTGGCCGGGGTGGCCGGGCACTGGGCAGTGCCGGCGATGATCGGCCTGTGCGCGCTGGCCTGGCTGTTTGGCAGCGCGGTGCGCTTCAACATCGCCCACGCCGAGCCGCTGCATGAGAATGAAGAGCGCAAAGCGTTGCGCCGCCTCGACCGCGTCGCCGAAGCCTGCCTGGCGCTGGCCTACTTCATCTCGGTCGCCTACTACCTCAACCTGCTTGGCGCATTCGTGCTCAAGGGCATCGGCATCGTCAACCCGTTGTGGGCACGCTGGCTGACCACGGCCATCATCGGCGGGCTCGGCGTGCTCGGCTGGCTGCGCGGCTTCAAGGGCATCGAGAAAGCCGAGATCTACGCGGTGACTTTCAAGCTGGCGGTGATTGCCGGAGTCATCGTGGCGCTGGGTGCGGTCGCGGTCAGCGAGTTCGGCATCTGTCCATGCCCGAGGCCAACAGCAGCAACAGCCTGTGGCACGACATCCGCGTGTTGCTGGGCAGCGTGATCCTGGTGCAGGGCTTCGAGACCGCACGTTTCCTCGGCCGCCACTATGATGCCGCGCAGCGGGTCAGGAGCATGCGCCGGGCGCAGTTGCTGGCGCTGGTGATCTACGTGGCCTTCGTCGCCTTGCTGCTGCCGCACGTGTCGACCGAGCACACCGGCATGGCCAAGGAAACCCAGGTCATCGACATCGTGCAGAATGTGGCCTGGCTGCTGGGACCGGCGCTGGTGCTGGCAGCGGTGGCCTCGCAGCTTTCTGCGGCGATCGCCGACATGGGCGGTGCCGGCGGTCTGCTGGACGCGATGTTCGAGCGGCTCAGCACCCGCATGGCCTACGCCGGCATCACCGCGGCCGCGATCGCGATGACCTGGGTCACCGACATCTTCGGCATCATTGCGCTGGCCAGCCGCGCGTTCGCGGTCTATTACGGCCTGCAATGCCTGCTGGCGGCGATCCTGGCCGAGGGCAGGCCGCTGCGCCGCGCCTACTACGTCGTGGGCATGCTGCTGGCGCTGGTCGTGGTGGTGTTCGGGGCGGCTGCCGAGTGACGACATCTGCTCGCCCCCGCATAAGACTGGCGCGGCCCTTGACCTGCGCGGAGCCGGCAACATCGGCGCCCGTCGCCTGAGGCACGCGGCGCTGACTTCGTCCGATGTCTGCCCAGATCATGAGCCTTCGCGCGCAGGGATGCTATCAGCGAGGTCGGAAACTGGCGGCTTGCCCGGAACATGATACCATGGTGACTTTCCGGAGAGCTCCATGGTCTGCAAGAGCGCGATTGGCATTCGTTCAGTGCTGACAGCGCGGACACCAGAAGGTATTGCGCTGACCGATCATGGCACTGCGAATGGGCGCAGCACATCGCCGGCACGGTCCCCGGCCCGGCCGTAGACATTCAGTTCCTGCTCGAATAGCCGGGCACGCCGTCCGGGCTGATGAAGTCGCGCAAGGTGGTGCCACCGCGCCTGATCGCGTGCTCAAGGATGCCCTGGATGGCCTCGG
Organism: uncultured Gammaproteobacteria bacterium; assembly: GCA_963734945.1. Classification (GTDB taxonomy): domain Bacteria; phylum Pseudomonadota; class Gammaproteobacteria; order Xanthomonadales; family Rhodanobacteraceae; genus DASSBG01. The sequence continues at coordinate 13,336 of CAVTJF010000059.1, forward strand.
TCAGCGCCGCGTAGCGTTGCCGCGAGATGCGACCGGCAGGCCGGCGGGGATGGATACCGGCGGCAAACAGCGCCTCGCTCGCGTAGATGTTGCCGACACCGACCACGATACGACGATCCATGCTGAAGCTCTTGACGGCTGCCTGACGTCCGCGCGAACGGTGCCACAAATGGTGGTTGCCGAATTCCTCCGCCAACGGCTCGGGACCCAGATGCGCAAGCAGCGGGTGTGTGCCCCCGGTTCCTGCCACAGCAGGGAACCGAAACGGCGCGGATCGGTGAATCGCAGCATGCTGCCCGAATCAAGCGTGATGTCGAAATGATCATGCCTGAGCGCAGGCACGCCCTCTGGCAGAACGCGAAGACTGCCCGACATGCCCAAATGCATCAGCGCACTGCCTGCCGGGGTATGAGACAGGTACTTGGCACGGCGCGCGATGCCCTCGACCCGCTGCCCCGGCAGCCGGGTACTGATTTCATCCGGGATCGGCCAGCGCAGATCCGCGCGCCGCAGAACGACGCGCCTGACCAGGTGGCCTTCCAGGTGCGGCGCGATTCCGCGGCGTGTGGTTTCGACTTCGGGAAGTTCAGGCATGCGCGCCGAGCATAGGGTCTGGAGCGGTGATTGTCATGCAACGGGCACGTTGACGGAACTACGGCGCACGCCTTTCCCGGGCCGGCTGCCGTCAGATCCCATCGAGACTGGGCAGGCTGGATTCGGCGTGCGCGAGTTCGGTGTCTGCCGTGGCGGCGATATCGGCACCGTAGCGGGCCGGAATGATCGCGATGTGACCGTCGACAAGCACGTTAGCGTGGGGTCCAGGGCGCCAGGGTACGAATTGAGCCTATGACCGTTGAGGGTGACGACAGCCCAGGGCGGCGCCGGCCGGTCTTTTTCAGATCAACTCACGTGCTGGTCGCGAGTCGAGAATTCGTGCATTGGCGATGGCGCTCAGGCGCTGCATGTGGCCGGCGTCGGCCCGGCCCTGCTGTGGCGCCAGCATGTGCCAGTGGTCGTCGCGCTTCTCGAACCGACGCAGCGCGGCCTTGCCGGTCCTGATGTCGATGCGCGTGACTGTCTCGGCAGCGAAGGGCAGCAGCGTTTGCGGTCTGGCGCGGCCGAGCGGCGCTGCACGGTCCACAGCACCAGCCCGGCCAGGAGAGCGGCCGTGACCAGCATCCACATGAGCTGCCGACTGGCGCGACGCATGCTGCTACCGCCGCCGTCGACGCCAGGCCATGATGCCGCGAACAGCAGCAGAGCAGTGGCAACACCAGTAGCAAGCCAAGGCCAGCACCGTCAGGCCGGTCTGGCTCAGATCCAGATGGCGATCGGGCGCCGGTCGCGGCGGCAGGGTGACCAGCTTGTCACCCCCAGCAGCCAGTTGAAGATGCGCCGACCCAGTGCGCGTTGCCGGCATTGCCGAGGAAGCTGTTGGACAGGAAATCACCGTCACCGATGACGACCACCCGCTGCTCGCGCTGTCCGGGCTGGGCGACAGCCGGGTCAATGCAAAGCCGAAATCCAGCGGCCCCTTCAGTTCGCCGGCGTCGGCGTCGTACTGGATGGTCGACGTGTTCTGCTGGTCTATCGGCTGCAGCTGATTCCAGCTCTGCGGCCCGGGACGAGGATCGGCGGATATCCCAGCCCTGTGCCGCCACCTTGGCCAGCGGCGCGACCTGGGGGAAAACGTTAGTCAGGGCAAAGCCATCGGTGATTGCATGCGGCGGGTAGGTGCCGACTGCCACCACGCGTGGATCCTTGAGCCCAGCGCCGCGCCGCCACCGTCGACCAGCATGCCGGCCAGCACGTCGATGTCCAGCGCCCGCGCCGCGGCTTGAGGCCCAGGTCGCGGTGTCCGGCTCGGTCAGCCACAACAGATTGCCGCCGCGCGCCACATAGTCCAGCAGGGCCTGCACCGCGCCCGAGCCGACGCTGGCCAGCGGGCTGGCCAGCACCACCAGATCGGTATTCTGCGGCACCTGCCCGACCTGGGCGAAAATGAGCGGCAGCGCCCGCAGGCCACGCTGTTCCAGCGCGGCCATGGACCGGCCGAGATCCGCATGGCCTTGCCCGCCGCGTTGCGCTCGCCATCACCGGTAACGAAGGCCACCATGCGCTCGCCGCCCGCGCCAGACGCGCCAGGGTACTGGCAAACTGGCTGTCGGACAGTTCGGTCAGGTGCAGGGTATGGTCATGCCACGCAATGGTCAGCCGCCGTTGACCTGGATCCCGCCGCGCGTGTTGCCGCAGGATCGGCATCCGGATCAACGAAATCCAGGCTGATGTCCGGCTTGAATCGCTGATAGCGGGCAATGAACGCGGCCACGGTCGGGCGCAGGCCGCTATCGGGCTTGGCATAGGAGGTCACCTTGATCTCGCCGGGCAACTGCGCCAGCAGATCGCGACTGGCCGGGTCCAGCGAGGCGCGGGCGCCGGCACTCCAGTCGCTGACGAATCCCCAGCGCGTGGACAGCCATGCGCCGCAGGCCACGGCCACCAGCAACAGCACGATGTTGGCCCAGAAGCCCAGCCGCGCGCGCATCAGTGCGCCATCCTTTCGCGGCCCAGGCGCAAGGTCGCCAAGGCCAGCGCTACACGATCAGCAGGACGAAGTAGATCACGTCCTCGCTCGCCACCAGGCCGCGCAGCATGGGCTCACTGGCTGGACAGGGACAGCAGTCAGCATGCCGCCGCGCTCACCGCTGGCGCGTACGGCCACGTTGACCATCCACAGGCCCAGGCTCAGCAGCCAGGCAGCACCGGCGGCCAGAGCAGCGTGGCGGTGAAAGCGAACAGGCCAGGCCGATGGCCGCAGGGCTCCCATGAGCAGCGCGACGCCGAGAGCGGCGGCGGCCAGCTTGCCCCAATCGAGCTGGGTGCTGAAAGCCAGCAGCAGCGGCATCATCACGGTCAGCGCGAGCAGCAGCAGGAGCCACAGCCAGGCCACGACATATTTGCCAGCACAATGCGTAGCGGCGACAGGCCGGCAGCGAACAGGCCCGGCAGCGTGCCGTGCCGCCGTTCCCCGCCAGTGACGCATCAGCACAGCGGGGCCAGCAACAGGCTCAGCTGCGCCAGTTGCGACAGCAGCGGTACCGCGACCAGATCGGTGAACCCGGGCGCGAGGGCATCGCCGCCAGCTTGGTCTGCGCCTGCAGAGATCTGTTCATGACTGCAGGATGCCCAGGCCAGCAGCGCCAGCGCCAGGGCCAGCAGCACCCACGCCAGGGAGCTGACCCGCAGACGCAGCCATTCCAGCCGGGCCATGCTCATGCGGCCATTCCTGCTTGCCGGTGGCGATGGCCATGAAGCGCTGTTGCAGTTCACGCATATTCGCTTCCACCGGGCCGGCATGTCGCAGCCTGCCCTCGTGCAGGATGGCGATGCGGTTGCATGTGGTGGTGACCTCGTCCAGCGCGTGCGTGGAAATCACCCGGCATGATCGGCGGACAGGGCCGACCGTTCGCGCCAGAGCTCGATCTGCACCGGATCCAGCCCGTTGACGGGCTCATCGAGCACCAGCAGTGGCGGATCGTGCAGCAGAGCGCACGCCAGCCCGACCCGTTGGCGCTGGCCCTGCGACAACTGACGCAGCAGGCGCCTGGCCAGGGGCTCGAGCTGCCGCAGGCGATCAGTTTCTCCCGGCTTGCCCGCAAGGGTGCCGCGCAAACCGTGCAGGCGGCCCATGGCGTCGATTTGCTCGGCGACCGTCAACTCGGTATACAGCGGGGCGTGCTCGGGCAGCCAGCCTACGCGGCGGCGCACGATCTGCGGATGTTCGCGCAGGTCCGGCCGTCGATGCGTACCTCGCCCCGGTCAGGGGCCAAGGCGCCGACAATCATCGCCAGGGTGGTCGATTTGCCGGCACCGTTGACGCCAAGCGGGCCAGCACCTCGCCGCGCTCGACAGTCAGGCTCAGATCCGCCACGGCCGGGCGGCCGCCCCGGTCACGACTGGCGCGATCAGGTTCAAGGAGTGGCGCCGACGGTGGTGTCTCGGATCGTCATTCCGACGATTGTCGCTGGCGCGGTCACCAAATCGAGGTTGGGCCCCTGCGCATTGCGCAGTCGCTCAGGAAACTGGCCCGGCAAACGGCGTAGACTTGGTCGTTCAACGCCCCGACCTATTCGACATGTCTGAATTTCTTCTCGATTTTGCTGCCAACGGCCTGACCGGCTTCGGTCTTGGTGCCATGGCGCTGTTTCTCCTGGTGGTCACCCAGGTGACCATCTTTACCGTCACCTTGTACCTGCATCGCAGCCAGACCCATCGCGGGGTGGATTTCCATCCGCTGCTGGCGCATTTTTTCCGCTTCTGGAGCTGGCTGACCACCGGCATGGTGACGCGTGAGTGGGTCGCCATCCATCGCAAGCATCACGCCCACTGCGAGACCAGCGAAGACCCGCACAGTCCCCATGTCGAGGGTATCAACAAGGTGTTCTGGCAAGGCGTGGAGCTGTATCGCACCGCCTCGCAGGACCGCCCGATGCTGGAGAAGTATGGACGCGGGTGCCCGAATGACTGGCTGGAGCGCCACGTCTATGGCGCACACCCGTATTTCGGGCCGGGCCTGATGATGGTGATCAACCTGGCCCTGTTCGGCGTCGCCGGCCTGGCCATCTGGGGCATCCAGATGCTGTGGATTCCTTTCTGGGCCGCGGGCGTGGTCAACGGCCTGGGCCACTGGTGGGGCTATCGCAATTTCGAGACCACCGATCAGGCCCGCAACCTCACCCCGTGGGGCTTCTGGATCGGCGGCGAGGAGCTCCACAACAATCACCACGCCTTTCCGAGCTCGGCCAAGTTTGCCCTGCGCAAGTTCGAGGTCGACATTGGCTGGATCGTGATCCGTGGTCTGCGAAAAGCTGCGCCTCGCCAAGGTGCTGCGCGTGGCGCCGAGCCTGGATGTGCGACCCAACGCAAGCTTGCCCGACTCTGCCACGCTGAAGGCCGTGCTCACCCACCGTTTCAAGGTGATGACGGACTTCTCGCAAGGCGTCATAAAGCCCGTCCTGCGCCAGGAAGCCGCGAAGACCGACGGCGGACTGAAAGACATGCCGCGGCGCATGCGCCGCGCACTGGCCAGCGGTGGACGCTGGCTGGATACCGAGGGTCGCGAACGTCTGTCCAGCCTGGTAGCCCGCCGACCACAGTTGAAGACGGTATGCGAATACCGCGCCCGTCTCGCCGCGCTGATGGAACAGCGCGGTCCCGAGGCCGCATTGAAGGGTCTGCAGCAATGGATCCATGAAGCCGAGCAAAGCGGCATCCGGGTCTTGCAGGAATTTGCCGGGCGACTGAAAGGGTACCCCGTCGCTCACGCTGAACAGGCGTATGCATCCGATCTGGAAACCCGCCAACCGGCGGGCTTTTTTTTGTCTGCTGCTACCCTGCATTCGGTCAACATCATGGCTGCACCGGTTTGAGAAAGAAATTGCTTGGCGACTGGCGTCATCGGCCGACGCAGCGCAGGGTCTGGGCGCTGGCCCTGCCGATGATCGCCTCCAATGTCACCGTTCCGCTGGTAACGCTCACCGACGGCGCGGTACTGGCCGGCCATCTTCCGCACGCGGCGCAGCTGGCGGCGGTCGCCGTGGGCGGCTGGCCTGCATCTACCAGGTGCCGGTGTGGGTGTTCGGCTTTCTGCGCATGGGGACCGTGGGCTTTGCCTGCGCCAGCAGCAGGCCGCGACGATGGCGATGCCCTGCGCGGCATCCTCGTGCAGGGGGGGATGCTGGCACTTGTGTTGGCACTGGCCAGCATGCTGGCACTTTTTGTCTTCATGCAGCCGGTGCTGGCTGTAATGCGGCCATCAGCCGAGCTCCAGGACATCGCCAGCGGGTACCTGCATATCCGTCTGTTGGGCCTCCCGGCGGCATTGGGAAACTACGCGTTGATGGGCTGGTTCCTGGGGGGGCCAGGATGCGCGTGTGCCGATGCGCATCCTGGTGGTAACCAACATCAGCAACATCGTGCTGAACCTGCTTTTCGTGCTGGGTTTCGGCTGGGGCGTCCCCGGCATCGCCCTGGCATCGGTGCTTGGCGAGTGGGCCGGTCTGGCCAGTGGCCTGCTGAGGCTGCCGGCGATGCTGGCGCGCTGGCCGGGCACGGTGCATCTACGGCGCTTGCGACGCTGGGCGACTGGACCGCATTGCTGGGGGTCAATCGTAACATCATGCTGCGCAGCC
>CAVTJF010000060.1:0-3997 GCA_963734945.1 uncultured Gammaproteobacteria bacterium
GACTCGCGGCCGCGCGCCGGCATTGCCGCGCAGCGCAGCGGCCGGCACCGACTAGCCTTGCTCGCCGGTGCTCTTGCGCGCCGCCTGCACAAGCTTCACCACCTTCGTCCATGGCGTCGGCCCCTGGTGCATGGCAAATACCGTCTTCACGTCCAGGTGTGCCCGCGCGACCGCCTGCATCACCTCGTGCATCAGTTCCGGCTGATACAGCGCGCCGGTCTTGCTGTCGATCACCAGGGTGTCGCTGGCATACAGCAGCTTGTGCGCAGGGAAGTACACCATGTACTGGCGGCCGGTATCGGCGCCGCGCAAGGGATACAGTTCCACCCGGTTGTCGCCTTGGCCAACGATCTGGCGTGCCGAGACCGCGTGCCACTCGGGCTGGCGCGGATGCCGCGCCAGCGCGTCCGGATGCAGCGTGTGTGGTGCCGCTACCAGACGGCGCAGCAGCGGCAAATTCAGGTCCAGCGCATACACCGGCAAACCTTCGGCCACCGCCTGGCGCACGCCGCCGGCATGCGGCCAGGCGTCGGAAGTCGATAGCACGCCCCTGATTGGCTGTCCGGGATACAGCTGGCGCGCGTGCGCCAGTATGCCCTGTGTATAGGACGGCGAGATCGGCGCCTCCAGCACAATCAGGCCATGGTCCTGGCGAATGATGGTGGCGTTCCATGAGCCCTGGTACAGGTCTACCCCCGGCGCCAATTGCACATGGCCGCCGGGCTTGAACGGACGTCCCCAGCGGCTGCCCGCTCCCGGCTTGCGGCCTGCGTCGGACAAGGCAAAATCGACCTTGGCCAGCGGCCCGTTGAAACGCACGGCGAGGCTCTGATCGGAGCGCCACTCCAGGTCGTTGCGGTATTCCACCCGGGTGCTGGGATAACTGATGCCGTCGACCAGGAGCCAGTTGTCGAAACACACGCGCTGGCGCACATCGCCCCATGCGTACCAGAAATCGTCGAACGTGCGCGTGCTGTCGACCGCATCGGGCAGGTGGCTGTACGGATCGAGCAGTATCTCGACAGGCACGCCGTCACGAGTGAACGCCAGCACCACATGGTCGATGCCATGCAGGGGCCTCGGCGCTTCGAAGCGCAGGTCCGGCGCAGCCTGCGCCGTCAACAGGAGGCGCACCGGGTCGAGCGCCAGCATGGCTCGCGCATCGCGGCGTGCGGAGGCCGGGGCAGGCACCTGGCGGTCGCGAACCTTGAACTGGCCGCCCTCGGGCGTCACCACGAGTGTGTTGGCAATTTCGGTGGGCGCGGTACCCCCGGCCTGGGGCCAGGTCATGGTGTTTTCCAGGTGCAGCCGCTTGCCGGCCAGATCCAGCCACTGGTGGAAGCGGTGATACGAGGTCTGGAACGGCTGCTGGCGATAGGACTGTTCGGCCAGGCGGGTATGACCCATGCCTTCAAGCTCGACGCTGGTCACTGCCTTGAGGCGTGCCTCGCCGCCCATGGCGTCGATGGCGCGCGCCAGACATTGTTGCGCCGAGTCACCGGCACATCCGGGCTCGCCGCGATCGGCGGCATGCGCTGTCGGCGCCAGCGCGATGGAAAACAGGGCAGGAAGGCAGATGCGTGCCAGGACGCGGATCGACGGGATCATCATGGTTCGGGCCGGTAACAGGGTGGCTCGAAGATAGACAGCTTCAGCCACCCCGCCACGTGCCGTCGGTCATGGTCATGACCGATGGCACGGTTGCCATCCACCGGCAGACATTGACCGCGGATGTCGCGTCAGGGCGACTCGAAACCGCTGGCGAAGATCAGGTCGACCGCCTGCGGGCAGTTCTGGTCGAGGAACACGCATTCGGCCCATTCGGGGTGATCGATGAACGGGTTGCGATTGTGCTGGTAGGAATACACCACGTCGTTGCGCAGCTGCTCGTCGGCATCCGGCGGGTCGCTCTGGTTCCAGGCCAGCAGATCGCTGAGCAGTCCCATCCAGGCAGTCTGGCTGCCGCTGCTCTGGGCGTCGATCTGCACGATCTTGCTGCGGTCGTCGGTCAGTTCCAGATCCGGCTCGGCGATGCCGTCGCTGTCGATGCCGCCCTCGTAGCGCACCGCCATGTACATCACCGCGCGCGCGATGTCGCCCTTGCGGTGGTCCCACACCTCGAAGGTACCCTGGTTGCCGTCCGGACCCTGGTACCAATCGGCGTCGCCGTCGCCACTGCCGCCGCCGTAGCCGTCGTTGGGATCGGTCGCCAGGCGCGTGCAGGTCGTGGGCGGGCATTCACCCAGCGGCTTGTTGCCGCGGTCGCTGTTGTAGCCGACATCAGTCAGATGCAGCATGTGCGCATCGGTATACGGGGGATTCGGCTTGCCGTTGAGACTGTTGTTGGGGAAGCCCAGCGAATTGGGCCAGGTGTGCTCGCGATTGTAGGCGCCCTGCCCGCCACTGATCTTCAGCAAGGACTTGTTGGCGTACAGATCGAGAATGTTGCTGCTGTTGTTGGGGTCCTGGTCGGCCGCGTTCAGGACCACCCAGCTGTTGGTGCCGCTGCCGCTGTAGGGATAGGCGGTGTGGTCCTTGATGCGATTGTGCAGCCAGGCCTTGAGCGCCGGGCCGCTGCTGGTGTCGACACCGGCGTAGTAGTCGCTGCTGCTGGCGGCGACCGTGAAGTGCACCACCACGCTGGATTGCAGTGCATCGGGCGTGCCGTCCTGGTCGTGCACGGCGCTGGCGGCAATGGTGAAGGTGCACGTTTCCAGCGAATCGAAGTCGACATCCGGATTCAGGATCACGCTGGTGCTGTCGCCGCCCTGCACCGCCGTGTGCGCGCCGCTGGCATCGCACACCAGGCTGAACCAGCCCGGGTCCAGCGTGACCGGCTCGGAGAACAGCACGCCGAGATTGCCGCCGACGGGGAACGAGGCAGTGTTGTCTGCCGGGGTGGTCGAGCTTACCTCGGGCGGGAAGTCACCCACGGTCTGGAACGAGAAGCTGTAGTCGGACGCCATGGCATCGGGCGTGCCGTCCTGGTCGCTGACGTCGGCCGCGTGCACGGTAACGCTGCAGGTCTCGGCGTTGCCGAAGTCGGCATCCGGATCAAGCGTGTAGTCGGCTCCGCTGCCGCTGATGGACAGGCTGTGCGACCCGGTACCCGTGCAGGTGAGATCAGCCCAGCCCGTCTGCACCGTTACCGCTTCGCTGAAATGGATCAGCACGTTGGCATCGATGGCTATGCCGGTGGCACTGTCGGCGGGCGTGGTCGTGGCCACGGTCGGCGGCACGTCCACCGGCGCGCCGAAGGTCTGACCGGCGTTGCAGGCACCAAAGCTGGCCGTGGCCGGCGCGTTCCAGGAAAAGTCTTCGTAGTTCGCACCGCTGCCCGAAAGCTGAAGTGACTGTCCGAGTGGTGTGCTGCCGGTCTCCGCCACACCGATGTCGGTGCTGGTCATGCCGGATGCGGGACCGTCATTGGCGGCGAAGCTGCCCTCGTAGCTGAGGAACTGCACCACGTTGTTGCCGGAATCCACCAGTGCCAGGCCGTCCGGCGCGCCATTCTGGATCGAGCCGGCCGGGGTCACCGTCATCACCCCATCGGCCATGCCGCTGCAGTTGGCAGCAATGCTGCCGGACAGCGTAATGGTGTCGTACTTGTTGCCGGTGCTGCCGTTGTACAGCACCACACTCCAGCCGCTCAGATCAGTGCCGACCGGCCCGGCGATCTCGAGCGTTTCGTTTGGATCGGTACCGGCGTTGTCGTAGTGCAGCTCGTTGACAAACACCGGTGTTGCGGCCGTCGCCAGCAAGGGCACGGACAGCAGCAAGAACAGGGACAAACGATGGAAAACGCGACTGACCGGCATGCAAAAACTCCTTGTGCCGGGTCATCGGAACCTGTCCGACCGATCCGCGGCTGCGTGTATCAAGCAAAGGAAACCCCACCGGAATTCTGATCGGAGCTTGTTACAGGCGCAAGTCAGGCCCCCGCGTGCCTGGACTGGCAGCGCCCTCTCCCCCCGGAGGGAAGGCGCTGCCGGCCCGG
>CAVTJF010000061.1:0-18328 GCA_963734945.1 uncultured Gammaproteobacteria bacterium
GCACCAGCGCCGAGGGCTGGTTGTCGACGAATTCGCGACCGATGAGGAAGGCCTGCGCCAGGCCGTCCGGTGAGGGCTGTACGGCGTACTGGATGTTCAGGTCCCAGGCCCAGCCGTCACCCAGCAGTCGCTGAAACAGCGCTTGCTCGTGCGGGGTGTTGATGACCAGGATATCGCGGATGCCTGCCAGCATGAGCACCGCCAGCGGATAGTAGATCATCGGCTTGTCGTACACCGGCAGAAGCTGCTTGCTGACCGCTCGGGTGATCGGGTAGAGCCGGGTGCCGGAGCCGCCGGCGAGAATGATGCCCTTGCTTGTGGTCACGGATCAGGGTTCCTGATGAATCAGGTTCCGCATGGTAGCGGAAGATCGCGCCGGGCGGTGTGACGCGACTCCTGGGACAGGCGCCGGGCCCCGAATCCTTGCGCAGCAAAGCCCCGGAGCTGGCCATGCGCATCCTGGCCATAGCCCCCTGAGTCAGGGGGCGATCCGCGCCCTCAGGCGCGGATGGGGGTGTGGAAGAGCAGGCCGGGGCCGGAACTTTGCGCAGCAAAGTTTTGGGGATAGCCCTGTCGCAGAAGGGCTATGGCGTCAGGGGGCGATCCGCGCCCTCAGGCGCGGATGGGGGTGTGGAAGAGCAGGCCGGGGCCCGGAACTTTGCGCAGCAAAGTTTTGGGGATAGCCATGCGCAGCATGGCCATGGCCCCTGGCCTACTCTCCCAGTCGCTGCATCCGGTAGCTGCCATCGAGCACCCGCCCCACCCACGCCTGGTTGTCGAGGTACCAGTCCACGGTGCGGGCCATGCCGCTGTCGAAATTCTCGTTCGGTGTCCAGCCCAGTTCCTGCTCGATCTTGCTGGCGTCGATGGCGTAGCGGCGGTCATGGCCGGGGCGGTCCTTGACGAAGGTGATCAGCGATTCGCGGGGCGTGCCGTCCTCGCGCGGGCGGCGCTCGTCCAGCAGGCTGCAGATGGTCTTCACCACGCTGATGTTCTCGCGCTCGGCATTGCCGCCAACGTTGTAGGTTTCGCCCGGGCGGCCGTCCTCCAGCACCCGCTGGATGGCGGTGCAGTGGTCTTCCACATACAGCCAGTCGCGCACGTTGCGGCCATCGCCGTAGATCGGCAGCGGCTCGCCGGCGAGCGCTTTCTGGATGATCAGCGGAATGAGCTTCTCCGGAAACTGGAAGGGGCCGTAGTTGTTGGAGCAGTTGGTGGTAAGCACCGGCAGGCCCCAGGTGTGATGAAACGCCCGCACCAGGTGGTCGGAGCCGGCCTTGGAGGCCGAATAGGGCGAGTTGGGCGCATACGGTGTGCTTTCGGTGAACTTGCCTTCGTCGCCGAGCGAGCCGTAGACCTCGTCGGTCGACACATGCAGGAACCGGAACGGTTCGCGCCGCGGCGGGTCCAGCTCGCGCCAGAAGTCGCGCACGTTTTCCAGCAGCGACAGGGTGCCGACCACGTTGGTCTCGATGAAGGCCGCCGGGCCGTCAATGGATCGGTCAACATGGGATTCGGCGGCGAAGTTGACCACGGCGTCGGGGCGGTACTCGGCCAGCAGACGCCGCACCAGTTCGGCGTCGCCGATGTCGCCATGCACGAACACGTGGCGTGCATTGCCATCCAGGTCGGCCAGGGTGTCCGGGTTGCCGGCGTAGGTCAGCTTGTCCAGGTTGATGATGCGCTCGCCGGCGGCAATGCGCTGATGAACGAAGTTGCCACCGATAAAGCCGGCGCCGCCGGTGACCAGCACTGTCTTGATGTCCAAAACGTGATTCCAGGGGGTGCTAAAACTGCCATGTTAGCCGAAGGCAGGGATTGCTGTGAGTGGTGAGCAGTAAGCGGTAAGCGGTGAGCGGTGAGCGGGAAAAGCGGGAGACGCCATTCCTGGCAGCGCCCCATGTGCTCTTACCGCTCACCGCTTACCGCTGCCCGCTGCCCGCCCACTGCGGGCATCCTGTCGTGCAGGCGCAGGTTGGCGAGACTGGCGAGTTGTCGGGTGAGCTTCTGGTCAAGCTGCCAGTCGCCGGCACGAAGCTGCGGTTCGAGCACCTGCTGCAGGTCGAACCAGGTGTCATCGTGTACCCCGGCGCGCTCGGCAATCTCCGCGCCCAGCATCCAGGCCGGGAGGTCCTGCTGCGTCACGGTCTGCGGCTGACCAAAGCTGATCAGCAGGTAGGGGACGGCCTGTTCCGGCGCCGTCCTGCCGTTCTTGAAGCCGGCGGCATAGCCGTCCTCCAGACCGGGCAGGTGATCCCCGTAGAACACCAGCAATGCCGGTCGGTTGCGCTTTGCCAGGGCGCTGGCCAGACGGCCCAGTTCCCTGTCGGCGTCGCGCTGGTGCAGCAGGTAGTCGCGCAGCATGCGCGCACCGGCCGGATCAACTCCCCTGGGGACGGGTATGGCATTGCGCTCGGCGATGCGGTCCTTGCCGACCGGGACATTGCGGTAGGGACCGTGATTCTCGATGCTGATGGCGAAAATGAATTGGGGTGGTCCGGACGCTTTCAACTGGTCCAGCATCACGTTGGTCAGGTCGTGATCGGAGATGTAGTAACCCAGTTTGGTGGCCTGTGCGAACGCGGGGCTGTCCTCGTCGATGAAACGGTCAAAACCCATGCGCCGGAACACGCTGATGCGATTCCAGAAGCCGCCCTTGTTGGGGTGGATCGCCAGGGTGCTGTAGCCGGCGGATTTCAGGGCATGCGCGAGCCCCGGAATGCGGGCATCCCTGAGCCCGAGATACGGATAGTTGAGTTGCGGAAAGAACTGCAGTGGCAGGCCGGTGAGTACCTCGAACTCGGTACGGATGGTGCCGCCACCGAAGGTGGGTACGCGCATGTCGCCATGCTGTCCCAGCGTCTGCAGCCGGCGCAGGTTCGGTACCCAGTCCGCGGCTCGATAGCCGTTCATGATGGCCGGGTCGAAGAACGACTCGCTTTGCAGCACGATGATGTCCGGGCGCACGTCCGGGGCGGCTTGCTGCATGAGCCGGTTGACGGCGCCCCGGTGGGCGGCAAACAGCGCCTTGCCGGGGAGCGGGTCGCTGATGATGGCCGCCTCGCTGGGCGCGTAGAGGCCGGACATCATCAGGTTGCTGATCATGCCCTGGCGTCTGCTCCTGGTGGCAGAGGACTCCCAGGGCCGGTAGTCCAGCGTGCTTGCGGCATAGATGCTTCGCCAGGGCGCCAGTCCGGCGGCAAGGCTGATCAGCAATGCCACGCTGAGGCCAGCCAGGGGCAGTCGCAGACGTTTGCGCGCCGGCAACAGCGGCGGTTCCCATGCGGCCAGGGCCCAAGTCACCAGCAGCGAAGCGAGCAGCAGGAACACCAGTCCGCCTCCCCAGGGGACATAGCGCATGAACAGGCTGCTGTCGCCGCCAATCTGTCCGATCAGCATGAAATCCTGGCGCGTGAGCGGGTTGGCCAGAGCCGCCATCTTCAGTGCACTGATGCCGTACAGCAACGCGCTGCCGAGCATGCTCAGCCAGAAGGACAGCGCCAGCCTGCGGGTCAGCCCCAGCAGGGCCAGCAGCAGCATCATGGCCGGCAGGGCGTTGGTCCATGGCGCCAGGCCACCGTCGAACAGCGCCTTGGTGCGCAGGTTGTGATGGCCATCCAGACGGTTGCACAGCACCATCAGCAGCAGCAGCGCAAGCAGTATCAGCAAGCATTTGGCAACGGCGCGGGCACGCCCTGGTCGGATATCTTCGGAGCGCATCAGGACTCGGGTCAGGGGTTTGCGGCAGCAGGATGGCTTCTGCTCGGCTGTCTGGCAAGTTGCGGCGAACTGGACGATGGCGCAGGCCACAGGGCGGCCAGCTTGCCGCGCATGTGCAACCAGGTTGCGTTGGCCATGTCGTGATCCAGTTGTGCAGCGGCGCCCGGCTCGGCTTCCGGTGCGTCCGGCGCGCGGGTCAGCTGGGCCAGCTCAGGCGCCACGGTCTCGGTCAGGTCAAACCATGCCTCGTCGTGAATGCCTGCCCTGTTCAGCAGCAGGCCGGGCAATGTCCACGCGGCCAGATTATGGATTTCCCTTGGCTTCGATGGCCGGTTGGGTTGCACCAGCAGCCACGGCACGGTCTGCATGAAGAAGCCTTCGCCATTGTCGAAACCGTCAGCCTGGAAAGCCGGTACCAGCGCCGGCAGATGATCACCGTAGAACATCAGCAGGGTGGGGCGCTTGCGCCGGGCCAGCGTGTCGGCCAGGCGACCGAGCTCATGATCGGCGTGGCGCACATGGTAGATGAAGTTCTGCAGATCCTTGCGTGCCTGGTCCCGGATATCGTCGGGTACCGGTATCGCGTCGCGCTCGGCGGTGTTGATGTCGGGGCTGTAGTCGTAGGGGCCATGCGCCTCGATGCTGATGGCAAAGATGAACTGTGGCGGTCCGTCGTCCTTGAGCTGGCGCAGGATCTCGTCGGTCATGTCCTTGTCGGACACATAGCGGCCGTCCTTGTGCACATCGGCCGGGAAGTCGCTCATGGAGATGAAATGCTGGAACCCCAGGGCCTTGAACGCCGCCGTGCGGTTCCAGAACTCGGGTCGATTGGCATGCACGGCTGTGGTGCTATAGCCGTGCCGCTCCAGTGTGCGCACCAGGCTGGGTATCTTGCCCTGCGTGAACTGCAGGTAGGGAAACTGTATGGCCGGGTAGTAGCGCAGGCTGATCCCGGTGAGCACCTCGAACTCGGTGCGGATGGTGCCGCCCCCGAACGTCGGTACATGTACTCTGCCGTGTTCGCCGGTCTGGCGCAGGCGTGCCAGCTCGGGAATGAAGGCATTGGCATCGTAGCCCTTGAGAATGCCCGGATCGATGAACGATTCACTCTGCACGATCACGATGTCAGGCAGTGCCTGACTGGACGCCTCGGCAAGATCCGACTGCAACTGCGGGCTCACCCGCTCAATGAGCTGCCTGGCGCTGGCGACATCCGGCTTCGGCTGCGCGCTGCTGTAGCGCAGATTGAACAGGTTGAGCATCGATATCATGCCGGCGCTGCGCGCCGTGTTGCCTGCCGACCACGGCTGCAGGCCGAGGCTGGGGCGATACACCGTGCTCCAGGCCGGCACGGCCATCATGAGGGTGACCAGCAGGAGCAGTGACCCGCCGCCACTGGCTGTGCGGATCCACCAGTGGCGCGGCAGCAGGGGCGGTTCCCGCCAGATGAGCAGCGCGGTCAGCGCCACCCCGGCCACCAGCGCCAGCCACAGCCACGGCGTATGCGGCAGATAGCCTGCCAGCAGGTGGCCGCCGCCACCTTCGAGCTGTCCGAGCATGCGGAAGTCGGCCGGCATCAGCGGCGTGGCCAGATTCGTCATCTTGAGCGCATTGGCGCCGTAGACCAATGCCGCCAGCAGCCACGCCAGCCAGCACGACAACAGCATGCGCCGGGTCCACGCGGCCAGCAGCACCGCCAGCAGCAGAAACGGCAAGGCGTTGAGCACCGGCTTCAGCGGCGCCGACCAGAAAAGCAGCGGACTGACTGCCGGGGACGGGTCAAGCAGGGCCACGGTTTCGACCAGCGCGATGGTCAGTACCAGGCCCAGCAGCCACGGCACCCAGCGACGGCGACGCCGGGAATAGTCTGTGCGGTGTTCAGAGTGCGTCACGGCAGCGGTCCTGAAACAAACCTGCAATGTACCGCAGCCATGCACTCGGCATGCTGAACAGCCATGGTGGCGCCATGCTGCACTGCAACGTGGCAAAATCTCAAAAATGCGTTAAAACAATGTTTCAGCGCCTGTAGGCGCCGGGGAGGTCGGCCCGTCTGGAACATCAGGCGGGCCGTTTTTGTGGCGGTCTCCCGACGCCCGGGTGGGGTGCCCTGTCTTGCGGTTATGCTGTGCGGGTTTCCTCGCGACACGCCCGATGACTGCAGACGCGCAATTGCAACTGGACGCCTGGCTGGACGAACGCTGGGACACGCTTTGCCAGCGTGCTGCGGACGCCGGTGAGCGTGTGGTCGACGATGCCCGGGCCGTGGCCAGCTGGCGCAGGGTCCTGCTGGCCAGCGACTTCGGATTCGATGTTTTGCGGCGCCAGCCGCAGCTGCTGGCGGCGCCGGCATGGCAGGCATTTCAAGGCGATGACATTGCCGTGGCGCAGCGCGTCACCGACGCGGTGCACGGCATCGACGATGAGGCAGCCTTCATGGCGGCCTTGCGGCGCGTGCGCCAGCGCGAAGCGCTGCGCCTGATCCTGCGCAGCGTGAACGGAACCGACGATGTTGCCGCGACCCTGCACGCCACCACCGCCCTGTATGTTGCCCTGCTGCGCTCGGCGCTGGCCTTTGCCCGGGAAACCCTGCGTGCACGCCACGGCGTGGCGCGGTCAGGGGATGGCGAAGTGCAGCAGCTGGTGGTTGTCGGCATGGGCAAGCTGGGTGGCGGAGAGCTCAATTTTTCCTCCGACATCGATCTGATCCTGGCCTATCCCGAATCCGGTCAGAGCGATGGTGCCCGGCCGCTGGACAACGAGGACTACTTTGTTCGGCTGGGGCGCAAACTGGTGCATCTGCTGGCGCAACCCGGGCCCGACGGTATCGTCGCCCGGGTGGACCTGCGCTTGCGTCCCTTTGGTCAGTCCGGGCGTCTGGCCCTGCCGTTTGCGGCCATGGAAAACTACTACCAGCGTGAAGGTCGCGACTGGGAACGCTACGCATGGATCAAGGCGGCACCGGTTGCCGGCGATATCGCCGCCGGCGAGCAGCTGCTGGAACTGTTGCGACCGTTCGTGTACCGCAAATATCTGGACTACGGCGCCTTCGCCGGGCTGCGCAAGCTGAAGGCGCTGATTGCCGATCAGGTTGCGCGCAAGGATCTGTCGGACAACCTGAAGCATGGTCCCGGCGGCATTCGCGAGGTCGAGTTCTGTGTCCAGCTGATACAGATGATCCGCGGCGGTCGCGAGCCGGCCCTGCGGGTGCGCGGCCTGTTGCCCGCGCTGCAGGCATGCGCCGACCGCGGGCTCATGGATGCCGATTCGGCTCATCGTCTGCGCGAGGCCTATCTGTTTCTGCGTGCTGCCGAGAACGCAGTGCAGATGCTTGCCGATCAGCAGACACACGACATACCCGACGATGCGCGGGCGCGCCGGCGCATTGCCTTGTCGCTGGGCTTCGAGGACTGGCCGGCCATGGCGGATCGGTTGCAGGCGCAACGCGAGTTTGTGCAGGCCACGTTTGCCGACCTGCTGCTGCCCCATGCCGAGGGCGATGAGCCGCAGGGCGATGATCGCGATGTCGGCCTGTGGCAGGCAGCGCGAGACAATGCACTGGAGGCCGAGCGTGTTGCCGATCTGGGCTTTGCGCCGGGCGAGCAGGGTCGGCGCGCGCTGCTGTCGGTCGCCCGCTCTGCCCCGGTGCGGATGATGTCGGCACGTTCGGCGGAGCGACTGGACAGATTGATGCCGCACCTTATCGGCGCGGCGCGTCAGACGCCGTTTCCGACGTCCAGTCTCGAGCGCCTGGCCAGTCTGGTGCAGGCGGTGGCCCGGCGCTCGTCCTATCTGACCCTGCTGGAGGAACAGCCGGCAGCTCGCCAGCATCTTGCCGAGCTGTTTGCGGACAGCGCCTTTCTGGCCGAACGCGTCATCGAGCAGCCGATTCTGCTCGATGACGTGCTCGACCCGCGCATGGACCAGCTGCCGCTCAAGCGGCATGCCATTGCCGAGGAGATCAGCCATGCGCTCGATAGCCTGGATGAGCGTCACTCGGAGGCCGATCTGGAGCGCCTCAACGAGACCCGCGCCAGCCTGGCGTTTCGTCTTGGCCTGGCTTTTCGCGATGGCCAGGCGTCGGCGCCCGCGATCGCCAGGCGCCTGGCGGCGCTGGCCGAGGCCGTGGTGGCCGAGGTGCTGGAGCTGGCCCGGCGCGAGCTCATCGCCCGCCACGGCGAACTGCCGGGGAGCGCAAGGTGGCGACGGCTTTGCGGTCATTGCCTACGGATCACTCGGCGGCAGCGAGCTGGGCTTCGCGTCCGACCTTGATCTGGTGTTTCTGTATGACGAATCGCGCATGGGCCAGAGCAGCGATGGCGAACGACCCCTGGAAGCGGTGCGCTGGTACCAGCGACTGGCGCAGCGGGTAGTGCACTGGCTTACCAGCATCCAGCGGGGTGGTCGCCTGTATGAAGTGGATACGCGGCTGCGGCCTGACGGTTCCAAGGGCATGCTGGTGTCCAGCCTGGACGGTTTCGTCGAATACCAGCAAAAGCGGGCCTGGATCTGGGAGCACCAGGCCTTGGTGCGCGCGCGCCCGGTGGCCGGTGACGCGGCGCTCATGCAGCGCTTTGGCCAATGGCGCAACGTGATCCTGGCGCGGCAGCGTGATCCGGCGCAGGTCAGCCTGGAGGTCAGTCGCATGCGCCAGCGCTGGCGGCGCGAGCGGGACCGTTCGGATGCCGATCACATCGACCTCAAACAGGGCCATGGCGCCCTGCTGGATCTGGAATTTCTGTTGCAGATCCTGGTCCTGTCGCACGCGCACGAGCCATCCGTGCCTGCTGGATGAGTGGCAATACCGGCCATCTGATCGATGCGGTGGCCGATGCCGGCTTGCTCAGCCCGGATCAGTCACCGCGAGCTTGCCCTGGCGCATGGCGCCTTGCTGGCCTGTGCCCTGCGTTGCGCCATGGACAAGCGACCGCGCGTGGCCAGGCGCAAGCCCGAGCTGCAGCGCCACCTGGATATCATTGCCTGCCACAGCCCATGGGCACGGCCTGGATCCCGGACCCGCCTGCGGACCCGTAGCTGGCGCTGCGGCCTGGTGGCGAAGGTACAGCGTCAGGTTGGCTGCGGCCTTGTTCGGGGCACTGGCCCCAGGGTGGCGATGGCCATCAGGCAAAGTGCGCACGCATGCGCTGCAGCATCTGGCTGGCGACCTCGCGCGTCTCGCGCAGAGGGCTGTTGCGCGGCCGCGCCCGGGGTATCGAGATCATGCAGCCAGCCGCCATCACGCAGGGCCTGGTGAAATTGCGCCAGCCTGGCCGGCAGGCGGGACTGAGGAAAAGCGTGTGTACCGGTGCGCCACTGGCCGCGGCCTCCGACAGCATGTTGACCGAGTCGGGTGTGACCACGATGCGGTCGGCCCAGGCCAGATGTCCCAGGGGTAGGGGTGGTGACCGTCTTCGGCGCCGAGCCAGGCCTGGCCGGTGCGGTGCCAGGGCCTGGCGCAAGGGATTGGGCGAAGGACGGGCGGTGTGCGTCGCGAGGCGCACAGGAGGATACTGCCGCTACCGTCCAGATGGCGGGTCGCGGCCTGGATAAGCGCCTGCTGCGGATGCGGATCGAGCCTACAGCGCCGCGGCAGAAGAACCAGCCAGAGCAGCAGGCCACGCGCGGTTCCGGCAGATTCGGCCGCGCGGAAGAAGTCGAGCACGCCTTCGCAGCCGTGCCGAATCGAACCTGATTCAGTCCGATCCGATCGGATTCGATGACATCTCACACGCACACCGTCGTACACGGGCGCAAAACAGTGCAGTTGCTCCTCTGGATGCACGGGTTCCGGGTCTCCGTGGCGCGGAACTCGGCCTCCACACCTCGAGGTGCCGCCGTCAGTCGACCCCCGCCCCAGCCTCGCGCCGCAGAAGCTCAACGACGAATTGTGGCCAGGCGGCTTGCTCGGGGAGCGGGGCGCTGCCGCGCGGCCCAGCCCGGCGCGGCGGGGCAGTCTGGGCGCCAGCTCGGAGCAGGGCGCAAGTTGATCGGACAGCACTTCGGCTGCCGACATGCCCACGCCCGGACAGGGCACGTACCTGGCGAGGATGCCGAATCGACCATCGGTGACGATCAGTGCGTCAGTCACGGATCACTTCAGCGTCGGTTCGCGTTGACTACGCGGGATGCTCGCAGATTGACGAGCCGTCGTCATAGCATTTCCTGTCAGCGACCCGTGGAGGAGACCCCATCGCGGTCTGATTCTTCCCATCGGCATCGCCGCCGCGATTCTCCGTCTGTAAGTCCGGCAGCGAGCGCGGAACCGGTCACCTATACCCTTGACCCGAACCATACCGATTCGTGGCCACCTGGATCATTCGGATTCTCCCGCCCCAGCGCCATGTCGATCATGTCACCGGTACGCTCAATATGACCCGGACAAGCCCGGCGTCGTCGGTGGAGGTCACCATCCCGGTCTCGAGTGTGCACACCTCGTCGGACAAACTGGACGAGCATCTGCAGAGCAGTGATTTCTTCAACGTCGACAAATGGCCCGACATCCACTTCAAGAGTACCCATGTGGAAGCGGGCGCGACGCGAGCACGCTCAAGGTCACCGGAGACCTCACGGTACACGGCGTGACCCGCCCGATAACGCTGGACGTGCATGTCAACAAGGTGGGTGTGCAGCCGATGGCCAAGGCCCGGGCCGCCGCGTTCAACGCCACGGCACACCTGAATCGCTCGGACTTCGGCGTCAAGATGTATGTGCCGATGGTCAGTGATCGCATCGACCTCAGCATGACCACCGAGGCCGTCGAGAGCGCGTCGGACTAGCCGTTGCCGCCATTGACCGCGAGGCCATCCCGGCAGACGCCGGGATGGCCCGCAATGGCGGTCGGGCGCATGCCTGTTCGCCCGAGCATGTGCCGCCTTGATGGCTACTGGGTCACGCCGAGTCCTTGAGGCTGGCCAGGCGCTGCAGGTCAACGCTGGCCACGGCGCGCTTGAGGTCGTCGAAGCTGTCGGCATCGCCGTTGGCTTCGACCTTGAAGCGGCCGCCGATGACCACGGCATACTTGCCGCGCTTGTACTTGCCATCCCATTTTTCCTCGAACATCTGGCCGTCCTTGCTGTAGCTTCGCTCGAAGCCGTTTTCGGTCTGCTTTTCCGACTCGTGGCCAAACATGCCGGCCATGCCGAGAATGGCCTTGGCGCCGCCGCTGTCCATCACCTCCAGACGCAGGCGCTGACGCCCGCGGTTGCCATCGTCATCGGCCTTGCTGGTGTACTCCGCCCTCGCCTGGGCAATCTGCATGCCCATGGCCATGTTGCGCTCGGCGGAGATGCTGGTGCGATCAAGACCGTTCACGGACTCGGGCAGGAACGACTTGATCTGATCGGTCGAAAGCGCCTCGACCGGCTTCTTGCTGCCGGACATGGCCGCCATCATCGTGCCCAGGGCTTCGCTGCTGGCCTTGGTGTCGCCGGACTTCTGCGCGGCTTCCATCTTCTTGCTGGCTTCCTGCATGCGCTCGGACATCGCCTGGAGTTTCCCCAGACGGCTGTCCTTGTCGAAATGGGCGCTATCGGAACCCGTGGCTCCGAACATGCCACCGGCCATGTGCGCGCCGCTGGCGAACATGCTGCCGATGATGAGCCAGCCGAGAACCATGCCCAGCAGCAGGGTGATGATGACCGTGACCGCGGTATAGCCGCCGGCCTTCTCCCTGGGACACTTCATGGTGTGCGGCAGGCCCAGGTACAGCAGATAGATGCTGTAGATGCTGCCGACCAGCGCAATGAGCGTGCCCAGGCCCGGGATGATCACGGCGGCGCCGGCGATCCAGGCCGCGGTATAGGCGTAGGCGACCGTCTTCAGAGCCTGTATCTGGCTCTTCTGCGCATCAAAGCTGCCGGCCAGCGCGTTGACGATGAGCGCCACCACGTAGACCAGTATCAGGATCATGGCGTAGGTCAGGATCATGCGGCCGAGGCCCGAGCCGATGCCGGCGTAGCCCATCAGGCTGTTTCTGATGAAGCCGAACACGGGTGGAATGGCAGCCAGCCAGACGATGTACTTGCTGTACAGCGCGCCGGTGGTGGTGCTTTCACCGGCAATCACGGCCCACTCGGTCTTGGGTTTGCTGAGGATGGCCATCACCCTGGCCATCAATTTGCTGAAATCCATGGTCATTACTCCCCGAACACAAAAAGGTTGTCAGAATGCCGCCGGTCTTGCCCCGTCCGCAGCGCTGTCAGGTACCGCCTGCCCGGTGTTCCAGTCCGTCCGCGCGGCCCACTTCCCCGTTCGTCTGTCGAGACGGAAAGCCTTCCGCAACCGAACAGTACAAGGGGGACAGTTTCTGACGCAGTCGAACTCTCGACCCGGTCACCCAAACCCGACAGACTCCAGACCACGCAGTTGGTTTGCGTGTGCTGATATATTAGGAGTTTATTCACGCGGAGTTGTAAAAATGGTGTCCAAAGAAAGCCGCGATGGCGCAGCGACGGAGCAACCGGTTCTGGCCAATGCCGAGCGGCATTATCGGGTCACCGCCGACGACCTGCCGTTGTCCTGCCCGATGCCGGACATGACGCTGTGGAATTCGCACCCGCGCGTCTACCTGCCTATCGTCGAAGATGGCGGCAAGGTGCAGTGCCCCTATTGCGGCGCGCACTTCGAGCTGGCAGACGAAGCGGCCGACAAGACGGCATGAACCTGAGCCGGCGCCGCCATGACGCGCAGTGACCAGCCATCCGGCAGCGCGCCTGAAAAGGGCCGCAGCCTGAGCGTGGTGCAGCTGGTGCCGGCGCTCGAGAGCGGCGGCGCCGAGCGCTCGACCCTGGAGATTGCCCGCGCCCTGGTGGCTGCCGGGCATCGTTCCATCGTGGTCTCGGCGGGCGGCCGCATGGTGGAGCAGCTCGAGGCCGAGGGCAGCAAACACATACGCCTGGAAATCGGGCGCAAGTCCTTGACGACACTTGCCAGGGTCGTGCCATTGCGGCGCATCATCAAGGATCACAAGGCCGATATCGTGCATGCCCGCTCGCGCCTGCCGGGATGGTTGGCGCTGGTCGCCTTGCGTGGTCTCGGGGCGCACCTGGTCACGACCATGCACGGGCTCAATTCGCCGGGACGCTACAGCTCGATCATGGTGCGGGGCGAACGGGTGATCCTGGTGTCGCATGCGGTGCGCGATTTTGTGCTCAGCCACTATCCCTGGGTGGACCAGTCGCGCCTGGTGGTCATTCCGCGCGGCGTGGACCCCGAGGAATTCCCTTTCGGCTACGCGCCCGAGCCGGAGTGGGTGGCTCGTTTCGAAAGCGACTACCCGGCCTTGCGCGGGGCGCCGTTGCTGACCCTGCCGGGTCGTGGCACCCGCCTCAAGGGGCACGCCGATGCCATCGCGCTGCATGCCGATCTCAAGGACCGGGGCATGGAGACGCGCTTGCTGCTGCTGGGCATTCTCGAGCGCGGGCGCGAAGCCTATGTCGAGGAAATGCGCAAGCTGGCGGCAAACCGCGGCGTGAGCGATACGGTGGTGTTCTCGCCGCAGCGCAGCGATGTGCGCGATGTGCTGGCGCACTCGTCCCTGGTTCTGCAGTTGTCCAACTATCCCGAATCGTTTGGTCGCACCGTGGTCGAGGCGCTGGCCCTGTGCCGGCCGGTACTGGGCTACGCGCACGGCGGGGTAGGCTCCCTGCTGGCAGAACTGTATCCGGCCGGGCGGGTGCAGCCGGGCAATCCCGAACGCCTGGTCGAGCGCGCCGCCGAATTGCTGCGTCTGGCGCCGCCTATCCATCCGCTCAAGGACTACACCCTGGAAGCGATGCAGTCATCCGTGCTCGAGGTGTACAGGCAACTGGCCGGGAAATGATGAACGTATTGCGCGGCATGCAAGTCTGGCTCTTGCTGCCGATCGTGCTGGTACCGCTTTTGCTGCCGGTCGGTCGCGCCTCCGAACTGGGCATACTGCTGGGCATGCTCGGCGGCTTGTGGATTGCCTGGCGGCACTGGCCCGCGCTGGCGAAGCTGCGCTCGCTGCGCCTGTTCGCGCTGCTGTTTGCCTGCTATGCCGGCGCCGCGCTTGTGTCCCTTCCCGGCGCGGTGAATCCGGACAAGAGCTGGGGCACCTTTGCAGCTATCTGGCGCTATGCACCCTTTGCGGTGTACGTGTGCTGGGTGCTGTGCCAGCGGCGCAACATCCAGGCGATCTATCTGCTGATGGCCGCCCTCGTGGCGCTGTGGGCGCTTGATGCGTGGCTGCAGATTCTGACGGGATGGAGCCTTGGCGGTGCCGCCGGTCCCTTGCGTGTCAGTGGCGTGTTCGGTGCCGACAATCTGAAGCTGGGGCCGATCCTGGCGACGCTGTCACCACTGCTGTTGTGGCCACTCAAGCAGCGCTTCGCCTGGCGTGGCGTCGCTGCCGGGTTCATGCTGCTGCTGGTACCCATCGTCATGGCCGGCGCGCGTCAGGCGTGGCTGGAATTTGCCCTGGTCGGGCTGGCATTTGCCTGGCAACTGGGCGCCACGCCGGGCCGGCGCGCGGCGTGGCTGGCGGCCGGCGCGGCCGTGGCACTGGCGGTGATGGCCATAGCCTGGCATCAGTCACCGGGCTTTGCCCAGCGCATGCAGCGCAGCGCTCAAATCCTCCAGGGTCAGGAGCGCAGCACCGACTGGGCCCTGAGTGGTCGGTTGGCGATCTGGGCCACGGCCGGGCGCATGATCGAGGCGCATCCGCTCAATGGAGTGGGCGTGCGCGGTTTCCGCTACGCCTATCCCGACTATGCCCGCCCCGGCGACCAGTTCACCGGAAGCCAGGCCTGCGGACCGGGCCAGGGTGCCTGCCATCCGCATCAATGGCTGCTGGAGGTGGCCACCGGGAGCGGCATTTCCGGCCTGATCCTGTGGCTCGCCGGTATTGCCGTGGGCTTGCGTGCGTGGTGGCGAGCCGGACCTGATGCGCGTCGCCATGCATGGCCGGTCAGCCTGGCACTGGGCGTATGCCTGTTTCCGCTCAACACGCATCTGGCCTTCTACTCGGCCTGGTGGGGGTTGGTGTTCTGGTGGCTGCTGGCGCTGTGGTGCGCGGCCCTGGCGGCTGATTCGCCGGTGACGGAGGTGCCCCGTGGCCGCTCGTGAAGCGCTTTCGGTGGTGATCATCACGTTCAACAATGCCGATACGCTGGAGCGCTGCCTGCGCGAGGTGGACTGGGCGGAGGAAGTGCTGGTGCTCGATTCGGGCTCCGATGACGATACCGTGGCAATTGCCGAGCGCCACGGTGCGCGGGTGGCCACGCACCCGTTCGACGATTTCGGTCCGCAGAAGCAGCGCGCCATCGACATGGCACGCCATGACTGGGTTCTCAACCTGGATGCCGACGAGATTCTCTCGCCCGGCACGCGCGCGGTGATCGAGCAGGCGCTGGTCTCGCCGCAGGCCGCGGGATTCCGCCTGCCGCGTCGCGAGCGCATGTTCTGGACCGTGCAACACCCCTTGAGCCGGCGCAATGCGCATCTGCGCCTGTTTGACCGTCGCCGTGGCCGCATGAATGATGTCGAAGTGCATGCCGCGGTGGCGGTTGATGGACCGGTGGAAACGCTGCACAAGGCCGATTTCGTCAATGACGGCGATGCCGACATCGCCACGCGGGTGGACAAGATCAACCGCTACTCCAGCGGCCTGGTCGCCAACAAGCTGCGCCGGGGTCAGCGTTTCACCGGCTTGCGCATGGTGCTGTATCCGCCGATGTTCTTCCTGCGCCAGTTCCTGCTCAAGCGCTACTGCCTCAACGGCTGGGCCGGTTTCGTGGCCAGCGTCACCGGCGCGTTCTACGTGTTCCTCAAGTACGCCAAGCTGCACGAGGCCCGCCAAAACCGGCGCGATCGGGATCGCGGCTCGCAGGAGCGCCAGGGGGAGCGATAGCCCTGCTGCGCATGCTATCCCCAAAACTTTGCTGCGCAAGGTTCCGGGCCCCGGCATGCCTTCCACACCCACTGCTGCGCACGAATCGCCCCCTGACTCAGGGGGCTGTGTTCATGCGGGGCATGGCTATCGCCAGGAATTTTCTGCGCAAGGTTCCGGGCCCGACGGGGGCATTACGCTTCTTGCGGCCTTTGCGGACGCTGCATCCCGACTCCCGACTCCCGACTCCCGAGTCCCGAGTCCCGTTCCAATTCAATACACCCCGGGTTCACCCTCCGGACGAGTCTTGAAACGCTTGTGCGCCCAAAGGTATTGCTCGGGTGCGGCCCTGACCATGGTCTCGATCTCGGCATTGATGCGAGCCGTGTCCTGCACCACGTCCGGCCCGGGGAAGTCGGCCAGGGGTGCGGCAATGCGTATGGCATAGCCGCCATCGTCCGTGCGTCGATGAAAGAAGGGCAGCACCGCCGCACCGGACAGGCGCGCCAGATGATGGGTGGCGGTGATTGTGGCCGCTTGAATACCGAAGAACGGCGCGAACACATGCCCCTTGCCGCGCATGTCCTGATCGGGCGCATACCACAGCACGCCGCCGCGCTTCAGATAGCGCACGCTGCCCAGCGTATCGCTCTTGCTGAACATGGCGCCGGCATAGCCCAGGCGCGCGCGCAGGACGGCCCACTCGAATACCGGGCTGTCCATCTCGCGATACATGCCGGCAATGCGCACGTGCCGCGAAACCAGCCGCGCGCACAATTCCAGATGCGAGAAATGCGCGCCCACCAGCAGTCCGCCGCGACCTTCGGCGTGCAGCTTCTCCAGGTGCTCCACACCCTCGATCTGCAGCGGGATGCGCGCCATGGCCCGGTCGCTGCCCATCCAGCCGAGGCTGAATTCGGCCAGCATGAAACCCAGGTCCCGCATGTTGGCCTGCAGCAGGCGCTGGCGCGCGTCGGCATCCAGTTGCGGAAAGCACAGCGCGATATTGCGCTGGGCAATGCGCTTGCGCGCCACGGGCAGCCGGCCGAGAAGACGACCGAGGCCACTGCCCAGGGACATCAGTGCGGCGCGCGGCAAGCGGGCCAGCAGCCAGATCATGGCGATGCCCATCCAGGATGGCCAGTGTTGTGGCAGCAGCAATCGGCGCGGCAGCCGGGGAGCGGTTTCGGCAGACATGGGGGGCGATTGTAGCCAAGGATCCACTGCCGGGTCCGGCAAACGCGTTCTTGCGGGCTGTCACGTAGCCGGATGCTGTGACTTTCGGCACCAACGTCAGCCCGTTGTGGCGGGCATAATGAGTCTTTTCTCGGGGGAAAGCGCATGCGCCATTCGATCCTTATGCTGGTATTGACCGCCGGTCTGTGTGCACCGTTGATGAGCGTGCATGCGGCCGACCAGACCCGTGTCGGCCAGGCAGCCGTCAGCGCGGCCGCGCAACTGCGCGACCGGGCGCTCGACGACCCCACTGCCTGGAACTTCGTGCGTGACCTGAGCACCGAGATCGGACCGCGTCTTGCCGGTGGTGCCAATGACGAGCGTGCCCGGGACTGGGTCGTGGCACGCTTCAAGGCGCTGGGATTCGACAAGGTCTGGACCGAACCGGTGAGCTATCCCAAATGGGTGCGTCGCCACGAATCGGGCTCGATCGTGTCGCCGTTTCCGCAGAAGCTGGTGCTGAGCGCCCTGGGCTACTCGGCGGCGACTCCCGCGGGCGGGCTGACGGCGCAGGTGATCCGTTTCAAGAACCTGGATGCGCTGAAGCAGGCCGATCCGGACCAGGTCAAGGGTCGCATCGTCTATATCGGCGAACGCATGCATCGTTTCAGGGACGGTCGCGACTATCGTATCGGCTCGTCGATCCGCGTGGCCGGACCGCCCCTGGCGGCGAGCAAGGGCGCGGCAGCCTACCTTCTGCGTTCGGCCGGTACCGATGCCCATCAGCGCATTGCGCATACCGGCGTGACCGGTTTCCCCGACCCGTCCAAGGCCATCCCGGCCGCGGCGCTGTCCAATCCCGATGCCGACCAGCTTGAACGCATTCTGGGCTATGACAAGCCGGTCATGGTGCATCTGGATCTCGATGTGGGCGTGGACGGTCAATACACCGGCGCCAACGTGATCGGGCAGATCAACGGCGCCACGCATCCCGAGCAGGTGGTGGCCATCGGTGGCCACCTTGATTCATGGGATCCGGGTACCGGTGCCATCGACGATGGCGCCGGGGTTGCCATTGCTGCTGCGGCGGCGCATCTGGTCGGCACCATGCCGCAACGGCCGGCACGCTCGGTCCGGGTGATTGCCTTCGCCAACGAGGAGATGGGCCTGTGGGGCGCGCGCGCCTATGCCAAGGCGCATGCAGACGAGGTGGCCGAGCATGTGCTGGGTGCCGAGTCGGACTTCGGTGCCGGCAGGATCTGGCGCCTGAGCGCCAGCGTCAAACCCGGCGCGCGGCATGCCATCGAGCAGATGGCAGCGGTGATGAAACCCCTGGGCGTTGTCTACGATGCCAAGCGTGGCGGAAGCGGCGGGTCGGATCTGTCGCAGATGCACGCGATCGGCATGGCCGGCCTGTCACTCAGCCAGGACGGTACCCACTATTTCGACTGGCACCATACCGCCAACGATACCCTGGACAAGATCAAGCCCGACGAGCTGGCGCAGAACGTTGCGGTGTATGCGACCTTTGTCTGGATGGCGGCCCAGGCCGACGGCGATTTCGGTTCCGCGCCGGGCGCATTCAAG
>CAVTJF010000062.1:0-3791 GCA_963734945.1 uncultured Gammaproteobacteria bacterium
CGAGCAAGGCTGCCGCAAGCCCGAGATCGTCGCCGACGCCGCGCACGCGATACTGACCCGGCCCGCGGCAGAGCGTAGCGGTGCGTTCCTGCTCGACGAGGACGTGCTGCGTGAAGCCGGTGTCGGCGATTTTGATCGCTATGCGGTGAGTCCGGGCAAGCCGCTGCTGCCCGACCTGTTCCTGTAGCAGGGCCGGTCCGGATAACGGGTGCGCGACATGCTTGCCCCTGCGCGGACTGCATGACACCATCAGCGGCCATCTCGGGGAGCAAGTCGATGGCATTTGAGAAATCCGGCAAGGGGTCGATATCCGGCATCGCAGGACCATCGGCACCGGCCGAATTCACCTTCAAGGCGATTCTGCTTGGGGTGGTGTTCGGCATTCTCTTCGGGGCCGCGAATGCGTATCTGGGGCTGCGCGCGGGGCTGACGGTCAGCACCTCGATTCCGGTGGCGGTGATGACAGTCGCGGTGTTTCGCGTGCTCGGCGGCATCGGTCGGTCCGGCACCCTGCTCGAGGCGAATATTGCCCAGACCACCGGCTCGGCCTCCAGCTCGCTGGCTTCGGGCGTGATATTCACGCTGCCGGCCCTGTTCATGTGGGGCGTGCCGCCAGCGCTGCTGCAGATGGTGCTGCTGGCGTTGTGCGGCGGATTGCTGGGCGTGCTCTTCATGGTGCCGCTGCGCCGGTTCCTGATCGTGCGCGAACACGCCCGCTTGCCCTATCCCGAGGGCACGGCCTGCGCCGAGGTACTCAAGGCCAGCCAGGGCAGCAGCGGTCAGTCGCGCGACGTGTTCATCGGCATCGGCATCGGCGCTGCCTTCAAGGCTCTGACATCCTGGGTGCGGGCCATTCCGGACTCGGTCGGGTTCCAGTTGCCCTTGCCGAAGAAGGCCGAAGTCGGGTTTGACCTGTCCGCGGCGCTGTTCGGTGTCGGCTACATTCTCGGGCCCAGAGTGGCCGGCATCATGGTCGGTGGTGGCCTGCTGGCATCGCTGCTGATCATTCCCGGGCTGCACTACTGGGGTCAGTCCCTCACCCATCCGTTTTTCCCGGAAACGCAGATGCTGATCGCGGACATGAGCCCGGGGCAGCTGTGGAACCGCTATGTGCGCTACATCGGCGCCGGGGCCGTGGCGGCGGCCGGGATCATGACCCTGATCCGGTCGCTGCCGATGATGCTGGAGAGTTTCCGGGTCGGCGCTGCACAGTTCGGCAGCATCGGCAGGCAGGGCGGACAGGTGTCGGCCACCCCCGAGCGCACCGCGCGCGACCTGCCGATGCCGCTGCTGCTGGCCGGACTGGCCGTGGTGGTGCTGGTCATGGCGGTGATTCCGCAGGTATTCGGGGGGCTGGATGATCTGGGGCACCGGGCGCTGGCTGCAGTCTGCGTCACGCTCTTCGCCTTCTTCTTCGTCACCGTGGCCGCGCGCATCGTCGGCCTGGTCGGCGTGACCTCCAACCCGACCTCCGGCATGACCATCGCCGCCCTTCTGGGCACGGCCGCCGTGTTCATGGCGCTGGGCTGGAACGACCTGTCCGGCAAGGCCACGGCGCTGATGGTCGGTTGCGTGGTCGCCATCGCCGCCTCGATTTCCGGTGATACCTCGCAGGACCTCAAGACCGGCTATCTGCTGGGTGCGACGCCGCGTGCGCAGCAGATCGGCCAGATCCTCGGTGTGCTGACATCGGCCACATTCGTGTGCCTGTCGGTGATGCTGCTGGCAAAGACCTTCGGCTTCGGTACCCAGGCTCTGCCGGCGCCGCAGGCGACGTTGATGAAGCTGGTCATCGACGGTGTGATCGATCAGTCGCTGCCCTGGGTGCTGGTCGGCATCGGCGTCGCCATTGCTGTGATCTGCGAGCTTCTCCGCATTCCGTCGCTGGCCTTCGCGGTCGGCGTCTATCTGCCGGTCTCCACCATGACGCCACTGTTCCTCGGCGGCCTGCTCAAGTGGTGGCTGACGCGCGGCAAGGATGCGGAACGCGCGAGCCGCCGCAGCGAACGAGGGATTCTGCTGGCTTCGGGCTTCGTCGGCGGTGAAGGCCTGCTCGGCGTCGGCATCGCCGGCGCTGCTTTCTTCAAGGGGTCCGCGCCTGCAGGCCTGGGCACCGACTGGGCCCGTCCGTGGCTGGTCGAGACGGTCGCGATCCTGGCATTCGCCGCCGTCGCGGTGCTTTTCATCCAACGCGTCCGTCGCGCCTGAGCCGCATGTTTCTTGCAAATGGGAGAACCTGAATGAAATTTCTGCACAGCATGATTCGCGTGCGTGACGTGGACGCATCGTTGCGCTTTTTCTGTGAAGGGCTGGGCCTCGAGGAGGTGCGGCGCAGGGACGTGCCGGAAGGCAAGTTCACGCTGATCTTCCTGGCTGCGCCGGAAAGTCCGGAGGCCGAGCTGGAGCTGACCTGGAACTGGGACTCGGACGAGGATTACGGTTCGGCGCGCAACTTCGGCCACCTGGCCTTCCGGGTCGACGATATCTACGCCATCTGCCAGCACCTCAAGGACATGGGCGTGACCATCAACCGACCGCCGCGTGACGGCCACATGGCCTTCGTCAGGTCGCCCGACCTGATCTCGATTGAACTGCTGCAGAAGGGCAACGCATTGGTCCCGGCCGAGCCCTGGAAGTCAATGCCCAATACCGGTCGGTGGTAGCTGGCTCGCCACGGTCAGCTTGCAGGTGGCAGCGCCGCACCGCATTGCCGGCAGTAGGCGGCGTCGGACTCATGCTCACGCAGGCCACAACCCGGGCAGGATATCTTGCGCCTCTTCTGCAGAATGCTGCTGGCCAGTTCGGCGGTGTAGATGCCGGTGGGCACGGCAATGATGCTGTAGCCGATCAGGATCAGGGCCGAGGTGACGAAGCGACCGAGAATGGTGTGCGGCACGATATCGCCATAACCCACGGTAGCCATGGTGACGATGGCCCAGTACATGCCGGCCGGGATGCTGGTAAAGCCATGCTCGGGGCCTTCCACCACGTACATCAGGGCGCCGAACACCACAACGATGCCCAGCAGGGCGGATACGAACACGAAGATCTTGCGACGGCTGCGCAGCAGGGCGGTGATCAGCTCGCCCGCTTCGCTTGAGTATTCCACCAGTTTCAACACCCTGAATACGCGCAACAGACGCAGGATGCGGATCACGATGAGGTAGCTCGAGCCCGTCAGAACCAGGGCCAGGTAGGTTGGCAGTACCGCCAGCAGGTCGATGATGCCGTAGAAGCTGGTGGCGTAGCGCCAGGGCCGGCGCACCAGCCACAGTCGCATGGCGTATTCGAGCGTGAAGGTGAGCGTGAACAGCCATTCGGCCGCCATCAGGGCCTGATGCCATTGCGCCTTGATGGATTCGACGCTGTCCAGCATCACCACGGCAACACTGGCCAGGATCACCACGATCAGCCAGATGTCGAAATTGCGCTCGGCCGGTGAGTCGTGGCGAAACATCAGGCGAAACCAGCGCAGACGCATGCCATCGCTTGCCGCAGGCAGGAAGCTGCGTTCGAACAGGTTGCTGTGCTGGTGCTTGCCGTCACTCATCAAGGAACCTCTGGTCGTGTCGTGCCAGGCCGGCGGGTTGCCGGAACAGCCTGCCTGGTTTCGCAGAATCCGCCCGTCGTGTCGCCACTGCTCGCATTCTGCACTTCGCAGCAGATGCATGCATCCCGCACCAGCGTGCGCGCGACCTCAGGCGGAGGCGTCCTGGGCAAGCGACTTGAAGGCCTGGCGCGCGCAATCAAGCGTCTCGGCGATGATGTCGTCGTCGTGCGCGCTGGACATG
>CAVTJF010000063.1:0-148334 GCA_963734945.1 uncultured Gammaproteobacteria bacterium
TCGGGAGTCGGGAGTCGGGGTGATGGTCCGCGAAGGACGCCAAATGCGCAAAGAAAGACAACAGTTGATTTTGATCTTTTCGCGCCCTTGGCGTCCTTCGCGGACAAAAGCTCTTGAATGCAGCTACTCGATACTGACCTTCATGCGGTTGTCGTCGGAGACGCGGTCGATCAGCTTGTTGTAGGGGTCGATGCCGACTTCCCAGGGCTTGTCCTTGACGTGCACGGTGATGGTGCTGTCGCCGTCCTCGACCTTGCGCTTGGCAAGGTACAGCACCTTCTCGTCGTCTTCCTTGTCGTCCTTGCCGCGCGCGAACACGCCGATATCGACAGGAATGTCGATCCTGGCCTTGGTCTCCTTGCCCTGGCCGCCGGCGTAGGTCTTGCTGGCGCGGATCTTCATGGTCACGTCCCAGCCACCGGCCCCGGCCTTGCTGGCCGTGGCCGAGATAACGCGGTTGTCGTACAGGGTGATCTTCCAGAACCAGTCGTTGATGACGTTCTTCCACTCGGGTCCGGCAGCCTTGCTCAATGCGTCCATGAACTGGCGTGAGGTCACATAGGGTGGCTGCTGGAAGCCGTAGTCGATCAGGAACTGCTTGAGCATGCCATCCAGCTTGTCTTCGCCGATGTAGTCCTGCAATGCATAGAACACCATCGAGCCCTTGCGGTAGTGGATATAGGGCTGGTTTTCGACCTTGGCAAGCGGCACTTCTCGCACTCGCTCGAGGCGCCGGCCTACCAGATAGCGGTCCAGTTCGTACTTCAGGAACTTGCGCATCTTGCTGGCGCCGTAGATGTGTTTCATCACCATCAGTGACGAGTACTGGGCCAGCGATTCGCTGAGCATGGTGGAACCCTGCATGTCGGCGCCGATCACGCGGTGCGCCCACCACTGGTGCGCCACCTCGTGGGCGGTGACATCGGTGACGTAGTCGATCTTGTCCTTGTCACGCAGGTCGGCGATGAAACCGATCGACTCGGAAAACGGAATCGTGTTGGCAAAGGACTGCGCGAATCCGGCATAGCCGGGGAACTCAAGAATGCGCAGCTGGCGGAACTGGTAGGGCGTGTAGTGGCTGTTGTAGTAGGCAAACGACTTCTTCACCGCCGTAATCATGCGATCCACGTTCCAGGCGTGATCGGGGTTGTAGTACACGTCGATGGCGATGCCGTTCCAGCTGTCCTTCTTCACCTTGTAACGGGCCGACAGGAAGGCAAAGAAGTTCAGCATGGGCTGATCCATCTTGTAGTGATAGCAATGCCGACCATGCTCGGTACGCCATTCCTTCTTGAGGTAGCCGGGCGCCATGGCAATCTGGTCACCGGCAGTGCACACATTGGCGTCGAAGCTGATCCAGTCGGCATCATGGCTGATATAGGTGTTTGCACGCGCTTTCTCATCGCCCAGCCTGGGCATGCGCGGGGCATCGGCATCAAGGCCATGCTTGCGCCGCTTGCTGCGGTCCGTGAGTTGCCGGTCGCGGTCGTAGCCGAACTGCGGGAACAGCATGGTGTTGGTCAGGAAGGTGCCGTTGTGCACCAGTCGCGTTTCTCCGGTCGAGTTGCTGAAGCCCTGCGGATCGTAGGTCTCCTCGAAATCGAATGACATCGATTGCCCCGGCATCAGCGGCTGGTCCAGCTTGTAGATGGTCACGCCCTGGATCTTGTCCTGCTTGACGATGGAGTGGGCCGCAAATTTCAGCGAATCCAGCGACAGGTGGGACACCGGCCGGAACGCGTCCAGGCGCATGTGCAGGGTGTCGATGGGCTTGTCGTGCTTGTTGACCAGCTCATAGTGACCCTTGACATGCACACGCCGCTGGTAGGGATAGATATCCACGTCGGTCTTGACGTCGGTGATGCGCGGTTGCGCCAGATCCTTGTACTGGGCGTAGTCCTTTTCGTAGTCGGCGGCGCGCTGATCGGCCTGGTCGCTGGGCAGATACTCGTTGAGCACCATGGTGTTGTATGCGATCCACACGCCGAAAAGCACGAAACCGGTCGCCGCCACAGCGAGGGTGATGCGTGCCGGACGCCTGAAGCGCGCGCGTGCCTCGCGCTTTCGCGCCGCCCAGGTGAGCCCCGTGCCACGCACCCACAACAGGGCCGTGGCAACCAGAAGGCCCAGGGCAAACCAGCCCCAGTAACCGTAGAACCACAGGGCGCCGATCCAGAAGTGACCAAAGCCGTTGAGGTCGGAATACGGCACACCGGGGGCGCCGGCGTACTGGTAGAGGTTGTTCTCCAGGTGCATCATGCCCAGGGTCAGCATCGATACCAGCACCAGTATCATCAGCAGGTAGCCCAGGAACTTGTTGTTGGCCAGTACCTGCAGGAATACTGCCAGCACGGCGATCAGCACGAAGGGAATTGCATCCAGGCCCAGCTGCTTCAGATACAGCAGCGGCTGCAGATGATGAAAGCCGTGCGCAAGCTGCCAGCCCATGGTCCACAGGGCATTGACCGCCAGGTACAGCGTAATGACTACCATCAGGGCGGTCAGCTTGGAGGCCAGGCTGACCCAGTTGGGGGTCGGCATGGCATCACTGACTTCGTTGGCGCGCAGGCTGCGTTCACGCCAGATCAGTTCGCCAGCATAGAAGATCAGGATGATCCACAGCAGCCACTGCGAGCCGCCACGGATGGAGGTGAGCATGGTGTGGGTTACCGGGTACACCGAAGTGCCGTAGATTCTCCCTGACAGCGCCAGACTGCCGGTGAGATTGGCCAGGCCCAGCACCAGCATGATCAGGAACGGAGCGCCGCGCAGCACGCTGATGGTGTAGCGGCGCGCGCTGGCCAGGTACTGGGCCCGGTGCGCGCCGCTGTCATCCCGCCGAGTCACCTTGGGCAGCGTGGTTTGCATGGTGGTGCTGCGCGGCGTGCTGTCGCCGGCAGCACGCTGGCGCTTGCGCCGCCAGCGCAGGCCTTCGCGGTTGGGACGGAACAGGGTCCAGGTCAGCGCCAGCAGGCCGGTCGCCACGCCCAGCCACAGGGCGCGATTGGCCAGCAGCAGTCCGGACAGTTCCGGCAGTTGCGTATTCTGCTGCTCCACCGACCAGTAGCGCACGGTGACGGCCATCGTGCGCAAACCGAACGGATCCAGCAGTGCCGCCGCGGTGTGATGGGTGACATCACCCAACAACGCGCCGGCTATCGATTGCAGCACGAAGAACAGGATGACGCCGATATAGGTGGCCAGCATCGAGCGGGTGATCGAGGCGATCAGGAAAAGCAGCGCGCCAATGAACAGCAGGTCCGGGATCACGATCACGCCGAAAGCCCAGGCGTATCCGGCAATGCTGCTGGCGCCGACGGTCGATGCCTCCATCCAGGGCCAGGAAAAGGAGCTGCCGAGGAACAGCCCAAGCGCCGTGGCCACCATCACTGCCAGAGCGGTAAGAAAGCCGGCGCCGAAGCGCCCGCCCAGATAGCCGGCCTTGCTGACCGGCGTGGCGAAAATCATCTCCTCGCTGCGTTGTTCGAAGTCGCGCAGTATGGCGCCGGCGACGAACATGGTCACGAGAAACATGCCCAGCGCACTGAATACGCCCAGAAGCCGGATGATGACGATCGGCGCATTGCGGTGCACATTGCCCATGCCACCGCCAATCGAGACGGCATCGGTGGTCACGAAGGCGAATGCCAGCAGTGCAAAGGCAATCGACACTATCCAGAACAGCGGCGCGCGCAGTTGCTGGCGCAGCTCGAAACGCAGGATTTCTCGGAACATGATCAGGCCGCCTCGGCGTTGGTCGCAGCGGCTTGTGCCTGGCGCTGCAACTGGCCGAAATAGACATCCTCGAGATCCGGTGGCACCGATTCGAAGCCCGCTTCAGGGGAACTGTCGGCCAGTACGTGCAGCACCGTGCGTCCGGCGGAAAGGCGTGTCGACAGCACCGTCATGCGCGCCTGATAGTCGGCCAGTTGTGCCTTGTCGATACTTGCGCGCCAGACCCGGCCGTCGAGACTGGCAATCGTCTCGTGCGGCTCGCCGGCGAGCAGCACCTCGCCCCGACCGATGATGGCCATGCGCGGGCACAGGTCGGTGACATCCTCGACGATGTGGGTGGACAGGATCACCACCACGCGCTCGCCAATCTCGGCCAGCAGATTCAGAAACCGGTTGCGTTCCTCGGGATCCAGGCCGGCAGTGGGTTCGTCGACGATGATCAGCTTGGGTTCGCCAATCAGTGCCTGGGCGATGCCGAAACGCTGGCGCATGCCACCGGAAAAGGTGCCCAGCTTCTGCTTGCGGACGTCCCACAGGTTCACCTGCCGCAGCAGCGCTTCGACCAGCTCGGCACGCTCGCCCCGGGCAATGACGCCCTTGAGTATGGCGTAGTGATCGAGCATCGCCTCGACCGTGACCTTCGGGTAGACGCCGAAGTCCTGGGGCAGATAGCCCAGCACCCGCCGGGTGGCCTGCTTGTCGGCCAGCAGGTCCTGTTCATCCAGCCGGATGGAGCCCGAATCGGGATCCTGCAAGGAGGCGATGGTGCGCATCAGCGTGGACTTGCCGGCCCCGTTGGGGCCCAGCAGGCCGAACATGCCGCGCGGAATATCCAGGGAAACGTTGTTCAGTGCCCTGACGCCATTGTCGTAGGTCTTGCACAGATCGCGAATGCTCAGCATGGTGTTGTTCCGGCATGAATGATCCCGATACTTTAGCGCTCTGCTGCAACCAGACCAACTGACAGACGTCATGCGCTGAAGCGTTCAGGGCGCGGGTTCAAGTCCATCGGCAAAAACACGATCCCCCTGATGCTGAAACGCACCGATGTCCACCAGACCCGACAGCGTGCGCGGGTAGCCCGGTCCGCGTTGGTCGAAATTCAGTGGCGTCAGGTCCGGCCCCAGCGCAAGCGCCGGGTCGCCCGCGCCCAGTGCCGGGCTGCCGGACAACACGGCCATGGTCCGGGTGGGTCCCCCATTGTCGGACAGTGGCCCCAGCCCCGGCTCGTCGCTGAACTGATTGCCATTTCCTGCATAGCTTGTTGCCAGATACGCTCCGAGCACGCTGTAGCCGATGCTGATGGTGGATGCCAGGGCATAATTGAAGATCTCATCGCCATTGCCAGGGTTGCCTGCAATGATGGAGTTCCTCGCCAGGACCGTGGCGTAATACGCGGACAAACCCGCGTTTGCCGACGCAGAATTTCCGGTCACGGTGGACTGGACCAGGTTCAGGGTGTTTCCGCTTGTCAGAATCCCTGCAACACGAGAGGCGGAATTGCCGGTCACGGTCGAATTCACCACGGTGGCATCGCTGCCTGTGTATATGCCCCCTCCATACCAGGATGCTGAATTGCCCGACACCGTGGAGTTGACCAACGTCAGATTGTCGCCGGTGTACACCATGATCCCTCCGCCGGACTTGCCGGACGAATTGCCGGAAATGGTGGAGTCGATCAGGGTGAGTGAGGCTGCATGGTGCAGATAGATCCCGGCACCGAAACACAAGGTACACGAATTACCCGAGATCACAGTGTCGCGCAGCGTTACCGTGGCGTGATCGGCATACATGCCGCGCGAAACCTGCGATGACTGCTCATGGGTAAGTGTCAGCTTGCTGGCGGAAAACGTGGCCGATTTCACGGACAGCACCGGCGAGATGTCGTCGCCGTGAATAGTCTGGCCGCTGCCCTCGATACTGACGTTACCTCCGGTAATCGCCAGCTCGCCCTGGGTCAGGTAGATGTCGGCATGGTCAAGCGCGGGTGCGAACTTGATGACATCGTCGCCGCTGCCGGCCAGGCAGCTGCTGTTGCCTCCGGTACCGTCATCCAGCGCCGATTGAATGGCTTGTCGGAGTGTGCACGTCGTGGCATTGCCGTCGTCGCCCTGGTCGGAGACGGTGATGGTGGCGGCATGGACGCCACTGGCCAAAAGAGCAAGTGCAACTGCAAGCGCCAGCGGGTGCCGTGGACACGATGCGGACTTCATTCTGGTCTCCCTGCCAAATGATGCGTGATGATCAGTGCCGTCTTCCGTTGCCCCGCAGCTCGAGTGCGCAGCGGATTCCACCATGCCACTTCGGGTTTGTCGGTGCAAACGGCGGCGCTTGTGCTTTGTACAGGCGCAGCGTGGCACTATCATGGGCGGATCAGGCCGCAGGCGGTGGTTCGTGCTGCGGTATTGCGTTGGTGCAGGAGGATGCATGTCCGAGGTCAAGCAGGTGACGGTGCCGGATATCGGCGATTTCGATGGTGTGCCGGTAATCGAGGTACTGATCAAGGTGGGCGACACGGTGGCCAAGGACGACGGTCTGGTGACGCTGGAGTCGGACAAGGCCACGATGGAGGTGCCGGCGCCTTTTGCCGGCACGGTCCGGGAAGTCAAAGTATCCGAGGGCGACGAGGTGGCCGAGGGCGACCTGCTGGCGCTGATTGAACCGGAGGACGGGGACGATGGCGCCGAGTCCACCTCTTCCGGGCAGGATGCCGAAAAGGATGAAAAGCAGGCGAAAGGGCCTGACGCCGACAAGGATGCAATGCAGGGCGAAGAGTCTGCGCGCGAGGATGCCGGCAAAAAGGCTCAGTCGTCCGGCAAGAAGGACGCCGACCAGGAGACATCGCAGGACCGGGCCCAGGACCAGGAATCATCCGCGGCCCGCGACCAGGAAACCGATGCCGGTCGCCCGAGCACACCGCCGGTACCTTTCGATGCCAGCGTTATCATGCCAGACAAGACCCCGCACGCCAGTCCGGCGGTGCGCGCATTCGCACGTGAACTGGGCGTGGACATCGGCCAGGTCGAGGGCAGCGGCCGCAAGGGCCGCATCCAGAAGGAAGATGTGCAGGCCTATGTGAAGAAAGCCCTGGCACGCGGTGCCAAATCGATTTCGGGCGAGGGTGCCGGCCTGGATCTGCTGCCCTGGCCAAAGGTTGACTTCAGCAAGTTCGGCGAGGTCGAGGAGCAGAAGCTTTCGCGTATCCAGAAGATCGCCGGCCGCAATCTGTCGCGCAACTGGGTGATGATTCCGCACGTCACCCAGCACGATCAGGCTGACATCACCGAGATGGAGGCCTTCCGCAAGAAGCTGGGCAGGGAAAACGAAAACCTGAAGATCACGCCGCTGGTGTTCCTGATCAAGGCGGCTGTGGCAGCGCTGAAGGAATACCCGCGCTTCAATGCGTCGCTCAAGAACGATGGCGAGACGCTGGTGGTGAAGAAGTACTTCCACATCGGCATTGCCGTCGACACCCCTGACGGACTGGTGGTGCCGGTGTTGCGCGATTGCGATCAGAAAGGCCTGCTGGAACTGGCCCGGGAACTTGGCGAAATCTCGTCCAGGGCCCGCGATGGCAAGCTGGCGCAAGCCGACATGTCCGGAGGCTGCTTCTCCATCAGTTCGCTTGGCGGCATCGGTGGCACGGCCTTCACGCCCATTGTCAACGCACCGGAAGTGGCCATTCTTGGCGTGTCCCGTTCGGCGATGCAGCCGGTCTGGAATGGCGAGGAATTCGAGCCCAGGCTGATGCTGCCGCTGTCGCTCAGCTATGACCATCGCGTAATCGATGGTGCGGCCGCCGCACGCTTCGCCGCATTCCTTGCCAAGAGCCTGGGTGACATTCGCCGGTTGCTGCTGTGATCCGGACATGAGACTGCATTTCCCCGACCCGCCGGAGACGCTCAAGGGTGCCCCCGAGGCCGCCCGGCAGGGCGTGGCGCACGGTCTGGACAAGCTGGACGGCTTGCTCGACCACCGCATGAAGCTGGGCGGCATCGAGATCAGCCTCGGCTCCTTGCTCGGTGCGCTGGTGGTGCTGGCGCTGTTCGTGCTGGCAATCGCGGTGATCAAGCGCCTGATGCGCCGCTATGCCGAGCGCCACGACAACGTCAATCAGGCGGCCTTGTACACGGTCGAGCGCCTGACCCAGTATCTGCTGCTGGTGATCGGCGCGTTGTGGGCGCTGAATGTGGCGGGTGTGCCGATGTCGAAGATGGCCGTCTTTGCCGGCGCGCTGGGTGTGGGCCTGGGTTTCGGCCTGCAGGCGATCTTCAACAATTTTGTTTCCGGCCTGATCCTGCTGTTCGAGCGCAGCCTCAAGGTCAACGATTTCGTCGAGCTGGAATCGGGCGTGCACGGTGCCGTGCGCGAAATCCGCATCCGCTTCACCCGCATCACCACCAACGACGATATCGACATCCTGGTGCCCAACTCCGAGTTCGTGAACGGTCGGGTGGTCAACTGGACCCTGAACGAGAAGTCGCGCCGCATCAAGGTGCCCTTCGGCGTTGCCTACGGCACCGACAAGGACACGGTGAAGAAGGCCGCGCTGGAGGCGGCCGGCGAAGTATCCTTCACCCTGACCCAGGAGGGCCCGCGCGCGCCACAGGTGTGGCTGACCGGGTTTGGCGATTCCTCGCTGGACTACAAGCTGGTGGTCTGGGTCACCGCCGAGGCCACCCGCCGACCGGGTGCGGTCGAGGCGGCCTACTACTGGGCGCTGCATACCGCGCTTGAAAAACACGAGCTGGAAATTCCGTTCCCGCAGCGCGATCTTCATGTGAGGACCTGGACTCCGCCGCCCGAGCGCGAGGCGGAACAATCGAAAGCGGCGCATGACCGGAAGCGGAAAAGCGGCACCGACAACGATGCGGCCCGCGACGTCGAGCGCGAAATCGCCGAGGAAAAGGCCGCCGAAGCCGAGGAAGCCGAACAGGCCGCTCGC
Source organism: uncultured Gammaproteobacteria bacterium (assembly GCA_963734945.1). Lineage (GTDB taxonomy): Bacteria > Pseudomonadota > Gammaproteobacteria > Xanthomonadales > Rhodanobacteraceae > DASSBG01. Next base: position 8,681 of record CAVTJF010000063.1, read on the forward strand.
TCGGTCGACGATGATGACCGCCCGCGCAACAAGAAACGAAAGGACAGGAAGCATGGCCAAGACGATTGATATCAAGGTTCCGGACATCGGCGACTTCGACAAGGTGCCGATCATCGAGGTCCTGGTGGCGGTCGGCGACAGCGTGCAGAAGGAACAGGGACTGATCACGCTGGAATCGGACAAGGCAACGATGGATGTCCCCTCGCCGCAAAATGGCACGATCACCGAGATCAAGGTGAGCGAAGGCGATGAGGTGGGCGAAGGATCGGTGATTGCGGTGCTGCAGGTGAGCGCGGAGGCCGGCGATGGCGATGACGCCCGGGGCGAGGCAGAACAGAGCTCCGCTGCGAGCCAGGGCGAAGGCAAGGATGAAGGGCAGAAGTCAGGCGGGTCCGCTTCGCAGTCTTCCGGCGGGAGTGCCGGCGGCGACAGCTCTGCTTCCAGCAAGCAGCAGGTCCGCACCGACAAGGGCGCGGACGCGCCGGATGCCGCCGATGAAACCGGGCGCAAGGCCGACATCGAGTGCCAGTTGCTGGTGCTGGGAGCGGGACCTGGCGGGTACACGGCAGCGTTCCGTGCTGCGGATCTGGATGTGGACACCGTGCTGGTGGAGCGTTATTCCAGTCTCGGCGGCGTCTGCCTCAACGTCGGGTGCATTCCCTCCAAGGCCCTGCTGCATGCGGCTGCCGTCATCGACGAGGCCGAGGCCATGGCGGCGCACGGCATCAGCTTCGGCAAGCCGAAGATCACGCTGGACAAGCTGCGCGACTTCAAGGACGAGGTGGTCGGCAAGCTCACCGGCGGCCTGGACAGCATGGCCGACAAGCGCAAGGTGCGTACCGTGCAGGGCACCGGCACCTTCGTCTCGCCGCATGAGCTGGAGGTGGAGGATGCCGATGGCAAGACGAAACTGATCCGTTTCGAAAAAGCCATCATTGCCGCGGGCAGCCAGTCGCTGAAACTGCCCATGTTCCCCTGGGACGACGAGCGCGTGATGGACTCCACCCGGGCGCTGGAGCTGGCCGAGATACCGAAAAAGCTGCTGGTGGTCGGTGGCGGCATCATCGGCCTGGAACTGGCCACGGTGTATGCGGCGCTGGGCTCCGAGGTGACCGTGGTGGAACTGATGGACCAGCTCATGCCCGGTGCCGACAAGGACCTGGTGCGGCCGCTGGCCAAGCGCATCGAGAAACGCTACAAGGGCATCCACCTGAAAACGAAGGTGGTTGAGGCCAAGGCGCAGAAGAACGGCATCAAGGTCGGGTTCGAAGGCGAATCGATTCCCGATGGCAGTATCTTTGATCGGGTTCTGGTATCGGTGGGGCGCAGCCCCAACGGCGGCAAGATCGGTGCCGACAAGGCCGGTGTGGCGGTAGACGACAAGGGCTTCATCGCGGTTGATCGGCAGATGCGCACCAACGTCGAGCACATCTTCGCCATTGGCGATCTGGTGGGCCAGCCGATGCTGGCGCACAAGGCCAGCCATGAAGGCAAGGTGGCCGCTGAAGTCTGTGCCGGCAGGAAGAGCCAGTTTGATGCGCGCGTGATTCCCTCGGTCGCCTACACCGATCCGGAAGTGGCCTGGGTCGGCGTGACCGAGCGCGAGGCGAAGGAGAAGAAGCTGGATATCGGCATCGGCAAGTTTCCCTGGGCGCGTCCGGCCGTGCGCTGGGCATGGATCGCGCCGAGGGCTTTACCAAGCTGATCTTCGACAAGGACAGCCAGCGCATCATCGGCGCCGGTATCGTCGGCGTGCATGCCGGCGACCTGATCACCGAACTGGCACTGGCCATCGAGATGGGTTGCGAAGCAGCCGACATCGGCCTGACCATCCACCCGCACCCGACCCTCAGCGAGTCGGTGGGCATGGCTGCCGAGGTCTTCGAAGGCACCATCACCGACCTGTACATCCCGAAGAAGAAATAGCTCCGGGTATTCGTGGGCAGCAGCGGGCATGCCCGCGATTGCGGGCAGTGAGCGGTGAGCGGTAAGCGGTAAGCGGGAAGCGGTGAGCGGTGAGCGGTGAGCGGAGCCGCGCTCCGGGTTTTCGCTGGGCCTACCCGGCAACCCGATTGCTCGTCATTCTGCGCGCAGCCGAAGGCGGAGTCGCAGAATCCACGGCAATACCAAAAGTTGGCGCCTGATCCGGCCCTGGAATGGATCCTGCGACTGCGGTCGCTTCGCTCCCTGCGCGCAGGATGACGCATGGTTTGGCCGTTCGCCTGAATTCGCGTCTGGTCCTCCACCAGCACGCGAATGTCCGAGCCATGCCCCGGGATTGCGGGCCGGGAGCGGTGAGCGGGAAGCGGTGAGCGGTGAGCGGGGCCGCGCTCCGGGTTTTCGCTGGGCCTACCCGGCAACCCGATTGCTCGTCATTCTGCGCGCAGCCGAAGGCGGAGTCGCAGAATCCACGGCAATACCAATTATTGGTGCCTGACCCGGCCCTCGACTGGATCCTGCGACTCCGGTCGCTTCGCTCCCTGCGCGCAGGATGACGCATGGTTTGGCCGTTCGCCTGAATTCGCGTCTGGTCCTCCACCAGCACGCGAATGTCCGGGCCATGCCCGCGATTGCAGGCCATGAGCGGTGATCGGGAAGCGGAGCCGTGCCCAGGTTTTCCCGCTCACCGCTCACCGCTCACCGCTCACCGCTCACCACTCACCACTCACCACTTCGACCTTGCCGCCACCATGACACTCGTCATGCAAATGGCCTGCAAAGGTTCGGCATGTCACCTGTTCATGGTACTTTGCCGGAATCTTTTGCGGGAGCCAGACATGTCCAGTGCCAGTTTGCAGGTCGAGCGCGTCAGCAAGCGTTTCTCGGGCCATATCGCCGTCAATCAGTTGTCGATGCAGGTGCCCGAGGGCGGCATCTTCGGTTTGCTGGGCCCCAATGGTGCCGGCAAGACCACGCTGATTCGCATGATCATGAATATCCTCGAGCCCGACGAGGGCAAGATTACCCTGTTCGGCAGCGATCAGCGCAGCCGCGCGCTGTCGCATCGTATCGGCTACCTGCCCGAGGAGCGCGGCCTGTACAAGAAGATGAAGGTGCTCGAGCAGCTGATCTTCCTGGGCGAGACGCGCGGCATTGCGCGCCGCGAATCGCGCAAGCGCTCGCTGGCCTGGCTGGAAAAGCTCGGTGTCGGTGACTGGGCCGAGAAGAAGGTCGAGGATCTGTCCAAGGGCATGCAGCAGAAAGTGCAGTTTGCCGGGGCACTGCTGCACGAGCCGGAGCTGGTCATCCTGGATGAGCCGTTCTCCGGTCTGGATCCGGTCAATGCCCAGGGCATGAAGGACATCGTGGTGGAGCTGGCCGGCAAGGGACGCACGATTCTGTTTTCCACCCATGTGATGGAGCAGGCCGAGCGCATGTGTGACCGGGTGGTAATCATGGCGCGCGGTCAGAAGGTGGTCGATGGCACGGTAAAGGAAGTGAAGGCCGAGTTCGGCGGGCGCCACGTTGCCCTGAGCTTCAGTCACGACAAGGAACGCGCCGCACCGATCCTGGGCGATCGCTCCCTGGTGGCTCGCATGGATGACTACGGCGCCACAGCCGAGCTGGAAGTGGCCGAGGACGCCGATCCGGAACAGTTGCTGACGCGGCTGGTGGAGGCAGGCGTGGGATTGCGTCGCTTCGAGATCGTCGAGGCATCGCTGCAGTCGATTTTCATCGCCAAGGTCGGTGCCGACGCCGGCTCGGCGGCACGCATAGAGGAGGCAGCGGCATGAGCGGCTTGAACAAGGTATGGGCTGTGGTCCGGCGGGAATATGTCGAACGGGTTCGCAGCAAGGCTTTCCTGATCTCAACTCTGTTGCTGCCGGTGATGATCGTGTTCTTTGCCGTGGTGCCGGCGATGATGATGAGCGGCGGCGCACACACCACCCGCGTGGTCGTGGTTGATGCCTCGGGACAGGGTCTGGGCGCGCGGATTGCCGAGAGTCTGGGCAAGGAGAAACTCGAGGGTGACACCTCGCCACCGCGCTACCGGATTTCGGTGCAGCAGGTCGCTGGCGACCCGCAGCCCATGCGTGACCAGCTGATTGCCCGGGTAGACAAGAAGAGCGCGCAAGGAGAAGCGCCCATCGACGGCGTGCTGGTGGTCAGCGCGGACACCGAGGAGACCGGCAAGGCCGGCTACTACGGCAACAACGTCGGCTCGATGAAATCCATGCAGCATCTGCAGAGTTCACTGGGCAAGGTATTGGCCGGCGCGCGCCTGGCGCAGTCGGGCATTGACGCCAGTGTGGTCAGCCAGGCGATGCGACCGGCCGACCTGAGCACTGCCAAGGTCAGTGACGGCAAGCTCACCGGCCAGAGTGGTGCGGCCTCGTTCATGATCGCCTACTTCATGGGCTTCATCCTGTACATCGCCATCCTGATCTACGGTCAGCGCACCATGACCTCGGTGATCGAGGAAAAAACCTCGCGCATCATGGAGGTGCTGGCCTCGTCGCTGACACCGTTCCAGATGCTGCTGGGCAAGGTACTTGGCGTGGGCGCGGCCGGACTGACGCAAATGGTGATCTGGGGCGGCACGGTATTCCTCATCACCACCCAGCGCGCCCAGGTAGCGTCGCTGTTCGGGGTCAGCCCGGACGCCATGCAGAGTTTTCCGATCCCCACCATGTCGGGCAGCCTGCTGGTGATCTTCCTGCTGTATTTCGTGCTCGGGTTCCTGCTCTACGGCGCGCTGTATGCCGCCATCGGCGCGATGTGCAACACCATCCAGGAAACACAGCAGTACGCCACCTTTGTCACCATGGGCATCCTGGTCGGCTTCTTCGCGGTATTTGCCCTGATCAACAACCCCAATGGCGACCTCGGCGTCACCATGTCGTTCATCCCGTTCTTCTCGCCATTCACCATGCCGGTACGCTGGTCGCTGGCGGCGGTACCGATAAGCCAGCTGCTGCTGTCGCTGGCGCTGATGGTGGTGGGGCTGCTGGCCTGCGTGTGGCTGGCCGGGCGCATCTACCGCACCGGCATCCTGATGTACGGCAAGAAGCCCACCTTCAGGCAGCTCCTGCGCTGGCTGCGCACGGGGTGAGCCGGACCGAACTGCCAGTGGCAGTTCGCAGCCGGCGAACGCCCCGCCAGGGATGGCGGGGCCGGCGCTACCCACCACGGATGGTTCGAGGCCACTACCTGACATCCGGACCGAACTGCCAGTGGCAGTTCGCAGCCGGCGAACGCCCCGCCAGGGATGGCGGGGCCGGCGCTACCCACCACGGATGGTTCGAGGCTACTACCTGACATCCGGACCGAACTGCCAGTAACAATCCGCAGTCGGCGAACGCCCCGCCAGGGGCGAGGCGGAACAAGCCGAGGCATGACCCCGGCCTGGCGATCACCGAGCCGGCAGTTGCCCGCCCGCCAGCGCCAAGCTGCAAGGCGCCAGCCCCAGACTCCGTCATCCTGGGGCCGAGCGCAGCGAGGAACCCGGGATCCATTTTTCCTGCCGGGAAAAGCAACCAGGCAAAGTTTCCTGAAATGCCACCCTGGATCCCGCCGTCCGGCCCTTGACCAGACACGCGACAAGCCGCAACCATCGACCCATCACGCCCCGCCGAGCGCCAAGTCGCGAGCAGTTGCCCGCCCGCCAGCGCCAAGCTGCATGGCGCCAGCCCTCGACTCCGTCATCCTGGGGCCGAGCGCAGCGAGGAACCCGGGATCCATTTTTCCTGCCGGGAAAAGCAACCAGGCAAAGTTTCCTGAAATGCCACCCTGGATCCCGCCGTCCGGCCCTTGACCAGACACGCGACAAGCCGCAACCATCGACCCATCACGCCCCGCCGAGCGCCAAGTCGCGAGCAGTTGCCCGCCCGCCAGCGCCAAGCTGCATGGCGCCAGCCCTCGACTCCGTCATCCTGGGGCCGAGCGCAGCGAGGAACCCGGGATCCATTTTGTGTTTGCCGCCAGGACTGCACTATAGGACCATGGGGGAAGAACCCACTGGATCCCGGGTTCTGGCCTGCGGCCAGCCCCAGGATGACGGCGGCAGATTCGGCAAGGCTGCATGATCCTCCGAGTCCCGAATTCCGAATCCAGAATTTCCAATTCCGGCCTGCCATGAACGAACATTTCCTGTTCAACGCGATTGATCTTGCGGGCACCTTCGCCTTCGCCATCAGTGGTGCGGTGGCGGCGCGACGCGAGGACTTCGACGTGTTCGGCATTCTGGCCATCGCCTACGTCACCGCCTGTGGCGGCGGCATTGCGCGTGACGTGTGCATCGGCGCCATCCCGCCCGCGGGTCTGGCCGAGTGGCGCTACCTGCTCACCGCCGTGCTCGCCGCGCTGATGACCATGCTGGCGCATCGACAGGTCGAGAAACTGGATTTTCCGGTGCGGCTGTTCGATGCCATGGGGCTGGGTCTGTTTGCCGTGTATGGCTCGCACAAGGCGCTGGTCTATGGCCACAACGCCGAGGTGGCTGTCATTGTTGGCGTGCTCACGGCCATCGGCGGCGGCATGGCGCGCGACGTGCTGCTCAACCGCGTGTCGCTGGTACTGATGAAGACCGAACTGTATGCCACCGCGGCCTTTCTGGCTGCCGGGCTGGCCGTGCTGGGCGAATACCTGGCCTGGCCCGCGGTGTGGAGCACCTGGCTACCGATCGTGGCCTGCTTCCTGCTGCGCTATCTGTCGCTGCGCCACAACTGGACCCTGCCCACCTTCAGCCGCGATGACTGAGCCGAGGACAGCAGGCGCATTTTGAGCCGCGGCTGTGGCGTAGTACCGTTTCTGCTCGGCACATCTATTCGCAAAGGAAGGTGAACAATGAAATTCGGTACCGATGGGCACGAAATCGACGTGCCGCCGTTGATTCTTGCATGGGCCGCTCTGGGCAGTGTTCTGACCGGGCTGGGGCTTTTCGGAGTGCGAGCGCCGGCGATTGCGCAGCAACTGTTGGGCCAGCTTCCCTGGAGCCTGCAGACTACCTCATGGGTCATGCTCGTTGTCGGTGCGCTGATCAGTGCGGTGTGCATCGCGAAATTTGCAGCGATGTACTATCGATCACTTGCAGAAAGTCAGACCTGAGTCGTGGCGGAGTGCCCTGTCTGCCATGCTGATCTGGGCATCGAAGCGCGCCGCGGCGAGATCGATGGTTTCAGTTATCGCACGAAAGGCCGCTGGTACCAGCCCGAGGAGCAGGAGGATGCATTGCTCTGGGCCTGCCCGGGCTGCAAGTCGCTGCTCTGGAAGACCGGCAGCGGTCCGGCGCTGCTGGCTACACTGGCGCTGATACCCGAGTTGATTGTCCTCGCAATACTCCGTCACCATGGGTCTCTCGGTGTCGAGTGGTCATCAACAACCCGATGGATGTTTTACGCCGGAGGCATCCTGGTCGCCCTGATCTTGGGCTGGTGCATCAGCAGGATACGGTTCCCGCTGAAGCCGGTGCCCTTCATGAGCACTTCGCGCCAACGGGTGCCCTGAGCCTTCCAGCCGCAAGCAACTCGGAGCCATGAATTCCCGTTGTGGGCGGGCTGAAACCCAAGCTACGTCCTGAATGCGAGACGCTCCCCGGCGCGGCCCAGCACGAAGGTGACGCCAGCGCAGGCCAGCAGGCTGAGCAGCCAGCGGTTGCTCAGGGTGGCGTCGGGCACCAGTGTGGTCAGCGCCTGCCACCACTGCGGTCCTTGCAGCACCGCCAGCACCAGCACCGCGGCGCCAAGCATGGCCATCAGTGCGGTGGCCAGGCCGTTCTCGATGCGGGTATCGGTGTCGCGGGCGCGTTCGCGCATGGCTTGCCGCGCCACCTGTCGCGCGAAATCCGGCGGCAGAGCCACCGGCTGCGTCCGGCCCAGTACACGGGCAATGCGGCGATAGTCGTGCATGCGCGTATCGGCCGATTCGGGCTGCTGGCCGCGTTCGGCGCGCAGGGCCTGTTCCTGCGCCTGCCATTCCTCGGCATCAATCGGCTGGTCGTGGTCGCGGGTATTCATGGGCAGACTCCGATGCGGTCTTCAAGCAGGTCGCGCAACTGGCGACGACTGCGAAACAGGTGACTCTTGATGGTGCCATCGGCCAGGCCCGTCACCGCGGCGATGTCGGCGATGCTCATTTCCTGCAGATGATAGAGCGTAAGCACGGTTCGTTGCACCGGGGGCAACTGGTCGATGGCCTGCGCCAGCATGGCATCGAGCTGGTCGCGGTCGCAGTCGGCCTCCAGATCAGACGATCCGGCCACCTCATCCAGTGGTGACGGTGCGTCGTTGGAGTACGGCTCGGCCATGGGCAGCCGCTTGCGCTGCAGATGGCGCAGGGCCACGTTATAGGCGACGCGGCCAATCCAGGTTTTCAGCGCGCTGTCATGGCGATACTGGTGCAGCTTGCGATATACCTTGAGAAAGGTTTCCTGACACAGCTCACGGGTATCCTCGGGGTGGCGCACCATGCGCTGGATGATATGCCAGCACAGCCCCTGATGGTTCTCCACCAGATACTCGAACGCGCCCGGCGCGCGTGCCAGCACGGCATCGACCAGTTCCCGGTCTGTTTTCATGGCGATGGTGCGGGTCGCATGTTGCATTGGATACGTCCACGCGGGAAAAGGTTGCAGCCGGGCCGCATGCAACCGGTGCGGCGGTCGGTGTATCTGTGTCGGTGAACCTTCAATCCATGCAAAGGAGCTCGGCCATGATATCCGGCAATCTGATTCCAATCGTTCTGTTCATCTGCATCACCTATGCGCTCAAGGCCTTCGTCGACGGGCGTGTGCGCCAGCGCATGATCGCCAACGGCGTCAGCGAGCAGATGGTGCAGTCGTTGCTGATGGAAGACGAGCAGCGCCGCCGTCTGGCCTCGCTGCGCTGGGGTATCGTGCTGGTGGCGCTGGCCATCGGCTTCGGCATCATCCAGGCCGCCGGATGGCGCGACATCACCCCGGGCCTGGTGGCGGTACTGGCTGCGGCTACCGGCATCGGCAATCTGGTGTATTACGCGCTGGCACGCCGTCTGGGCGATTCCGGCAACTCCGTCCCGGGCCGCGACCCTGCGGGCTGAGCACACCTTCCGGTCTGACCTGTCATGCCTCCCCTGTGTATCGGGGAGGCATGACATTGCCTGAGAGCCAGCGCGGCCCAGGCCAAAGGCGCGCGCAGGGCGGTGGAATCCAATGATGCAGGCGCCATAGGGATCCCGGGTTGCGCGCTGCGCGCGGCCCTGGGATGACGAGGTTCTCCGATCACCCGCCTTCTTCCGGGCAACGCTCGTTCCTTTGCGCTTTTCGCGTCCTTCGCGGACCATCTCCCCGACTCCCGACTCCCGACTCCCGACTCCCGACTCCCGAGCCCCGAAGCCTCCCCGTATCGCGCTTCGCTCCATCCAGGCTACGGCATCGCTGGTTGCCAGCCGGACTCGGAATCAGCCAAAGGCCAAATTCTGCGTCATCCTGCGCGGAGGGAGCGCAGCGAGTGGAGTCGCAGGATCTTGTTGCGCGGTGCCTTCAACTGCAGGTACTTGGCGAGCATGGATTCTGCGACTCCGCCTTCGGCTCCGCGCAGAATGACGAAGGTTTGGGTGGCGGGTTCAAGCGGCCACGGCCGGTCATGCCCATGCTCCTCCACGTCATCCTTCGCGGACGCTCCTCCCGACTCCCGACTCCCGACTCCCGACTCCCGACTCCCGAGCCCCGAGCCCCGAGCCCCGAGTCCCGAGTCCCGAGTCCCGAAATCTTCCCGGTCCGCGCTTCGCTCCATCCCGGCGATAAAGGCCGTCATCCTGGACGCGGCGTAGCCGCGATCCGGGATCCATTGTCGATCGCACGACACACGAATAACGGCGAGGACAGGGAAGCCCAAATTAATTCCCGGGTTCCGCGCTGCGCGCGGCCCCAGGATGACGAGGTTCCCCGATCACCCGCCTTCTTCCGGGCAACGCTCATTCCTTTGCGCTTTTCGCGTCCTTCGCGGACCATCTCCCCGACTCCCGACTCCCGACTCCCGACTCCCGACTCCCGACTCCCGACTCCCGAAATCTTCCCGGACCGCGCTTCGCTCCATCCCGGCGATAAAGGTCGTCATCCTGGACGCGGCGTACGCCGCGATCCGGGATCCATTGTCGATCGCGCGGCCCACGAATACCGGCGAGGTCAGGGAAGCAAAAATTGGATCCCGGGTTCCGCGCTGCGCGCGGCCCCAGGATGACGAGGTTCTCCAATCACCCGCCTTCTTCCGGGCAACGCTCATTCCTTTGCGCTTTTCGCGTCCTTCGCGGACCATCCCCCCGACTCCCGACTCCCGACTCCCGACTCCCGACTCCCGAGTCCCGAGTCCCGAAATCTTCCCGGACCGCGCTTCGCTCCCATCCCGGCGATAAAGGCCGTCATCCTGGACGCGGCGTAGCCGCGATCCGGGATCCATTGTCGATCGCACGACACACGAATAACGGCGAGGTCAGGGAAGCACAAATTGGATTCCCGGGTTCCGCGCTGCGCGCGGCCCCAGGATGACGAGGTTCTCCAATCGCCTGTCTACTTCCGGGCAACGCTCGTTCCTTTGCGCTTTTCGCGTCCTTCGCGGACCATCTCCCGACCCCCGACCCCCACCCCCGACTCCCGATCTCCCGACTCCCGACCCGATCCCGACTCCCGACGTCCCGAGCTCCCGAGTCCCGAGTCCCGAAATCTTCCCGGTCCGCGCTTCGCTCCATCCCGGCGATAAAGGCCGTCATCCTGGACGCGGCGTAGCCGCGATCCGGGATCCATTGTCGATCGCGCGGCCCACGAATACCGGCGAGGTCAGGGAAGCACAAATTGGATCCCGGGTTCCGCGCTGCGCGCGGCCCCAGGATGACGAGGTTCTCCAATCACCCGCCTTCTTCCGGGCAACGCTCGTTCCTTTGCGCTTTTCGCGTCCTTCGCGGACCATCTCCCCGACTCCCGACTCCCGACTCCCGACTCCCGACTCCCGACTCCCGACTCCCGAGTCCCGAGTCCCGAAATCTTCCCGGACCGCGCTTCGCTCCATCCCGGCGATAAAGGTCGTCATCCTGGACGCGGCGTAGCCGCGATCCGGGATCCATTGTCGATCGCACGACACACGAATAACGGCGAGGTCAGGGAAGCCCAAATTAGATTCCCGGGTTCCGCGCTGCGCGCGGCCCCAGGATGACGAGGTTCTCCGATCACCCGCCTTCTTCCGGGCAACGCTCATTCCTTTGCGCTTTTCGCGTCCTTGGCGACCCTCTCCCCGGGTCCCGCTTCCAATCGCGATTGCCGCGCCACCACGGAATTGGCCGTCATGTCAGCCGTCACATTACCCACGGTGGCGAACACGTCGGGGATGGTATCGACGGCCAGCATCAGGCCAAGCGGGCCGACCGGCAGGCCCATGGCCTGGGTGACGGGCAGGTTGGTGGCCATGAAGCTGACCTGGCCGGGCAGGCCGACCGAACCCAGGCTGACCACCACTGCCAGCGCCGCGCCCACGGCCAGGTGCGCCATGCCGACGTGGATGCCGAAGGCCCAGGCGATGAAGCTGGCCGAGGCCATGTACTGGATCGGGCTGGTGATGCGGAACAGGGTGACCGCCATCGGCAGCACCAGCGCATTGACCTGCTCGGGGTAACCCAGGCGTTCGCGCGCGCTCTCCAGCATCGCCGGCAGCGTGGCCAGGGATGACTGGGTGCTTGCCGCCACCGCCTGCGGCGGCGCCAGCGCAGCAATGAATCGGCGCATGCCTTCGCGGCCCCAGACGATGGCCACCGGCAGCATCAGCGCGGTCACGGCGATGTACAGCGCGCATTCGAGCACGATGTACAGCCCCAGCGCGCCGATCATGCCCAGGCCGGCGCGGGCGCAGACCGAGAAGATCAGCGCGAACACGCCCACCGGCGCGGCCCACAAGACCCAGTGCACGATCACGATCATGGTGTCGGCAATGGTGCGGAAGAAGCCGATCATGCGCTGCCGCGACCCGGCCTCGATGCGGGTCAGGGCGAAGCCGAAGAACAGCGCGAATACCACCAGCGGCAGCATCGCGCTCTCGGCCGCGGCAGCCAGCACGTTGGTGGGCATGATGCCGGTGAACCAGTCTGCCCAGCCGGTCGGCGCGGCTACCGTTTGGGTACCGGCCACCGCCTTGTTCAGGGCGGCTGCCAGATTCGGGTCGTGCGGCGCCAGCGACAGCAGAGTCGGGGCGAGCAGCGCCGTGAACAGGGCCGCGGCAGCAAGAAGCACGATGAACACGATGATCGCGCGGCGCGCAATGCGGCCGGAGGCGGCGGCATCGGTGGCCGTGTTGACCCCAACCACCACCAGCGCGAACACCAGCGGCACCACCGTCATCTGCAGCGCGTTCAGCCACAGACGGCCGACCGGTTGCACGAAATCGGCCATCTGCACGGCCAGGGGGGCGTCCAGCCAGGCCAGCAGCAGGCCGAGCAGGGCGCCGGCCACCAGGCCGGTGAGGACGCGCGTCGTGGCACTCATTCGGCGGGACCTGTTGATGGCAGCTGCCAATCATGCGCAAGCCGCGCATAGGCCGGCTGCGGCAGCAATACGAATACCGGATGCTGTTCGGGCCTGAGCCAGCCGGTCAGCGCGTGCATCGTGGCAGACGCCATCGCGGTACAGCCGCTGGTGCTGGCACCGGGCCGCTTCCACAGGTGCGCGAAGATGCAGCTGCCGTGCATCGGCTTTTGTGCCTGGTTGTGCTCGATCACAAAGCCGATGCGGTAGCGCTGGTCGCCGTCATTGGCCAGATCCAGGCGCATGTGCTCGCTGGCACCCTTGACCGCCTCGGCACCGACCACGTGTTCGTCGACGATGCGGTTGTAGTAGCGCGAGCCGCTGACATCGTCGCAATAGCTGTCGGCCTGCATTTGCCGGTAGTCGAGCGCGGTATCGACATGCTCGGCATAGCCGAAGGCCTGGCCGATGGTGAACACGCCAGCCGGACTGCGACCGTCGCCCTCGCGCTTGTGCGGGTTGTTGTCGTCGGGTACCGGGTTGAGCCCCACGCCCCAGGCCGCACCGGCGCGGCCGATGGTGATCGGTTGTGCCGGGCCCAGGTCATGCCAGCCATCGCCCCGGCGCTCGAAGCGCTGCAGCGTGCCCTGATTGGCGTTCCAGTCGGGCGTGATCACCAGCACCATCTGGCGCGCATCGTGCCACGCCTGCGCGGCGTGATCGGCTGGCGGTGTGAGCGCGCCTGCCAGTGCCGGCAGCAGCAACAGCAGGCAGGCCGAGCAGGCGCGGAACGGACGGATCAATGGCATCGGATCAGGGCTCCTGCATCAGCTGGATGCGTTCGATGTTGGCCAGCAGCTGGCCGTGGCGGTCGGCGTCGTTCTCGCACAGCAGCACGAACACGCAGTCGAGCAGCTGCTCGAGCGCGGACTGGTACAGCATCGAGGCGATGTAGGGCGCCTCGTGATGTGCAGACACCAGCAGGGCCATGTCGCCCAGCGTGCGCAGCGGGTTGGAGGTATGCCGGGTCACGGTGACGACCTTGCCGCCGTTCTGGCGAAACCAGCGGCTGATCTTGCACAGCGCCGGATGCTGGCCGTATTCGGAGAACACCAGCAGCACGTCGTCGCGACCGGCGGTGGAGGTGTTGGCGGTCATGCGCGCGGCGTCGAAGTTGTGCACGGTGAGGATGCCCAGCAGGGCCAGCTTCATGGCAAAGCTGCGCGCGTGTACGTCATCCTCGCCGAGGCCGATCAGGAACACCTTGCCCTGGTCGCCGGCGTGCCCGATCGCCGCGGCGACCGCTTCCAGGTCCTCGGGCGGATTGATCAGGCGGGTGGCTTGCTCGGCCTCGGTCTTGTGCCGCCACAATCGCTCGGCCAGTGCCACGTCGGCATCGTCGCCGCGGGTGTCGGGGGAGGTGTCGGGCGCGCCGTTGTTGGCGCGGGCAATGGCCTCGCCCACCGAATACTTGAGATCGGGGTAGCCCTTGAAGCCCAGCTTCTGGCTGAACTTGACCACGCTGGACTGGCTGATGCCCAGCGCATTGGCCAGTTGCTGCGAGGAGTAGTCGCGCAGCAGTTGCGCATTTTCCAGCAGGTAGTCGGCGATACGGCGCTCGACCGCGGACATCTGGTCGCGTTCGGAACGGATCTTGACCAGCGGGTCCATCAGACGCTCCATGCCAGGGAACTCTGCTCCTTTTCCAGGCCGCGAATTTCGCGGATGCCAAGACCTGGCGCGTCGCTGATCGAGATTTCCGAATCATTGAACGTCACGCCGCCATCCACCGGATTGAACTGGCACAGCGACGGCCCGTCAAGGTCCACCTTGGTGATCACGTTGGACTTGGCCACCGCCACGTGCACCGCGGCCGACACGCTGATGCTGCTCTCGAGCATGCAGCCGATCATGCACTCGATGCCGTGCATGGCGGCAATGTCGGCAATCTTGATTGCGTTGGAGATGCCGCCGGTCTTCATCAGCTTGATGTTGACGATGTCGGCGGCGCGCATGTTGATCAGCTTGATCACCTGCATCGGCCCGAACACGCTCTCGTCGGCCATTACCGGCGTGTGCACGCGTTCGGTGACATAGCGCATGCCCTCGAGGTCGTGCGCCTTGACCGGTTGTTCCACCAGTTCCAGCTTGACCCCGGCGTCCTCCAGCGTGTGCAGGGCGTACACCGCCTGCTTGGCGGTCCAGCCCTGGTTGGCATCCAGGCGCAGCAACGCGCGGTTTTCGACCGCGGCGTAGATGGCCCGGGTGCGCTCGATGTCCAGGCCGATGTCCTTGCCGACCTTGATCTTCAGCGACTCGAAGCCGCGCTCTACAGCGGCGATCGAGTCGGCCACCATCTTGTCGATGTAGTCGACACTGATGGTGATGTCGGTGGAAATGACCGGGTCGCCGCCGCCCAGCAACTTGTACAGCGGCGCGTTGTACAGCTGCCCCCACAGGTCGTACACCGCAATCTCCACCGCCGCCTTGGCGCTGGAATTCTTTTCCATCGCGTTCTGTATGAGCTGGGTGATGTGGTTGAGGTCGGCGATGTCCTGGCCGATCAGTCGCGGCGAGATGTAGTGACGGATGGCATCGACGATGGAGCCGTGCGTGTCGCCGGTGATCACCGCCGTGGCCGGCGCTTCGCCGTAGCCCACGTGGCCGGTATCGGTGTTGATGATCACCACGATGTCCTCGACCTTCTCGACCGTGCGCAAGGCGGTCTTGAACGGCGTCTTCAGCGGTACCTCGAGCTTGCCGAATTGGATGTCGGTGATTTTCATGTGTCGGTAATCCGGGCAGTGATCAGTGCGTGACGTGCACGATGCTGGTCATGTGGTCGATGTAGCTGGAATGGTCGTTGTAGAGCAGCGGTTCGAGCGGGGTGACCGAGACCGCATTGAGCTTGATGCGGCGCACGGTGCCGTCGGGCTGGCGGTAGCTGATGCCGCTGGTGTCGTGGATAACCCAGTGCACGCCGTCGGCCTTGCCGATCACCATCATCACGTGGCCGGGGATGTACACCAGGTCGCCGATCGACAGCTTGCCCACCGCCTGCATGCGCGCGGCGTGATCGTCATCGTCGCCAAACTCGCGGTGCTCGAGGGCCGGGCTGATGCTCTGCGCGCTGGTATTGCGCGGCATCACCACGCCCATGCTGCGGTAGACATCGGAGACGAAGCCCGAGCAGTCACGGCCGTCGTAGTCGTGTCCCCAGCCGTAGCGCTCGCCCAGGAACTTGAATGCCTGGCGAATGGTGTTGGCACGCGTCAGCGGCAGGTATTCGCCCTGGCTGTCGGCCACCCGCTGCAGCAGCGCCGGTTTCAGCGCCAGGCTGCCGTCGGGCTGGCGCACGGGCAGGCGCAGCGTCCAGGCGGCATAGGCGCTTTGGCCGTTGACCGGTGCATCCGCCGGCAGTCCCTCGGCCAGCGGAATGCGCACGCCCATGTCGAGCTTCAGCTGCGACAACGCCGGCTGTTCGGGGGTGAACACGGTCTGCTCCTGGGCGCCGGTAATGACGCGGGCACTCGCGGTCTGGCCGTAGTCGAGCACGGTGTCGCGATTGCCCTCGGCCACGGCGTCCTTTTCCATCCAGGCCGCATAGCGCGGACTGATCACGAACAGCCAGTTGCCATCGCGGCTGGCATGGGCGATCACCACCGGGGTGCCGGGAAAGACCCCGGTTTCCTCGAAACGGTCGATGTCGGTGTTGCCCGGGCGGCTGAACACGCGCAGCCTGGTGGGAAAAGTGCGCAGCCGGGCACGATGTACCACCAGGCCCCAGCGGGTCGGCTGGCTGGCCGGGACCGTGTCGACATCAAGCGAGGCTGTCAGCGCATCGAGCGCCTTCTGGTCAATACGCCTGCCATCGCTGCCGTACAACGCATGATCCGGCAGCTTCGACAGGTCATTGATCCAGCCCAGTACCTGTGCGCGGCTGAGCGTTTCCGGCATTGCCGACAAATCGTGCATGGACGGGTCGCGACTCAGCACGCGTGCGTTCTGCATCACGATCGCGGGCTTGCTCATCAGGACCTTGTCGGCATGCGCGGCGCGCGCGATCCAGTAGTCCGGGGCGAGCCTTGCTGCATCAACACCGATGACGCCGTGCGCAGGTACCGTCAGCGGTTCGCTGCTGCCGGCATGCACCAGCGGAGCGAACAGCAGGGCGGCAACGAGTATCAGCAGGGAACGCATGGGCAGGGCTCCGGGGAAATCACGCGGGGTGGGTGGTCTGGCGCAAAGGCCGTGACCGGGACCCGTGCAAGGCTACACCCAAGCCGTGGCCCGGGCACCCCGCAAGGCGGTTGGTGAGGCTCGCTTTGCATCATCCGTTCTTCTCCCCCGAAGGTACCTGCCGAACAACGTGGCAGGCCCATGCAGAATAGGTCATTCCATTTGTGTTCGTAAAGAGCATAAATTATTGACTGAATAATTCAAGCGTGTTACACAGGGCGCCACAGCAACTTGCCCAGGGGGGCAGATAGCATGAAACCGGCCGGTGACAAGCAGGCAACCGGATCATCCAGGCTGACAGCGGGGCTTGCGCCCACGCTGCTTGCCGCCGGGCTGCTGGCCCTGGCCAATCTTGCAAGCGCATCCGACATGTCCCCAGGCGAACGCATCTCCCAGGTTCGGTCGATGGTCGAGGCCGGCCAGTTCAGCCGCGCCATCCAGGTCCTGGACCGCGCCGGCAAGGACGACTCGCTTGATGCGGAGACGCGTCGCGCGCTGGCGTTCCAGAGGGAACGCATGCGCCGCATGCGCATGGACTTCAGCCTCACCGGCGCCGAGCTGAAACAGCAGATCCGCAAGCAGATTCCCGATCTCGGCGAAGCCGAATTCGACCACTGGAATGCCCAGGGTCTCTTCGAGCACATGGTGATCGACGGTCAGCTACGTTATTTCAACCGTGCGCCGGGCAATCTGTTCCGACTCAGTGCCGAGGCGCGGGCGCGCCGCGCCAAGCCGAGGCCCTTCAGCGGCTCGCCGCTGGAATCGGCCAGCAACTATCACCGGGAAGTCGTGAAAGCCGCGCGTCAGCAACATGCCGACAGCGTGCTGCCACAGCGCTTCCGCATCACCCAGACATTGACGGTGGATGCCGACGCGGTGCCGGACGGCAAGACGGTCCGCGCCTGGATTCCATGGCCGCGCAGCATCCCCGGCCAGCAGGAGAACATCGAGTACGTCGACAGCGAACCGGCTGCGCATCGCATTGCGCCCGCCGACACGCTGCAGCGCACTGTGTATCTGGAAAAGACCGCGCAGGCCGGCAAGCCGACCGTGTTCAAGGCCAGCTACGAGGTCACCATTGCCGCGCGCTACGTCGCGGTCGATGCGGACAAGGTGAGCAAGCCCGACATCACGCCCGAGTTGGCGCCTTTCGTGGCCGAGCGCCCGCCACACGTGGTCTTCACCGAACCCATGCGGGTGCTGTCGCGGCAGATCGTCGGCGACGAGAGCAACCCGTGGAAAATCGCGCAGAAGCTGTTCGCGGCGGTCGATCAGGTGCCCTGGGCCGGTGCACGCGAGTATTCCACCATCGGCAACATAAGCGATTACGCGCGTCGCGCCGGCCACGCCGACTGCGGCGAGCAGACCCTGCTGCTGATCACCCTGCTGCGCATGAACGGCATCCCGGCGCGCTGGCAATCGGGAATGATGTTCGCCGACAACGGCTACTGGAACCTGCACGACTGGGGCCAGCTCTACATTGCGCCGTACGGCTGGATGCCGATGGATGTCACCTTCGGGCGCCTGCACAGCGACGATCCGGTCATCGCCGGCTTCTATCTGGGCGGCCTGGACGGCTGGCGCATCGCCTTCAATGACGACTACAGCCGTCCGCTGGTACCGCAAAAGCAGCACTTCCGCTCCGAAACCGTGGACCTGCAGCGCGGCGAGGCCGAATGGGACGGCGGCAATCTGTACTTCGACCAATGGGACTACCACTTCGACTGGCACAAGCTCGCCGGCCAGGCGAAAGGGTCGTGACCCGCACACACAACAAGTAACGAGGGGAGACAACAATGGTCATCAGCAACAAGAACCTGCGCAAGAACGCCCTGTGCATGGCCATGGGCCTGTGCATGAGTCTGCTTGCAGCGCCGGCGGCGCTGGCGGCCAACAATGACGGTACCGTGGCCGGCCGGGCCATGCCCGGCGCCACGATCACGGTCGTCAGCCCGGACACCGGGCTGACGCGCACCGTCAAAGCCGGGGATGACGGCAGGTACCGCATTCCCCATCTGCCGGTCGGCAGCTACACGATCAGCAGCAGCGGCGGCGGCCAGCCACTCAATGTGACGGTCAGCCTGGGTACCGCGACCACGGTCAACCTGACCGGCGGCACCACTGATCTCGCGGCCGTGCAGGTCATCGGCAACACCATCTCGCCGGCGGTGGATGTCACCTCCACCGAATCGGCGGTCAACATCACCGCAGCAGAAATCGAACGCTTGCCCGTCGAACGCAATGTTTCCTCGGTGGCCGTGCTCGCTCCCGGCGTGGAGCCGGGCACGGCCGGTTTTGGCGGCATCTCCTTCGGCGGTTCCTCGGTGGCCGAGAATGCGTTCTACATCAACGGCCTCAATGTCACCGATTTCTACAATCGCGTCGGCTTTTCCGAGGCGCCGTTCGACTTCTACAAGGAATTCCAGGTCAAGACCGGCGGCTACTCGGTCGAATACGGCCGTACCACCGGCGGCGTGGTCAATGCCGTGGCCAAGTCCGGTACCAACGAGTTCCATTACGGCACCAAGCTGGTGTGGGCGCCGCGTGACCTGAAGTCGGACGCCAGGAACAGCTATCTGGATGGCGACCGCTATCTCACCCGCAGCAAGGACAGCACCGACTCGACGCGCCTGAACGTGTACGCGTCCGGACCCATCGTCAAGGACAAGCTGTTCTTCTTCGCCATGTACGAGGGCCGCCGAGTCAAGCCGCAGAACACCGACAACGCCGGCAACAGCCTCACCCACGGGGATTCAAACGACGGCTTCTGGGGTGGCACCATCGACTGGAACATCACCGACAACAACATGCTCAGCCTGATGGCGTTCTCCAACAAGGAGCGCGTCGATTACACGACCTATGATTACAACTTCGATACCGACACGGTCGGCGACGAACAGAGCCGCTCCTATTCGGAGGACGGCGGCAAGAACTGGGCGCTGACCTGGACCTCGTATTTCACCGACACCCTGTCGATGAAGCTGATGTACGGCCGCAACGACCGCAGCAGCTTCGGCGCTTCGCCGGCCGACGCCGTATGCAACTACGTGACCCGCGGTTCCGGTGTGGTCGACCCGGGCGTACCACTGGGCTGCACCAACAACTCCAGCGTGTATGACCGCAAGGACAAGCGCAAGCAGGCACGCGCCGACTTCGAGTGGACCCTCGGCGATCATCTGCTCCGGTTCGGCTACGACCGCGAGAGCAACACCTCTGACCTGAGCCAGCGCTATCCGGGCCCGGGCGGCGTGCAGTACAACGTCTACGCCACCGAGCCGGGCGCGCAGATTCCCGATGCCGGTTTCGTACCGGACGGCTACACCGCCTACGTGCGCGCGCGCCAGTACGAGATCTTCGGCAACTTCGAGACCACCAACAACGCCTTCTACCTGGAGGACAACTGGTCCATCGGCAACAACTTCGTGCTCAACCTGGGCCTGCGCAATGAAGGCTTCGACAACAAGGACGCCGCCGGCCGCAGCTACATCAAGATGGACAACCTGATCTCGCCGCGGGTCGGCTTCGCGTGGGACGTCAAGGGCGACGGTACTACCAAGCTGTTCGGCAATGTCGGCCGCTACTTCCTGCCGGTGGCCAACGTGATCAACATCAAGCAGGCTGGCGCCTTGCTGGACGCGCGCACTTTCTACGGCTTCGATGGCTGGGACATCCAGGAGCGCAACGGCGTGCAGTACGCCGTGCCCAAGCTGGGCGAGCAGTTCGGCTTCAGCGACGACCAGGGCAACGGCACCGTTGGCGACCTGCGCGCCGAGGTCGACAAGAACATGGACCCGGTCTACCAGGACGAGCTTATCCTCGGCTTCCAGCAGGCGCTGGACCAGAGCTGGTCGTGGGGCGTGCGCGGCATCTACCGCAAGCTGCACAACGCCATCGACGACATCAACATCCGCGCCACGCCGCAGTGCGGCCGGGTCGGCAGCAGCTGGGTGATGGCCAACCCGGGCAAGACGGTCACCATCTGGGGTGACAGCAACTGCGATGGCGTCAATGACGGCTACATCAACATCGACACCTCCAAGTACGGCTACTGGACCGAGAACGACAACTACGCCTACTCGGCCGACGACGGCAAGTGGCACTACGTCAACTCCACCGGCGGCTCCCAGCGCGGCTGGGTCAAGCCGCGCCGCAGCTACAAGGCGCTCGAGTTCCAGATCGACCGCGCATGGGACGACAAGTGGATGTTCAACGCCTCCTACACGCTGTCCTGGAACAAGGGCAACGCCGAGGGGCCGGTCAACACCGACACCAACTTTGCCGACAGCGGCCGTACCGAGAACTTCGATGATCCGTTCGTCAACCTCAACGGCTACGGCCCGCTGGCCAACGATCATCGCCACCAGATCAAGCTGCGCGGCACCTATGCCCTGAGCGAGGAATGGCGTGTGGGCGCCACCCTGGACGCGCACTCGGGTGGCCCGATCACCGCCTTCGGCGTCGGCAACCCGTACAACTGGAAGAGCTATCACAGCTACTACATCTGCGTGGACAACTGCACGCCGGAGCAGACCTACAGCAATCCGCAGGATGGCCAGATGTGGAGCACCGGCGACCGCGTGTTCGAGCACTCGCCGCGCGGTGGTGCCGGCCGCATGCCCTGGTACGTCAACTTCGGCGCCAGCGTCAGCTACACGCACGAATTCGGACCGGCCACCTTCCGTGCCAAGTTCGCCGTGTACAACCTGTTTGACCGCCAGGAACCGGTCTGGGTGTACCAGGAGAAGGAGCCGGGTGTGGGCAGCACCGATCCGTACTTCGGCAAGGCCCGCTTCCTGCAGTCGCCGCGCTACAGCCAGCTGACTCTCGCGCTGGACTTCTAGCAAACCCCGTGGGGGTGGCCCGTCTTCCACTGAGGCGGGCTGCCCCTTTTTTTCTCCTGGCCCGACCTTGATCTCATGATGCATGCCCCTGCGGCCGAATCGTCCGCCGCGCAGGCCGGCCCCTCCGGGCACACGCAAACGCTGGACGGGGTCGATCTGGAGCGGCTGGCCGCAACGGGTCGGCACGCCTTGCCACGTGTATTCGGCACGCGCCATTCGCGCCCGCCTGGACGCACTGGTCACCGCGCATGAGGGTCTCGATGCCCACATACACTACGCGGTCAAGGCCAACGACAACCTGGCCATACTGAAGGTCATGCACGACGCCGGTGTCGGCGCCGACATCGTCTCGCTGGGTGAACTGCAGCGCTGCCTGCATGTCGGCATGCCCGCCTCGCGCATCGTGTTTTCCGGTGTCGGCAAGCAGCGCGACGAAATCCTGGCCGCCCTCGATGCCGGCATTGCGCGCTTCAACGTGGAGTCGCGGGACGAACTGGACCTGTTGCAAACGCTGGCCGCCGAATCGGGCGTGACGGCACGAGCTGCCGTGCGCATCAACCCGGATGTCGATGCACGCACCCACGCCAAGATTTCCACCGGACGCGCCGAGAACAAGTTCGGCGTGGACACGGCGGAGGCGAGGCGCTGGTTTGCCGAAGCCGACAGCCGACCGGCGGTGCGCCTGGATGGCCTGCATGTGCACATCGGCTCGCAAATGACCGAACTGGCACCGCTGGGCGAGGCGCTGAAGCGGGTGGCCGCATTCGCGACCGAGCTGGCCGGCGCCGGTCATGCCATTGCCAGTATTGATGTGGGCGGCGGCCTGGGCGTGAACTATCGCCCTGACCGGGACGCGGCCCCTGAAGCGGTTGAATACGCGGCCCTGATCCGCGAGGCCCTGGAAGACTTTCGTGGCCGTATCCTGCTCGAGCCAGGTCGCTGGCTCATGGCCGAAGCCGGGCTGCTGCTGACACGCGTCATCCGGGTCAAGCCGGGTCGCACGCGCCGCTTCGTGATCGTGGACGCGGCCATGAACGACATGATGCGGCCAGCACTGTACGACGCCTGGCATGATATCCGCCCGGTGCTTGCCGAGGAGCGCGAGATGCACGCGTGCGATATTGTCGGCCCGGTATGCGAGACCGGGGATACCTTTGCCACCGGACGCATGTTGCCGGCGTGCAAGCCCGGCGAACTGCTGATGATCAGTGCCACGGGCGCCTACGGCGCGTCCATGGCTTCAAACTACAACGCGCGACCGCGCGCCGCCGAGGTGCTGGTGGACGATGGCCGCTTCGCCGTGATCCGGCGACGCCAGCGTTTCGAGGACATGATTGCCGGCGAGCAGCCGACACCAACATGGGAGATGGCATGACCGAGCCCCGAACAGATGGCCCACCTCCGGCGTGGCAGAGCAGCTTGCGCCCGCCGTCTCTGGCACGGGTGGCAGCCACGCTTTTCCTGCTTGCCGCATGTGCGTGCGTGACGGCAGCGCCCGCCGCCAGCCCGAAGCACCGTTCGGGCCGCCAGGCCGGCCACGACTATGCCCGCATCGTCGACGCCGTGGCCAAACGCTACGATCTGCCCGGCATCGCCGTCGGCGTGATCGAGCACGGCCAGGTCACTTTCACCCGTACCCTGGGCACGCGCGCGGTCGGCAGCGGCCAGCCGGTCGACGCCGACACCCTGTTCAAGATCGCCTCCAACAGCAAGGCCATGACCACCGCGCTGCTGGGGCGGCTGGTGCAGCAGGGCAAGCTGGCCTGGGACGATCCGGTCACGAAATACCTGCCGGGTTTCCGCATGCACGATGCCTGGGTCACAGCCAACATGCGCGTGGCCGACCTGCTGACCCATTCCAGCGGCTTGCCCGAGGGCGGCGGCGACCTGATGCTGTGGCCGGGGCCCAACCGTTTCGTCCGTGCCGACATCATCCATGGCCTGCGCTACATCAAGCCCGGCTACAGCTTTCGCAGCCGCTACCAGTACGACAACCTGCTGTACGTGGTGGCGGGGCAGGTCGCCGCGGCCGCCGGTGGCGCACCGTACGAAACCCTGATGCGGCGGGAAGTGTTCGAGCCGCTGGGCCTGGACCGCTGCATGGTCGGTGCCTTCGACCGCGACCGGGTCGGCAATCTGGCGCAGCCGCATGCCCATCGTGATGGCCGCAACGTGGTCAGCGGCGGCGACCCCGAACAGGTGCCGGCGATCACCATGGCCGCAGCCGGCGGCATCCGCTGCAGCCTGAAAGACATGCTGAAATGGGCGCGCAACTGGCTCGAGCCGAACGCGACCCAGCTCGAATGGCTGTCGGCAGAGCAGCGCCGCATCCTGCAGTCGCCGCACATGCTTATTCCGGTCTCCGACCAGCGCCGCGAATGGAACAACACCCACATCATGGCCTACGGCTACGGCTGGCGCATGGCCGATGTCGACGGCCACTGGAGCGTGTGGCACACCGGCACCCTGTCGGGCATGTATTCGGAGCTGATGCTGCTGCCCGATCAGGACGCCGGTTTCGTGTTCATGATCAACGGCGATGGCGGCGATGCCCGTACCGTCCTCGGCCAGGTGCTGCTGAAGACGCTGATCGGCGCCGATGACAGCCGCGGCGTCGAAGACTATGCCGCCGAACTGGACCAGGCCGAACAGGTGCGCCGTCGCAGCCGGGTACCGGATACCTCCTCGCGTCAGCCGGCCACGGCGTCGCAGATGAAGTCGATGCTGGGCGTGTGGCGCGATCCCTGGTTCGGCAAGGTGCGCGTGTGCGGCGATGATGACGGCGTGCGCTTTGCCTCCGACAAGTCGCCGCAGCTCACCGGTCCGGTGATGCAGGTGGGCAAGCGTTACCTGATCGCCTGGGAGCATGGCGATGCCGAAGCCTGGCTCGCGCCACCGGACAAGGACGGCGTCATGCGCTTGGCCAAGGTCGACCCCGACGCCGACTTCAGCTACGACTACGAGGATCTGGCCTTCGCGCGCATCGGCGACTGCGACCGCATCCCGCCGCATGTGGGCGTGTCGAAGGCCGCCACGGCAGGCCAGGCCGGCCTGGTCGACATCCGCAGCCTGGTGCCGGACATCGCCGAGGACATCAAGTACGCCGGCCACGACAACTTCGTCGGTGAGCCGGTGGACGGCTACGAGGCCGCCAGGTGCCTGCTGAAACGAAAAGCAGCCCAGGCACTGGCCGCGGTCGAGCGCGACCTGCGCCGCGACAAGCTGCGACTGAAACTGTTCGACTGCTACCGCCCGGCACGCGCGGTGGCGCATTTCGTGCGCTGGGCCCACGATCTCGACGATACCCGCACCAGGGCCGCGCACTACCCCAAGCTGGACAAGAGCGCACTCCTGGGTGACTACATCGCGCCGGTGTCCGGCCACAGCCGCGGCGCCACCGTCGACCTGACCCTGATGCACTGCACCGACGACGCGCACTGCATGCCGCTGGACATGGGCACCGCCTTCGACTACTTCGGCACCGCCGCGCACACCGACTGGCCCGGCGCGACCCCGGCCCAGCGCGCCGACCGCCAACGTCTGCGCAAGGCCATGCGCAAGCACGGTTTCAGGAACTACCCGCTGGAGTGGTGGCACTACACCCTCGAGCCCGAACCCACCCCGCATCTCCTGTATGACGTACCCGTGCAGTGAGAGACGAGATGCGAGGGACGAGCGGCGAGCAGTGCCAATACCTCCGTCATCCTGCGCGCAGGGAGCAAAGCGATCGCAGTCGCAGGATCTTGCTGCGGAGTGCCTCAGGCACCAGGTACTTGCCGAGCATGGATTCTGCGACTCCGCCTCCGGCTCCGCGCAGAATGACGAAGGTTTTGGTGGCGGGTTCAAGCGGCCGTGGCCGGTCATGCTCATGCTCCTCCACGTCATCCTTCGCGGACGCTCCTCCCGAGTTCCGAGTCCTGAAATCTTCCCGGACCGCGCTTCGCTCCATCCCGGCGACAAAGACCGTCATCCTGGACGCGGCGTAGCCGCGATCCGGGATCCATTGTCGAACGCGCGGCCCACGAATACCGGCGAGGACAGGGAAGCACAAATTGGATCCCGGGTTCCGCGCTGCGCGCGGCCCCAGGATGACGAGGTTCTCCAATCACCCGTCCTTTTCCGGGCAACGCTCGTTCCTTTGCGCTTTTCGCGTCCTTCGCGGACCATCTCCCCGACTCCCGAGTCCCGAGTCCCGAAATCTTGCCGGACCGCGCTTCGCTCCATCCCGGCGATAAAGACCGTCATCCTGGACGCGGCGTAGCCGCGATCCGGGATCCATTGTCGATCGCGCGACACACGAATACCGGCGAGGTCGGGGAAGCACAAATGGGATCCCGGGTTCCGCGCTGCGCGCGGCCCCAGGATGACGAGGTTCTCCAATCACCCGTCATTTTCCGGGCAACGCTCGTTCCTTTGCGCTTTTCGCGTCCTTCGCGGACGATCATCCCGACTCCCGACTCCCGACTCCCGACTCCCGACTCCCGACTCCCGACTCCCGAGCCCCGAGCCCCGAGTCCCGACTCCGAAATCTTCCCGGACCGCGCTTCGCTCCATCCCGGCGATAAAGACCGTCATCCTGGACGCGGCGTAGCCGCGATCCGGGATCCATTGTCGATCGCGCGACACACGGATACCGGCGAGGTCGGGGAAGCACAAATGGGATCCCGGGTTCCGCGCTGCGCGCGGCCCCAGGATGACGAGGTTCTCCAATCACCCGCCTTTTTCCGGGCAACGCTCGTTCCTTTGCGCTCTTCGCGTCCTTCGCGGACCATCTCCCCGACCCCCGACCCCCGACCCCCGACCCCCGACCCCCGACCCCCGACCCCCGACTCCCGAGTCCCGAAATCTTGCCGGACCGCGCTTCGCTCCATCCCGGCGATAAAGGTCGTCATCCTGGACGCGGCGTAGCCGCGATCCGGGATCCATTGTCGATCGCGCGGTCCACGAATACCGGCGAGGTCAGGGAAGCACAAATTGGATC
Organism: uncultured Gammaproteobacteria bacterium; assembly: GCA_963734945.1. Classification (GTDB taxonomy): domain Bacteria; phylum Pseudomonadota; class Gammaproteobacteria; order Xanthomonadales; family Rhodanobacteraceae; genus DASSBG01. The sequence continues at coordinate 35,163 of CAVTJF010000063.1, forward strand.
CCGGGTTCCGCGCTGCGCGCGGCCCCAGGATGACGAGGTTCCCCAATCACCCGTCTTTTTCCGGGCAACGCTCGTTCCTAAGCGCTTTTCGCGTCCTTCGCGGACGATCATCCCGACTCCCGACTCCCGACTCCCGACCCCCGACCCCCGACCCCCGACTCCCGAGTCCCGAGTCCCGAGTCCCGAGCCCCGAGTCCTGAAATCTTCCCGGACCGCGCTTCGCTCCATCCCGGCGATAAAGACCGTCATCCTGGACGCGGCGTAGCCGCGATCCGGGATCCATTGTCGATCGCGCGGCACACGAATACCGGCGAGGTCGGGGAAGCACAAATTGGATCCCGGGTTCCGCGCTGCGCGCGGCCCCAGGATGACGAGGTTCTCCAATCACCCGCCTTTTTCCGGGCGACGTTCGTTCCTTTGCGCTCTTCGCGTCCTTCGCGGACGATCTTCCCGAATCCCGAATCCCGAATCCCGACTCCCGACTCCCGACTCCCGACTCCCGACTCCCGAGCCCCGGTCCTTACGCCGCCTGCCGCTCGCGCATCCAGTTGATAAGACCGCCAGCCAGCAGCACCTCGACCTGGCGCGGGGAAAGCTGGTGCTTGAGTTTGAGGGTCTTGCCGTTGCCGGTTTTCGCCTCGATGGTGTCGCTGTCGGCCAGTGACTGGCGCAGGTTCTCCAGCGTGAGCGTGTCGCCCTTGTCGAGTCTGTCGTAGTCGGATGCATCGGCAAAGCTCAGCGGCAGCACGCCGAAGTTGACCAGGTTCTGCCAGTGGATACGGGCGTAGTCCCTGGCGATGACCACGCGCAGGCCGAGGTGGCGCGGGGCCAGCGCCGCGTGTTCGCGCGACGAGCCCTGGCCGTAGTTCTCGCCGCCGACGATGGCGTGATCGCCGGTGTCCCTGGCGCGCTGGACGTAGCTTTCATCGACCTGCTCGTAGACGAAATCGGCGATCTTCGGGATGTTGCTGCGGAACGGCAGCACGCGTGCGCCAGCCGGCATTATTTCGTCGGTGGAGATGTCGTCGCCGACCTTCAGCAGCACCGGCACTTCCAGCGCATCGGGCAGCGGGTCGAAATTCGGCAGCGAGGCGATGTTGGGGCCTTTCACAAGCTCGATGTTGCGCGCCTCGGCCAGCGGCGGCGGCTCGGCCAGGTTGCGGGTATCGACGATCGGGTCCTCGCTGTCGCGGATGTCGGGGTAGTCCATGTCCAGTGTGCGCGGATCGGTGATCACGCCTTTCAGCGCCGAGGCGGTGGCGGTTTCCGGGCTGCACAGGAACACCGCATCCTCGCGCGTGCCGGAGCGGCCGGGGAAATTGCGCGGCGTGGTGCGCAGGCTGTTGCGGCCGCTGGCCGGCGCCTGGCCCATGCCGATGCAGCCGTTGCAGCCGGCCTGGTGCAGGCGCGCGCCGGCCTCGACCAGATGCATCATGTGGCCATCGCGCATCAGCGTGGCGAGAATGCCGCGCGATGATGGGTTGATGTCGTACGACACCTGGCCGCTCACGTTTTTGCCAGCGACCATGGCCGCGGCCATGGCGTAGTCGCGGTAGCCGGGGTTGGCCGAGGAACCGATGTAGGCCTGGTATAGCGGCTGGCCGGCGATCTCGCTCACGCGCACCACGTTGCCGGGGCTGGTCGGCTTGGCGATCAGCGGTTCCAGGTTGGACAGGTCGATGGTCTCGTGCACGTCGTAGTCGGCGCCCTCGTCGGCCACCAGCTCGCTCCAGTCGTCACCGCGCCCGTGCGCGGTCAGGAAGCGGCGCACCGCATCGTCCGAGGGGAACACGGTGGTGGTGGCGCCGAGCTCGGCGCCCATGTTGGCGATCACGTGCCGGTCCATGGCCGACAGGTGTTCCAGGCCCGGGCCGTAGTACTCGATGATGCGCCCCACGCCGCCGTCGACGTCGTGTCGGCGCAGCATTTCCAGAATCACGTCCTTGGCCGAGACCCAGTCCGGCAGCTTGCCGGTGAGCTTGACGCCCCAGATCTCGGGCATCTTGGTGAAGAACGGTTCGCCGGCCATGGCCATGGCCACTTCCAGGCCGCCGGCGCCGATCGCCAGCATGCCCATCGAGCCGGCCGCCGGCGTGTGGCTGTCGGAGCCGACCATGGTGCGGCCGGGCTTGCCGAAGTGCTGCATGTGCACCGCGTGCGAGATGCCGTTGCCGGGGCGCGAGAAATGCACGCCGAAACGCTGGCAGGCGCTCTGCAGGAACAGGTGGTCATCCGGGTTCTTGAAATCTTCCTGGATCAGGTTGTGGTCGACGTACTGTGCCGACAGCTCGGTCTTCACCCGTTCCAGATTCATCGCCTCCAACTCCAGCATCACCAGGGTGCCGGTGGCGTCCTGGGTCAGGGTCTGGTCGATCTTCAGCGCGATTTCCTCGCCGGGCGTCATGGTGCCGTCCAAAAGGTGTGACTGGATCAGCTTGTGCGCGACGTTCATGGCCATGAACTTGCTCCTCATTCGAGAAATGACAGCCGTATCAACATAGAAGGTCGACACCCAAGCTGCGCTGAAGCGCGGTTTTGCTGCTACCGCCCCGCGGGTCGTTTCTGCAGTTTTCTCTGCAAGGAACGGCGATGCATGCCCAGCTCGCGGGCGGCTGCCGAGACATTGCCCTGATTGCGCTCCAGCACCCGCTGGATGTGTTCCCATTCCAGGCGGCGCAGGGGCATCGGCGATTCTTCAACCGAGCCGGCGCCCGTATCGTTCTCGCGGCTCTGCTCGAGTGCATGCACGATGTCACCTGCCGAGGCAGGCTTGCTGAGATAGTCGTGCGCGCCTAGCTTGATGGCGCTGACGGTGGTGGCGATGCTGGCGTAGCCGGTAAGGAGCAGAATGCGCATGTCGGAGCGCACCTGCAGCAGTGGCCGAATCAGGCCGATGCCGCTGTCATCGCCCAGCTTCATGTCGAGGATCACGCGCGCAGGCTTGAAGTGCCTTGCCCGTGCCAGGCCCGTTTGCGCGCTGGCCGCCGTTTCCACTTCGTAGCCGCGACGCGACAGCATGCGCGCCAGGCTGGCGCTGAACGCCGCGTTGTCGTCGATGATCAGTAGCGGGGTCTGTGCACTCATCGCGCGCGCTCCATGAGCGGCAAGCGGATTCGGGTACGCGACCCGGTCTCCCCATCCTCGCGCGCGGAGACGCTAACTTCACCACCCAGGCGCTCGATGCTGGCATTGGACAGCAGCAGCCCCAGGCCCTTGCGATGTCCCCGTCGCCCGGCTTCCATTTCTGCCTGCGGCAGGCCCGGGCCGTGATCATCGATATCGATCTCCAGCATGTCGCCGTCCAGCTGCAAGGCAAGCTCGATCTGCGCAATATTGTTCTGCCGCGATGCGCGCACGGCATTGTCCAGCAGGTTGCCGATGGCATGGGAAAGGGTGAGATCGGCACGGATGGCGGCCGGGGCATCCAGTTCCAGTCGAGTCTTGATCGCCACCTGCGGATTGAGCAGCCGCCAGTCGTCGATGCATGGGTCGATGAAGTGCCGTGCCTCGATGATGCGCGGAGTGTCGCGTGACCGGTCACGCAGCGCGTCCAGTGCTTGCCGGCAGTGGTCAACCTGCTGCTGCAGGACCTCGAGTTCGGCCTGCGTTTCGTGCGCATCCAGTTCGCCACCACGCAGGGCCTCGATGCCGAGCGCGATCGTATTCAGCGGTGTGCCCAGTGCATGCGCCGTGCCGGCAGCCATGGTGCCCGCCGCCAGAACGTGCTCGTCGCGCAGGCGCGCATCGATGCAGGTCCGCCAGCTCCTCGTCGCGTGCGCGCAGACGGCGTAGCAGCGTGATCACAAACACGATGATGATTGCGGTGCTGAGCAGGAAATTGACCCACATGCCCCAAACATGCAGGCCAAATCTGCCGCCCGCGTGGATGGCCAGTGGCAGCGGCCAGTGCCAGCAGCATCAGCAGCGTATAGGCAAGCACGCAGACCGCGGTGACCAGCCAGGCGCCAGCGTGCACGCAGGATCATGAGCCGCCAGCGCGATCTGGACAAGGTACAGGGAGATAAAGGGGTTGCTCGGGCCGCCAGCTGAAATACAGCAGCAGGCTCAGCGCCACCATATCCACAAGCAGCTGCACCAGCAGCGACGACGCTGGCGTGCCGGGATACTGGCGTTCCGCCAGAATGCTCAATGACATTCCAGGCCGCCAAGGCCGCAATCACCAGCGCCAGCGTCAGCAAGGGCAGGGGCATGCCGAGCGCGAAATGCACGAATGCGATCACCGCCACCTGGGCGCACACCGATAGCCAGCGCAGTCGCAGAAGCATGTGCCGCGCGGGTGATGGTTGCGCCCGCAGCGGCAGGTCTGAAGCGGGGGCGTTCATGCCGTGATGGTAGCTGGCAACCGCGGTCGTGGCCTGCATGCGCGAGCGCCTGCGACAATTTGCCGCACGGCGTATCGTCTGGAAAAGCCTAGAATTGATGGGCTGATTTTGACGGGAATCTCACCATGTTCGATGTTGTTCGCCGGTTCGCTCACCAGCGCGTCTGCTGTCGCGCTCGGCTTGGCCCATTGGGCTGGTTTGCACACATGCCGCACAGGCTGCCAGCAAAGCGGGGACCGACACGGGATGACGGCCGAATCAACGGCGCGCAGCCGATCACCGGGACGCCGGCACAGCGGCTCGCCAGCCGCACAGCAGTCCGTCGCCGCAGCGCCTCACGCCAGCCGGACAGGCGGCAGCAAAGCAGCTGGCTCCTGTGAGCGTCCATGCCTGGCCGCTGCCACCGGTGGCCGACTTTCAGCGTGCCGAGGTCAGCGGCACGACTACCGGGCCGCAGGTCACCGCCGACAGCGCCAGTCTGGTGCGCCGCATCCCGGGCGCGGCTCTCAACGACAATGGTCCGCTGGCGGGCCAGATCCAGTATCGCGGGCTTTACGGCGTGCGGCAGAACATTCTGGTCGACGGCATGCACATCAACCCGGGTGGTCCCAACTGGATGGATACGCCGCTGCACTACATGCCACGGCCGCTGCTCGACACCATGAGCTTGCGCCGGGGCATCGCGCCCGTGGCCGACGGCATCGAGACGCTGGGCGTGACCGTGCAGGCCATTTCACGGCAGACCCGCTTCGCCGATTCCGCGGCCTGGCAGATGCACGGCACGGGCATGCTCGACTACCACAGCGTCAACCACGGCTATTCCGTGGGCGGCATCCTGGGCGGTGCCAGCGATCGGCAGCGCTTCGACGTGGTGGCCTCGCGCGATCACGCCGGCGACGCCTCGTATCGGGACGGCACCATCCGCGACACGGCATTCCGCAGAAGCCAGGTCGGTGCCGACTACGGTGTCAGGTGGGGTCGCAGCGAGCTGGGCCTGCACGCGCGCTACGACGCGACCGATGGCGCCGGCAACCCGGTGTTCCCGCTGGATACCGAGTTCATGCACACGGCGATAGCCCGCGCCGAATACCTGCGCCATCTTGATGACGGCCAGGTCAATGCCCGCGTGTATTACATCCACGTCGCGCACGCCATGAACAATGTCGACCGGCGACCGACTCCGGACTTCAATCCGCTCATGCCCGGCCCGGATGCGCGCCGGGTACCGGCCAGCGCCCGCGACTGGGGTCTGGACCTGTGGCGCACCCGCTCCTTGTGGGGCGGCGAACTGAGCACCGGCATCAACGCCTACCTGGCGCGCAACAGCGCCACGGTGACAGACCCGGACATGCCCGCCTTCCGCATCCGCATCTTCAACCGCGCCGAGCGCAACCTCTACAGTGCGTATGCGCAGTGGCAGGGTGATATCAGCGAACGGGCGCGCCTGACCACCGGCACGCGCTTCACCCGCGTGAACATGGATACCGGTCCCGGCGCCGTACCGATGATGCTGCCGATGCCGGCCCAGCACCTGACCGAGACCTTCAATGCGGCCAGCCGCGCGCGCCACGACAACAATGTGGATGCGATGGCACGGCTCGACTACCGTCTCGACGATACGCGCAGCGTGCAATTCGGCCTGGCGCGCAAGACCCGTTCGCCGTCGTATCTGGAACGCTACGGCTACATTCCGCTGGAAACCACGGCGGGCCTTGCCGACGGCAACAACTACGTCGGCGACATCGGCCTGAAGCCGGAAGTTGCCTATCAGGCTGATCTGGGTCTGGATTGGCAGGGCGACAGCCTGCTGCTCGCTCCGCGCGTGTTCCTCACCCACATCGTCAACTACATCCAGGGGCTGCCGATTGATCCGGCAAGCAGCCAGCATGATGCCGATACGGTGAAGGTCAGTGGTCTCAATGGTGATCCGACACCGCTGCGCTTCAGCAACGTGCAGGCCCAGCTGTATGGGGCGGATCTTGGCTGGCTGGCACAACTGGGCGATCGCTGGCAGCTGGACGGCAGCGTCAGCTACACCCGCGGCTTGCAAGCCGGAGGCCATGACAACCTCTACCGCATCGCCCCCTTGCACGGTGATGTGCGCCTCGCCTGGGCCGCGCAGCATTGGCGCTTCGAGATTTCGGAAACCTTCGCTGCGGCGCAAAAACGCATTTCGCGCGCCAACACCGATGCCCGCCTTGCTGATCCGGCCACCCCGGGCTATGCCCTGCTGGGATTGGCGGCACAATGGAATTCGGGGCGCGGCCTGGATGTGCGCCTGGGCGTATCCAACCTGTTTGGCCGCAACTACTACGATGCCCTGTCCGGCTACAACCGGGTCATGCACAGCGACGTGCCTCTGGGCGGCCACATGCCCGGGCGTGGCCGGGACGTGTATGTGCAGCTGGTACAGCATTTCTAGAGCAAGGGTCCTCCCGGCTCGGTTCCGTTATCCCTTGCGACGTTTCAGTGTTGGCGTCGCTAGGGAGTGGAACCGCGCCGGGTCAACTGCGGCGGAAGCTGAATGCGTAGCTGCCAGGTCTGCACTTGCGCGCGGGATGGCGGTGCTGCGTGCAAGCGCTTCGTCGGGTCTGGCCGAAGCGAAATTTGGCGCGCAATATCGCCTTGAGTGCACAAGTTGGGCGGCTACGCTGTCGTCGATTCCGAGGGCGACTCGAACTTCACAGAGACTTTTAGCAAACTGCTCACAGTAACTCGCGAAATGGGAGTTTCGATAGAAACGGAACGCACCGATACGCTGGGAGATCATGCTGAGAATTCCATGGGTGGTAAGACTGCGCGGGCGCTCGTGCTCCGGGTGGTGAATAGCTCAGCGTGCGCATCTTGAGCCTATTGCGACGCCAAAAATCGGGCGTTCTTGTTTTCAGCAGCACGTCAGCTTAGGCCAGCAGACGCCCCTTTAGTGGCCGCTCGCTAATGTAGGGGATCAAAGCCAGTGAGTCTTGGAGGCTTTCTCTGATTGTCGCGTGGTCAGGGGAGGTCCAAAAAAAAGAGATCTAGCCTTGACACTATCGGTAGCGCTATGATCCTTATTTTAAAAGTTAATGTGAGCAGTGAGCTTAACCAAATGCTTGTGGCCAAACCGCAATTGCGACGTTAGTAGCTCCAATGGTCTCAATGCAACTTCAGAGTCTTACCCTTACTGCCCACCTGAGTTTACGGTGCCCTGGGAGAACTTAACTACATGGAGAGTGGAAATGAAAAAGCATTCGATCGAGGGGTCGAAAATCTTGGGACGAGTTATCGGGGGGGTTATTGCCGTAAGTAGTCTCGCTGGGGGACAAGCGATAGCAGACGGCGCAACTGATTTACCACCTATTATCGTTGTTGCGACGGTGCCAAATCCTGGTGGGGGTTGGTCACTCGGCGGTGGAACTGGCGGATTCGGTGGTGGAGATACAGCAGCTCGAGACGCTTGGTTGGATGCTCACTCAAGGGGAGCGCCGCCATTAACGTGTTCCGATGTAAATCAAAACTGGCCAAGCGGGTGTAACTCAAAACCGCTACCATTTTCATCTGATGGTTGTACAGACGTGCCGGACTTTGCCTTCGCTGATCCCAGCTTAGGACCAATCTTTACTCCGGCTTGTGGCACGCATGATTCGTGCTATTCCACCTACTACGGTTCGACGCGAGCCACCTGTAATGTGGATTTGAAAAACGACATGGAAGACGTTTGTTACAGCCACTTCCCCGTTTACCGATTCGATCAATTTGAGCACCCCTTTAAATACGCGCAGGACTTGGAGGCACGGAATTCCTGCATTCTTCAGGCGGGGCTCTATTACGAAGGGCTTACCCACGGGCCCACAGCTACGTTCTCAGAGAATCTATTTATCCAAGATCGCAAGGTGGCTGCTTGCAGAAATGCCTATGCACTAAATGACAGAATGGGTTGCAATCACGCATAAATGCCCAAAAGCAGTGGAGCCATATAGGCCAATGAGATCGACTCAAAGTGGTCGCTGAGAAAAGGCCCCAATCATGGTTGCCACGCCAAACATTTAGGACGTCTTGAAATCGCGCACCCGTCTGCCGACGGGTGCGCCTTTCGCGCAAGGAGCAACATGAATATTAAAAATAGAAAAGGTAAGATTTATCTGGGTATTGCTCTGGTGGTAGTCATTGGCGGCATTGCAATAGTCGGAAGCCGAGATCAGATTAAACACAATACTGTATCTGGGTTTTCCCGAGATGGCGTAAAAGGCGCTAGCGTCGAGAATGAACCGAAAAGCGCCTCTTCGAATACGTCAGAAAGGCGCAAGCCAATATCAAAAAAAGAACGTACGGGCGCAGCAGACCTCGGTGACAGTGCGCTCGAGAAGATTGATATTCCGGAGTATCTTGCAAACGGCGGCGACGTCACCTTGCTAGCGTCATCCAGGCAAGAGGCTCTTTGGTTGAGCGAACATGGGTTCCCAACGCCAGACGATGTGCAAAAAGCCAGAGCGATGTCCCTGAGCCGGCTCAAGGCGCTGGCAAATACAGGTTCTGCCAAATTCGCCTATCTGTACGGACATGAATTAATGATGCGACATGGTTGCATGGCGCCGGGAGGAGGTTTGCAAAACGCGCCGTGTGCACAAGCATTCAGAAAAGCATCGATACTGGGTTCGCTGCCTGCAATGATACAATACCCATCATTTTATGCTAATGCGACTGGGGGTGCCGATGGTGCACAGATGGACCGAGTTAATGCATGGGCGAAGCTTGCGTATATTCTTGGCGAGCCCAGTGCGGGGGGCGCGCCGGCATCGTTCCATTAAATAGGAATGTTTCAAGAGGGGAGCTCAATGCGATATTTGGTCAAGTAGCCTATGTGTGGGCATACATCAACGACCAGAGGGCAAAACTTGGCCTTCCACCACTAACTCCCGATCCTCGGCCAAAAAAAGTGGTGCCCGCGGGAGCTAATCCGGGGGACGTCTATAATTATATAGGCCCATAGCGGCATGGGGCGTCGTAAGCGGACCTCCTCTTTCTTAAATCCGCGAGGAGAGGTCGTGCAGTGCTATGTGCCGGAGTCACTTTCAGTTTTGCTCAAAAAATACGCAAACGAACCAATCCAAGCCGATATACTTGCTGAAGATATTAAATCCTTTAGCTGGCTGCTACCTTGCTTGGCACATGATTTCACAAGTGCAAGTAATGTCGATTGGTTACGAGAAAAATTTGTACATTTCTCTAGTGGGAAAATGAGCATTCGAAAAATTGAAAAACTAAACGGAAAGTTACGGGGTCTCCCGAGATCTATGAATGATGGCCTACGAAGTACGATAGCATGGGTCGGTGGTCCTACTGCGATACACGCTAATTACGTTCCACCATCGCCTGATCTATTGCCTGGTTTTATGAAGGAGTTTGTTGGCACCTGCAATAATCTTTGTGGCGATCAATCTATGGCCACAAATGTGATTATCTTCGCTTGGTTTTTGCTGATGCATCCATTTGAGGACGGTAATGGAAGAACCTCTCGCGTCATCTTTGCCAGTTTGTGTCGGTCATCCCATTTGGCCAACCCTTCTATTTTACTTTGCTTGATATGGATGTACCGTAGCGACGCTATTCATTTTACAGGCGCACTTCAAAAAATCTGTGTCGACGACGACTGGACGCCCTACCTTAGTCTGTGGTCGCAAGGGTTCGACGCAGTTCGTGATTTATCACAAAAAATATGTTGTCCGGAGTTTCTTGCTATCCACTCACTTGATACCATCGTGCGGATGGTGCGAAATTGTAAATAGTTCTTTCGATTTCGAGGTTATGCTTTATATTGAATAGAACTCTGCCTGTTTGCCGAAAAGTGAGTGCCATCATATATTAACTGTAATGTAGCAAGAGCATACTGAAAACCGTCTTTGTTACATCAGCAGTTGCGGGTTGCGCTAGCCAGCAACGTGAACCGACGACGCGCGAGGTCTTCGTGAAAAAGAATGTCTGGACTGGCGGGGTGGTGTCGGGCCTGAGTGGCGCGGCGGTGTGGGCATTGTCGCCCTGGCTCACCGCTCGCAGCGAAGCCTGGGACGCATCCGGCTACTATTCATCGCCTTGCCACTGGCAGGCTTCTTGGCGGGTCTGCTGGCAGGTCGCCCCTACTGGGTGCTGTATGTGGGCGGGGTACTCGGGCAATTGCTGTACATGCTGATCGCGCTGCCCATGGGACCACTATTGCCCTTCGGCATTGCGGTCCTGCTTGTTTACACACTGCTGTTTCTTGCCGCAGCCTTGGTGGGGTGCGCGGCTCGCAAGGTGATTGTCCGTGCCGACACGTCTCGCGAGGCAGAATGAAGATGGCGTGTGCTGACCCCAGCATTTTAGGCATCATCTGTACTCCCCCGAATCAAGGCTCAGGCCGGCCGCGCACCCGGGTGTGATAGCTCAGTAACTTGTTCATACGGTAAAGCAGAGCGTGGGCAGTGGATCAGAATTTTCGTCATCCTGGACCCCACGCAGTGGCGACCCGGGATCCATTCTGGTCTTTGTGAATGATGCCGTTTGGTCGAACATGAAAATGGATCCCGGGTTCCGCCTGCGGCGGCCCCAGGATGACGAGGAAAGTGTGTAGTCATCCCCCATGGGTCTTTGCCCACTGAAAAACGAAGAGGAGCTACACACCTAGGAACCCTATGATTCACCTCAGCGCCAAAGGCGTGATGACTAGAAAGCCCGCAGCGGCTTGAGGGTGACGTCAGGCCAGGCGCCGGGACATACATTTCCCGGTGGCGGGCGCAGCACTATTTGCTTGACACCCTCAGGGCCATCTGCTCAAGTTGAGCTATGTTACGCACATTCACCAGCACTACTACGACGACTACCACCACACCGGTGGGGTTGTTCGTGCGCGCCTAGACTTTTCGCGAACACGGCCCCTCCCGGAGGCGGGATGCGGGCCTGAAGTCCAGCCGGTTCGCAAAGCCCGCTCCAGAAGCCAGGGCTACAAGGAGACCGGCATGCAGCACCCCGACGACATTGCAGTGAACCCATCGCCTCCCGAATCGGCAGCGGCGGCACGCATCTGCGTGCACAAGTTCGGCGGCTCCAGCGTCGCCGATGCCGAGGGCTTCCGGCGCGTGGCCGAGATCGTGCGCGGGCAGACGGACGGCGACTGCGTGGTCGTGGTCTCCGCTGCCGGTGGCGTCACCGATGCCCTGGTGGCACTGGCCGCGGACGCGCTGGCCGGCCGCGACTGGAAGGCGGGAACCGAGCAACTGCATCAGCGACACCGGCAACTGGCGCAGGCGCTGCTGGGTGCGGACGCCACCGCGATGCTGGCGGACATTGGCACCCAGTTCGACAGCCTGGCGCGGCACCTGGATGCGCTGTCGGTGCTGGGTGTGGCCAGCGAGGCCGCGCTGGCACCGGTGCACGGCTGCGGCGAGCTGCTCAGTTCGCGCCTGCTCTGTGCCGTGCTCAAGGCACAGGGCGAGGATGCCGTGTGGCTCGATTCGCGCCAGGTGCTGGTGGTGGCGCCGGGCGAGCTGGGCAAGCGGGTCGACTGGGATGCCAGCGCCGAACGCCTGGCCGCCTGGCGAGAGAGCCATGCCGGCAGGCTGCGCGTCGCGCCGGGTTTCGTGGCCCGTGACGAGGGCGGGCAGATGACCACCCTGGGCCGCAATGGCAGTGACTATTCCGCCGCCATCCTGGCGCGCCTGTTCAACGCCGATGAACTGACCCTGTGGGGCGACACCGACGGGGTGCTGTCGGCCGATCCGCGCCTGGTACCCGACGCGGTGTCAGTGCCCCGGCTCAGCTACGACGAAGCCTGCGAGCTGGCCTATTTCGGTGCGCGCGTCATCCATCCGCAGACACTGGCGCCGGTGATCGCCGCCGGCATGCCGGTACGCATCCGCGGTGTGCGCACGCCCGAGGCGCAGGGCAGTCGCATCGGCGGGCCATCCGATGGCGCGCCGGTCAAGGGCCTGAGCGTGATGCGCGACCTGGCCCTGGTCACCGTCGAGGGTGCCGGCATGCTGGGCGTGCCGGGTACCGCCGAGCGGGTGTTCTCGGCGCTGCATCGGGCGGCGGTGTCGGTGGTGATGATTTCGCAGGGCTCGTCCGAGCATTCCATCTGCTGCGTGGTACGCGGCAGCGAGCGCGAGCAGGCCGAACGGGCGCTGGCGCGCAGCTTCGCCGTGGAACTGAACGAAGGCAGCCTGCAGGCGGTACGCACCGAGGCCGACATCGCGGTGCTGGCCGCGGTCGGCGACGGCATGGCCGGCACGCCGGGCACGGCGGCGCGCCTGTTTGCGGCGCTTGCGCGGGCCCGCGTCAACATCCGCGCCATCGCCCAGGGCGCCTCGGAGCGCAATATCTCGCTCGCGGTGCGGCAGGCCGACGTGCAGCGTGCCCTGCGCGCGGCACATGCCGCGTTCTGGCTGTCGCCGCAGACCATCAGCATCGGCCTGATCGGCGCGGGCCGCGTGGGCCGGGCCTTGCTGGCGCAGTTGGCCGCATCCCGCGCGCGGCTGCGGGACGAGGGCGGGCTGGACCTGCGCGTGCGCGCCGTCGCCGGCAGCCGCCGCATGTGGCTGGGCGAAGCCGGGCACACGCCGGAGGCCGCCGACCAGCGGGCCGACCGCGACTGCGACATCGACGCGCTGGTCGATCACGTGCGCGCCGAGCATCTGCCGCACGCGATGCTGATCGACTGCACCGCGGCCGAGCAGATGGCCGATCACTACGCCCCATGGCTGCGGCACGGCATCCACGTGGTCACCCCCAACAAGCACGCCGGCGCCGGCAACCTGGATCGCTGGCGCGCCATTCGCGCAGCGCTCTCAAGCGGCGGCGCGCACTGGCGCTACGAGGCCACGGTCGGTGCCGGCCTGCCCATCATCCAGACCCTGCGCGACCTGCTCGATACCGGCGATGAGCTGATCGCCATCGACGGCGTGCTGTCCGGCTCGCTGGCCTGGCTGTTCAACGGCTTCGACGGCAGCCGGCCGTTCTCCGCACAGGTGGCCGAAGCGCAGCAGCGCGGCTACACCGAGCCCGACCCGCGCGAGGATCTGTCCGGCATGGACGTGGCGCGCAAGCTGGTGATCCTGGCGCGCGAAGCCGGGCGCGACCTGAGCCTGGCCGATGTCGAGATCGAAAGCCTGGTGCCCGACGCCCTTGCCGACGTGCCCGCCGATCAGCTGCTGGCCGCCCTGTCGGTGATGGACGAGGACATGGCCGCGCGCCTGGCCCGGGCGCAGGCGAACGACTGCGTGCTGCGCCATGTCGCGCAACTGGACAGCGCCGGCCGTGCCCGGGTCGGCGTGCGCGAGCTGCCGCGCAGCCACGCCTTCGCCACCTTGCAGCTCACCGACAACTGCGTGCAGTTCACCACCGCCCGCTACCGCGACAACCCGCTGGTGGTGCAGGGCCCGGGCGCAGGGCCGGAGGTCACCGCCGCGGGCGTATTTGCCGATGTGCTGCGCATTGCCGGGCAACTGGGAGCCGTGCTGTGAGCCCGCCTGTCGACAACAGCGTGCGCGCCTCGGCCCCGGCCAGCGTCGGCAACGCCATTGCCGGTTTCGATCTGCTGGGCCACAGCCTGGCCGGGCCACAGGACATCGCCTGCGTGCGCCGCATCGCTGCGGCCGAAGTGCGCATCGACGCCATTCGCGGCAACCGTGTCGCGTTGCCCATGACCGCCCCCGACAACACCGCCGGCGCCGCCCTGATGGCGCTGCGCGATGCGCTGCAGCTGCCCTACGGCTTTGCCATCGAGCTGGACAAGGGCATTCCCTTCGGTTCCGGCATGGGCGGCTCGGCCGCCTCGGCGGTGGCCGCCCTGGTGGCAGCCAATGCCCTGCTGGATGAACCCATGCAGCCAGCCGCCCTGTACCCGTTTGCACTGGCCGGCGAACAGGTGGCCAGCGGCGGCCGCCACGGCGACAACGTCGGCCCCATGCTGCTGGGCGGCCTGTGCCTGACCACCGCCGACCGGCTGCTGTCGCTGCCGGTGCCCCCGGGCCTGAGCGCCGTGCTGGTGCATCCGCAGCTTGCCATCGAGACGCGCGACGCGCGCGCGGTGCTGGCCGGCGACTACCCGCTGGCCGACGTCGTGCAGCAATCCAGCCACCTGGCGCTGCTGCTGGCGGGCCTGTACCAATCCGACCTGGCACTGATCCGGGCAGGCCTTGCCGATGTGCTGGTCGAGCCGCGCCGCGCCGGCCTCATTCCCGGCTTCGCCGGCGTGCGCCAGGCGGCCATGGATCACGCCGCGCTGGGTGCCGGCATCTCCGGCGCCGGCCCCAGCATGGTGGCCTGGTTCGAGCACGAGACCGAGGCCACACGCGCCGCGCCGGCCATGCAGGCGGCCTTTGCCGATGCCGGCCTGGAGAGCGAGGCCTGGGTGTCGCCGGTGGCCGGCCCGGCCGCGCAGGTGCTGCCATGAACTACCTCAGCACACGCGGCAAGGCCACGCCGGCCAGCCTCTCCGCCGCACTGGCGGCAGGTCTCGCCAGCGACGGCGGCCTGTACGTGCCGGAACACCTGCCGCGCTTCACGCCCGCCGATTTCGATGGCGCCGACACCCTGCCGCAAGTCGCCGCCCGCCTGCTGGCGCCGTTCTTCGCCGGTGATCCACTGGAAGCCGAGCTCGATGCCATCTGCCACGAGGCACTGGACCTGCCGCTGCCGCTGACCCCGGTTGCCGACGACAAGACCTTTCTGCTGGAGCTGTTCCACGGCCCCACCGCCGCATTCAAGGACTTCGGCGCACGCTTCCTGGCGGCATGCATGGCACGGCTTGCCGATGCCGGCAGCGCAACCCGCACCGTGCTGGTGGCCACCTCCGGCGATACCGGCGCCGCCGTGGCCGCGGCCTTCCATCGGCGCCCGGGCTTCCGGGTGGTGATCCTGTACCCGGATGGCAAGGTATCCCCGCGCCAGGCCCACCAGCTCGGCTGCTTCGGCGACAACGTGCACGCATTCAAGCTCGCCGGCCACTTCGACGACTGCCAGCGCCTGGTCAAGCAGGCCCTGGCCGATCGCGACCTGGCCCAGCGCCTGCACCTGACCTCGGCCAACAGCATCAGCCTCGGCCGCCTGCTGCCGCAGATGAGCTACTACGCCCTGGCCAGCCTGCAACACTGGCGAAAGAGCCGGCGCAAGCTCGGCTTCATCGTGCCCACCGGCAACCTGGGCAACGCACTGGCCTGCCTGCTGGCGCGCGACTGCGGCCTGCCCATCGGCCCCATCACCCTGGCCACCAACGCCAACCGCGTGCTGGCCGACTTCTTCGCCGGCGACGACTACGCCCCACGCCCCAGCCTGGCCACCCTGGCCAACGCCATGGACGTCGGCGCCCCCAGCAACTTCGAACGCCTGCGCTGGTTCCATCCCGACACCGAAACCCTGCGCAGCCAGCTCAACAGCCGACTGGGTCGACGACGACACCATCCGCACCACCATCACCCGCTGGCACCGCGAATACGGCCAGGTACTGTGCCCGCACACCGCCACCGCCGCCTGCGTGCTGGAACGCCGCCGCGCCGACGGCGACGACGCACGACTACGCCGTGGCAGCCACCGCCCACGCGGCCAAGTTCGAGTCCGTGGTCGAACCGCTGATCGGCGAAGCAGTACCGGTGCCGCCAGCGCTGCAGGCGCTGCTGGATCGCCCCGCACACGCCGAGCCCCATGCCCGCCGACTACGCTGCGTTCAAGCAGACGCTGCAAGCCCAACTGTAGGAGCGGGCCATGCCCGCGATGCGCCGCACGAGAGCATGTTTGAACGGGAAAGATGCAAAAGCGGCACGAATTGCTATTGCGATTTGCGTCTTTTTGGAGTGCCCACTGCCACATCTTACTCATCTCGACTTGCCTGACGTTACCACTGCTGCAAAGATGGCATCCACGAAGATTACGCCCAACGCGATTACTTCAACATGCCCTGCTGCACAAGGTTGTCTAATTCGACAAAGCTAATTAACTTACTGAGGAGTTCGCTGATGGAACAGGTGAGTTTTGGAGGGATAAGGTTAGAGGGGTACATTTGTATGTTGTTTAGGGTGTCAATGAATGAAATACATAGACTTCAGCGAAATACGTGCTTTACTCGATCAGATGCATGTGTGCCGGTCATGCCCGAAGATGATCCCAAATGAAGTCCCCCGCTCGATAATAGATAATTGGGATTTTGACCTCTTCCTCATGGCTCAAGCTCCATCGGAGCATGGGGTTCGCGTGTCAGGCGTTCATTGGATTGGTGGGCGCGGCAAGCTGCGGAGGCCAGGGGGGACCTACTTGGATCGATACTTGCGCACTATCGGTTTTTCGATTGACCCAGATGAGTCGATCTTGCCCCGGCCGTACACGACTAATGCAGCACAGTGTTGGCCCGGACGTGGAGGAAGCCGAGACCGTCCTCCAAGCGCGAACGAGCTGCGAAATTGTAGTGAATGGTGGCAGAAGGAATTAAGACTCTTGCAGCCAAAAGCCGTGCTGTTGCTTGGTAAGCATGCAGCAGACGGAATTATAAAAGCAACTGGGCTTAGTATAACATTTGAGCAGCTATTGGAAGAGCAAGGAAAAGAGCTGTCAATTCGGAGCTTTTCAACGGCTGTCTATACAGTACCTCACCCGGTCGCACCCTATAGGGGATCTAGAGGTGGTCGAGACGCATATTACAACCTCGCATTTTCTGAACTTAAGATCAGGCTTGAGAAAGCAAAGGTGTCTATGGAAACTGACGAAGTTAACAAAAGGCGAAATCGCAACAAGGTTATTGCAGATAGACTTCGCGCACCATCTTGGCGTGAAACGCTTGAAGCTATTCGTGGTTGTCGAACCGAGGAGGAGGCCAGGCAACTTATGGAAGAGGAGTTAAATGGACTTAACAGAATGGCTTGGAAAAAAGCCATTCTTGGTCGAATGCGGAAATTGCGTAGGCATGAAGAGGAGGAAAAATATGGAATATCCTGAAGGGGAGCGGGGTCAGGTCTTGCCTTTTGCTTTTTGCAGAGATCAAAACACAAGACTTGGACATGCACAACTCGGGCTCCTCTATCTCGACAGGCAAAAGGCAAGACCTGACCCTCTGGCCCCATGAGCACCGAAATCAAGTCGGACCGAACATTCACCGTGTTTGTAGTAATCGTAGTCGTAGGAATCATTGCCGGCGGCGTCCTTGGTATTCTTTGGTGGCAATCTCGAAAGGACGTAAGCGAGATCATATCGCGAATCAAGGAACGAATACCTTCGGAGGATGAGATTCTGGTGGGGCCGGATCCCGAGGCCAATGCATAGCCTGTCGCTGCAGGTGACCACTTCACCACCTCGAGGCTTCGCGTCACCTGACCGGCCCGTTAGGCCATGCATGTGAGGTTCCCGCAATGATCGAAAGCGAGAAAATGCGCCATGCACTCCTTGACGACATCGATTTTGTTCTTAACCTAGTTCGGGAGGGCGCAAGAGATGGGCACTACGCTCCATGGATGCAAGAGCCTGCGCATCTTCATGCGCTTAGGGCAGCGCTAAAGCAAGTTATTCAGCATGGTGGCATGGCTCGCCAGACAGAACGTGGTACGGAAATCGTGAAGGCAGTGCTCGTTATCTACGAAGCAAGCGACCATGGCCGAGTGGCCTTCCTTCTTGCTGCTGAGAAGGTCCCCGGTTCCGAAGAGACCGACGTCGAACTCTACAAGTGCTCCGTAGCCCGTCCATTCCGCGGCCGCGGCATCGGGGCGAGGCTGATCGCGGCCTTTGTATCAAGATACCCGAAGCAGGTGCGGTTCTTCGCCCGCTGCTATCCTAAGTCCACCTTCATGATCGCGATCCTGCGCTCCGTTGGTTTCCATCAAATAGGTACCACTTCGGGAGGAACCCTTGTTCTTGAGCGTCCGACGGGCGCGCCCTGGCCATGCGCTCAAGCGGACCGCGGGATCATGCCATAGTGTTCCATGAGGTACTCCGAACCGCGGCCGCTTGACGCGGCGTTAAGCTCGCAGGGGCATTCGAGGAATTCATGAACGCAAAAAGGACATCTGAAATAGCAAATTCGCTTGCCTTCGCAAGGCGCTCACTTAACGACCTCCTTCATCTGATTGTAAAGGCACAGAGGGAAGATAGTTCGGTTGAATTTATCGGCCATAAGACTGGAGCCATACTCCAAACCGTACGGCAGTGCTTTGATTATTGTGCTGCAGATCTTAGAGATGACTTCCTCGATAAGCCACAGGCGAAGGTCTACTACCCATTTCATCCGAACTCACTTGACAAAGGAAAGCCACTACACGAATTGCAGGGGACTGCTCCAAAAGCGTTTGCAGCACTACTCCGTGTTGCTAAGTCAATTCTGGCAAGAGAGATAATACCGAACACAATGTGTAACTATGGTGATCTTGCCTCTGTCAACCGGCTTGTGAATGACAATAAACATGATCGCGTTCATCGAGTCCACGACGTACCTAACTCGCGGACGTTTATCAAGGGTCCTGGCGGCGTCATGATTTCTGTTAGCCCTATCTATCCAGTGAGGCCGGACGGTAGCGTTGATTACTCGAAGCCCGGGCCTGTCGGCCCCATGGCATGGACAGCATCTCGAAATCTCGGTGTCTCTGGAGTCAAAGACTTCCAATTTGAGGACAATTCCAGGCTCAGCCGTCCAGACGTACATGGATTCTGTATGATGGTCATCACGGCAACCAGGTTCACCCTTGGGTACGTGTATTCCGAGTCGTACGGGGTACCAGAAACAATCTTCCGTGAATAAGAACTTGTCCGCGCGGGGCACGCGAGCGAGGGGTGGGGTCAGATACCGTCTTGCCTTTTGCCTTTTTGTGTACAGCAATGCACAAGATCTGACCCTGTGTCTCCTATAGTCACAAACCGATGACCACTCAGTTCTACGATCAACTGGCACCGTTCTACCATTTGCTCTACGGCGATTGGGAGCAGGCGATAGCTAGGCAGGGACGGGCGCTGGCTGGATTGCTGGAAGAGCTTGGTGTGATGCCCGGCGACAGGGTTCTGGATGCCGCCAGCGGGATCGGAACGCAGGCAATCGGCTTGATCAATGCTGGCTACGAGGTCATCGCTTCGGACATTTCTCCGGGGGCGATTGCTCGGCTGAAGGCCGAGTTGTCACGCCGTGAGATGACGGCGGAGGTGCATGTTGATGATCTCCGGGAGCTAGGTCGTACGCCTAAAGAGTCAGTTTCTGCTGTCATCGCGTGCGACAACAGCATCCCCCATCTCTTGTCCGACGCCGAGATCCTGGCAGCTTTTCAAAATTGCTATCGATGCCTTTGCCCTGGTGGGGTTGCCATTTTTTCGGTTCGCGACTATGCCGTCATCAAAAGGGTGAACCCGGATGTTCGGCCGTACGGGCTTCGGCATGAGGACGGGAACAGGTTTCTGGCAGCCCAGGTCTGGGAGTGGGACGGCGACCACTACGATCTGCGCCTCTACCTGACGACGGAGGCGCCGGATGGAACGTGCAACACGCGGGTTCTGCGCAGTCGCTACTACGCGGTATCGATTGACAGGCTACTGGCACTGCTGGCCGAGGCCGGCTTTGTTGGCTTGGAGCGCCGAGACGACGTACTCTTCCAGTCAGTATTGCTAGGGCGGCGTCCGCATGCGGTCTGAGCCGTCGTTTCAGCGAAACGCATTTGCCAGGACGCTCACGGAGACCGCTAACTCAAGGAACAAGGCAGCACGATGACAGCAAGCGAATCAACAGATCACCAGAATGCCGCGGAATTTGCATGGCAGAATGATGATGTCTTCGGTCGTATCGCGTCACGCTACGACAAGCTGTGTGATGTCTTCAGCTTTGGCATTCACAGGATCTGGAAGCGACGCGTGGCCCGCCGCATCGCGAGCGAAGAGTGGGATACGCTGCTCGATGGGGCGACCGGCACCGGCGATATCATTCTCCGGGTTTTGAACCGTGCACCTGCCGAAGGCAGAAGGATCATGGCCGCGGATGTGAGCGCCAGCATGCTTGCCATCGCCGAACGACGACTGGGGCGATACAAGGATCGCGTCAGCCTCCAGCGACTGGACGCCGAGCACATGCCCTCGATCCCGAGCGGCAGCGTCGATGCCTATTCCATCTCGCTGGGGATGAAGATCTGCAATCGCAAGCTTGCTGCCCAGGAGGCATTGCGGGTGCTCAAGCCTGGCGGTCGATTGATCATCCTCGAGGCTTCCAATATCCCCTGGGGGTTTCTGAATCGTGCCTACCTGATCTACATGTCCATCTGCATGCCGATACTGGGCTGGCTGGCTACCGGGGGCGATGCATCGGCCTACAAGTACCTGTTGCATGGCATCCGCGACTTCCCCTCAGCCGAGAAGCTTGCTCGGGAGTTGGTGGAGCACGGATTCGAAGATGTCAGCTTCGAGCGACTGTCTCTGGGAATCGTAGCGATCCATACCGCGCGCAAACCCGGGGAAGACCCAGCATCTTCTGATGATCATCCGCAAGTATGAGTCACAACGAATCAATGAGGTTCCAGCTGCCACCACTTGAGATCCCGTGTCTTCGAGGATCCAGCGATGCGTGAGAGTTGGCGAGCAAGCCGATCCATGTTGTCCAAGCCCCGAAATTGAATTGTGGAACCATCACTTCTCTCTATGTAGATCGTATGCGGTTGTTGGGAGCGTCTGGCTATCACAACAGAAGCGATTGAGTCTGTCGGGAAAGTGAGACGGGCAGTTGGTTCAATGAGGCAAACGGTATCTTCGGATAGCTCGAGTTTGAGTCCAGGCAATGTCGCTGCGGCATAAGAACTTAGCTTGAGGTTCTTGTAGAGCACGATGGCCACTACAACTGAGGGAACGGCCACTGCGGCTATGGGGTTCCAGGTGCCACTCATGCCCAGCCCCAGTGACATGATGCCTGCAATGACCGTGACGATGATCGCGCTACGTATGGGGGCGCGGACCTTGGACTTGATGTAGGTCTGGCTGAACTGGTAGCTAGTTGGCTTCATTTCTGAACATCCAGCGGCGGTTTCCAAATAGGGATTGCAGGTTCAGTACTCAAAAAAGGCAAAAAAGGGCCCAGAGACCTTCTTTGGAATCGACACTCCAGGAAACTCACTATTGCTCCTTTAGTTTCTTCGTGCCCGTTTTGCCGGGGCGGAAGCCGCCGGCAAACTCGCCTGCGTTGAGCCGGATTTGCCTTTGGCACGGAGATCAGGGAAGTGGATGAGAGTCACTCACCACGCTCAAGCATGCCATAAGAAGAATGCGCGCAGGGTTGCCCATATCCCTTGGGGCCCGGCGTGCCAAGAAAGAACCTCACACTGTTCTTTGTGTTGCGGCCGTTGCCGTCTGTCAGGGCACCGGCTCGAAGCCGTTGGCGAAGATGGTGTCCTGTGCCGATTCGTAGGCGCCGATATCGACGTTGCCCTTGACGATGCGCGGGTAGCCTGCGCCGCGCTGGTCGTTGCTCACGCCCGGTGGAATGGCCGCATTGTCGCCGGCATCAAGGGCAGCGCTGCCGGCCTGCAGGGCCATGGTCTGCGTCGGGCCGCCGTTGTCTGCCAGTGCGTTCAGACCCGGCGCGTCGCTGAAGATGTTGTTCTGCCCGGCATCGGGACTGACGCCGCTGCCCAGCAGCGAGTGGCTGGCCGAGAAGGGCACCGTGCCGCTGAAGTTGCCGATGTCCGGATTGCTGCCGCCGGAAGTGGCAAGGGTGTTGCCGGACACGATGCTGTTGTTCAGCGACAGCTGCGTGTAGCGGATGCTTTCCACGCCGCCCGCGGTGTAGGCCGTGTTGCCGGACACGGTCGTGTTGTTCAGCGTGAGCTCGGCGTTGTCGGAAAGATAGATCGCGCCGCCATACGTTGCGGCGTTTCCGGACAGGGTGGAGTTGGTCACGGTTGCAGTGCTGCTGGAACCGAGCGCGATGGCGCCTCCGGTATCCACCTGGGTGTTGCCCGAGAAGGTGGAGTCGGTCACGGTCAGCGTGGCATGGGAGTACGCCGCGATGCCGCCGCCGGTGTTGGCGCCGTTGTTGGAGACAGTCGAGGCCGTCAATGTGGCCTGGCCATAACTGCTCAGGGACAGGCCGCCGCCGCGGTAGAACGCCGAGGAACTGGACGTGCTCAGGGTGTTGCCTGACAGGGTCGAATGGTCGAGATTGATGGTCAAGCCCGAGCCGCTGGCCTGAATGCCGCCGCCGGAATAGATGGCGGTGTTGCCGCTGATCGTCGAGCCAGTGGCATTCAGCGTGCCGTACAGCGCGTTGATGCCGCCGCCGATCGCGGCGGTATTGCCGCTGATCGTCGAATTGATCAGCGTCATCGTGCAGGAGGTCGAGAAGATGCCGCCGCCCTGGGAGCTGCTGCCCGTGGCCGCGTTGTTGGAAATGACGGTGTTGGTCAGATTGAGTGCGCAGGCCGAACCGCCGCCGGAAATGCCGGCGCCACTGCTGGCCGTGTTGCCGCTCAGGGTGACGTTGTTCAGAGTCAGATTGCCGTTCTGGATGCGCAAGGCACCCCCGGAGTGGCCGCTGTTGTCGGTGCCCCTGATGGTCAGATCGGACAGGGTAAGCACGGATGAATCGAACAGGGCGTAGCTGCCCGTGGGGCCGACGATGTCCTGGTTGCTGCCGACGATGGTGAGCGGCTGTACGACACCCAGTTTGTCCACCAGGGTGATGGTCGATCCGCTGAGGCCTGCCGCAAACACGATCGTATCGGCACCGGAGTCTCCCGCGCCGCAGTTGCCGATATTGGAGGTGCCGCCATTGGCGCTCTCGATGGCCTGGCGCAGCGTGCAGGTATCAGGAAGACTCGGGTCCGAATCGGCAGCGGTGGTGACGGTGAGGGTGGCGGCGTGCAGGCTGCCCGCCGCCAGTGACATGGCAATGGCCAGCGCCAGCGGCCGACGCAGACGAAAAGACCTCGTGACCATCGCTTTTCCCCTTGTGTCCGATGCGGAGAAGCGCATCGGTAACAGAGGAGACTGACGCACCGTTGGCCGGTTTGCAAGCTTGCCCGGGGAAACCGGGGTAGCGGGAACTGGATGCGGGACCACGACAGCAAGGTTGGGCAATGTGGCTCCGGGCCGAAAGGGGGCGGGGCCGACAGCCCCGCCAAAAGCACCCCCGGTCGCTTCCACCCGTGAAGTCACGGGTACCCATGATCCGCAAGTTGCTTCGATTGCCCTGCGGCTTGTAGCGCGTCGGCAGCGCCGAAGATCAGGGCAGTACGACGATGTGCACTGTCGCCGACCCGACCGGGGCGCCGTAGTAGGTCTCCTCCCAGTAGCTGGTGTACTCACCGGGCGCGACCTGCGTGATAAATGCGCGATGCTGATAAAGGGTCAGGCCCCAGTCGGGACGATGAAATTGCTTGTAAGCGGTCCGTTGCAGCGGCTGCTGCACAAGCGGACCGCCGGCCGGGCCGAACCAGGCGCGATCATCGACGGCCTCGGTATCGGCAATGGCTTCAGCCAGGCTGAAGCCCCAGTTCGGGTAGTCGAACAACTGCACCACGCCGCCAACAACGACATCGCCCGCCTTGAAGGTGTAGGTCTGTCCATCAGTGAAAAGTCGAAACTGGCAGTGTTCAAACCCGCCTCCCAGCCCGGCCAGACGCTCCCTGGTGCCGAAATCGGTTACATCCACGTACCCCACCGGCAGAGCCTGAAAGGTCGCTTGGGCCTCGCCCCATCCGCAGTGGCCGTTATTGTGGCTCTTGGCCCACGTCGCTGCAGACAGACTCATCAAAAGGGCAAGCAGGAGTACACGTCGAACCCGTTGCTTCGACGATCCGGTGCGACTCGGCGTGCATGATGACGACGCCGGTTTCTTGATGCATGTAGTCATGGCCAACTCCAGTCAGTAAGTCTTGCGCCGCGCAATACCGGTGAACTGGCAAGCGGCTTCACAAACCGCTGCATGCTCCCGTACCGATACGCGCCTGTGTGCCGCGGTCCCGTATGCGGATGCTCATGCCTGCGGTGCACTCCACGCTAGAAAGACAGGCTGCCGCCAGTCAACGACTTCACCGGGAAAAAAGGGAGGTTCACGGTTACACAGAAAGCGGTCGGTGGTCTTCGATTCTCCCGCTGGTGATCGCCGCCGCGCGTCTGCCTCTGCCGCGGCTGCTTGCGCTGTTCCGCGGTCTCCGTGTCGTGTCGAGCCGCGGGCAGGCCGAAAGGCGCCCTCGCATGAATCGGAGAAAGTTGGTGCCGATGGCGACGGATTATGGAATAGTGATCAGATTGCAACTCTGGGGATGGCGCATGAAAAAGCTGATTGTGGGAGCGGGCCTGCTGTTTGTTGCGGGTGCTCTGTATACCGGCTCCGTGCTGGCGAACACGATTGTCGTCAACTCGACTGCCGACACCAGTTCGGCGTGTTCATTGCGCAACGCCATCGTCAACGCCAATGCCAATGGACAGACCTACCCCGGATGCAATGCCGGAAATGGCGCCGACACGATTGTCTTTGATCCGGTCGTTTTCGCTACACCGCAGACCATCGTGCTTGCGAGCACACTGCCGGATCTGACCGATGCATCGACGACCACAATTGATGGCGCCAACATGGTCACGATCAGCGGCAACAATGCCGTGCGGGTTTTCTGGATCGGCGACCTGGGGTCGGGCAATGGCTCGGCGATCATCCGCAACCTCACGATCAGCCACGCTCTGGGCAGCGGCTACGGCGGCGGCATGGCAATGGTGGGCACGGATCTGGAGCTGGATCACGTCACGTTTGATCACAACGCTACCGATCTCGGTGGCGGTGGCCTTTCATCTCAGAGCGGCACGGTGGTGATTCACGACTGCCTGTTCACCGGCAATTCCACCGCTTCATACATTGGCGGTGGATACTATTTCCAGGGCACCGCCGGCACGGTGACCCATATCGACAACACCACGTTCACGGGCAATTCGGCAGGCAGCGGCGGCGGTGCAATCAGTACGGCCTACGGTGGCGAGCTGTTTGTCACCAACAGCACGTTCGAGGGCAATTCCAGCAGCAGCGGTCGCGGTGCGGCCATTCGCAATTTCAAGGTGTCTGCCGTCACGCTTGACTACGTGACCATAGCCAACAATACGGCCACTTCAACCAATGGCGCGCTGGACGTGGAGAACGATGGCACGATTTCCATATCCAACTCCATCGTGGCCGGCAATGCAGGCAATGACTGCAGGGATAGCGCCACAGGGACGGGACTGACCGACGCCGGCGGCAATTTCTTCGGAGACACAAGTTGCAACGGCAGCGCGGACGGCAATGCCATGCTGGCACCATTGGCCATGACGGCGGGTCTGACACCCACGATGACGCCACTGCCCGGCAGCCTCGTGATCGATGCGGCCGCCTGTGACGCGGGCGTGCCAACCGATCAGCGTGGCTTGACTCGGCCGCAAGGTGCCGGTTGCGACATCGGTGCAGTGGAAGTCGAGGCTTCCCTGTTTGCCGACGGATTTGACGGAAACTGAGCTCCAATGCCGTGCCAGCCCTGCTGGCGGGGCTGGCATTGAATGCGATGGAGCTGGCGTTTTCCCGAATCCTTGCCCACGCCGGATGTGCCCGGTACCGGAGGTACGTCGAGTTGGCAAACAGGGCCGCTCGCGGTCACAAAGGCTGCAAGTGATCTGACCAGAATAACGTGCAACGAATCAGGTCAGAGTCACCTGCCAGCATCGATGTTGCGATGCCGGACATGACCACACAACGCTCGCGTACCTTGCCGATATGGCAGGGGCAGGATCCATATTTGCTCATTGGCTCTGCTCAAAGGAATCAGCAAAAATTCCATCATTGCCAAAAACCACATATACCTGATGAGCAACCGGTGTGCCAATCATGATGTCATCAATGCCATCAGCATTGAGATCACCTGCTGAACTCACGGCTACGCCGGAGGTGTCATTGGCAGCTATGCCGTTAATCGCAACTCCGTTGCTTCCATCAAGGCTCGTTACATCGAGTGGATTGGGAAATCCGCTGTTGTTGCCGTAGACCACATAGCTGGTTCCTGCATTATTCATGCCATTGGGACTGGCCGCCCAGGCGCCTATGATCAAATCGTCAATCCTGTCTCCATTCACGTCGCCTGCGGCACTGACAGATTTACCCAGTTGATCAGACGGATTGGCACCGATGATTCTGAAGCCATTGTTGCCATTGATGTCACTGAGATTCAGAGGGCTTGGGAACGGTGACCGGCTGCCGAATATGACATAGGAGCTGCCGGGCGTCTGATCCTGCTCCGCCGCAAAGGGATCTACTTCGGGCACGCCAATGATGATGTCATCCAGCCCATCATCATTGATGTCGCCGGCAAAGCTGACCGAGGTACCCGCACGATCCCAGTCGTTACCATCATTGATAACAAAGCCGTTTGTACCGTCAAGGGAGCTCAATTCTATTGGGCTGGTGAATGCCGAGCGGCTCCCAAAAACAACATAAGCCCGTCCTTCCTGGTTGTTTGGATTGCTGCGCGAGGCATGAGGTGCGCCAATGACAATGTCATCCACACCATCACCATTCAGATCTCCGGCCGAACTTACTGCAGATCCGGAAAGGTCTCCAGCAGCTTCACCATTGATAATCACGCCATTGGTGCCATCCAGATCAGCGAGATTGATGGAAACAGGTATGGAAGATGATGCAGGTCCCGTGCCAAATACCACATAGGTTCGTCCTGCCCCGGTTTTACCGTCGGGCGAAGCTGCTGAGGAACCAATGATGATGTCATCAATGCCGTCACCGTTGAAGTCTCCTGCCGTATTCAATCCACCCAGGCTAGGAACTTCTGGAATGATGGTAAATCCATATAAGCCGCTGATTTCTGATAAATCGTAGGATGCAGAAGGGAAGAAAAGGAAACCACCGAACCAGACATAAATGCGACCCACTGAACCAACTCCAGTGGCTCCAACCAAGATATCCTTGACGCCATCACCATTCACGTCACCAGCTGTGCTGACTGTTCCACCTGCATGATCATGCTCTGCTGCACCATGCAAATTTGACACAGATTCATCCAGGTTGTATGGGTTGGAGAAACCGGAAGCACTACCAGGCAAAACATAGGCCTTGCCTACCGAGTGATAGATTCCCGGCGGTCCTGAATTGTCAGGAATGTATGCAAGTTGAGCTCCAAGGATTATGTCATCAACACCATCGTTGGTTATATCCCCGCCATAGCTCAAGGCAGTGCCCAAAGAGGAGTCTCCTGCTTCTGCATTGATCGTAAACCCGTTTTGACCATTCAAGTCACTCAAGTTCATACTCGGCTTGAGTTGTGCCAATGCGGTGCCGGTCAAAACAAGCAAAAGCATGCCAATAATCAATCGGGCAGATTTTGAGCAATTCATGTGTTCCACCATTTGTCTGTATCAATATTGTCAACCAACATTTTTCCTGATTGGATCTGCAGGTCGGCAACTGTTGGGGATGCATGACCGGTATTCGTTGTCATGCCTGGGTCTCAGCGATTGGTTACCCAACAGCAACGATCCACCTGCAGCAGGCGGCAACAGGGCATTGCTGATGAATGAACGGACTTGCGTCCGTCCCAAGCCTACTCTGCCGGCGTTTCGCCCGCAAATATGCCTTGCTGAAACTCATCGACGTTTTGCTTGTGCCCGCACAGCGCCACTGCCGCTGACGTCATTTCCGCATGTACACAGAGGCGAGAGTTGGTGACAACGTCCTGTGGGCAGAAATTCCCGTTCAGGGCGTGCCGACCGACGGCAGCAACGGCCAGAACAGCATCAACGTGGTTGTGACGGACGGCACCACCTCGGCGGGCAGGATTGATAGCAGCGCCATACTCGATGGCTTCTCCGTCACTGCCGGCAATGCCGATGGTGGCCAGCTCTGTTGGCGTCGGCCTGTACTGCCATGGCAGCGGCAGTGCGTGCAGTCCCATGCTGAACGACATTCTCGCCGTTCCCGCGTACAGCGCTGTAACGATGCTGGATTTGAGGCTGTTACTGCTACTGGCGGTGCCACTGGCGGTGCCAGGCCTGCTGACGCTGTCCCGCCGGGGTTGCGGTAGCGGCGTGCAACGGGGCTGGTCGGACGGTTCCCAAGCGGTGCCGAACGGATCACTCTGCGAGCCAGCCTGGCTGTCGGCATCGACGAAGGCGCCAAGGCCGACGCCGACCAGGTGGTAACGGGTTGTATCGGGCGCAAGAATGGGATGAGGGTGACTTCCCGCATCGTCGCCCGCGCCTGCCCGGCGCAATGGGGCTCAGTGCGCGCCAGAAACGTACCCAAATGGGAATTTGAGGTGACTGCGCGTTTGCCTGGCTTGACTTGAAATTGCTGTCAGGCAGAATCCAGGTTTAAATCGGGCTCCGCGCCATGCCGGGGCGGAGTCAGGGTCCTAGCCTTGGGGCTCGTGCGCAGGGAGGTACGCATATGAAGAGGATCGGCGCGTTTTCGCGGCCACGGCAGCAACTTGCCCTGCTGTCTCTGTGCAGCTTGTTGGCGACACCGCCGGCACTCGCTGGCTCGGTGAGCGGGCACGTCTATGACGAACAGGGACAGCCGCTCCAGGGTGCCCATGTCAAGGTTCTCGATACGTCACTTTTCGGTAATTACACTCTTGTTGGAGAGGATTCGACCGATGCCAGTGGTGCTTTCGAGATAGCCGATGTCAGTGGCAACTTGTATTTATCCGCCTATCTGGACGACGTGCATACGGTCGGGCTTCCCGGCGGCGATACGTGCGTTCTACCCTATGGCTGTCAGGCGAGTTTCACGACTCACTTCACGGTAGCAGAGAGCCAAAGCCTGGTTGTGGATGACACTACCTTGTACCCGGCAGGGACATTGGACTTCATCCCGCTCGAGGGTGCGTCACCAAGCACGGGCTCGTTCAACGTGTACGTGGAAGGTTCTGGTGGGGCATCCTTCAGCATCACCCGCAGTGGCAGCATTCATCTGCCATCGCTTCCTGAGGATGATTATCGGGTACGCATAGAACCGCAAAACATCGATTTCCTGAACATGTGCGGCAATGACTCAGCTTACGATGCGCTGGTCGACTCTCCATGTCAGAGCGGCACGGAAATCCACGCAACCGCCGGGTTCCTTGCGACCATCCCGATTCATCTCCAGAAGGGGGTCGTTTTTTCAGGCACCCTCATCGATGCGCACACCGGAGAAGCCCCCGATAGCAACTACACGAGCGCCCAGGCAGTAAGCACGACCAATCCCGACCTTCTGTTGAATGCCCGGCAAGGCGCAAGTGGCTACACAATCGGCCCACTTCTGCCACGCAGCTATTTCATGAGATTCGTTGGCGGCGACCGCTATGTAGCCGAATACTACGACAATGTGCCCTGCCTGGAGCAACCGTGTGATACCACCGGCGCCACCGTGTTCACTCCTGATCCGGGCGAACACCTGACCGGTATTGATGCAGCCATCGAGCCGCGCCAGTGGATCAGTGGTCATGTGACAGACGCGCAGACATCACAGCCCTTGCGAGGTATCCGAGTCGAAAAAATGTCCACCCAGATGTTATGGGATACCTGGTTCTGGGTTGCAGACAGCGTCACCTACACTGATGACCAGGGCGGGTTCGAGTTTGATGGCATCGAACCTGGCGGGTTCACGCTCAGGGCAAGCGATGCTCGCCATCGATATGTGGCAATGCAGTTGCCAGCAAGCGATTGTGATTTCGACAACAATTTTTGTGCGGGCGTGCCCATCGACACATCGGGCGGAAGCTGGAATGCGCCCTACACTCTGCTCCTGGACCAGCCGCAAACAGCGTTCGAGATAGCGATGCACAAGGGTCCCCTGGTCTCCGGCACCGTCATGAATGCCAGTACCGGCGGACCGTTGAGCGGTGCACGGATCAGCCTGTACGGCCCGGGCGAGGCTCCGTACGTGCAATACCTGACCACCGATGCATCCGGAGCCTTCTCCACCAGCGCCATCAACGCCACCGTTCTGACCGCAGCGGCGACCAATGATCAATACGGTCAGCTCTACCAGAATGTGGCGTGTCCGTCCGAGAGCGAATGTGACCCCGCAGCAGGAACACCCATCGATCTGAACAGTCAGGCGCCACGTACCGATATCAATTTTGCGTTGCCACCGGACACAAATACCTTGTTCTCTTCAGGGTTTGAGTCCTGGTGAGTTGACCGACGCACGGTCAAGTCCTGCCTGTTGTCTCTGGCGAAAAGCAAGCTGCGAGACTTGCACCGGGGACTACTGATGCGGTTCCGCTTCGAGGCTGGTTCAAGGGGACAGAGTCATGTCCTGCGTTGCGGGGAAGGCCTCGACTTTCACTGCGGGCAATTTTTCTGCAGGAGGCCCGGAACCCGGGGCCTTGCTTTCGCTGCTGCGGGATGCGTCGAAGCGCCTGCGAGTGCGCATGGCGACACGCGGTCTACCAGGTCTGCAATGCCATCCTGGCCAGTTCTTCGACCTGGCCAACAGCCTCCGGCGTGGCCTCATGGTTGCGGTTGATCACCAGGACCTTGCCATCGGCCAGCACGTGCAGCTGCATATAGCCGGAGGCTCTGACCAGCGTCGCCGCCTCGCCCAGACCCTTGATATCCTCGAAGCCGGGTTTGTCCATGCCCTCGGGCACATTGTCCAGAATCTCCTTTTTCCTGTCGGCCATCTGGGCAGACGCATCGTCGTAAGGGCGGGTGCCGGCAATGACCAGGAAACTGTCACCCATGCGATCGGACTGGTACTGGCACATGGAAGCCGCTCCTGCGCCGGCAGCGTCGGTATTCACGGGCTTGACAGTGATGGGGCCGCCGAGAAGGGCCGCCGCGCGTGCCGGATCAATCAGCTTGCAGGCATCAATCCTGGTCTGCGTCTTGTCGTCCTTGCCCGAGCATGCGCTGGTGATCATGGCCAGGAGCGCGACAAGCACAATGACAGGGGCAGTGGGGCGAGCAAGGTTGTCTTGATGATGCATGATGTCATCCTCGGGTGCGGCCCACCGGTCGGGCCGGGTAGTCAGAACAGCTGCTCGAATCCATTTCTGAAAATTCCGTCACCCACCAGCAGCCTGGCAACGGCAAAATCGGTATTGCCCTGGCTGTTCCTTTCGCGTGATCCGGCCAGAATGAGATAGCCCTCGCCTGACATGGCTGCCGCATGCACGATGTCATCGCCCTGGCCGCCGCCCACGGCATTGAAATACACGGCCTGGTGACCTGCGACATGGCGGGTTCTCCTCGGATTCAAACAGTGAAACGCAATCCGGCACTTTTTGGGGACACATGCGGCGCTCAAGCTTCACGGTCCCGCCGATCGGGCGGCCGCCGGGGGTGCGGGTCTGGCCCTGGGGCCGAGCGGTCGCAGCCATCGGCGTTGACGCAGCTGCGCATCAAAATGAAACCCTGGCACTGGCGTACTGCCGCAAAGTGAAACGCCGCTCGTGCGAGCGGCGTCTCATCAGCCAAAGCAGGGGTGCTCAGTGACGCTTCGTGGTCTTGGCGGCAACCTTGCCGGCTTTCTTCTGCGGCTTGGCTGCGGTTTTCTCCGCCTTGCCGACGTGCATGCTGCTCTTGCTGCCGGAAGGCTTTCCGGCGGCTACTTTTGCGCTGGCCTTGGTCGGGGTCTTGGTCACTGCGGCTCGAGTCGGACTCATGGTATCTCTCCAGGGAAATTGCACATGCCGCACACGCGGCGCTTCCCTTATACGCCTGTCCGGCCCGGCGGAAACACGTCGGTGATTTGCCGTTGCCCGGCGTTCAGAATGCAGCGACGGGAGGTGCATCGCGCGGGGTCAGAACAGGCCTGGCGGCTTCGCCGTCCCTGCGCCGATACTGAGGGTCAGGCCGGGCAGGGCCGGCGAACCGCGTCGGTGCCACGGCTTGCATGTTCAGTGCGGGGCGTCGACCGGTGGCGCGGTGCGAGCACGCTGACGCCTGCAGCGCTCACTGCAGTAGCGCACGCTGTCCCAGGTGCGCGCCCATTTGCGCCGCCAGGAGAATGGACGCTGGCAGACAGGGCAGATCTTGCTCGGAAGATGCGGCTTGCGGTGCATGAAATCCCGGCAGCAGGGCCTGCTGTCATGTCTCCCCGGCGGATTGCCGCGCTTGCAGCCAGGTGTACAGGCGGGTCAGCGGCAGCGGGCGGCTGATATGGTGACCCTGCGCGTAGTTGCAGCCGAGCTGGCGCAGCTTTTCCAGCACGCCCGGCGATTCCACGCCTTCGGCCACGATGGTGCAGCCCAGCTCCTGGCCCAGATGCACGGTGGAGCTGACAATGGCGGCGTCATGCTCGTTGTTCAGCATGTCCCTGGTGAAGGTGCGGTCCACTTTCAGTTCGGTGAATGGCAACTGCTTGAGATGCATTAGCGACGAGTAGCCGGTGCCGAAGTCGTCGATGGACAGGCCGATACCGATCTCGCGCAGTCTTTCGAAGGTGCCGGTTGCGAGCAGTGCGTCACTGAGGATGCCGCTTTCGGTGATCTCGATGGTCAGCTGTGCCGGCGCCAGGCCGCAGTCATCGAGTACATGCAGGATGAATTCCGGCAGATGGCTGTCGCGCAGGTTGTGTGGCGAAAGATTGACCGACACGCCGACAGCGAACCCCGCCTCCTGCCAGTCGCGGCAGTCGCGAATGGCCCGGGACAGCACCCAGCGGGCGATACGGTCGATGATGTCGCTTGTCGCGACCAGCGGCAGGAAGGTATCGGGCATCAGCAGTCGGCCGTCGGGGTGATGCCAGCGCAGCAGTGCCTCGACGCGTGCCACGTGGCCGCTGGCAAGGTCGATTTCCGGCTGGTAGTGCAGGACGAGGTGCTCGTCATCAATGCTGTTGCGCAGTGCCGCTATAAGCTGGATGCGCTCGGGTGAATGCACGTCCTGTTCACTGCTGTAAGTGCGCACGCCAGCGCGACCGGCCTTGGCCGCGTACATGGCGACGTCGGCACGGCGCATCAGGGACATGGCGTCGCTGCCGTGCCGGGGATACTCGACCACGCCAATGCTCCCGCCGACAACCAGCTCGTGCCCCTCGATCAGGAATGGTTTCTTCAGCGCGTTCAGCAGGCGCCGGCCGAGATGTTCGGCTTCCTTGCCGTCTTCGCGGCCGATCAGGACGATGGCGAATTCGTCGCCGCCCAGTCGTGCGATGGTGTCATCGGCATGCAGGTTCGCGCGCAGGCGGTCACCCACGCGGGTAAGCAGGACGTCGCCGACGTAGTGGCCGAAGGTGTCGTTGATCTCCTTGAAACCGTCAAGGTCGAGAAACAGCAGGGCAAACGCATCTCCGCTCTGTCGTGCCTTGACGATGGCGCGTTCGATCCGCTCGAGCAGCAGCACGCGATTGGGCAGGCCGGTCAGCGCGTCATGCAACGCCTGATGCTGCAGGGCGTCCAGATGTGCCTTGCGATCGCTGACGTCACGCAGGATGGCGATCCAGTGCGATGCAATTTCGCCGCTGTCGCCGGTCACGGGCATCACGTGCATTTCCAGGGCGTAGGGCGAGCCGTCGGCGCGAAGCGCCGTGACTTCCGCCTCGAAGGGTTCGTTCCGGCCTACGCTGGCCAGCAGCGAGCGCATGACCGAGCCGTCATCCCCGGACATCTCCAGGCACGCCAGCGATTGTCCTGTCACGGCATCGGAGCTGCGGCCGGTCATGCGGGAAAAGCCGCGGTTGACAAAGGTGATGCTGAGGGGGTCGGCCTTGGCGGTGTAGGCCATGATCACGAAACCCTCGCTGGCATTCTCGACGGCTGAGCCGAGCAGGCGCAGTTGCTCGTTGGCATGTTCCAGGGCGCGGGTGCGGTCGCGCACGCGCTGCTCAAGCCGCTCGTTGGCCTGTCGCAGTTCGTCCTCCAGCCGTTTGCGCTGGAAGAACTCGGGCACCGTGCCGGCACCGCCTCGCTCGGCCGCGTCGGTCGTCGGATGCTGGTGGGCGTATTGCGCCAGATGGCCATCGATGCGCGAGGGTGGCGCCATGATGAAGCGGCAGTGCTCGTCACCGGCGGCGACACATTCGATCTCGACCGCCACCAGGGGCAGATCGAAACTTTCCTCGCACCAGCCCGACGAGTAACCGGCATTCATGATGCATACCGGCACCTCGCTGCGCTTGCCCTTGGCCAGCCAGGAGTGCGACTCGAACGAGAACGGGTGGTCGTAGAGCAGAAAATAGTCCTCGTCCGGGGTCGGATTGGAGTTCGCTGAAATATCCACGAAGGCCCAACCGGAGAAGGCGAAATGGATCGGTCCGGCGGAAAGGTTCTCGATTGGATCGTGCACGGACATCTTCTGCTGGAAACTCCTGGCATCCGCCTTGCCAATGGCATGCGCCAGGTCAAACAGCAGGTTGTTGGCAACCCGGCGCGCCTCATCGCTGCCTTCATTGCGATACAGGCGCGTCACCATTTCCACGAACTCCACCGACAGGGATGCAGCGCGCAGCAGGACGTAACGTTCGCCCGCAATGGAAATGGTGGCCGTCTCCGGCTGTTCCACGCGGTCTGCAAAATAACTTGCGACGTACTGCTGGGCACGCAGGAATGGCGCTTCGAATTGCGGTGGAACCCTGACCGTGGCCAGGTTGTCCCGGAACCGCGCCGGAGCGGTGCCCTGACTGGCCGCGGCCTGCCGCAAGAGCGCAAGCTCGGCTTCCAGCCGACGTATGCGCGCGGAAAGGCCGTCGCGGTCGGAGGCATTCGTCCCGGATGCGCCGGTGTCCTGCCCGGGTCCGGAAATTGGCGGCTTGCTTGTCATGCCCCGGCGGAACTCGTGTGAAGCCCACGGCCAGTCTAGATCAGGGCGCACGGATCGGCCATGGGGCCGGCCTTGCACCTGCCGGAAGGTCGGCCTGAAGCGGCCTGCCGCCGTGTGCATCAGCCATCGGCGTACTGGCGGCGCGTTCGACATGCCGGCGCAGGGCTGAGGGCGATTTCGGCCAGTTCGCGCTCTGACTCAGGGCCCGGAGCGGATGTCAGGCTGCAAATGAGGTTCCTGATGTTGGCGGTCTCGAGTCCCAGTGCCGCCTTGCGCGCGACGCGCGGCTGGGCGGGCCGGCCTTGCGTTTGTGGGCCACCCGGGTCCTGGTTGTCAGGCTACGGGCTCTTGCCTGGGCCAAATGCAGGCGATTGGTACCAGGCGCGAATTCCGTGATTGCTGGTGGCAATTCTGCAGCGCGCTAGACTAAGGACCCTCTGATTAACCCTGAGTAGGTGGCATGACGTCCAGAAAGTCTGCAGTTCGTGCCGCGTGGCG
Organism: uncultured Gammaproteobacteria bacterium; assembly: GCA_963734945.1. Taxonomy (GTDB): domain Bacteria; phylum Pseudomonadota; class Gammaproteobacteria; order Xanthomonadales; family Rhodanobacteraceae; genus DASSBG01. Next base: position 70,673 of record CAVTJF010000063.1, read on the forward strand.
CCGTGCAGGCTGGGCTGCCTGGACAAGCCGCGCGGGCGCGGGATGCGGGCTTTCTGGTCGTCACCCAGGCGTTCAGAATCAACAAGTTTGGCCCATGATGCTGTCCACAATCCTGCGTTGCACAGACTTGACAGGCCACCAGCCTGCCTGCGCCAGTGCGCCTTGGCTTGCGAACAGACACCATGGGTGACACCTGCTCAGGGTTAATCAGAGGGTCCCTAAGCTGAATGCGTTCAGATTCGTCGGAATAAAAGGAGAAGGAGCTATGCGTATTTTTGCGATCGGAATGGTCGCGCTGGTTGCGGGCTGCAGCACCACCGGTGGCCACCCCGGATCACAGGGAGTGGTCATGCATGCGAGCAAACCCGCGCCTGTGCAGCTCGTATAACGATGAAATCAAACAGGGGCTTGATCACTACTGCCCTGAGCACCAATGCGATACCCTGCCCAGCCTGTTGCGCGGCCCTGCTCCTGTGTACCCACCGGCCCAGTTGGCCGAAGGCATCTCGGGGCAGGCAACCATCATCTTCAACATCGACACGGATGGCCGAACCGTTGATCTCAAGCTTGAGTCGGCGAGCAGGCCGGCTTTCGCCAAGGCCGCCATGGCAGCGCTCAAACAATGGCAGTTCAAACCGGCGACACTGAACGGCAAGCCGGTGAAGATTTCCTGTCAGCAGGAATTCCCGTTCCGGGCGCGCTATGGACCCTCTGACTAACCCTGAGTAGGTGGCATGACGTCCAGAAAGTCTGCAGTTCGTGCCGCGTGGCGCGGTGCCGGCTGGGCTGCCTGGACAAGCCATGCGGCGCGGAATACGGGATTTCTGGTCGTCACCCAGGCATTCAGAATCAACAAGTTGGGCCCATGGTGTCTGCTCAGGGTTAGTCAGAGGGTCCGAAACTGCTCGTTCCAAGAGAAGGCGCCAGCGTGAGCTGGCGCCGATTTGCTACGGCTCGAAGCCGTTGGCGAAGATGGTGTCCATCTCCACCGCGCCGATGTCGCACTGCGCGCCTTGCGGCCGCGTGACGCCGCGCTGGTCCAGTCCATTGACTGGCGCGGCGCTGCATACCGCATCATCTCCGGCATCGATGGCGGAGCTGCCCGTGCCCAGCAACAGGGTTGCGGTGGAGCCGCCGTGGATGCCCAGGGGGCCAAGCACGGGGTCGGTGCCGAGGTTGCCGCCGCCATCGGTGCCCAGCGTCATGTCCCAGCCAGCGCTGCCGCCGGAACCTTGCACCACGCTGTGGTCGATGACGGGTGTGGCCGATATGTTGTAAATCTCCGGATGACTGTTGATGGCCGTGTCGCCCCACAAGATCGCGTTGCTCAGGGCCGGGACGCTGTTGCCGCTGTCCCCGACGTTGAACATCGCGCCGCCGTCGTAGGCGTCGTTGCCATTGAAGGTGACGTTGCTCAGCGTCGGGCTGCTGGTGCCGCCGCTAGTGCCCCAGTTGACCATCGCGCCGCCGTCGTAGCCGGTGTTGCCGCTGAAGGTGACGTTGCTCAGTATCGGGCTGCTGATTCCATTGTCGCCACCGTTGCCCATCGCGCCGCCTATCTGGGCGCCGTTGCCACTGAAAGTGACATTACTCAGGATTGGACTGCTGGTGCCGCCGCTGGTGCCATCGTTGTACATCGCGCCGCCGGAGCCGGAGATGGCGCTGTTGCCGCTGAAGGTGAGGTTGCTCAGTGTCGGGCTGCACTCGTTGCCGCTGCCTTGGCCACTGCAATGCAAGCCACCACCGTTGGGTTGGGTACTCAAGGCGACGCCGCCGGTAATGGTGAAGCCGTCGAGCACGGTGCTGGCGGTGATCGAGGTGCCGCCGGTGCCGTTCATGGTGATGATGTGGTAGCTGTTGCTGCCCGAAACGTCGCCGTAGTTTTCGACAATGTTGTTGCCATTGGTGTAGGTGTCGTTGTTGTCGATATCACCGGACAAGATGGTGATGTGGGCCGCCGGATCGCGTTCGCCGCGACTCGCCTCGTTTCCTGCAAAACCGCCGTAAACGGCGACGCCGGGCTGGATATTGAACGTATCCGTGGTCATGGTGCCCGGCTTGTAAACGCCCGCCGCAACCCAGACTTCCGTGCAGGTACTGGTGGTCAGCGCCGTTTGCAGAGTCATGGGAAAGCCCCAAGTGCCGGTGCCGCCGGTGCTGCCGCCAGTTGTGACGCGGCAAATGTTCGCATGGGCCAGGCCGGTGCCGGCGAGGATCAACAAGGAGATGGCGCACAGGCGTGGCGCGCGGCTTCTGCCCCTGCGACAGACAGCATGGGTTTGCATGGTGGTGCCCCTGAATGAACGGACTTGCGACCGCTCTGATCCTACGCCGCCGGCATTTCGCCTGCAAATTTGCCTGGCTGAAATCCATGTTCGCTCTGGCTGTGCGCGATCACACAGTGCAGGGGCGCCATCCCGGCGGCCAGGGCCAGCGCGATGCGTCAGGCGAGCGTCGGCACCCGTGCGCAGGCGCCGCGGATGACCGCAACCTTGTAGACGCTGCTGTTCAAGCTTGAGTCTGCGAGAGCTTGAGTGTTCGCGCGGACCACCATTTTGTCCTCAGACGTTGGCAGTTTGGACCTGCGATAATGAAGAGGAAGCCGGTGAAGATTTCCTGTCAGCAGGAGTTCCCGTTCCGGGCGCGCTGACTGCCCGCAACAGCCGTCACCAGATACCCCATGCAGCTTCGCTCCGGCTGAGCTCACGGACCAGTTCAATCATGACCGAAGCGAAGATACGATGAGTGACTTGCCCAATTGTCCGAAATGCCAGTCCGGCTACACCTATGAAGACAGAGATATGCTTGTCTGCCCCGAGTGCGCCCATGAATGGTCTGCGGCGGACGCGGATGCAGACACCGATACTGTCTCGGTAAGGGATGCCAGCGGCAACACGCTGGTCGATGGTGATTCGGTAACGGTGATCAAGGACCTGAAGGTCAAGGGTTCTTCGTCCGTGCTCAAGATGGGCACCAGGGTGAAGAACATCCGTCTGGTCGAGGGTGACCACAACATCGCTTGCAAGATTGACGGTATTGGCGCCATGAACCTCAAGTCCGAGTTTGTGCGAAAGGCCCGGGTCAACCAAACTGGAGAGTCAGATTCAGGTGCGTCAGTTTGAACTGTGCCCCGGCTGGCGCGTTCGATGGTCGGTTGGGCGGTTCCCGACCTGCAAGCCCGGCAACATATCGTGCGAAGCACCGGGTGCTTTCATGGCCATGTGGTACATAGGGGTGCCGCCGATGGCGCGATGATTGGAAGGTGGTCAGCGACATTTCCGGAATCGAGCACCAGGGAAACTGGCTCTGACCCAATCGAGTGATTTGAATAGCGGATGCCCGCTTTCGGGGAGGGGTAGATGGGCCAATTCGAATACGTGATGGTGCTCATTTCGATCATCATCGGCCTGGGGATCACCCATTTGCTGCTTGGCCTGAGCGGCATCGTTGATCGCCTGGCGAGTGGTGGCAAGCCGCTGCGCTTGAGCTTGGCGTACTTTGCATGGCTGGCGACGACCTTCGTCTGGTTGCTGCTGTTCTGGTGGTGGGAGTTCCGCTCGCCCAAATTCATCGAGCAGTGGACGGTCGGCCTGTATTTCTTCTTCGCCGCCTACGCCATCACCCTGTTCCTCATGGCGGCGCTGCTGGTACCGAGAAGCTGGGACTCGGTGCAGGACCTTGGTTCGCACTTCCTCGCGCGCAAGTCCTGGTTCTACCCGCTGCTGTTCCTGGCCAACGCTATCGACATCGTGGATACCTTTCTCAAGGATGGCTGGTTCAGCACGCAGCCGGTCATGAACTACACGGTATGGATAGCCCTGGCGGTGATTCCCGTCATTGGCCTTCGAAGCAATGCGTTGCGAGTTCACTCCGTCCTGGGCGTGGTTGCCGTCATCCTGCAAGTGACATCCGCCTTCAGCGTGCTGCCGATGCTCGGATCCCTGATCCACTAGCACTGCTGGCAAACAGCACAATCATGTTCACCTGCACCCGGTGGACTCGAACCCGGACGAGCAGCGGGACAGGCTCACCCAGGCCCATTTGAAGTGAAGATTAATTTGCGCAGTCGACAGTGGCCTGGGTGTCTTCGGGCGTGATGCGCCAGAAGCATACTTGCGGAACACCGTGCTTTCAGGCTGGGCAATGCCCCGGGAAATCGTTGTTGTCGAGGCGGCGTTGCTGCCATGGGCACATTCTGTGGTCTGGCACGTTGTCATGAGCCCGTTTGCCAGCGATGGGTTCAATCTGTCCTGACAGATTCGACTGCAAGACGACGGATTGCCGGGGAGTAGCCGATTGGCCGGGGGCTTGCCCGTTGCACGAGGCTGCTCTTGACCAGGCGAGCGCGCGACTGATCATTCATCAGGTCCCCGGTCATGAACACAGTCACTACAGGCTTGTTCGAATCGAGGCAATGCCTGTTCTGCACCTTGCTCAGGTAGTCACTGAACGCTGCCGTGCGAGAGGCATTCTCGATAGGGACGAGCATTGCAGGCCCTGCGGCTTCTGGCCCTGACCTCATCTCGTCCAGCATGGCTGCGCCCCTGACCTAGCCGCTACCGACAAGGGTGCAGCTGTACAGAACCCCGGCTTCCCGGTTGGGCAAGGAAGCCGGCGCGCTGCGGTCTCAGCCGAACAGCTCGGCCTGTTCGGCGGCATGCAGTTCGGCGTCGACGAACCCGGACAGGCCTACGCCGACCAGACGGTAGCGGGTGCTTTCGGGGCGTTCGACGCGCTGGCGCAGGGCGCAGGCGATGTCGGCCAGTTCGCGTTCGCTCTGGGGTCGTTGTGTCGGGGTCAGGCTGCGGGTCAGGGTCTGGAAGTCGGCGGTCTTGAGTTTCAGCACCACGGTGCGGGCCACGCGCGGGTGCTCGTCGTCGTGCTTGCGTTCGTAGGCGGCCCAGGTCTTGGCGGCCAGCCGGCGGATGTGCGGTTCCAGTTGCTCCAGCAGCAGGTCCTCGGCGAAGGTGTCTTCGGAGGAGATCTGTTGCAGCAGACGCTCGTTGCTGACCGGGCGCTCGTCGATGCCGCGTGCCAGTTCATGCAGGCGACGGCCCCAGCGGCCAAAGCGTCGCTCCAGTTCGTGTTGTGCCAGGCCGCGCAGGTCCCCGACGGTGTGCACGCCCAGTTCGGCCAGCCTTGCCTGCATGACCTTGCCGACGCCGGGTATCAGGCCCACCTTCAGTTTCACCAGAAATGCATCGACATCGCGCGGGCGCACCACGAACTGGCCGTCGGGCTTGTTCCAGTCCGAGGCAATCTTGGCCAGAAACTTGTTGGGCGCGATGCCGGCCGAGGCGGTGAGCCCGGTTTCCTCGCGGATGGATGCGCGGATGGCTTCGGCGCAGGCGGTGGCCGAGGGCAGGCCCGACTCGGCGGCGGTGACATCGAGAAAGGCCTCATCCAGTGACAGCGGTTCGATCAGCGAGGTATGGCGGCCGAAGATGTCGTGGATCTGGCGCGACACGGCCTTGTAGCGGGGGAAGTCCGGGGCCACGAATGCGGCCTCGGGGCACAGCCGTTCGGCACGCAGCGCCGGCATGGCCGAATGCACGCCGAACTTGCGCGCCTCGTAACTGGCCGCGCACACCACCGAGCGCGCGCCGCGCCAGGCCACGACCACGGGCCGGCCGCGCAGGGATGGATCATCACGCTGTTCCACCGACGCATAGAATGCGTCCATGTCGACGTGGATGATCTTGCGTGGAGCGGCCATGGTCAATCTGCAAAAGGGGTATATGGATTGTACTCAAGCCCCGGGCGGCACAGTGCAGTCGCCTGGAAGTCCGAGCTGCAATCCGGACTGACAGCGCAGGGTGAGGTGCCAGCTCAGCGCCAGAATGGAATGACGGTGATGTTGTCGTCATCCTTGTCGTGGTGTTCCCGGTCGCGGCGTGGTGGGTTGCTCACACGCAGCAGATGCCTCCCTGCTGCCAGGTCTCTCACGTCGATCATGGCGACCAGTGCCGGCCGGTTTGTTCGCGGATCGCTGCCGGAGTCGTAGCGCAAATTCGACAAGGGTTCGCCATCCAGGCTTGCCGCATGCAGCTGCGCCAGGCACTCCAGTGTGGCTGCTGCCCTTGCATCGTCATCTGACAACGCCAGAGCGCCTGCGCACTTGTCCCGCAGCGCCGGTGTGTCCCGACTCGGCTGGTAGGGCACCACCAGCTGCAAATAGGGACCGCTGATGACAGCACCTTGCACATACGGCACGGCTGGATCGTGGGCGGGGTCGCGCTGGTCGTCATAGTGGCTGGCCGAAATGGCTTGACCACTGTGCGCGCTGATATCCGGGAACAGCGCATAGTTGCCCACAAGCTCCGGGTTTTTCACGCCGGCTATGCCGAGAGCCACGGCAAAGGCTGCCATGAAGAAAACAAGAAAGACAAGAATGTTCACGTGACGCTCATTGCCGTGACTGGCCATTAGCATCATTACCTGCGAGCCCCGGTCCGGGCGTATCCGCGTGTGCAGGTTGATCATGCTGGTCAGCAGGCGCTGCCAACGGCCCGTACCGTTCAGTCGATGGCCGAACCTGCGATCCACAATCCGCAAGATCAGCATCGGCATGAGCAAGAGCATGGCCGCCGCAGTGAAAACCCACAGAGGGTCGAAGTCGAGCCCCAGCGCTGCCATGATGGAAATCGATATCGCAAAAAACAGTCCGGCGGCTATGCCCAACACCAGCATGAAGGTGGCGAGCATGACGCCGAATGCGAACACGATGGTGGCGCGGTTGTCGGCGCGCTCGATGGCTTCATCGGTGGGTCGGGATTGGCGCTGGTTGGCCGCACGGTACAAGGGGCCCATGCGCAGCTTTTCCCACCTCACGCCATCGGGGTATACCGAATGCATGCCCACCAGGGCGATCCATTGCGCGCGCAACAGCAGATGCAGGGCGAAGCTGAATGCCAGGATCAGCGCAGCGCACTTGAGATAGATGTAGAGCATTCTCAATGCGCTGGCCCACTCGGCATCAAAGCGCGGGGTCAGCATGAAAAGCTTGTCGTCCAGCCAGCCCGGCAGCTGCAGCATGGCGAAGACCGCCACGCCGGAGATCAGCAGTTCCACTTCCCAGGTCGGGGTGGTATGGCGGGGCAGCCGGTCGCTGTCCTCGCCGCCATGGGCCGGCTTCTGGCCAGTGATCCCCCGCTTCTCGCCTTCGCTCATCACCGGGCTCCTTCGCAAGAGATGTCAGTCTAGGTGGCGGCGTGGCTGCGATACAAGCGCGCGTGGCGGGGTCCGCTGCGGGCAGGTTCGGGCCTTCATGGCGTTGGCGCATGGCCCGGATCGCAGCCGCCCGGGCCGGGCGATCGGGACGGGCGGCGCGATGCCGGCGTCACGGACCAATCAGCACGCTTTGCCGAAACCCCGGCTGCGGTTCAGTTTTCGGGTAAAAATCCCTGTATTATTCGCAGCTTGGCAGGTGCAAGGAATGACAGATGATCGGATGGATTGTTGCCGCAGCGGCCGTGGTGCTGGCATTGCTGCTGGTGTTGCGGCTGCGCTCGCAATTGGCGAGCAGCCGGGCGCAGAGCGAAGAGTCGCGACGGGTCCTGCATCAGGTGCAGGAAGAGGCAGAGAAGCAGCGTTCGGATGCCGTCCTGGGGCGCATGCTGGGTGACCTGGCCGAGAGCCTGGTACACGAGCCGTCGGCGCCGACGACCCTGCCGGAGAGCCTGGTTGAGGTTCTGGTCGATTATCACAAGCGCGTGCACGACTACGATGCCGCCGTGCAGTACTGCCTGCAACCGGTGGAGCTGATGCCGGGCGCTGATGAGGACGATCTGGAGCAACTGATGGCGCACGTCACCGGTGCACGCAAACGCCTGTTCCAGGCGCGTGCTGCCCTGGTTGATGACGACATGCTGCAGCGCATGCCGGAGCTGCTCGAGAAAGCCGTGGTACCGGTGCCCGATGACGACGTCGGCGTGGCCCTGGCAACGGTGGCCATGGCCGGGCGGGGCAACCATGCCATCGAGCTGGGTGAGGTGATTGACGGTGCGCTGGTGCTGACCCGCGCCCGCAATCCGCAGGGGCCGGAGCTGGAGTCCAGTGTGCAGGATCTGCCGGTGCTGCCGCCGTGGCCGTGGCTGCCGCCGACCCTGGTGAACCTGTTGCAGGTGGGCATGCGCGGATGTGCCGTGGACACCGTGGCGCAGTTTGAAGCGCGCTTCGACAACGGCCAGGTGGACATCGCGTTTTCCGGCGCGCGCAGGGAAGACCTCAGCGATGCCGAGCAGGAGGCGCTGCAGACCGCGCTGTTTGATCACCAGAATCGCCTGGATGAAGAGGGTCTGCGTCTGGCCATCGGCGACGACGACCCGCGTCAGCATGGCTTCACCCTGAGCATTCCCCTGTCTGACGGAGCCGCCGACAAGCTGTGAGTACCTCGGCCGTGGCGGCATCGGCCCCGCTGCTGGTTTTTGGTGGCAGCGGTCAGGTCGGCGCGCGGGTGCTGGCGCGATGCCGCGCGCTGCGGCAGCCGGTGCTGGCGCTCAGCAGGCACGCGGGACGGCATGTCGGCGATGACGGCGTGCGCTGGATCGGTGCGCGCCTGCCCGATGCGGTGCCACCCCTGCCGCCGGTAGCGGCCGTGCTCAGCCTCGGTCCGCTGGATCTGTTTGTCGAGTGGTTCACGCGCTGGCGCCCGACCGCTGCCGTGCAGGTGGTTGCCCTGAGTTCAATGAGCGCCGTGAGCAAGGCCCGATCACCACATCGCGGTGAGCGCGAGCTGGCCGAGCGCATGCGCCGCGCCGAGGATGCGCTTGCCCGCCGTTGCGACGACCTGGGTGCGCCCTGGACGGTGCTGCGCCCGACCCTGTTATGGGGCACGGGCATGGATCGAAGCCTGAGCCGTCTGGCGCGCATGGCCATGCGCTGGCGCTGCATGCCGCTGCCGCAGGCCCGTGGCTTGCGCCAGCCCGTGCATGTGGACGACGTGGCGGCGGCGGTGCTGGCAAGCCTGCACAACGCCGATGCCAGCGGCAGCTGCATCGAGTGTGGCGGGGGCGAGCGGCTGGCGGTCCACGAGTTGTTTCGGCGCGTTCGCGACAGCGTGCCGCAGCGCACCGTGGCGCTTCCGGTGCCGGCACTCCTGCTGCGCGGGGTGGCGCCCATGGCCCGTTTCAGCCGGGCCGCGTCCGCCGCCGCGCGGCTGAATGATGATCTGCTGGCCGACAATGCGCGCCTCGAGCGGGTGCTTGGCGTGCATCCACGCGGCTTTGGCCCCGTGCCGGCAGACTGGCAGCCACCCCCGACCGGGGGCTGATCCGGGGCGCCGGGCGCAGGCTTCGCCGGCAGCGCATGCCGCTACCTGCGCCGAATCCGCCTTCCGGCCGGTCGCTTTTTGATGCATCGCAGCAGCGCAGCGTCCGCTGCGGGCGAACGCAATGATTGCAAACATGCGTTTGAACTGCATAAGATAGCGGGGGATACTCCGAACACGCCCGCGCATGCCCGATGCCCTGCAAGGCGCCCCGCGCACAAGGAAACTTTCATCATGCAGCTTCGTAACCTATTCACACTGATCGCTCTTGGCCTTTTGCTGACCGCATGCGGTGGTAGCGGTTCTTCCAGCATTGGCAACACGCCGCCGCCGACACCGGCCATCGTCGCCAACTTCGATCCGGCCAACAGTGTTATCCCGTTCCCGAACAACCTGCTGTTTTCGGAAACCAAGGATCTCACCCTCAATATTCCGGTGGCCGATCCCACCGACTACAGTGATCCGCAGGTTGCGCTGAACGCACTCGACGGCTTCAGCACCGTGGCGCCCTGGAGCACCACGTTTTCCGCTGCACCCGCTCCCACTTCGATCGGGGCCGGCGTCAATGTGCATGTCTACGAGGTAACGCTGGACCAGCCGGGCGGCAAGGTCACCGGCATTACACGGGAGCTGTCCTCTCCACAGGAGTACGTGGTTGCCATGGCGCCGTCCGATGCCGACGGCAAGACGCTTGCCATCGTGCCCACCAGCCCGCTCAAGCCCATGACCAGCTACATGGTGGTGCTGACCAACGGCATCACCGACGACAACGGCAAGCCGGTGACCGCCTCGTTGACCTACACCCTGGCAAAGGGCGCCGGCGCCCTTTGCGTGAACGGCAAGTCCACCAGCGAATCGCTCACCGATGACCAGGCCTGCAAGCTGGAGCCGGTGCGGCAGCTGGTCAATTCCCAGGAAGCTGCAGCCGCCGACGAAGGCGTTTCCCGTGCGGACATCGTTTTGTCGTGGGTAGCCACGACCGAAAGCACCAACACGGTGCTGGATGCCTTGAGCGCCAAGATCGAGCAGGGCCCTGCCGCGGAAACGCACTTCATTCCGACCGGCCAGACGCTGCAGACTGTCGGCGTCGGTGCGCCGATCGCCGATATCTCCATCGGCTACATCAAGCTGCCCTACTATCTGGGTGTGCCTACCGCGCAGAATCCATTGCCGCCGCTGACCGACTTCTGGCAGGCCGCTCCCGGCGCCTACGTGCCGCCCGCCAGCGGTTTCGGACTCGACCCCACGTCCACCAACGTCACGGCCTACAACCCGTTCCCGGTGGCCGACGCCACGGTAGGCGCGCCGCTGCTGGTGACCGTGCCCAACGCCAATTCCGGCAAGTCCCGTCCCGCGACAGGCTGGCCGGTGGTGATCTTCCAGCACGGCATCACCCGCAATCGCACCGACATGCTGGCGGTGGCGCAAACCCTCGCCTCGCAGGGCTATGCCGTCATCGCCATGGATCTGCCGTTGCACGGCGTGGATCCGAGCAACCCGTTCTACATCGGCAACAGCCCGTTCGCAGCCTCCGCCAGCGAGCGCACATTCAATCTGGATGTGATGAACAACCAGACCGGTGCCCCCGGTCCGGATGGCAACGTCGATGCTTCCGGCTCGCACTTCATCAACCTGCAGAGCCTGCTGACCTCGCGCGACAATCTGCGCGAGGGCGTGGCCGATCTGGTTGAGCTGGAACACGCCATCGGCAGCATGAATGTCGACGGTCAGCCGGGTGCCGATTTCGATGCCAGCAAGATCACCTTTGTAGGCCAGTCGCTGGGCGCCATTGTCGGCACCACCTTCATGGCAGTCGACAGCAACGTCCACACGGCACTGCTGAACGTGCCTGGCGGCGGCATTGCACGCCTGCTGGATGGCTCCGTGTCGATCGGGCCGCAGATTCGCGCCGGCTTGTCGCAGGCGGGCGTCGAGCAGGGCACGCCGGAATACGACCAGTTCTTCCTGGCGGCGCAGACCGCGGTGGATTCGGCTGACCCGATCAATTTCGCCCGGTTCACCGGTGGCAAGGCGCTGCTGCTGCAGGAAGTGGTCGGCAGCGACAGTTCGCCGTCTGATCAGGTGGTGCCCAACAACGTGCCAGGCGCACCGCTTTCGGGTACCGATCCGCTGATCGCGGCGCTGGGCCTGAATGTCATCGACAGTTCCGCGCAGAGCGCTGATCCGATTCGTGTCGCCACCCGCTTCACCAGCGGCGAGCATGGTTCCCTGCTGGATCCGACCTCGGCACCGGCGGTCACTGCCGAAATGCAGGGCGAGATGGCCAGCCTGTTCCTGAGCGGCGGGCACGCCGTGCAGGTGACCAATCCCGCGGTACTCAAGCCCGTCGAATAGCATTCGCGAGCTTTCGCTGAAAAAACGGCCGCTTCGCAGGAAGCGGCCGTTTTCTTTTGGGACCCTCTGATTAACCCTGAGCAGGTGGCATGACGTCCAGAAAGTCTGCAGTTCGTGCCGCGTGGCGCCGTGCAGGCTGGACTGCCTGGACAAGCCGTGCGGCGCGGAATGCGGGCTTTCTGGGCGTCACCCAGGCGTTCAGATTCAAAAAGTTGGGCCCATGGTGTCTGTCCACAACCCTGCGTTGCACTGACTTGACAGGCAACCAGCCTGCCTGCGCCAGCGCGTCTTGACTTGCGAACAGACACCATGGGTGACACCTGCTCAGGGTTAATCAGAGGGTCCTTGTGCGCCAGTCAAGCTGAATAAATACAGGACAAGGCATAATCGGGTAATCCCTGAATCTGGAATGGTCATGAGTGCAAACAAATCAAGCGGCAGCCTGGTCTGCGTGGGCATAGGCATGACCCTGGGTTCACACATCGGACCGCTCGCTCGCAGTCATATCGAGCAGGCTGATGTCGTGTTCGTGGCGGCATCCGATGGCGTGGTGGAAAAGTGGGTCGAGGAAATGCATGCGGATGTGCGCAGCCTGCAGCCGCTTTACGGCAACGGCCGCTCGCGCATGCAGACCTACCACGCCATGATCGATACGCTTCTGGCCGAGGTACGCCAGGGCAGGACGGTGTGCGCAGCCTTCTACGGGCACCCGGGCGTGTTCGCCTGGCCGGCGCATCGTGCCATCGAGCTGGCCCGCGAGCAGGGCTACGATGCGCAGATGGTGCCGGGAATTTCCGCCGAGGATTGCCTTTATGCCGATCTGGGAATCGATCCGGGCAAATTCGGCTGCCAGCACTACGAGACGACCCAGATGATGATCTACAAGCGCCGCCTCGATCCCAGCGCCTATCTGGTGTTGTGGCAGGCGGGCGTGGCCGGGGACCGCAGCCTCAAGCGACTCGAGACTGCCGCCGGCTATCGCCAGATACTGGTGGATTTGCTGGCGCAGGATTATCCGCTGGATCACCCGGTCATAATCTACCGCGCGGTAACGCTGCCTATTCATGAACCGCGCATGGATACGGTTGCGCTGGCCGATTTGCCTGGCGCGGATATCGGCATGCAGGATACTCTGGTACTCAAACCCGCCCAGCCAATGCAGCAAAACCGTGAAGTGCGTAGCTGCATTGACAAGCTGGATGGGAGCATACTGAAAGGGCTTGGACCGGTCGCAAACGGCTGATTCGGGCAGGGGGCGGTCGGTTGCTCGATAAACCGACCGACCGATCCCTTTTCGCCGCTCCCTGAGGAGTTGGCCCTGACAACATCTCATTTGAGGGAATAACAATGTCCAACCTTATCCGCTTTCTCGAAAATCTTGGCCAGAATGCAAGCATGCGCCAGGCCACCAAGCCCGCGCTGTACTCGGCCATGAACAATGCGCAGATCGACGCTGATGCCCAGTGGGCCATCTTGCGCGGCGATCAGGATCGGCTGGCGTCGGTGCTGGATGCACGCCGCAACATGGTCTGTCTGATCATGGCGCCGCAGGCTTACGCCGAAGAGGCTGTGCAGCTGTCTCCGCGCCTTGCCGAGACCGGCTGAACGCCGGAGATGTGCCGAGCGGCCAGCGAGGCAGAGTCATGGAACACCCTGTGACATCCAACACCAGCATGCGACGCCGGGCAGCTATTCGTCTGGCGCAGCGTGCTGGTGCTGCTTCTCCTGTGCCCTGTTGCGCTGGGCGCATATGTCGATCCCGGCGCAGCAGCTGAATCTGGCCGACACGGTCAAGTCGTCCGATCACGACCAGTTCAAGCAGATTCTTGCCGGACTGGAACAAAGCGCGGGCAGCCTGCCCGAGGACGCCCGCTGGCGTCTGCGCTACCTGCAGGCGTGGGAGCTGGCCTATCTTGGCCAGTACACCAAGGCATCAAGCCAGCTCAGCCTGATCATGCGGGACTGCCCGAACAGGGATCTGCGCTTTCGAGCGCAAGTCACGCAGATGAACATCGATACCGTGTCGCTGCAATACGACAGCGCATTCCAGCGGCTGGTGAAGTTGATCGATGAAGTGCCCGACATCACCAGTACGCAAGCGCGCACCCAGTTCTACGCGACCGCCGCAATTCTCTACAACAAGGTGGGCGAGTACGACCTTGCCACCTCTGCAGCCGACAAGCTGCTGACCGCCGACAGCTCCAGCAGCACGCTCTGCAAGGGGCGCTATTTCAAGTTGCTGGCCGCCTACAACAGCGGCCAGTTGAGCACCAGCGACCCCGCTATTGACGTGGCACAGACTACCTGTGCCGAGGCGGGCGAGGCGATGCTGGGCAATTCATTGCGCATCCTCCTGGCCAAGCTCGATCTGTCCCGGGGCAACCCGGTATCCGCCCTGGGCGTGCTGACACCGCACTACCACGAGGTACTCAAGACCGGCTATGCCGAGCTGATCGCCGATTTCGAAGCGGAAATGGCGCAGGCCTACCTGCAGTCGGGCGATCCGAAAAATGCCGCCATCTATGCGACGCGAGTAGTTGACGCGAGCACCGATCAGGACTACAGCGAAAGCCTGGCCGTGGCCTGCAAGACCCTGTACCAGATCTACAAGGCGCGTGGTGATACGGCTGCGGCGTTGTCGTGGTACGAGAAGTACACCTCGGCCGACAAGGGTTATCTCAACGAGGTCACCGCCAAGTCGCTGGCATACCAGAAGGTCAAGCAGCGCGTTCAGGCCAGCCAGGCGCGGACCGATGCCGTGCAGAAGCAGAACCGCATCCTGCAGCTGCAGCAGACGCTTTCGGAAAAGGTTGCCGAGACCCGCGGCCTGTACGCCACCTTGCTGCTGATTGCCCTGGTGCTGGTTTGCGTGTGGGTGTTGCGCCTTCTGCGCTCGCAGAAGCGCCTTCGCAAGCTGGCCGAGATTGACAGCCTTACAGGCATCTTCAACCGGCAATACTTCGTCAACGCCGGTGTGCCGCTGCTTGAGGCTTGCAGAAAAGAGGGCGCCAATGCCAGCCTGATCCTGATCGACCTTGATCATTTCAAGCTGGTCAACGACACCCATGGCCATGCCACCGGCGACGCCGTACTGAAGCGCACGGCGCTTGCCTGCCAGGGGCAGCTGCGGTCAAAGGATCTGTTCGGCCGGCTGGGCGGCGAGGAGTTCGGCATCGTCATGCCCAACTGCGAACTGGATATGGCGGTCGAGTACGCGGAGCGCATCCGCAGCGCGATTGCCGCGCTGTCCGGCGCCAGCGACGACACGCCCGATGTGACGGCAAGCGTCGGCGTGGCCTCCACGGCACGGGCCAACTACGATCTGCGCCAGCTGATGATCCACGCCGATGATGCCCTGTATCGGGCCAAGCGTGATGGGCGCAACCGCGTGGCGGTGTCCGACGGCACCATTTCCATCGTCCGCACGAGCTTCTCCACTGTCGGCTGAGTGACGTTCGATACGCCCCACGGGCGGGCTTGCCCCGCAGCGTCCGACCCGCCGTCCGTCTACAGGTCCGCAAGTGATTCATGCACTGCATGGCGCAGCGCGTCACCACCATGGCTTCAGTAGCTGACCCCGAAACGCCGCAATGCCTTGCCCGCCAGCCAGGCAGGGCCGATCAGCAGGTAGGCCAGGTCAGTCAGGAAGGACGGTTTGCGACCTTCTATCTTGTGTCCCACGAATTGACCGATCCAGGCGGCCACGAACAGGCCGGCGGCCAGCCAAAGCAGGCCGGTCGGCCCCAGCAGTCGAAACAGGGCCTCGCAGATCACGGCACACGCGATGAACACGACTGCCATCGTCAGGGCCACCGGGCGAGACAGGCGCAGGTAGAACACGAAAACGGCCAGCATGGCCGCGGCAGCCCAAAGGCCGGCGCGGCCAATACTCGGAGGCACCGGAACAAGCCACAGGAAAGCCACCACACACCAGAGAATCACTGGCACACAGACCCAGTGAATGGCACGGTTGGTCGGATTCTGGTGGTCGGCGCTGTAGCTGGCAAACCACTCGTGCACATCACGCATGAACTGCACCCCGCTGAAATGACCCGGACTACGACTCTACGCTGAACCGGCGGCCGGGTAAAATGCGCGCCACCGGTTGTTGCCGGAAGCCAGCAGCATCGCGTCGCGATGAGGCGCTTCAGCCGTGCGCGTCGCCGTCCGCATCGCACAGTCTGGCCAGCGCCTCGGCATATTTTTCCGCCGTGGCCTCGATGATGGCCCTGGGCAGGATGGGGCCGGGCGGCTGCTTGTTCCAGTCCAGCGTATCCAGATAGTCGCGCACGTATTGCTTGTCGTAGCTGGGCGGGCTGATGCCTGTGCTGTACTGGGCGGCCGGCCAGAACCGGGACGAGTCGGGTGTCAGTATCTCGTCCATCACGTACAGCTGGCCCTCGGCATCGGTGCCGAACTCGAACTTGGTGTCGGCAATGATGATGCCGCGATCGCGGGCATAGTCGGCGGCAAATCGATACAGTGTGAGACTTGCCGCGCGCACGCGTTCGGCCATGTCCTTGCCGACCAGCGCGATCATCTTCTCGAAGGAGATGTTCTCGTCGTGGTCGCCCGCCGCAGCCTTGGTTGACGGCGTGAACAGGGGTTCGGGCAGTACCTCGGCCTGGCGCAGGTCGGGTGGAAGGTTGATTCCGCACAACTGGCCAGTGGCCTGGTATTCACGCCAACCCGACCCGATCAGGTAGCCACGCACGATGGCCTCGACCGGGAGCGGCACAAGATGCCGGGTGACGACGCTGCGGTGGCGATACAGGTCAATGTCGGTGCCGGGCGGCAATACGTCCTCGATCGGTGTATCGAGCAGGTGATTGGGCACCAGGTGGGCGGTCTTGCCGAACCAGAAATTGCTGAGGCGCGTCAGAATCTCGCCCTTGCCGGGAATCGGGTCCGGCAGAACCACGTCATAGGCAGACAGGCGGTCGCTTGCAACAATCAGGAGGCGCTCGTCGGCGAGTGCAAACACATCGCGGACCTTGCCTTGGTGGATGCATTGGAGACCTGGCAGATGGGCCTTGCTGAGGGAGGTCGGCACGGTGAAATTCCAGGAGGGCGAAAAGCGCATTGTAGCCAATGCGGCCGACTGACACGCTACACTGTGCGCTGGTTTTGTCCACTTGTCCGCCATGCATCTCCTCGCCCCCGGAAAAATCGCGCCACCCAGCCACCCCCTTGATACCTCGCCCCCACGGCGGCTCGGGCGGTCAGGGCGATGAAATACCTGGGTGCACTGATCGGGGCCGTGTTGGGGCTGGTGGTGTTCCACAACTTTGTCGCGCTGATGTTCGGCGCCCTGATCGGCTACGGCTTCGATGTCAGCCGGCATCAGAAGAAGCGCCAGCGGAAAGTCGCGGACCGCGGCTTTGTGGAACCCCTTTTTGCATTGCTGGGCGCCATCGCCAAGTCCGATGGACGCGTTTCCGAGAACGAGATTGCGGTGGCCGAGCGCATGATGCAGCGCCTGCAGCTGAACAGCGATTGGCGCAAGCGCGCCATCGATGCGTTCAACAGCGGCAAGCAGCCCGCATTCGACATGCGTGCCACCATCACGCGGCTGCGGGACTGGACCGGCGGTTATCGCGACCTGGCCTACCCCATGCTGGATGTCCTGGTTGACACCGTGCTGGCCGAGGGCGCGCCAAGCGAAGCCAAGCTGCGCCTGCTGAAGCAGGTGGCTCACGCCCTTCGCATCAGCGAACTGGAGCTCATGGCGATGATGGCCATGAAGGGCGCAGCCGCCGGTCAACCGGGTGCGCGGCCCGGCTGGCGACCCGGTTCGGCCGGGCCGCGCAGTGCGCCGGGGCGCAGCGGGTTTTCCGACCCCTACGCCGTCCTCGGCCTGACCCGCAATGCCGACAACAGCCAGATCAAGCGTGCCTACCGCAAGCTGATGAGCGAGCACCATCCGGACCGCCTTGGTGATCTGCCCGAGGATTTGCGGCGACGCGCCGAGGAGCGCGCCAGTGCCATCAATGCGGCGTACGACCAGATAAAGCAGCAACGCGGAATCAAGTAAGCTGGGAGCCGGCCGGGTGCATGCACGGTCGGCTGCGCATCGGTTGGTTCGGCATCCTGGTGTGACGCGCCATGCCGATCGGCCAGGGCTTCTGCCCGCAATCGAAACATGATCACTGCAGGCGTGCCCGCGCCTGCTTGCCACACAACCGACAGGTGCCCGGAGGTTTTCGAACATGGCCAGACAGCCCACCATCATTGCTCCGTCGATTCTGTCCGCCGACTTTGCCCGTCTGGGTGCCGAGGTTGATGCCGTTCTCGAGGCCGGTGCCGACTGGGTGCACTTTGATGTCATGGACAATCACTACGTGCCCAATCTCACCATCGGCCCGGCGGTGTGCAAGAGCCTGCGCAAGTACGGTGTCGAGGCGCCGATCGACGTGCACCTGATGGTCAAGCCGGTTGATCGCATCGTGCCCGACTTCGCCGAAGCCGGCGCCAGCCTGATCAGTTTCCATCCGGAGGCGGTCGAGCACGTGGACCGCACCCTGGAACTGATCCGCGAATGCGGCTGCAAGGCGGGCCTGGTGTTCAATCCGGCCACGTCGCTGGACTGGCTGGACTACGTGCTGGAGCGCATCGACCATGTGCTGATCATGTCGGTCAATCCGGGCTTCGGTGGCCAGAGCTTCATCACCAGCGCCCTCGACAAGTTGCGCAAGGCACGCCAGATCATCGATGCCAGTGGTCGCGACATTCGTCTTGAGGTCGACGGTGGCGTCAAGGTCGACAACATCGCCGATATCGCCGCGGCCGGCGCCGACACCTTCGTTGCCGGTTCGGCCATCTTTGGTGCCGACGACTATCGCCGGGTCATCCAGGCCATGCGCGACAACGCAGGCTGAGTTCAAGAAACCGCAGGGGCAAGTCGCCGCAGCAACGGATGCCAGTCGGGATCAGGGTCCTCGTGGCGATCAGCCATTGCCTGATTGAGCGGGTATGTGGTCATGACGGATTCCTCCGGGATCAAATGAAAGACAGTGCCAGCCCCAGCAACAGGGCGGTGATGGCGAAAACGACACGCAGCGGTTCGTAGTTGCCTTGCAGTTCCGGGTCGACGGGGACGTCTGATTTCATGCTGGCTCCTGGTCGTGGTGCGGATCCATTGCAACCCGCCGGAAGGGCGGTCACGGGCGCCGCGGGGGGCGAAAAACGGGCCAAATCGGGCATTTTCGGGTCAATCGGCTTGCATGGTTGCCGGATGCAGGGCACGCTTGCCGGACAGGCCCGCACCCGGGCGCGAAGAGAAGCCTTGCATGCCGCGCAATATCGCCATTGTCGAAGACGAGCCGTTGATCCGTGCCAACTATGTCGAGGCACTGAATCGTCTTGGCTATGCGGCGCGCGGGTATGCCACGCGGGGTCAGGCGAGCGTGGCGTTCAAGGCCCAGCTGCCGGATCTGGTAATCATTGATGTGGGCCTGGGCGATGAGCCCGAGGGTGGCTTTGACCTGTGCCGCGAGCTGCGCGCGCGCTCCTCGACCCTGCCGCTGATTTTCCTGACTGCGCGCGACTCGGACTTCGACGTGATCTCCGGGCTGCGGTTGGGCGCCGATGACTATCTGAGCAAGGACACCAGCCTGCACCAGCTGGCTGCGCGCATCGCCGCCCTGTTCCGCCGCATGGACTCCTTGAGCGTGCCGGCGACGCGGGAAACGGTGATCGAGCGCGGCCCGCTGAAACTGGCCACCGAGCGCATGCAGGTGGCGTGGAACGACGCGCTGGTGCCGCTGACCGTCACCGAGTTCTGGATGGTGCATGCCCTGGTGCGCCATCCCGGCCACGTGAAGAGCCGCGAGCAGCTCATGCGCGATGCCGAGCTGGTGGTGGACGAGACCACGATCACCTCGCACATCAAGCGCATGCGCAAGAAATTTCTTGCCATCGATCCCGAATTCAACGCCATCGATACAGTGCATGGTGCCGGGTATCGGTGGATGGCCTGAAGCGCGGTGCGGTGACTGCCGGCGCCAAGGGTGGGCCTGTGCCAGGGGATTGTCATGACACGCCAAAGCAAGCGGGAAAGTGCGCAGCATGAATGGCCGGATTTGAGCCGGATCGTCGCCGGTTCGCCGTCTTGCTGCCTGCCGGCCAGGCATTGGCCGGGGGCGCCCGCTCAATGACTCTGCAACGCAAACTGTTGCTGGTCTCTCTGGCCACTCTCCTGCTGCCGGTGGCCGGCTGGCTGTACCTGCGGCAGATGGATATGGTGCTGCGGCAATCACAGCAGCGCTCGTTGGCAGCCTCGGCGCAGATGCTGGCTCGCACGGTCAACGCCTGGGTGCGGTTGCCGCGGGAACCGGCATGGCATGTGCAGCATTCGGTGCTGCCGCTGGTGGTCGACGGTTACGGCGACGACTGGAATCGACTGGCGGCATGGGCCGAGCCGGTCGCGGGTCATGGACGCCTGCTGCTGGGCGAACATGCCGGCGAGCTGTATCTGTTTCTGACGGTGGCGGACAGCACCGCCGACCGCCTCAAGCCCAATGGCACGATTGCTGCAGCCGACCATGTCGATTTGTGGTTGGGCATGCGCGGCGCGCGCTGCCACTATCAGCTGGCGGCGGTGGCCCCGGGCGTGATCAAGGCCCGGCCCCTGAACAAGCCCGACGACAAGTGCTTCAATCCCTTGCGCGTGCAATGGCAGGAAGATGGCAGCGGCTATCGTGTGGAATTGCGGCTGCCGCCAGCGGCGGGCCTGGGCTGGCTCGGGGTGCGGGCGGTCGACGCCAGTGCGTCGGGTCGGCCCGAGCCGGCAAGCTCCAGGCCCTTGCAGCGCTACTCTCGCGATCTGTCGCAACGCCTTGCTGCCCTTGTGCCCGATGCCGCTCGTGTGCGCCTGGTGGATCGGGATGGCTGGGTGATCGCCAGTGCCGGACGGCTTGGCCAGAACGCTGGCTCGGACATGCCCGGCTGGTTGTCGACCGCGGCGTACCGGATGCTGGTGGCGCATGACATGCAAGGCTCGTCGGCCATGGATCAGGTTGCTCCGCGTCTGGAGGCGCCGGAAGTGTGGCAGGCGCTGTCCGGTCTGCCGGCAACCAGCTGGCGCAGTTCGATCACCCGTGCGCGGGTGACCCTGGCTGCTGTCGAGCCGCTGCCCGGTGCCGGTGATCCGCGCGGGGCCATCGTGCTCGAGCAGTCCACCCAGGCCATGCCCCTGCTGAGCAACCGCAGTCTGTTGTGGCTGCTGCTGGGCAGCATTGCATTGCTGCTGCTGGCTGGTGCCGTGCTGGCCGGTTTTGCGCTCAGACTCGGCAGTCGCCTGCGGCAGCTGCGCGATGCGGTGCACAAGGCAGCCTTCCGGCCTGGCCGTCAGCCGGCGCCCGCAGAACTTCCGGGCAGCGATGAAGCGGATGAGTTGGGTGATCTGGCGCGCAGCCATCAGCAGCTTCTGCTGGCGGTATCGGGCTATACCGACTACCTGCGTACCCTGGCGTCAAAACTGTCGCATGAACTGAACACACCCCTGGCCATCGTCAAGTCGTCACTGGACAATCTGGACCAGGCCGAGCTGCCCGATACGCAGCGTACCTACCTCAAGCGTGCCCGCGAGGGCGGTGAACGACTGACATCGCTGGTGCGAGCCATGGGCGCTGCGGGACGCATCGAGCAGGCCATCGGCCAGAGCGAGAGCGAGGACTTTGACCTGCGTTTGCTGGTGGCCGGCTGCGCCGACGGCTACCGTCTGCTTGCGGGCAGCCGCGACCTGCACCTGTCCTTGCCCGCCGGAGCCGTGCAACTGCACGGCGCGCCGGATCTCATCGTGCAGGCGCTGGACAAGCTGTTCGACAATGCCCTGTCATTCACCCCCGAAGACGGCTGGATCAGCCTGGGCCTGCGTGCCGATGACGAAGGCGTGGTGATCGAGCTCGCCAACCAGGGCCCGTTGCTGCCCGGAGACGGAGACGGGCGACTGTTCGATTCGCTGGTCAGCGTGCGCGACACCAGTGAGGCCGGCCGCACGCCGCATCTGGGCCTGGGCCTTTACATCGTGCGCATGATTGCCGAGTACCACGGCGGCCGGATCACGGCGCACAATCTCGAGGACGGCAGCGGCGTGGTGTTTTGCCTGCGCTTGCACGGCGTGGCGCGTCAGTCGATTGCGCCAGTCGAGCACAACGAGCCGGACTGACCTGGCCGGGCCGGCGCGCGGCCCGTGCCGGGCAACAATGCGGGCAAGGTGCCCAAGCGGCGGCTGATCCGATAAACTGTGCTGTTCCCCGCAACTTTCACCGCCATGAAAGCCCACCTTCAGGAATATCTGGAACTGACCAAGCCGCGCATCGTCGCGCTGCTGGTGTTCTGTGCCGTGATCGGCATGTTCCTGGCGGTGCCGGGTCTGCCGCCCTGGCGCGCGCTGGTGTTCGGCACGCTGGGCATCTGGCTTGCGGCGGCATCGGCGGCGGCATACAACCACCTGGTCGACCAGCGCATCGACAAGCTGATGGCACGTACTGCCCGTCGACCGCTGGCCTCCGGCATGCTCTCGCCCATGCAGGTGTTCGTGTTCGCAACCGTATTGGGCATTGCCTCGATGCTGATTCTGGCGCTGTGGGTCAATGTGCTGACCGCCGCACTGACCTTTGCCGGCCTCATCGGCTACGCGGTGATCTACACCGCCTTTCTGAAGCGTGCCACGCCGCAGAACATCGTCATTGGTGGAGTCGCCGGCGCCATCCCGCCGGTGCTTGGCTGGACTGCGGCCACCGGCCAGCTGCATGCCTATGCCTGGCTGCTGTGCCTGATCATCTTTGTCTGGACACCACCGCATTTCTGGGCACTGGCGATCTTTCGCCGGGAAGACTACTCGCGAGCCAAGGTGCCCATGCTTCCGGTCACCCACGGGGTGGAATACACCCGCTGGCATGTGCTCTTCTACACCGTGCTGCTGGTGCTGGTGACGCTGCTGCCGTACCTCACCGGCATGAGTGGCCTGCTCTACCTTGGCGGTGCCGTGGTCCTGGGGGCGGGTTTCATCTACTACGCCGTGCGCCTGCTGCGCCCCCCGGACGAGCGCTTTGCCATGCGCGTGTTCGGCTATTCCATCACCTATCTGATGGCCCTGTTCGCGCTGCTCCTGCTGGATCACTGGCTTACCGTGCCCATCATTCACCCCGGCGTCTAGGCGCGGCGCAGAGGCAGTATTGCGTGTGCCCGGCCGTTCAGCTGTCTGCCGGGGCCGTGCGCTAGACTGTTACTCAATCCTGAAAGCAGTACCAACATGTTGACGCTGATACCACGCCTGGTCCGCCTGACTCTCCTAGCCAGCGCCCTGGTCTTGCCGGTGCATGCGGCAGGCGCAGCCGAACAGGCCGACGAGGCGACAAGCGACGCCCCGGCCGATCAGACTTCGCAGCAGCGGATCCAGTTTGCCGCCGCCTACGCCGCGGCGCGCCTTGGCGGCGATGGCTGGCGGGTTCTGGCCCGGGGGCTGACCGATTATCCGTTGTATCCGTACTTGCAGGCGGCGTCGATGGAACACGACATCGGCACGCTCGGCGCGGATGAGGTGGGGGCGTATCTGAAACGCTATCCCGGGCTCATTCCGGCGCATGATCTGCGGCGTGATTTCCTCCACCAGCTTGCCGGTCGCAAGGACTGGGCCGGCTTTCGCAAGCTTTACCGTCCGGGCCTGGGCTATGCCCTTGCCTGCGACGAGTTGCAGGCAAGGCTGGCTGCGGGTCAGACCCTGGATTTTTCCGCGGACCTGGCCAGTATCTGGAGCAAGGCGTCCTTGCCCAGCGCCTGCGACCCGGTGCTCGAGTGGGCGCATGAACGCGGCTTGTTGACCAAGGCGCGGTTGTGGCAGCGCGTGGAGCATGCCGTGGAGCATGGCGCCACCGGCACGGCCACAGCGCTGTCGCGCTGGCTGCCCCGGGGTGACGCCATCGTTGCCCGACGCCTGGTTCTGGCCCGGGAAAACCCGGGCAAGGCTTTGCGCGAAGCCGAAACATGGCACGATTCGCTGCACACACGCATGGCAGTGAAACTGGCGCTGAAACGCCTGGCAGTGGCCGATGACGAGGCGGCAGGCAAGGCCTGGGCGAAGCTGCACAAGCGCTTCGACTTCAATGTCGACCAGCGGCATGCCATCGAGGCCAGCATCGCACTGTTCAACGCCACCGATTTCGAGGCCGACTCGCTCAGCAAGCTGAAGCGCCTGCCGCCGGCAGCGCAAACCGACAGCACCCGCGCCTGGCGTGTGCGCGTGGCATTGTCGACGGGCGACTGGAAACAGGCGCTTGCCGCCCTGGATCAGTTGACGCCGGAGCAGCAGCGGGATACTCCATGGCGCTACTGGCGGGCACGCACACTGGCAAGGCTGGGTCAGAAGGACAAGGCGCGCGAACTGTTCGAGCAATTGGCGACGGAGGCCGACTACTACGGTTTCCTGGCCGCCGACTGGCTTGACCAGCCTTATGCCATCTGCCCGCTGCAACTGGCCGGTGACCGCGCCAGCGAAATGGCGCTGCTGAACAAGCCCGGCCTGCGGCGCGCCTTCGAGCTGCACGCACTGGACATGTTGCCGATGGCGCGGCGCGAGTGGAACTGGGCGATGCGCGACCTTGATTCGGACCAGCGTCGCCTGGCCGCCGATCTGGCAACGCGCCGGGGCTGGTACGACCGTGCCATTTTCAGCTTCTCCAGCGGGCGGGATCTGCACCTGTACCGGCAGCGCTTTCCTCTGGCACGCAAGTCGCAACTGCTGGCATCGGCGGAGCGCAACGGGCTGGACCCGGCCTGGGCCTACGCCATCATCCGTGCCGAGAGTGCGTGGGTGACCGATGCCCACTCGGGCGCCAACGCCTACGGTCTCATGCAGTTGCTGCCCAGTACCGGCGCCCATGCCGCGCGCAAGCTTGATCAGCCATGGCACGGCGCCAGCAGCCTGTTCGACGCCGATACCAATATCAGCCTGGGCACCTACTATCTGGGCGAGATGGCCGCTCGCTACCGTGGTTCCCCCTGGCTGGCCTCGGCTGCATACAACGCCGGTGCCAACAAGGTTGATGAGTGGCTCGACGCACGTCGGCAACTGCCGCCGGATGTGTTCATCGACACCATGCCCTATCACGAGACCCGCGCCTACGTGCGTCGGGTACTGGCCTTCAGTGTGCTGTACGACTGGCGCCTGCATCAGCGCGCGCTGCCCCTGGCCGCGCGCATGCCGCGTGTCGGCCAGAGCTATACTGCACCGGCTGCGGATGCGCAGCGCAAGCCGGTCATGTGTCCGGCACCCAGCGCCGCCACCATCCAGACCCCGTCAGGCACGCAAGCAGCTGGCTGAATCCCGGCCAGTCCGGCTTGCGGCAACAGTGCTTGCAGGCGAGAATTGCACGCGATCCAGCCAGTCAAGGAGCACATGATGCGAGCACGGAAATTGCTGATACTCGGCGGCAGCGGCTTTGTCGGCCACTACCTTCTGCCACGGCTGGGCGAGGCCGGCCACACGCTGACCGTGCTGACCCGCAACCGGGCACAACACCGCGAGCTGAGCCTTGTCCCGGGTGTGCACCTGTGCAATGGCGATGTGCACGATGCCGATGTGCTGGCCAGGCACCTTTCCGGGCAGGATGCCGTCATCAATCTGGTCGGCATTCTCAACGAAAGCGGCGACGACACGTTCCAGAAGGTGCATGTGGAACTGACCGAGAAGCTGATCACGGCGTGCCAGCGCGCCGGCGTGACGCGATTGCTGCAGCTCAGCGCGCTCAAGGCCGGGCAGGGCCTGTCGGAATACCTGAAGTCGCGCGGCCGTGCCGAGCAGCGTATCAAGGCCAGCCAGCTGGACTGGACCCTGCTGCAATCGTCGGTGATGTTCGGGCGTGGCGACGGGCTGATATCGCGCTTCGGTGGTCTGATACGCATGACACCCGTGTTGCCGCTGCCCCGGCCGCATGCGCGCATGGCACCGGTGTATGTGGATGATATTGCCAGGGCCGTGGTGCGTTGCCTTGATGACACATCGACCCGCCAGAAGACCATGGAGCTGTACGGGCCGGATGCCTTGTCACTGATCGAGATCGTGCGCATGATCGCCAGCGCCATGGGCAAGCGCCGCTGGATCATCGGCATGCCTGATGCGCTGGGCAAGCTGCAGGCTGCGGTGGCCGGGCTGCTGCCGGGCAAGCCGTTCACGCGTGACAACTTCCTCAGCCTGCGCACCGATTCGGTGGGTACGCGCGACAGCCTGCGCGAGCTGGGTATCGAGCCGCACAGCTTCGCTGTGATGCTGCCGCAGATAGTCAGTCACCACAGCCGTGCGCAACGCTACGATCGCATGCGCTCGCACCTGGGCGAGCACTCGTCGCAGCAGTCCTGACCCGGTAGCGTCGGGCTCATCACCTCGCCAGGCCGGACCCGGGAAGCGTGCCGCCTTGCCGGCCATGCCACAATATCGGCATGGATGTGTATCTGGTTGGTGGCGCGGTGCGCGACAAGTTGCTGGGCAAGGCGGCGGCGGACCGCGACTATGTCGTGGTCGGCGCGCGGCCGGAACAGATGCAGGCCGCAGGCTACCGCGCCGTCGGCAAGGACTTCCCGGTATTCATCCACCCCGACAGTGGCGAGGAGTACGCCCTGGCGCGCACCGAGCGCAAGACCGCGCCGGGCTATCGCGGTTTTGCCTTTCATGCCGAGCCCTCGGTCACCATCGAGCAGGATCTCGAACGCCGCGACCTGACCATCAATGCGATAGCGGAGGATGCGGAAGGTCGGCTGGTGGATCCGTTCGGCGGCCATGCCGATCTGCAGGCGCGCGTTCTGCGGCATGTGTCACCGGCTTTCGTCGAGGATCCGGTGCGGGTGCTGCGGGTGGCGCGATTCCTGGCCCGCTTTGCGCACATGGGTTTCGCCATTGCCGACGAGACCATGGCATTGATGCGGCAGATGGTGGACGACGGCGAAGTCGACCATCTTGTTCCCGAGCGGGTGTGGACCGAGTTGCGCAAGGCACTGGCCACCTCCACGCCAGCGGCATTCGTGCGGGCACTGCGCCAGTGCGGCGCGCTGCGGCGGGTGCTGCCGGAGGTCGATGCGCTGTACGGCGTGCCCCAGGTGGCACGCTACCACCCGGAAATCGACACGGGTGTGCATGTGGAGATGGTGCTGGACATGGCGGCGCAGCTGGCACCGGGCGATGACCTGGTCGGCTTTTGCGCCCTTGCCCATGATCTGGGCAAGGCGCTGACGCCAGCCGACGAATTGCCCTCGCACCATGGCCATGAACAGCGTGGCCTCAAGCCGCTGGCTGCTCTCGCCGAGCGCCTGCGCGTGCCGGTCGAGCACCGCGAACTGGCCGCTGTGGTCTGCCAGCATCATCTGAACGCCCATCGGGCGCTGCAACTGAAGCCGGGCACCGTGCTCAAGCTGCTGGAGTCGCTGGACGCCCTGCGCCGTCCGCAGCGCCTGCCGGCGTTTCTGCTTGCCTGCGAAGCGGACAAGCGTGGCCGCGAAGGTCACGCCGGGGACGACTACCCGCAGGCCGCGTTTCTGACACGGGCGCTGGAGGCGGCGGTTGCGGTCACCGCGTCGCGCTTCGTGGCCGAGGGCTTGCAGGGCCCGGCCATCGGCACGGCGCTGCGCCAGGCCCGGATCAGGGCGATAGCCGACTGCGACCGCGGCCAGTCCTGAGGTTTCGCGGCGACACGCTCGGCTGCGGCGTCAGCGCCTGGCAGCCTCGGCGCGAATCTGGGCCTCGACCACGGCGATGGCTGTCATGTTGACCACGCGCCGCACCGTCGATTGCGGGGTCAGGATGTGCGCCGGCTTGGAGGCACCCATCAGGATCGGTCCAAGCACCACCCCACCGGTGATGGCTCTGACCAGGTTGAAGGCAATGTTGGCCGCTTCGAGGTTGGGGAAGACAAACACATTGGCCTTGCCGCGCAGGCGCGAGTTGGGGAACAGCCGGTCACGCATCACCGCATCCAGGGCCACGTCACCCTGCATTTCGCCCTCGACTTCCAGGCGCGGCGCGCGCTTCTGAATCAGCGCCAGAGCCTCGCGCATGAGTGCGGCCGATGCCGAATCGCGACTGCCGAAGTTGGAACTGGCCAGCAGGGCAATGCGCGGGGTAATACCAAACAGGTTCAGTCGCAGGGCGGCCTGCAGGGTGGCCTCGGCAATCTGCTCGGGGTCCGGGTTGTCCTGCACGTAGGCATCGAGAAAGAAATAGGTTCCGGCATCGCAGGCCACGCCGGACATGGCCGACAGGCGCGTCACGCCCTGATCAAGGCCGATGATGTCCTGCACGTACGACAGCTTCTTGGTGTAGCGGCCCACCAGTCCGCAGATCATGGCGTCGGCATCCTTGCGTTCCACCATCAGGGCGGCGATGACGGTGGCGCGCGAGCGCACGATGGACTTGGCCAGATCCGGGGTTACGCCGCGGCGTTCCATGAGCTTGTGATAATGCTGCCAGTAGTCGTCGAAGCGCGGATCACTGTGGATGTTGCACAGTTCGAAATCCCGGTCCTGCTGCAGACGCAGACCGGCGCGCTCGATGCGTCGGGCAATGACATCGGGACGGCCGATGAGGATGGGCCGCGCCAGTTGCTCGTCGACCACGGTCTGCGCTGCGCGCAGCACCACGTCTTCCTCGCCCTCGGCGAACACCACCCGGCGCGGGTCCTCCTTGGCACGGGCGAAAACGGGCTTCATCAGAAGTCCGGTGCGGAACACGAAGTTCCACAGTTTCTGGGTATAGGCCTTGAAGTCCTCGATCGGCCGCGTGGCGATTCCCGACTTCATTGCCGCGCGTGCCACCGCTGGTGCCAGATGCACCAGCAGGCGCGGATCAAACGGCTGCGGAATCAGGTAGTCGGCACCAAAATGGGGCACCTTGCCACCGTAGGCGCGCACGCTGATGTCGCTGGCCTCGCGGCGGGCGAGATCGGCAATGGCATGCACGCAGGCCACTTTCATGTCTTCGTTGATGCCGGTCGCGCCAACATCCAGGGCGCCGCGGAAGATATAGGGAAAGCACAGGACGTTGTTGACCTGATTGGGGTAGTCCGAGCGTCCGGTGGCCATGACGCAGTCCGGACGAACCTCGCGCGCCTCCTCGGGCAGAATCTCGGGTGTCGGATTGGCCAGGGCGAAAATTACCGGTCGATTGGCCATGGTGGCCACCATCTCCGGCTTCAGCACCCCGCCGGCTGAGACGCCGAGGAACACATCGGCGTCCTTGACGATATCACCCAGGGTACGCGCATCGGTGTCGCGCACATAGCGCTGGGCATTCTCCCCCAGGTTCTCGCGTCCGCTGTGCAGCACGCCATCCTTGTTGCTGACCATGATGTTCTCGGGCTTCACACCCAGGCTGACCATCATGTCGAGGCAGGCGATGCCGGCGGCACCGGCACCCGAGGCAGCAACCTTGATCTCGCCGATCTTCTTGCCGATCACTTCCAGGGCATTGATCAGTGCGGCGCCAACGATGATGGCGGTGCCGTGCTGATCGTCGTGGAAAACCGGGATGCCCATGCGTTCGCGCAGCTCGCGTTCCACCATGAAGCATTCGGGTGCCTTGATATCTTCAAGATTGATGCCGCCGAAGGTCGGCTCCAGCGAGGCAATGATGTCGACCAGCTTGTCCGGATCACTTTCGTCGATCTCGATGTCGAACACGTCGATGCCGGCAAACTTGCGGAACAGCACGCCCTTGCCTTCCATCACCGGCTTGCCCGCCAGCGGGCCGATGTCGCCCAGGCCCAGTACGGCCGTGCCGTTGGTGACCACGGCAACCAGGTTGGCGCGAGCTGTCAGCTCGGCTGCCTGCGTCGGGTCGTCGACAATGGCCTCGCAGGCTGCCGCCACACCAGGCGAGTAGGCAAGGGCCAGGTCACGCTGATTGAGCAGCGAGGTGGTCGGCGTGATCTTGATCTTGCCGGGGCACGGGTAGCGGTGATAGTCGAGTGCTGCCTGTCTGAGTTCGTCAGGTATCTTGGACATGGACGCAGGTCACGAAAGTCTGTTGAATCACGGGAGGGTCATGGTAGCACCGCCACCGGAAATGGTTGCTCACCCGGACCGGCCATGTGCTGGCCGCCCCGGTCGGGTCAGGCGCGTGCGGTGCTAGCGCCCCAGGGCATGGCGCAGCGGGTCGAGCAGTTCGCCGTAGCGTTCACTGATGGCGCTGCCCCGCTGCAACGGCTTGCGCACCTGGGTCGCACTCAGCGTGCGCACGATGTCGGTGCTTTTTTCCGGGTGCAGGCAATCGTCCTCGAACGGCAGATCACAGAACTGCAAAAGCTCGCGAATGGTCTGCTCGGAATCGTCCAGCAGGTTTTCGTAGCTGAAATCCATCACCCGATCGGGAAAGCTGTCCCGCCAGTGGCGACAGGCGCGATCGAAGTCGCGCCAGTGCGCGGCTATGGACTCGAAGTCGTAGGAGAACAGCTGATTCTGGTAGCTGAAGCGGTTGCGCCAGCAGGAAAAGCCCACTTCGACGGGATCACGCCGGCACACCACGATGCGTGCGTCGGGCAGCATGGCCAGCGCCGCCCCTGCGAACAGCCAGTTGCCGGGGCGCTTGTCGGTGACGACGGGCAGACTCTCCAGTCCGCTGCGTGCGCGTTCCAGATAAACCTCGCCCAGCCGCTGCCATTCGCCGCGGCTCATGTTCTCCAGCGCCTGTGGGTAGGTGCCGCCACGGCGCTCGGCCATGTCGTGCAGCAGCCGGCCCAGCACATCCAGCTCACCTCCGGCAACAACCTCCGAATGCATGCCCAGAATGCGCTCGGTCAGTGACGTACCCGATCGCGGCAGGCCGACAATGAAAATGACACGCGGGGCAGTCGCCGGCTTTTCCGGTACCTTCCACGGTGTGGCGATCACCTTGTCGACGGTCTCACTGAAATTGGCTGCGTCCCAGGGCTTGCGTTCGCGCAGGAGGCTGTTGGCCTGCTGCCACGCCGCAAATGCCTCGGGGTACTGCTTCTTGTCGTGCAGGGCCTGGCCAAGTGCATAGTTGAGCGCGATGCGATCACCGGGGTCGGCAATGGTGCCCGCGAGCAGACCTTGCATCGTCTCGATGTCGCTCTGCTCGAGCAGGCCGGATTTCAGTTGCGCCAGACCCATCCAGACTTCGCCGTCGTCCGGGCGCTGGGACAGGAGAATGCGGTATTGCTCAGCGGCTGCTTCCACTTCGCCCGAGACGGTCAGCGCATACGCCAGGCTGAAACGCGCCTGGCTGAGGTTCTCCTGCAATGCGACCGCCTTGCGCAATGGCTCGACCGATTCAGTGACGCGGTTGCTGTCGATCAGTGCCTTGCCCAGGTTGTTCCACAGGGGCGCCGACTGCGGAGCCAGGTCGCAGGCGCGCTGCAGCTCGGACAGCCCCTGTTCCTGCTGTCCCGCGTTCAGTTGCGCCAGGCCCAGGCTGGAGGCCACCAGCGGGTCGCGTGGCGCCATCGTGCGTGCGCGCTCCAGTGTTTCGATCGCCGTTTCGTGGCGACCGCTCATGCGTTGCGCCATGCCGGTCAGGCGCAGCAGATCGGCGTCGTCCGGCGCGCGCCGGAGGAGGCGTTCAAAACGACGTCGGGCAATTTCCACCTGACCTGAATGCAGGGCTTGCACGGCCTGGGCTGCCGCGGGCCGCAGATTGTCGGGCAGGGAGGCGAAGAGCGATGGCTGGCTGGTCTGTTTCTGGTTCATGTGCTGTAAGCGGGTTCCTGTTGGTGAGGCATCCATATGTCTCGGCGTGGGGCCGATGGCGATGCGGTATCGGCTTGTCGCAGGGCAACGGCGGAATGGGCCAGGCACAGCGCCGACGCCGGCAATACGCGCATCAAGGCCTCAGTGCCGGGCATCAATATGCTGGCGCAGTTCGGCTACCACCGGATGTTCGGTCAGTTCAAAGGCGCGCCATGTGGGGTTGAACACGAAGCGGCGTCCGAATCGGCATTCCCGTTTCAGATGCACCGTAACCCGTGGCGGGTTGAGCCAGCGGGTGGACGAGATCGAGGCAATCTGATTCCAGGCGACCCGTGCCTGCTCGCCGCGTGATCGCAGCAGCAATCCGTCGTCGGTCATCCATACCTCGTCCACAAGTCCGCGCAGGAGGAACCATGACGACAGAACCGCAAAAACGCCAATTGCGGCGATCAAGGCCATGATGCGCGAATCCGTGGCGACCTCGGGCTGGCGCCAGAACACCATCCCCAGTCCAGCCACGACGGCCAGTGGAATGAGGGGATAGAGGCGCTTGTTCCAGGGGGTAACCGGCGACGACAGTCGTTTCATTCCATGTCCTCCTGATGGCGCTGGCGCGCGGGGCTGCCGCGCCGCTTTCTGCCGGCCTGCGTGGTCGAGCCCGCCTTGCGTTCCAGGCGCGCAAGGCGATTGGCTGCCTGCTGGCGATGCTCGTCCTGCAGTTTGCCGAAGTTGCGCAGGCGGCCGGCATCCAGGGTTCCTGCATCAATCGCCGCCCGGACCGCGCAGCCCGGCTCGCTTTCATGAGCGCAGTCATTGAAACGGCACTGCCGCGCCAGAGCCTCGATGTCCGCGAACGAGCCCAGCGATTCTTCACCGGTCAGTTTCAGTTCGCGCATGCCCGGTGTATCAATCAGGCAGGCGCCGCCAGCCAGTTTCAGCAAGGCGCGATGGGTGGTGGTGTGGCGACCGCGACTGTCGCGCTGGCGTACGGCACCGGTATCCATGCGCGCTTCGCCCAGAAGCGTGTTGGTGAGGGTCGACTTGCCGGCGCCCGACGAGCCGACCAGAGCCACGGTCATGCCCGGCCCAAGCCACGGCGCCAGGGTGGCGACGGCATCGGCGGATTTGGCGTTGATTGCCAGAACACGCGTGTCCCCAGGCAGGCGCTGTTGCAGCGCGGCCACCCGTGCGGACACCTCGTTGCAGGTGTCTGCCTTGGTCAGCAGCACGACCGACTGCACGCCCGAACCGGCTACCAGCAACAGGTAGCGCTCGATGCGCTGCGGATTGAAGTCGCCGTCCAGGCCGGTCATCACCATGACCGTATCGATATTGGTGGCAATCAGCTGGCGCTGATAGCGCTCACCGGCGGCCGCCCGCGCCAGGATGCTGCGGCGGGGCACGATGGTTTCGATCTCGGCCGGCTTGCCGGGCTGGAAAAAGACGAAGTCACCGACGGCCGGGCGTTGCTCGGGCTCGAGACCCGGTTTGAGAAACGGGCCGGCCGGTTGCGCCTGCAACACGCTGTGTCCGTCATGGATCTCGTAGCCGGAACGATGCTGTGCCACGACCCGCGCCAGCGGGCGTGAGGGCAGATCACCCTGCCAGCCGATCTCCTGCAAGGCAGTCAGTTGCGCGTGGGTGTTCATGTCAGAAATGCAGGCATCCGGGCTCAAGCAGCGCAAAGCTCATCATGGCAGTGATTCTCTGGCGGGATCGTGTCGGGTGAGACGGGCGCTGTCGCGACTGGCGAGCGCCAGGCCCAATGCCATGATACTCGCACTGATCGGCCAGGCCAGATAGCGCAATTCGGCGGCGGGCGCGGCGATCAGCAGAGGCAGCGCCAGCAGCCAGCCGCTGGCGACGAGGACCAGGCTCATGCGGCCATGGATGCTGGCGCGACGACGCCAGCCGAGCAACAAAGCGGGAATGCCGGCCAGCAGCCATGGCCAGGCCGCGAGCAGCGCTGTCCGTCGCCACTGATCCAGCCAGCGGAACCAGAGGCGCTGCCAGGGGCTGGTGCGTGTGGCAAGGGCCGGGTTGTCGCCAACATGGTTCTGCCGCGGAAAGTAGATCAGTTCCACCGGCCAGTCCGACGGGTGCGTGCCGAACAGGGCCCGCGTCAGACGCCAGCGATGGCGGGCGTACGCGCCCGGATGGCTGACCACGGCATGCCACCAGGCTCGGGCAATGTCGCTTTTCAATTGGCCCTGGTCCGGCTTCAGGAACGGGCTGCGCACGCCTGACCTGGTGCGGGCGAACAGGGTGGTGTTGGCCCACGGCTCGAACGCCTGCGCCAGATCGTCAACGCTCATGCCGGGGCCGACGCTGGCCTCCGGCAGCAGCACCTTGTCCCGGGCGATGGAGATGGCCGCCAGATCCCACATCGCGGTGGCGGGCCAGACGGCGCGCTGCCGCGGTGCACTGGTATTGATGGCCACTGTGGCAAGCCCGATCAGGGCCAGACTTGCCAGAGTGAGGCTGGCCCGGGCCATGACTCCGGACGTTCGCTTGCCTGACCAGCACATCCACAGCAGAGGCAGCAGCGCCGGCAGGGCATTGTGTCGCATCGCGGCGCCGTAAAGGCACATCAGCAGGGCGGCAAGCAGCCATCCGCGCTGGCCACTGACATTTGCCCGGACCAGGCAGGCGCAGGCCAGGGACAGCGCAGCCACCAGTCCGGCATCGGTGCCCACCTGCGCCATCAGCACCCATGTCGGCGGCACCAGGCCGATCACCAGAAGCCAGGTGATGCGCAAGCCGTTTGCTCGTGGCAGTGTTGTGGCCAGCAGCGCCAGCGCCGCCCAGAACATGGCCAGGTGCAGCACAAGGATATCTGCTGGCGAGTCGCAGACGGTAGCCAGGGCGCGCCAGACCAGGATCAGCGCCGGGCTGTGGATCGAGTCCATTTCGGCGCCGCGCGCCTGTGCCCACATGACGGCTGCATCGTGGGAGACCATGCCGGGCCAGAACACACTTGCGGCCAGCGCCATGCCGGCGGCAGCGGCCAGCCAGCACAGGACCACGGAATGCCTGCTTGCAGTGCCAGGGTCGCGCATCCGGGGAATCCTACAGTTGATACGGCGCGCCTGCCAGTGCGCTGGTTTGCCCTGTTTGACCCACTCAGAGCCATGCTCGCGGGCCACGGCAAGACGCGGTACGCGGGCAAGGGTGGTTCTCTTGGCAAGTACTGCAACGCAGCCGTGGCCCGCGAGCGTGGCTGCCGAAGGGCGAGCCGCCGGACGTCCGTCTGCCGCAGCCCATCTGCTTGCAAGGCAACCCGCCTTGCTGCGCAAATGCGCCTTGCATCCGAACGCCCAGCGACTTGCTGAGTGGATTGAACAGGGCAAACCAGTGCACTAGCATGCGCGCCATTCGAGCTTGATTGTGGATGGGATGGTGAATTCGATTTTTCCGGGCACACACCTGGGTGAGGTGCGCTACGAGATTCGCGGTGCCCTGGCACGCCGTGCACGAGAGCTGGATGCGCAGGGGCAACGCATCGTGCACCTCAATATCGGCAATCCCGGCCGCTTCGGCTTTCGGGCGCCAGACATGCTGCAGGCGGCCGTGGCCGACGGCCTGGCGCGCAGCGATGGCTATTGCCAGGAGCAGGGGCTGTTGGAGGCACGCGAGGCCATTGCGGCGCGACAGCTCGAGCGCGGGGCGCGAGTGCACGACATCGACCATGTGTTCGTCGGCAATGGCGTCAGCGAGCTGATCGACATGGCCTTGCGGGCCCTGCTCAATGCCGGTGACGAGGTGCTGATACCCAGCCCCGATTATCCGCTCTGGAGTGCGGCAACCATTCTCAACGGCGGGCGCCCGCGCTACTACCCGTGCCATGCAGATCGTGAGCATCTGCCCGACCCGGACCAGATCGAGAGCATGATCACGCCGCGCACGCGGGCACTGGTGATCATCAATCCCAACAATCCCACCGGCGCGGTATACCCGCGCTCCCTGCTGCAGCAACTGGTCGCCGTGGCCGAACGCCACGGGTTGCTGCTGATGAGCGACGAGATCTACGACGGCATTGTCTACGACGAGGCACGCTTCGAACCGCTGGCGCCGTTGGCCGGCGATGTGCCCTGCGTCAGCTTTTGCGGCCTGAGCAAGGTGCATCGGGCTTGCGGCTACCGGGTTGGCTGGATCAGCTTGTCGGGGGCAAGGCAGGCACTGGCCGGGTATCGCGATGGTCTGCAACTGCTGGCGGCGCTGCGCCTGTGTGCCAATGTGCCCGGGCAATGGGCGATCAGGCCGGCACTGGACAGCGACATCAGCATCAAGGCGCTGGTGCGTCCGGGAGGCCGCCTGCACGCGGCCCGCCAGGCGGTGCTGGATGGCGTGGCGGCGAGCAGCTACCTGCAACTGGTCAAGCCGCAGGGCGCCCTGTATGCCTTTCCCTCGGTCTGCGCGGACGCCTTGCCCGCGTTTGACGACGAAGCCTTTGCCTTGCGCCTGCTGGAAGAGGAGTCGGTGCTGCTGGCGCCGGGCAGCAGTTTCAACACCGGCAACCGTCGCCATCTGCGCCTGACCCTCTTGCCCGAGCCGGCACAGCTGGCCGATGTGCTGGCGCGCATGGAGCGGGTATTGCAGCGCCTGGCTGCCGATTCAGTGGCGTGCGCGAGCAGCGTCGCATGAGTTCGCAGCAGGCCATGGGCTATCTGGCCCTGGGCGACTCGTACACCATTTGCGAAGGGGTGGCCGAACACCAGCGCTGGCCGGTACGGCTGGCGCAGGACCTGCGTGATCTGGGCCATGCGCTGTCCGCTCCGGAAATAATTGCCACCACCGGCTGGAGTACCGACGAACTGCTTGCTGCCCTGGGCGAATGCAAGCTGCACCCGCCGTATCGCCTGGTCAGCCTGCTGATTGGCGTCAACAATCAGTATCGAGGCCGCTCGGTCGACAATTACCGGGCCGAATTCTCCGAGTTGCTGGACCTTGCCGTGCGCATGGCCGCAGGGCAGGCCGGCCGCGTGCTGGTGGTGTCGATCCCCGACTGGGGCGTGACGCCGATGGCCGGCAGGGAGCAAAGGAATCGGCAGCAGGTTGCCGACGAGATTGATGCCTACAACGCGGTGGCCGGCGCTGCCAGCGCAGCTGCCGGGGCGCGCTTTGTCGACGTTACCGCGATTTCACGCGCCTGCGGCGGGAAGCCCGGGATGCTGGTTGCTGACGGCCTGCATCCCTCGGCCGAACAGTATGCCTTGTGGCTGGCGCCAATCCGGGCTGCGGCCGCTGAGTGCCTGGCCGCAGGCTGATCGGGCGGCACGCTCACGCCTGCTCGGGATGAGCGTGCCGCCCGGGCTTGTGCCGCCTTGCCCTCAGTGCCGCATCGACTCGGGCAGGCTGAAATGGAAGCCTTCGGGCGGGGTCTTGCCGGCCAGATAGCGCACGAAATAGTCCCAGCGGCGGCGGGTGCTGTACATGGTGCCGGCCATGCCGTAACCGTGGCGTGCGTTGGGGATGATCAGCATGTCGAAGTCCTTGTTGGCCTTGATCAGGGCCTGCACCACCAGCATGGTCTCGCCGACCGGCACGTTGTCGTCGATCTGGCCGTGCACCAGCATCAGGCGTCCCTGCAGATTCCTGGCGACATCCTGGTTGGCCTGGTTGTCGTAGTTGTCGCCACCGTCCTTGTTCCGGACCAGCAGGCCCTGGTACTTCTCGCCCCAGTCATTCTCGTAGTTGCGGTTGTCGTGGTTGCCGCTCTCGGCCCAGCCGACCTTGAACAGCTTCGGGTAGCGGAACAGGGCGTCGGCGGTGGCGTTGCCGCCACCGGAATGGCCCCAGATGCCGACCCTGTCGATGTCGATCCAGCGGTTGCGTTGCGCCAGCTGCCTGATGGCAGCGACCTGATCGGGCAGGGTGTTGTCGCCCATGTCGCCGTACCAGGTGTCGTGGAATGACTTGGAGCGCCACGGTGTGCCCATGCCGTCTATCGCCACCACGATGAAGCCCAGTTCCGCCAGCGCCTGATGCGAGCTGCGCGGCGGCAGGAAGCTGCGCCCGCGAACCGAGCCGGTCTGCGGGCCGGGGTAGATGTAGTCGATGATCGGGTACTTCTTTTTCGGGTCGAAATGAGTCGGCTTGAACATCATGCCGTACAGGTCGGTCTTGCCGTCGCGGGCCTTGACCGTGAAGGGCACCGGCGGACGCCAGCCGCTGGCGAAAAGTCGCGTGGTATCGGCGCGGGCGATCTGCTTGATCACATGGCCGTCTTCGGCATCGCGCAGCACCGTCACCGGGGCCGTGGTGCGGGTGGAGTAGGTATCCACGAAGTAGCGTCCGTCCGGCGACATCTTGATGCTGTGATCGGCCTTTTCAGGCGTCAGCAGCACCGGCTTGCCGGCATCGATGCCGACTTTCCAGAATTGCCGGTAGTAGGGATTGACGCCCGGGGTGCGACCGGTGGCATCGAACCAGAGCGTGCGCGTGTCGCGGTCGACATGCAGCACCTGTGCCACGGTGCCGCTGCCGCTGGTGATGGCGCGCTTGATCGTGCCATTGCCCAGATCGTACAGATACAGGTTGCCCCAGTCGGTCTTCTCGGAGAACCAGATGGCTTCGCCGGTCGCGGGGAGGTACTGCCAGTCGACCATGCCGCGACCGCTCTCGTAAAACGTCTTGACGCTGTCCTCGAACGCGGTACGCACGGCGCCGGTGGCTGCATCGGCTACCCGGAACCATTCATGCTGTCGATCACGGGAGGAATTCACCATCGCCAGTGTCTTGCTGTCGGCGGCCCACTTGACGTCGTCCCAGGTGCCATCGCGGTCGCAATCCAGGTCATCGCAGAGGCTGGACAGGCGTTGCTGCGGCGGCAGTTTCAGGCGCACCATCTTGTGGCTGACCACATCGATCACCAGCGGCTCGATCATGAAGATCTTGTCGTCGCCCGGCAGCGGGTATTTCCATTGTTCCAGCTCGGGATGGCCAACCCTGGTGTTGACGGTGTACATCTCGCCCACGCCGCGCTGGTCCTGGCGGTAGGTGGCGATCTGCGTCGAGTCCGGCGACCAGGTGACAATGGCGCGGTCCGAATGCAGCCAGCCGGCATTGTCGGTGGCGTAGCCGTAGTCCTTGACTCCGTCGGTGGTCAGCTGGCTCTCCTTGCCGGTGGCCACATCCCGCACCCACAGGTTCCAGTCGCGGACAAAGGCTTCCTTCTTGCCATCCGGTGACAAGCGCCCGGGTTCATCGCCCGGGGCCGGTTCACCCTTGGCGGGCTTCGCTGCGGCCTTGGCCGTGCATGCGCTCTTGCCGGGCAGGTCACACAGGAAGTGCTTGCCGTGCACCGAGACATCGTAGGTGCCCTGGTCGGTAACACTGAAATCGCTGATCGGCAGTTTGTCGGCCTTCAGCGGTTTGTCCAGCATCTTGCCCAGTGCGTTGGCCATCTTCTCCTGATCGAACGCCGGGCTGATGCTGCCGCTGGCGGCATCGACGGCAAGGAAATGGTCGCCCCTGGCGTCGTGTTCGACGTACCAGAAATGACTGTCGTCCACCCAGGTCACGCGGCTGACCACATGATCCAGCAGTGGCCGGGTGTTGATGGCGAGCAGTTTCTCGGCGTGCTGGTAGTCCTTGAGTGACAGCGACTGGGTCTGGGCGGCAGCCGACAGCGGCGATGCGGACAGTGCTGCGGCGACCAGCAGATGCGGCCAGATTGGATGCGTTCTCATGGTTCTCCCCGGTGGTTTGTACCGATCACAAGCCACCATCCTAGCGCCCAGCGCCCCGGCCCGCCCCTGCCAGAAGTCCATCCAGCCACCTGTCCCCGGGAAACGCCGCAAGTCGGCGCGGACCCTGCGGACAGGAAGTCCGCAGGGCGCGAAAGCGCGGTGCCCTTCTCTTTACTCCGGGCATCCTGCCTTCCGCTCTCTGGGCCAGATCCGCTGTGCAAATGCGTTCCAGACGCATTGGTGGTTCTGTTTCTCCTGGGCATGCAGGAGAAATGAACTGGCGGCCGCAGGCCGCGAAAGTTTCTGGCTGCATGCGACCGCAGGTCCCCGGCAATACGCGAATCGCGCGCAAGGCGTGCGAAGCGCGCTCAAGCCGCAGCGGGCAGACTCCAGTCCACCGGCTCAATGCCGTGTCGGCGCAGATAGTCGTTGGCGGCCGAAAAATGGCCGCAGCCGTTGAAGCCGCGATGGGCCGACAGGGGCGAGGGATGTGGTGCCTTCAGCACGCAATGGCGCTGGCGGTCGACCAGCCTGCCCTTGGCCTGGGCGTAGGCGCCCCACAGCAGGAACACCAGATGCTCGCGTTGCCGGTTGAGCGTGTCGATGACATGGTCGGTGAATCCTTCCCAGCCCTTGCCCTGGTGCGAGCCGGCACGACCGGCTTCCACGGTGAGCACGCTGTTGAGCAACAGCACGCCGTGTGCGGCCCACGCCTGCAGGCAGCCGTGTGCGGGTCTGGCGATGCCCAGATCGCGCTCGATCTCGGCCTGCACGTTCTGCAGGGAGGGTGGCACCCGTACCCCGGGCTGTACCGAAAAACACAAGCCATGGGCCTGTCCGGGGCCGTGGTAGGGATCCTGGCCCAGGATGACCACCTTGACCGCATCGAACGGTGTGGCATCGAAGGCTGCGAAGATGCTTTCCATCGGCGGATAGATGCGCTTGCCCTTGCGGCCTTCGTCGATCAGGAACTGACGCAGTGCCTGCATGTCGGGCCGATCGAACCAGTCGCCGACGCGGGATTTCCAGGACGGCTCCATTTTGAGCCGGGCGTCGGTCATTGCTTGTCGGCCGCTTCCTGCTGGCGGACCTGGCGGCTTACCCGCATCTGGAAAAGCAGCTTGGTGATCAGCAGACGCTCCTCGATCGGCTTGAGCACCAGGTCGTTGGCGCCGCTCTTGAGCAGCGCGGCCTGATTGGTCGGGTTTTCGTCACCGGTCATCACCAGCACCGGTAGCTGGCCCTTGCCGTAGCCGTAGTCTTCGCGGATTTCGCGCAGCAGGTCGGCACCGGTGAGTTCGCCCTTGAGGCTGACGTCGGTCAGGACCACGTCGGCACCGATGCGACCCTGCACGCGCGCCGTTTCCAGCAGCGCCTGGGCATCCTCGACATTGGTCACGTGCAGCACTTCAAGGTCGTGCTTCTTCAGCATGCGCGATGTCGCCAGGGCCACCACGCGGCTGTCTTCCACGTACAGCACCTGGCCGCCGGGCACGCCGGCCGGCTGGATGTAGCCGCGGATGAAGTCGCACAGGGCCTCGAAGCCCAGCGACTTGTCGAAGTAGTCGGTGACATCGTCGCCCAGGGTCCGCGCCTGCAGGCGCTCCTGCACGTCGCCCGAAACCACCACTACGGGAATGTAGGCCTGCGGCGACTGCTCGCGCACATGGCGGGCCAGCTTGAGGCCGTCCATGTCCGGCAGGCGCAGGGCCGTGCTGACAAAATCCACGACGCCTTCATCCAGCGCCTTGATCGCCTCCTCGCCGGTGCCACAGGACAACACGGTGACGTTGTCGAGGTCGCGCTCTAGCAGCCGGGTCAGCAGGCGGCGTACCACGCGTGAGCCATCAACGATCATCACCCGTGGGGTGTCGCTGCTGATATGGCTGGTGAGGGAGGTCTCGGTCATGGCTACAATGATTGCGGTCTGGCCGGCTGCGGTCAACGTCGGCGACCCGGTCCCTTTGTGAAATGCCTCAGGTACTCACCAGGCGGGCCCCGGCCCAGCCCAGTGCGGCGGCCAGCAAGGGCACCGCCAGCAGCAGATCAAGGTCGAGTCCCTGCAGCAGCAGGCTTCCGCCATAGCTGGCCAGAAGCGCCTGGCTGGGGCCGGCGAGCAGCCACTCTATCAGTGCGATCAGGATCACGGCCACCAATCCGGCACCAAAGCCGTACAGCGCTCCGGCATACAGATAGGGCCGACGCACAAAGCGGGCGCTGGCACCGGCCATCTGCAGTACCGCAATTTCGTCGGCGCGGCTGCGAATGTCCTGACGCACGGTCTGGCCGACCACCATGAGCATGGCCAGTACCAGCAGTGCGGCCAGCAGCGAAAAACTGCGCTTGCCCAGGCTCAGCAGGGCCTGCATGCGCTTGCGCCAGCCGGCCTCGTCCTGCACCAGATCCACCCCCGGCAGCGCCCGGAGCTGCTGCGCCAGAGCCAGAGCCGACGGGGTGCCACCCTGCGGGTCCGGCTGCACCAGCAGCACCCAGGGCAATGGATTGTAGGGCAGGCTGTCGACCAGCGAGCCGAAGCCCTGCATGGCGGCCAGCTCGGTCATGCCCTGATCCGGGCTTTTCAGGCTCACACTGGTCACGTCGCTGCGCCGGCGCAATTGCTCGGCGGTGCTGCGGGCGCCGGCCGCGTCAACGTCGGTCTGCATGAAAACGCTGATGGCGCGACTGTCCCCCAGGGTGCCGACCAGGTGCTGCGCGTTGCCCAGAAGCAGCCATAGCGCCAGAGGCATGGCCAGCGCGAGGCCCAGCACCAGCATGGTCATGACTGTGCCCAGTGTTCTGCCGGCCAGTCGTTCGATGCTGGCACGCCATGCCCAGCGGCAATGACACCACCAGGCCGCCAGTGACGATCGCCTCTTGTTCCCGCCATGCTTGTCGGTGGCCGGCTTCATGCCACCTCCGCCTGCGCCACATCGTCGACCAGCTGGCCCTGATCCAGCACGATGGTGCGCTGGCGCATCTGCTTGAGCAGGGGCAGGTCGTGGCTGGCGATCAGCACGGTGGTGCCGACCTGCTGGAAGCTGGCGAACAGCTGCATGATTTCCAGCGACAGCTGCGGGTCAAGATTGCCGGTGGGCTCGTCGGCAATCAGCAGGTCCGGCCGCGCGACGATGGCCCGGGCAATGCCGACGCGTTGCTGCTCGCCAGTGGAAAGGTGCCGCGGCAGCTGCTTCTCGTAGCGCAGCAGACCCACTTTCTCCAGCGCCGCGCGCATGCGTCTGGCGCGCTCGCTGGCGGCGATGCCGGCGATGACCAGCGGCAGTTCCACGTTGTGCGCCACGCTGCGGTCAAGCAGCAGGCGGTGATC
Organism: uncultured Gammaproteobacteria bacterium; assembly: GCA_963734945.1. GTDB lineage: Bacteria > Pseudomonadota > Gammaproteobacteria > Xanthomonadales > Rhodanobacteraceae > DASSBG01. The sequence continues at coordinate 113,007 of CAVTJF010000063.1, forward strand.
CTGGAACACCATGCCGATGCGCCGTCTGAGCGCGGGAATGCGGCGCCGCGGCACCCGGCCCAGGTTGACCCCCTCGAACATCACCATGCCGCGGTTGGTGCGCTCGCTCATGGCGATGAGCTTGAGCAGGGTACTCTTGCCCGCACCGGAGTGGCCGGTGATGAACACCATTTCCCCCGCGTCCACGGAGAAGCTGACATCGCTCAGGGCTTGCTGGCCGTCGGCATAACGCATGCTGACGCGGTCGAATCGGATCATGTGCCGATTGTAGCCTGCCGGCCGGCGCCGGTGCTTCCGTTTCCGCTTCCGCGGACTCGGGTGCGGAGCTGGGGGCTATTCGAAGCCGTTGCGGAAGATGAGGCCCTGGATCGCGGTGACCACGTTGGGGAAGTAGCCGCTGGGCGCACCGGCAACACCGCCAAGGGACCCACCCTGGCTGGGGATGGTCAGCAGGCCGGCGCTGTCCGGGTCGCCGGCAGGCAGGTAGGTGCCGCCCTGGAATACCTGGTTGGCCAGGGAGAACACCAGGGTGGCGCCATCGCCGGACCAGGCGACGCCGAGCGGGTACACGCCCGGGTTGAATTGCGCCAGCACGCTGCCCGTGCCCTGATCGGGATTGATCACGATCAGCTCGGTGGTCACCGGCTGGGTCAGCAGCGGGTTGGGCCAGGTCAGGCGGAAGAAGGCAATGCGCTGGCCGTCCGGGGAAATGGCCGGCATGGCATGGGTCTGCACCACGATGCCGCCGCCGGGATTGTCGAATACCTGCGGCACGGTGAGCGTGCCGGCCCGTGCGAACGAGCCATTGGTTTGCTGCGCAAAGAGCACCAGTCCGGCGGCAATGGTATTGCGCCCGGCGTTGGTGACCACGGGCACGTAGGCCGGGGTCACGAAGGCGTGGCCGGTGCGCGTCCAGGCGATGCCGTTGAACTCCGATTCAAAGTAGTCGGTCTGGTTGCCGTGGCCGAGCTCGGCATCGCCCAGGTCGAAGCCGTCGCTGGCGCGCAACACCTTGAGCTGGCGGATGCTGCCGCCGCCCTGGTTGTTGCTGGATGACGACAACAGGTTGACGAATGCGACCAGGGTGCCATCAACCGACGTACCGCTGAACATCGGCGAGGCGAACAGGTGGCTGCCATCGGGCAGAGTCTGGGTGCTGTTGTTGAACAGCCTCCGGGTCTGGCCCGTGGTGCGGTTGTAGGCAAACAGATCGGTGGACGCCTCGTTCGGCTGTGCCGGATCCGGGCTGCTGATGGTGAGCATGGTGCCGTTCGGTGACAGGCTGGCAAAGTCGTTTGAGATCAGCCCTGTGTTGACCGGTGTCACCGTGCCGTTGCTGGCCTGGAACAGGCCGGTTACCGGGCCGCTGGTACCGTTGACCCGGGCGCCGAAGATGACCTGGGCGCCCGCGGGCGTTATCGCCGGCAAGGCAAGCAGCGCGAACGCGCACAATCGGCAGACAAACGACATGACAGCCCCCATAAACGCGGAATCGGTAGATGGGCCCTGTCGCGCCTGCGGCGCAGAACAGCGCAAGGCCTCAACCGTAATACGCATTTGCCCGGTCGGGCGTATCAGTGCATCGCAGGGCGTCGCATGCGGCGCGCTCGGCAGCACCGGCTCAAGGCCAGGCTGCCGCGGCTATTTGACCAGCTGGTTGAGGTTGAACACCGGCAGCAGGATGGCCAGCACGATGAACAGCACCATCGCGCCGACGATCAGAATCAGCGCGGGGCCCAGCACGGCGGTGAGAACGGCAAGAACCCGTTCCAGCTGGCGGCTGCAGTAGCCCGATGCTTCCATCAGCATGCGTTCCAGCGCACCGGCGCGTTCACCGGCGGCGATCAGGCGCAGGGCCACCGGCGGAAACTGGCCGCTGTCATCCAGGGCACGCGCCAGCGAGGCACCTTCGCGCACCTTTCCCGCGGCGTCCTCGACCGACCGGCGCATGGCCAGATTGGGGACCACCCGGGCGGTGATCTTCAGTGCTTCCAGCAGCGGTACGGCGCTGGCAGTGAGCAGCGCCAGGGTGCGGGTGGCGCGTGCCGTCCCGGCCACCTTGAGGAGGTGTCCCAGGCCCGGCAGCTCCAGCAGCCAGGCGTCGCGACGCTGGCGCCAGACCTTGCCCCGCAGCAGCAGACGAATGCCGGCGGCCACTCCGATCAGCAGCAACAGCAGCCAGATGCCGTAGGCGCGCAGGAAGGCACTGCCGGCGAGCAGCGCCCGCGTGCTCCAGGGCAGATCCTGGTGCATGCGCACGAATACCTCGGCAATCTGCGGCACCACGTAGATCAGCAGACCACTCACCACCAGTATCGCGACGATGGCCAGCAGCAGCGGGTATGCCAGTGCCGCCCAGATGCTCTGGCGCATGGCGTCGCGTGATTCGGCCTCGTCGGCCAGCAGGCCGAGCACGCCATCCAGTTTGCCCGAGCGTTCTCCGGCCGCTACCGAAGCGCGGTACAACTCGGGGAAACTGCGGGGGTGGTCGGCCATCGCCTCGGCCAGGCTGGCGCCTTCCATCACGCGCGCACGCAAGCCCAGCACCAGGCCGCGCATGCGTGCATCCGATCCGCGTTCGGCCATCGCCCCCAGCGCTTCGTCAATCGGCAGGCCGGCCCCGAGCAGGGTGGCCAGTTCGCGCAGCAGCAGGGCGCGCCGTGCGCCGTTGAGTACCGCGCGCGAGCCGAAGCGGCTGCCCGCATCGCTCTGCGCCGCCACCTCGTCGACGCTGACCGGCACCAGCCCCCGCTCGCGCAGCAACTGCCGCGCACCACGCACCGTATCGGCCTGCAGCACACCGCGGTCGGTGTGGCCGTCTGCCTTCAGTGCCTGGTAGGAAAATGCCGGCATGGCTGACGGGCTCCGATCACTGCTCGCGGGTAACGCGCAAGACTTCTTCGACGCTGGTGAGGCCGGCGCTGGCGACGCGCCAGCCGTCGTCGACGATGGACGGTGACTGGCCGCGCGCGTGGCGCTCGAGCTGCGCTTCGGATGCGCCATCGTGGATCAGGGCGCGCATGGTTTCGTCCACCGGCACCAGTTCGTAGATGCCGCTGCGACCCCGGTATCCGCTGGTGCGCTCGCCGCCGTCGCCGGGCCGGAACAGGGTCGTGCCCGCGTCGCTTTCGGGCCGGCCGAAGGCAGCCAGTTCGGCGTCACCGGCCGGGTAGGGCTGGCGCGTATCCGGGTCGAGCCGGCGCACCAGGCGCTGCGCCAGCACGCCGATCAGGCTGGATGCCAGGAGGAACGGTTCGACGCCCATGTCGCGCAGGCGGGTTACGGCGCCGACCGCCGAGTTGGTGTGCAGGGTGGAAAGCACCAGGTGTCCGGTGAGCGAAGCCTGTACTGCAATCTCGGCGGTCTCGAGATCACGGATCTCGCCGACCATGACCACGTCCGGGTCCTGGCGCAGGATGGCGCGCAGACCACGCGCGAAGGTCATGTCCACGCGCGTGTTGACCTGGGTCTGGCCGATGCCGTCGAGATAGTATTCGATCGGGTCCTCGACCGTCATGATGTTGCGGCTGCTGTCGTTGAGACGACTGAGCGCGGCGTACAGCGTGGTGGTCTTGCCCGAGCCGGTGGGACCGGTGACCAGGATGATGCCGTGCGGACGCTCGAGCATGTGCTCCAGCCGCTGGCGGGTCGGTCCGTCCATGCCCAGCTCGGTCAGGTCCAGGCGCCCGGCCTGCTTGTCCAGCAGGCGCAGTACCACGCGCTCGCCGTGGCCGCCGGGGATGGTGGAAACGCGCACGTCCACCGGGCGACCGGCAATCTTCAGGCCGATGCGGCCATCCTGCGGCAGACGCCGCTCGGCGATGTCCAGCCGCGCCATGACCTTGATGCGGCTGACCAGGGCATTGGCCAGTGCGCGCGGCGGGGTGAGCACTTCGCGCAGCACGCCGTCGACGCGGAATCGCACTACCAGGCGCGACTCGAAAGGCTCGATGTGGATGTCCGAAGCGTTTTCGCGCACCGCCTCGGCCAGCAGCGCATTGATCAGCCGGATGACCGGGGCGTCATCCTCGCTTTCCATCAGGTCCTGCGGCTCGGCCAGCTCCTCGGCCAGCGAGGCCAGGTCGGTTTCGCTGTCGAGGTCGGCGCTGAGCGCACTGGCGTCGCCGCCCTGCTGGTACAGATCGCGCAGGGTTCTGCTCCAGGCGTCCTTGTCCAGGCGCGCCACGCGGATGGGCACCCCCAGGTGGCGACGCAGCTCGGCCAGCGCACTGCTGTCGGCATCGGCGCGGCAGGCGACGTCGGCATGATCGCCGTGCCAGGCGGTCATGGTCACGCCCAGTCGGCGGGCGAAGCCGTATCCGGGGCGGGCGGGTGCCTCGCTCACGGCTTGCGACCGGCCTTGTCGGCAGCAGTGGCGGGTGCCGGATCGGCGAGGAAGTCGTGCACGGCCGGCAGCAGCGGGCGCTCGTCACGCGGCGTCAGCAGCGCGCGGTTGTCGCGCAGCTTCAACTGCTCGGTGCGCATGTAATTGTATTTTTCGCTGGACACGGCCTGCTCGGTGGCCGCATCGCGCAGGATCTTCGGGTGCAGGAACACCATCAGGTCCTGCTTCTCGTTCTTGTTGCTGCGGTAGCGGAACAGGTTGCCCAGGAGGGGAATGTCACCCAGCAGGGGTACCTTGCGATTGGTGTCGCTGGTGTTGTTGGATATCAGCCCGCCGAGCACCAGCATGGCGTCGTCGGCTACCAGCACCGAGGTCTTCACTTCACGCTTGTTGGTGATCAGGTCGACGGCGCCGCTGACCTGCGGCGCCAGCGAGGACAACACATAGTGGATGTCCATGCGCACCGCGTCGCCTTCGTTGATGTGCGGGGTGACGGTGAGGGTCAAGCCCACGTCTTTTCGCTCGATGGTCTGGAACGGGTTCTGCGGCTGGCTGGTGCCGCCGGCATTGGTGCTGGTGTACTGTCCGGTCTTGAACGGCACCTCCTGCGCCACCTTGATTACCGCTTCCTGATTGTCGAGGGTCAGAATGCTGGGCGTGGACAGGACATTGCTGTTGCCGTCGCCTTGCAGTGCCCGTATCAGGGCGCCGACCTGCAGGATCGGCGTGTCCGAGCCGGGCAGGGTGACCGAGCCGTTGAGATAGCCGAGGTTGAGGCCACCGGCCAGCGCGCCGGCCAGGTTGTTGGGGTCGGCCAGGCTCAGGATATTGCCCTGGCCGTTGGGGCCGGTGAAGTTGGTGCCACCGATGACCGAATCCTTGAGGCTGCCGTCCGCATTGGTCTTCAGCGGCAATTGCCACTGCACGCCGATCTCCTTGGCCGTGCTCAGACCCACCTCGGCAATCACCGCCTCGATCAGGACCTGGGCGCGGCGGATGTCGAGCTGGCGGACGACCGCCTGCAGGGAACGGAATACGGCCGGGGATGCGGTGATCACCAGCGCATTGGTTTTCTCGTCGGCCTGGATGGTGGTTGACTCCTTGTCGGCGCCACCAGCGGCTGCCGGCGCCTTGGCGGTGCCGGCGGCGCGTGCGTCGCTGCCTTCGAGATCGCGCGCCACGCCCGACAGGATCGGCACCAGGTCCTTGGCATTGGCGTAGTTGAGGTACACCACCTGGGTGGCGCCGCCCGATTGCAGCGGCGTGTCCAGATTGGTGATCAGGGTGCGCATGGCCAGGCGCCGGCTCTTGCTGCCCGAGAGCAGGATGGAGTTGGTGCGCTCATCGGCCATCACGTTGATGCCGTTGGGCCCCTTGTCCGCGCTGTTGCCATCCAGACGGGTGAGGGTGCGCGCCACTTCGGAGGCGTTGGCATGCTGCAGCGGAATCACCTCGACGTGGGCGTCGCTGGCGGTGTCGACCCGGGCAATGATGCGCTCCAGCCGATGCACCACCGAGGCGCGGTCGGACAGGATCAGCGAGTTGCTCGGCCCGTGCGCCACCACCTGGCCGCCCTGCGGCACGAACTGCTGCAGCAGCGTCGCCAGTTCAGGAGCCGACACGTAATGCACCGGCACCACCTGGGTCACCAATCCGTTGCCCTGGGGAAGTTTCGAGTCCACCGGCACGGCGCCATCGCCACGTGCGCTGGCCTGGCTGACGATTTTCACCATGCCGTCGCCGGCGGGCAGGGTGACGTAGCCGTGCACCGCCAGTACCTGCTGGAACACCTGGTAGATCTGCTCGGCATCCAGCGGTTTTTGCGACACCACCGTGACCTTGCCCTGCACATTGGGGCCGAGGATGAAGTTCTTGCCGGTGATCTCCGACACCGTGGCCACCAGGGCCTGGATGTCGGCATCCTTGAGGTTGAGCATCTGCGGCCCGCTGACCTTGGCGCCGGTCTTGTCCGCGGCTGGCGACTGGGCAGCAGCGGGCATCGCCAGCGGCAACAGCAGCAGTGCAAGAATCAGGTTCTGGATAGTGCGACGCATGGTGTTATTCCCGATGGTTCATTGGCCCTTGCTCAGATCGATATCGATCGTCTGTGGCTGGCCGTTGCGCTGTATGGTCAGTTGTACGTGTTTGGCGTTGCGCAGTTGTTGAAACAGTTGCTGGCCGCGGGCAATGGAGTCCAGATGAATGCCGTTGACCGCAGTCACCACGTCGTCCGCACCCAGCCCGTATGCCGCAGCCAGCGGGTTGCTGGCGCCGCCACCCAGGCGTACGCCACGCAACTCGCCGTCGCTGAATACCGGTTGCAGCTGCATGTTGGCGACGGCCCTGGCCGGGTCGCGTTGAAACTCCGACTGTACCTGCTGCCAATTGACGCGGCCACCGCTTATGCGCGGTGCCACGTATATGGGCGTTGTCGCACCGGCGCCGGTCGAGCGTCCGGCTTGCGACCCGCCACTGTTGGTCAGGGTGCCGCCACTGTGACCCAGGGGCTGCACCGATGATGCACTGTCCAGTGACTCGCGCGGCAGGTCCAGGCGCTCGTTGCGGCCATTGTGCTCCAGCACCACATGGTCGGCGCGCACCGCCTTCAGGCTGACCCCCTGCTGGATGCGGTCGCCTACCCGGTAGCTGTGCTCCGTGCCATTGGCATCGGCGATCAGTGCGTAGCCTCCCTCACCCTGGCCTGCCGACACGGTGCCATGCAGGGTCAGTTTCAACTGGGTCGCCTGGCCCGCTTCCATGATGTCGCGCCTGAGCGCGTTGGCATTGCCATTGCCAAAAAGGTGCCAGCGACTGATGTCGCCCTGGGTGCTGTCGGCTTGTGCAATCGGGGCGCTGGCCGGCATCGGGGAGAGTTCCGGGGTCAGCGGAGTGAACAGCGACCAGGCCAGTTGCACCAGCATCCAGATGCACAGCAGTCCGGCCAGCAGCACGGCCGACCATGCCAGCACGGTCGGCAGCCGTGACGGCAAGGATGTTCCTGCGTTCGGGTTTGCAGCGCGCATCAGCCCTGCCCTCGGCGTCATCCGGGCGCAGGCCGGGATCCAGTGCTTGACGCCGTGCGCGGCACGCTACATGGGTAGCGAGTGCTGCGCACCAGTGTCCACTGGATCCCGGCCTGCGCCGGGATGACGATCTGTGTTTCGGGAAACATGTTCAACAGACAGCTCCGAGCTCAGTTGGACGGCGCGTTGCTGGAATCGGCATTGCCACCGCGACGCCGCCTGCGCCGGCGCGGACGGCCGCTTTTCTCGCCTGCGGTCTTGCCGTTGCCGCTGGCGTGCTTGCCGGGGTCAGACGGCTTGTCCTCGCTTGTCCGCGGTGGCGCAGTGACCTCCAGCATGGCCGGGTCGATGGACTGCACCGGGATCTTCTGTTCGATGTAGGCCTCGATGTCGGGCAGGGACATGGCGTAACGGTCGCAGGCGAAACTGATGGCGTCACCGCTGGCGCCAAGGCGCGCAGTGCGGCCGATGCGATGCACGTAGTCCTCCGGGTCCTGCGGCAGGTCGTAGTTGAACACATGGGTGATGTCGTCCACATGCAGGCCACGCGCTGCCACGTCGGTAGCTACCAGGAGGCTGATTTTGCCGTCCTTGAATCGTTGCAACAAGGTCTGACGCTTCTTTTGCGGCACGTCGCCCGACAGGGTGGCCACGTGATGGCCCTGCCGGCTCAGGCGTCGCGCCACCTGCTCGGCCGCGGCGCGGGTATTGACGAACACGATGCCACGCTGCACGTGCATTGATTCGATCATGTTCAGCAGCAGCGGCAGCTTCTCCTCGCGTGCCGGGAAGAACACCTGCTGGCTCACGTGGTCGGCGGTGATCTGCTCGGTTTCCACGGTCAGCTTCTCGGGGCTGTTCATGTGTTCGTAGGCGAGTTCCAGCACGCGCAGGCTCAGGGTTGCGGAAAACAGCAATGCCTGGCGCTCCTCGCGCGGCGGCAGGCGCCGGAACAGGTAGCGCACGTCCTTGATGAAGCCCAGGTCGAACATCCGGTCGGCTTCGTCGATGACCATCACCTCGACGCTGGACAGGCGGAACACATGCTGCTTGAAGTAGTCCAGCAGGCGTCCCGGCGTGGCAATGATGATGTCGCAACCGTCCTTCAGCAGCTGCCGTTGCTTATCGTAGTCGACGCCCCCATAGATAAGTGCAAGGCGCAAGCCGGTGTGGCCGCCGATCAGACGCGCGTCCTTCTCGATCTGGATGGCCAGCTCGCGGGTCGGGGCAATGATCAGCGCACGCGGGTCCTGGTCCCGCCGCTCGGGCAGGGCCGGACGCGTCAGCAGCCGGTTCATCAGTGCCACCAGGAAGGCACAGGTCTTGCCCGTGCCGGTCTGCGCCTGGCCAGCCACGTCCTTGCCCGCCAACGCCGGCGGCAGGGCCATGGCCTGGATCGGCGTGCAGCGCGTGAACTGGCACTCGGCCAGGCCCTGCAGCAGTCGCGGGTGAAGGTCGAACTGTTCGAAAAAGGTATCAGTGAGTACTTGGGTCGCCATGCAATAATTCTATTTGGGTCATAATGGGAGCCATCCCGCAAGACGGCCCGGTGACCTGCCCGCAGCAGCCAGCAACATCCAAATGTCATCGATTGCGGTCGTGACAGGGCCCCGGCAGGCGGTCTATGGTTCCGCCAGTCTAGCCCAAGCGGTCGTCCGCAGTCCGCACAACCCGAACATTCAGTACCTGGAGCAAAACATGAGCGATCTCATCAAGCACATCAGCGATTCCGATTTCGAGGCCGAAGTGCTCAAGTCCGAGCAGCCCGTACTGGTCGACTTCTGGGCCGAGTGGTGCGGTCCCTGCCGCGCACTGGCGCCCATGCTGGAGGAACTGGCCAGCGAATACGAAGGCCGCGTCAAGATCGTCAAGCTCAACATCGACGACAACCAGAACTCGGCGGTGAAGTACAACGTGCGCTCGATCCCCACCCTGCTGCTGTTCAAGGACGGCCAGGTGGAAAGCACCGAGATCGGCGCCAAGCCCAAGGGTGCCTTCACGCAGATGCTGGACAAGGTGGCGTGACAGGCCGATAGCCATGCTGCGCATGGCTATCCCCAGAGATTTTGCTGCGCAAAATTCCGGGCCCCGGCATGCGTTGCGTCAGCCATGCTGAGCATGGCTGACCCCAAAACTTCGCTTTGCGAAGTTCCGGGCCCCGGCATGCATCTCCACACCCCCATCCGCGGCTGCGCCGCGGATCGCCCCCTGACTCAGGGGGCTGGGTCGGTGCTGCGCAGGGCTGCGCAAGAAATTTCCTGCAATATTCCGGGTCCCTGCGGCAGCAGCTGAGCATGGCTCCCATTCGCTTTGCGAAGTTCCGCCCGGCATGCTCTCCACCCCCCAACTGCGTGGCGGGTCGCGATCAGCCATGCTGCGCATGGCTAACCCCAGAGATTTTGCTGCGCAAAGTTCCGGGCCCCGGCATGCTTCTCCACACCCCCATCCGCGCCGATGGCGCGGATCGCCCCCTGACTCAGGGGGTTGAGATGGTGCATCGCTGGTCGTGCCTTGTTTGGTGGTATGCGGGCACTTGTATGGTGAGCTGCGCTTCCGTGCCGGACGCTCCAGGCTGAACCGAATTGCATGCGGCACTGGACGCACAGGCTGCAACAATGCTACTTTCACCGGGTCGCAGGCGCTCGCCTGCCCGTCCCCTGAACCTTTTTCCCCCTCCGGCGCCCATTCGAGGTCCGTCCGTGTCTGATATTGAAGAAAAGAACGCGCCCAGCGCAAACCATTCCAGCGATGGCGACAAGCCAGCATCCAGGTCGGATTCGCCGGACAAACCCAAACGTGCTCCCCGCCGCAAGAAAGCCGCTGCCGCCGACTCCGGCGAGCAGGGCAAGTCCGGTGGTGGCCAGGACAACCCGTCCGCCAGCAATGATGGCGGAAAGTCCTCGGGCCAGGGTTCCTCCGGCTCGGGGTCGTCCGGCAAGGACAGCTCATCCGGCAAGGACTCCGGCGACAAGGGTGGCAACGACGACGGCCAGGGCGGCAATCGTGGTGGCAAGCCGCACGGCGGCAAGAACAAGCGCCGCGACAACAGCAACAACAACAAGAAGCGCCGTCGCGGGCGCAACGATCGCGGTCCTGGCCCTCGTCACGGCATGCCCAATGAGGACATTGACGAGAACGACGAGGGCGTGGATGCCGGCGACAGTTCGCGCCTGATCAACCTCACCGAGCTCAAGGCCATGAACGCGGTCGAGCTGCTGGCCAAGGCCGAGGAGCTGGGTATCGAGGAACACGTCGCTCGCGCCCGCAAGCAGAACGTGATCTTCAACATCCTCAAGGCCCATGCCCAGTCCGGTGGCGCCATCTGGGGCGAGGGCGTGCTGGAAATCCTGCAGGACGGCTTCGGCTTCCTGCGTTCGGCAGACGAGTCCTATCTGGCCGGCGCCGACGATATCTACGTCAGCCCCAGCCAGATCCGGCGTTTCAACCTGCGTACCGGTGACTACCTGACCGGGCGCGTGCGCCATCCCAAGGAAAACGAGCGCTACTTCGCCATGCTGCGGGTGGATGACATCAATGGCGAGCCGCCGGCAGCGTCCAAGAACAAGATCCTGTTCGAGAACCTGACCCCGCTGTTCCCGCGCGAAGCGTTCCACCTGGAGCGCGGCAACGGCTCCAGCGAGGACATCACCGGCCGCATCCTGGACATGATTGCCCCGGTCGGCAAGGGTCAGCGCGGTCTCATCGTGTCGCCGCCCAAGGCCGGCAAGACGATGATGCTGCAGAACGTGGCCCAGGCCATCGTGCACAATCATCCGGATGCGCACCTGATCATCCTGCTGATTGACGAGCGTCCCGAGGAAGTCACGGAAATGGCCCGCTCGGTGCGCGCCGAGGTGGTCAGCTCCACCTTCGACGAGCCCGCCGCACGCCATGTGCAGGTGGCCGAGATGGTGATCGAGCGCGCCAAGCGCCTGGTCGAGCACAAGCGCGACGTGATCATCCTGCTCGACTCGATCACCCGCCTGGCGCGAGCCTACAACACCGTGGTGCCGTCTTCGGGCAAGGTGCTTACCGGTGGTGTGGACGCCAATGCGCTGCAGCGTCCGAAGCGTTTCTTCGGCGCCGCGCGCAACGTCGAGGAAGGCGGTTCACTGACCATCCTCGCCACGGCCCTGGTCGACACCGGCTCGAAGATGGACGAGGTGATCTACGAGGAGTTCAAGGGTACCGGCAACATGGAAGTGCACCTGAACCGGCGCATTGCCGAGAAGCGCGTGTATCCGGCCATCGACATCAACCGCTCCGGCACGCGTCGCGAAGATCTGCTGATTCCGCCGGACATGCTGCAGAAGATATGGATCCTGCGCAAACTGCTGCATCCCATGGATGAACTGGCCGCCATCGAGTTCACACTGGACAAGATGAAGAACACCAAGACCAACGACGAGTTCTTTGCCGCGATGCGGCGATAGATCGCGACGGGTACATGGTGATGGAAAAGGCCGGCCCTGTGCCGGCCTTTTCCTTGCCTGGGCGCTGATTTCGATACGTCTTCGCTGCCTGTTCCTGACTGGGCAGGGCGACAAGCGCCATGCAGTCCGGAATCTGGACACGGCGCGGGATGCGGGCTTTGCGGGCGTCCTGACACTTACCCAGGGTTAATCATGGGGTTCTTAGGCTGGGTTTCCTGCAAAGGAGACCCACATGCCCAATCTGACCATCCGACTGACATCCGACGCAGACACCCGCGACCGGCTGCTGAAGGCAGTGCGTGCGCTCGAGGGGATCGAGCGGGCCGAGGAAGTGGCCGACCTGATGGACGACATGCATCGCGATGATTCCAGCTCGGCCGAGCTGCCTGATGACACCGGTCCCGGCTCGCACGTGCTGGTGTTCGAGACCGATACCGAGCGCACCGCCACCCTGGCGCTGCGCGCGGCCGAGGAACTGAGCCGGCGCGAGGGTGCCGCCATGGAAATCGTCGAGCCGCGCACCTGAGGACACAGCGCGGCGCGTAACCTGCAAACCGAGGGAATGGCACATGCAGTTCACGCATTCGCCCGCGCGGCAAACAGCCCGAATCGGGCATTGCCAACCGCTACCAGGCGCCAACGACTGCCTTGCCATTCGTCAACGCGCCCGGAACAGCGATAACGCGATCGCCGAGATCACCGCGAACATCGGCTCAAGCCTGCAGATCAGAAGCATCCGTGACACAGCAGATGCAGGTGTCACGGTTGAACCGTCTGCATGCCCGGCATCGTGTGCGGCTGAAGTACACTGGTGCGTCTACAGCCATTTTTGACGGCATGATGTCCTCACGTCACGATCACACCACATTTGCAGGCTGCGTCGGCACCCGCATGCGCATCCAGGCCGGCGAGCAGCAGTTCGAGGCCGAGCTGGAGCGCGTCGAACTGCTGAACAGGCAGCCGCAGCAGGACTACCAACCGTTCGCGCTGCTGTTCCAGGCGGACTCGGGCGAGGACCACGGTCAGCGCACCTATCGCGTCGAGCACCCGCAGCTGGGTCCGATTGACATGTTTCTGGTGCCGATCGGGCCGGGCACCCGCGGCATGCGCTACGAGGCCGTTTTCGCCTGAGACGGTTGCTGCCGGCCGACGGTCGGCGGCTGCCATGCCATGAAGCAGTGCACGCCGCGGTCCTCGACCAGCTCGAAGCCGAGGCGTTGATACCAACGCAGTGCCGGGTTGAAGTGCTCGACATGCAGGCGTACGGCCAGGCCGGCCTGTTCGGCCAGCCCGAGAAGCGCCACCAACATGGCCGTGCCGAGTCCGGCGCCTCGCTGATCGGCACTCAGGGCGATGTCGATCAGACGAATCTCGTCTTCGCGCCGCTGCAGGTAGAGTCGCCCGATCGGCACACCGGCGCGTTCGATGATGGCGAACTCGGCATCAGCGAAATGCTCGCGGTAATGGGCGTGCTGGGCGTCGAACTGCATCGCCAGAAATTGCTGCCGCTGTGCATCGCTCCAGTGACTTGCCGCTTCCAGCTCGCGTTCGCGGGTGCTGGCATACAGCGCGGCAAGGAAGGACAGGTCGGCCTGGGTTTCGGCCCGCACGGCCAGGTCAACGGGCAGGTCGGCCGCGTCGACCAGTGCGGTGCCGAGTGGCAGCGCAGCGCTCACGCGGTGGCGGTATTGACCACGGCAACCCACTCGCGCGCGGCGTCATGCGCGGGCTCGAGAAAAAGCTGCCGCGTGTTCCCGGCGCTGTCGCACAGCTCGTGGATACCGGCCTGCAGATCCGCATCGGCGCGGAATCGCAGCAGGCGCTGGCGATCGGACTGATAGCGGCTGAGCGGCACATCCTCGACCAGCGTCAAGCCTGCCGGTGCGCTGCCAGCCGTCGTGAACCGCGCGCCCGCGACAAACCCGTGTGGGCCACCCGTGCCCGTCAGGGCCCTGGCTGCGCGCGCAGTCGATGCCCCGGCCAGAGTCAGCACACCGCCCGCGGCAGCGGCCATGACAGTCAGAAACTTGCGACGCTGCATGTTCGTTTCTCCTCAGCTGCGCGACGGATAGAGCCCGACCAGGGCGATGATGAAATTCATGCTCAGGTAGGGCTGGCGATTGTTGTGGGCCTGCGACCCGCCCTGGTTGTCGAGCATCGGACCCATCGGTGTCAGCGGTGTGCCGCTGCCCTGGGGCGCAACATACAACTGCGTGCCCCTGGCCAGGAAGTTGTTGCCCACCTGGCGCTGATTGGCGGTTTCATTGACGCCCTGCATGGCGTGCGAGTGCTGTGGCATCTGTGCTTCGCTGAGCGTGACCGAATCAACGCCGCCGCGCTCGCCCAGCCTGCGGTCCGTCAGTCCCGGTCCGCGTCCCGGGTGCATCGGCGCACGTCCCTGCAGGTCCGGTAGCGCGGTGGTCGTGGGGCCGTCACCACCATAGGTGGTACCGAGCAGGCTGAACAGGGCCGTATTCTGGGAAACCGGCAGCAGCTGGCCGTTGCAGAAGGCCCAGCCGCGCGGCGCGAAATTGCCGGCGAAGATGCGTACTTCAGCGATGAAGGGTTCCGACATGGCTGGATCCTCTAGGTTCGCGACGGGTAGATGCCGAACAGCGCAATGATGAAGTTCATGCACAGGAACGGCATCACGTTGGTGTGCGATCGGCTGCCGCCGATGGGGGCAATGGTCTCGCTGGCCATCTGCAGCACCGGCGGCGGCCGCGGATTGAGGTAGTCGGCCGAACCGGTGCCCGGCACATTGCCGCCCGGGTCGACGCTGGTGGCCGTGCCCGCGCTGCCGTGCGCCGGATGCGAGTGCGAGGGCAAGCTGGTTGACGGTCAAGGTCACTGATTCCGATCCGCCCTTCGCGCCAAGGCGGCGGTCGGACAGCCCCGGACCCTGGCCGGCATGCACCGGAAGCCGCCCACGCATGTCCGGTAGCCCGAAGGTGGTGCGACCATCACCACCGTAGATCGTGCCGAGCAGGCTGAACAGGGCGTCGTTCTGCGACACCGCCAGCAGCTGGCCGTCACAGAAGGCCCAGCCGCGCGGGGCGAAGTTGCCGGCAAACATGCGGATTTCTCCAACAAACGGTTCGGACATCTCGGGGACTCCTCAGTTGCGCGACGGGAACAGCCCCTGCAGGGCAATGCAGAAATTGACGGCCAGGAACGGTTGCATGTTCTCGTGCGCCTGGCCGCCGCCGACGCTGGCGACCGTACCGTCGCCGAATGCGGCCGGATTGCCGGCCGGGGCATACAGCTGCTGGGTGGAGCGGCCGAACAGGTTGTTCTGAGGGGTATCGCTGCCGCCCTGATCGGTATTGGATCCGGCTGCCGCATGCGTGTGCGCGGGCATCTCGTCGGTCGTCAGGGTGTGCGCTTCCTCGCCGCCCTTGCTGCCGAGTGCGTCGTTCTGGCCCACGTGCAGCGGCGTGCGGCTGCGCAGATCGGGCAGCGCGAACGAGGTTTGGCCGTCGCCGCCGTAGGTGGTGCCGAGCAGCGAGTACAGCGACTGGTTCTGGTTGATCGGCAGGATCTGACCGTCACAGAATGCCCAGCCGCGTGGCGCGAAATTGAAGCCGACCATGCGGATTTCAGCGAGGAAGGGTTCGGACATTGTCCTTGCTCCGTGGTTGCGTTCGCACGCGTTTCATGGGTTCTGTCATTTGCCTGCTGCACCTCAGAACTTCGGCAGCGGCACATCGCCGGCGAAGTTGGTGACGCCGGAGGTCGTGACCGAACCGGTGGGATTGTTGTCCGCATTGACCGTGGACAGGCTCTCGACCTGTACCGTCGGCAGCGGCGTGCAGCTGAATGAATCGTCCAGCACATAGTAGCCGTTGGTCGAGCTGTTGGCATTGTTGGGTGCGCCGTCTCCAGTGCCTCCGCCCAGATCGACATGCAGCGTCATGCCGCAGTCGCGGGCCCTGGCCAGCACTGCCCGTGCCAGGCTGCCGGGGGCTGCGGTACCCGTAACGGTATTGCCTTCGATGGTGGCATTGGCCACGGCGCTGCCGCTGGGATAATTCTCGACGTTGACGGTGATCACGCCGCAATCGGCGCCGCCGCAGGCACCGATGTTCTCCGTGGCCGCACGCACGTTGTTGTTGAGAACCTGCGAGTCGAGGCTGGAGCTGCCCTGCACGTCGACAAAGATGCCCGAGGCCTGGGACTGGCTGCCGACCGCAACGGTCTGGCCGATGCTGTTGTTGTCAACGCGCAGGTCCATGTCGCTCTCGCCACCGCGGGTGGAGCTGTAGACGGCTTCCTTGCCGGTACCGTCGACGGAGTTGTTGAACACCTCGGCATCAACCAGGCCACTGCTCGAGTCGGTCAGTGCCAGGGTGTCCAGACCGCGTTGCTGCGGGATGTTGCTGATCGTGTTGCCGGACACGGACGCGTCGAGCACCGAGGTCGAGCCCTTCTGCAGGATGATCTGCCCGGACAGGGATATGCCGCGGCCGATGTCATTGAGGTTGTTGCTGCTGAAGCTCGGCCGCAGGGTGGCGCCCCCGGTCACGGTGCCGCTGACGTTGTTCTGGCCATTGATCGGGTGCGAGGCGGTGAAGGTGCTGCCGGTCACGTCGCTGGTGATGGTGCCGCCCGAACCCGGGCCGTTGCCGATGGCCAGCGTCATGGCCTGGCCGCGTGCGCCGAGGAAGGTCGAATTGTTGACGTTCCAGGCGCCGTTGACGATGCCGGTGGTGCTCAGCACCACCATCGCATTGCCGTTGACCGCAGGCGTTGCCGGGGTCAGGTCCTTCAGGTCGACCGTGGAGCCGTCGATGGTCATCGAGGTGAAGCTGACGCCGGCATTGGTGACGCGGATGCCGGCGAAGTTGGAGGTCTGGTCCAGCTCCTCGATCAGGCTGCCGGTGTCGATGCGGTTGCTGCCGGTGAGGTCGAAGGCCTCGAAGCCGCTGCCGATCGGGTGCCGGATGTGTACGGCCGAGAGCGTGATGTCGCCGCTGGCCGAGGCCTGGATGGCATGGTCGTTGGCCAGGTTGGTGATATCGGCCGGATTGGCGCTGTTGCCGTTGAACAGCAGCTCCATCTGCCGCAGCACCACGCCGTGCGCGTTGCTCAGGGCAATGCCGTCGCTGGTGGTGTGCTGGATGGTGCCGCCGCTGCCGTTGCGTGCATTGCCGCCGTCACCGGTCACGCTGAACAGGCCGCTGCTGCCGGTATCGGCCAGCACGATGCCGCTGGCCGGGCCGGTGCTGGTGGTGCCCGCGCTGACGCTGCGCAGGGTCACGCCGGCGGCGCCGATGGTGACACCGTCGATGTCCACGGCCACGCCCGTGCTCGACTGCACGCTATTGCCGCTGCCCTCGATGGTCAGGGTGCCGCCACCGGTCGCGGCGATGCCATTGCCGCTGCTGGTGCTGACGGCCAGGCCACCGCCGATGAAGTGCATGGCGTGACCGCTGTTGCCGGACAGGGTCAGGGCCGCGTTGGCGCCGGTTTTGAGCGAGGAACCGTTGGCGGAAAACACGCTCATGCCGCCGCTGTTGCCATTGACCAGAATGCCGGTGCCGGTATTGGTGATGACACCGGCCAGGGACACCATGCCGCCGTTGCGCCCGGTGATCGACACGGCGCGGCCGGCGTTGCTGATGCTGCCCGGATAGGTCACGTCCGAGGCACCGCCATTGATGCGCACGCCGATGCCGGCGGCAGCGGTGATGCTGCCACCCGCGGCCGTCACCGACCCGCTCACGCTATCGATATTGACGCCGTTGCCGGCGCTGCCTGCCGAGCTGATGCCGGCGAAGGAGAAGCCGTTCAGCGTGGTGTTGCGCACGTCCAGCGCGGGCGCACCGGTGCTGGACAGGCTGGGCACGCCCGGGTTGGCGATGCTCACGCTGCCGCCGGCCACATAGATCGCCGGCGCAGCGCTGGTGCTGATGTCCGACAGCGTGCCGAGGGCAAAGCTCGAAGTGCCGGCGTTGGCGTCCAGGTCAATGCCGTACGCCGCCGGCGAGGTGATCGTGGTGCTGGTGGCGTCGAAGGCGCTGTTGCTGGTGTTGCGCACGCGCAGGGCGTCACCCGGTGCCGAATCGCTGGAGATGTCGCCCAGCGTGGCCAGCAGGGTGCCGCTGCCGCCGCCGTCCAGCAGCAGGGTGCCGCCGGTACCGGAAATCGCCACCTGGTCGATGTCGAGGGTGCCGCCGAAGGTACCCGCTATCGCGCTGCCGCCCGGGGTGTTGCCGATCGCCAGGCCGCGGATGGTGTTGCCGCCGGATGCGGCAACGTTGATGGCGTTGCCGCTGCCGGCGGCAAGGCTCGGCGCGGTACCGCCGAGTGAGGGCCTTGCGGCCGCGGTCACCACCGGTCCGCCCGGTGGCGAGATGCCGGCGAAGCTGTCGAAATCGGTGAAACTGTCGCCGGCGTGCGGCGCCGTGGCCTGGCCGAACAGGACCTGGCCGCTCTTCAGCGTGATACTGCCACTGTAGCTGCCGCTGGCGACGAAGATGGCGTCGTTCGCGGCGGGGCTGTCGATGCCGCTGCCGGTCTGCTTGGCATTGAATTCGGCCAGCGAGGCGAACGGCGTGCTCAGCCGACCGTCACCGCCGGCGCTGGCGGCGGCATCGATGAACCAGACCGTGTTGCCGCCGACACTGATGTTGGCGGTCACCGCGGCGCTGCACTTGGGATTCGCCGGCGTCTCACCGACGCCGTTGTCGCACACCACATAACTGAAGGAGTCGGTGCCGCTGAAACCCGCTGGCGGGTTGTAGCTGAAGGCGCCGGTGCCGCCATTGATGTTCAGGCTGCCGCCATTGACCGTCGTGGTCGGTACCGGATTCGATCCATTGCCGACCGTGAGGACGCTGCCGGCTGCCACTTCCAGCGGGTCGTCGGTGGCGCCGACCAGCAGTCCGCCGGAGGCACTGACGTTGACACTGATGTTGCTGACCACGCCGGTGATGCTGGGTGGCGTCGGCACTGTCGGCGGATTGTTGACGCCGCTGACGGTGATGGTCAGTGTCTGCGGCGGCGACGAGGTGTCGATGCCGCCGTTGGCCGTTCCGCCGTTGTCCATCGCCACCACCGAGAAGCTGGCGGTGCCGAAGGCGTTGGCTACCGAGGTGAAGCTGAGGTTGCCGCTGCCATCGATTGCCGGTGCGGCGCTGAACGTCAGCGTCGGGTCGGCACTGACCGGGGTGACGATGAAGCTGACTGCCTGCCCGGACTCATTCGATGGGCCGGGGCTGACCGCGGTCGCCCAGGCGCCGCTGTAGGGGCCGCTGCCCTCCGCCACGGTGACCGTGCCGCCAGGGCTGAACGACGGCGGGTCATTGACGTCGGTGATGTTGACCGTGATGGTGCCCGACCCGCTCTGTGCCGGGGTGCCGTTGTCTGTGGCCTGTACGGTCAGCGCGGCACTCGGGCTGCCACCCTGGAGGATGGCGTCGAGCGCGCTGGTGTTGGCCACGGTGATCTGGCCGCTGGACGCGCTGATGGCGAACGCACCCCCGCTGTTGCCGCCGGTGATCGAGTAGCTCAGCGTCTGACCGGCATCCGGATCGGTGGCGCTGGCGGTGCCGACCACGGTGCCGGCCGGGCTGTGTTCGAGCACGCTGAACGTGGCCGGGGTGACCGCCGGTGGCTCGTTGACATCGGTCAGATTGATCGTCACCGTCGCCGAACCGCTCAGCGGCGGCGTGCCGTCGTCGCTGACCTGAACGGTCAGTGCGAAGGTCGGATTGGTCTCGAAATCCAGAACCGTGCTGTTGGCGACGGTGATCTGTCCGCTGGAGGCATTGATTGCGAACGCGCCGCCGGTATTGCCTGCGGTGATCGAGAAGCTGTGGTTCTGTGCCGAATCCTGGTCGGTATAGGCGATTGGCGTGCCGACCGTCGTGGTGTTGGGCGAGTTCTCGGCGATGGAGAACGTGGCCGGGGTGACCACCGGCGGATCGTTGGCGTTGGTGAGGTTGATGGTGATCGTGGCCGATCCGTTCAGCGACGGCGTGCCGTTGTCGGCCACCTGCACGGTCAGCGCAAAGCTGGGATTGGTCTCGAAGTCCAGCACCGCGCTGTTGGCCACCGTGATCTGGCCGCTGGTGGCGTTGATCGCGAAAGCGCCATTGGTGTTGCCTGCGGTGATCGCATAGGTGTGGGTCTGCCCGGTATCGGGGTCGGTGTAGGCAACCGGGGTGCCGACCGGCGTCGCGTTGGCCGAGTTCTCGGCAATCGAGAACGTGGCCGGGGTGACCACCGGCGGGTCGTTGACGTCGCTCAGATTGATGGTGATCGTGGCGCTGCCCGACTGCACCGGACTGCCGTCGTCGGTGACCTGCACGGTCAGCGCGAAGCTCGGATGGGTCGCGAAATCCAGCGCCGCACTGTTGGCCACCGTGATCTGGCCGCTGCCGGCATCGATCGCGAAGGCGCCGGAGGTGTTGCCGGCGGTGATCGAGAAACTGTGGTTCTGGCCACTGTCGGGATCGGTATAGGTGACCGGTGTACCGACGCTGGTGGCGTTGGCGCTGTGCTCGGGAATCGAGAATGTCGCCGGATTCACGGTCGGCGGGTCGTTGACGTCGGTGACGGTGATCGACACGGTGGCCGTGTCGCTCGCGCCGAGACTGTCGGTAACCTGGAAGTCGAAGCTGTCGGCGCCGGCATAGAACGCGTTCGGCGTGTAGGTCACATTGGGCGGCGTACCGGTCAGCGTGCCGTTGTTCGGGCCGCTGCCGGCAACCAGGCTGAAGGTGATCGGATTCAGGTCAGGGTCCGAGCCGGTCAGGGTGATCGCCACCGGGGTGTCCTGCAGCGTGGTCACCGACTGCGGATCGGCTACCGGCGGCTGGTTGAAGGCCACCGTCGAATCGATGCGGAAGCAGATGTTGCCGCCGCTGATCTGCGCGAAAAAGGCGCCGAGGTCTGCACCGACCGGGCCGTCGCCCTGCGGATCCTGACCCAGCGGCGCAATGCCTGCCCAGTCGCCGGTCTGGCCGTCCAGTACGCAGGCGGCCCAGGCCGTGCCCACCGATCCGGCGAGCAGACCCAGGGCCAGGGCGACCGTCAGCAGCGAGCGGTGGCGCCGCAGCATGGCCAGCGCCGCCAGCGCGAACAGCAGGCTGAGCAGCGCCAGGGCGATCCGCGACAGCGTGGGCACAGCGATGTTGCTGCCCAGTTGCACCAGGAACGGCGAGGTCACGCCCATGGCATCGTCGCCGGTGCTGTCGCTGGCCAGCACCGCGGTGCGCACGAAGAAGGCATGCCCGGCGATCGAGGACAGGGGCATCTGGGTCTCGATCACGTCCAGGCCCGACTGCCCGTTGCCGATACCGACCGGCCAGCCGCCGGCGGAGATGCTCACCGGCGCACCGAAACTTGATGTGCCGGGGTCAACGCAGTCCAGGCGTTCAACCGAAGTGACGCTGGCGCTGGTGCCGGCGCTGTCCACCGTGGTCAGCAGAATCTGCTCGACGCCGCCGAAGCTGCCGTCGGGCGTGGCCACGCTGCAGCCGGTGCCCGGGTCATTGTCCACATCCAGCAGCACGCGGAATTGCGTCGTCGCTGCGTGTGCCGTCAGAGCCGCGCAAAGCAGTACCAGCGCCAGGCACAGACGCAGACTGCTGCCGAAACCACCTGATCGAGAAATCATCCGTTGTCCCCTGTCGAAACCGGCCTCGCGATGCAGCGCGATGCAACATCCCCATGACACGTCCGCCCCGGTCCGTTGCAAAAAGGCAGGCCGACGATGACGCCCGAGGCGAACGACTTTACACCCAGACGGGCTCGCATCGCCAATTGTTGCTCGGGCCCGTTGTTGATGCATTGGGGGGGAGGATGTTGAGCTGGCGGCGTGCCGGCACGCTCGCTCTTCTGCTTGCGTCATGTGCACCGTGTACTTCAGCGTTGTCAGCACGGCGGGGCAACGCGCTTGTCCGCATGCCGGTCGAACCGGTCACGGCGGTGGAACCCGACGCGCTGTCCCGAGGAACCCGTGTCGCGAAACGCCGACTCGGCTGCGGGTGCAGGGCCGGGGCGCGACAGGCGCTACACTTTGCGCAACGAGCACGGCGAGCCAGGGAAACCAACGATGCGGATTTGTGTGTATTGCGCCTCCAGTGACAAGGCCGATGCGGCCTATCGCGACGCTGCAAGAGAGCTGGGTACGCTGATTGCCGAGGCCGGGCATGTGCTGGTGTTTGGTGGCGGGTCGGCCGGTTCCATGGGCGCGGTGGCCGACGGTGCGCTGGATGCCGGTGGCGAGGTGGTCGGCATCATTCCGCGCTTCATGGCCGATCTGGAGTGGAGTCATCCGGGCCTGACCGACCTGCAACTGGTCGAGGACATGCGCGAGCGCAAGCATCGCCTGCTGACCGACTCCGACGCCGTGGTGGCCCTGCCGGGCGGCTGCGGCACGCTGGAAGAACTGTTCGAGGCGATTACCCTCAAGCGCCTGGGCATCTATCTGAACCCGATCATTCTGCTCGACACGCTCGGGTACTGGGGGCCACTGGAATCGTTCATGCAGCAGGTGATCGCTGCGCGTTTCATGAATGCCGAACATGCCGCCATGTGGCAGCGGGTGGCCGTGCCCGCCGAGGTGCTGCCGGCCATTGCCGCGGCACCGCGCTGGAGCGAATCGGCCCGCGACTTTGCCGTGGTGCGAGACTGAACCGAGGTGGCGACGCGCCTGCTGCCGCCAGTCGAGGTCCAGCAGCCGCTGCGGCTGGCCCTGCTGTTGCCGGGCACGACGCTGCCCGCCTGGGCCGCACGCGCCGTGCAGCGCCTGATGACGCTCGAATACCTGCACATCGCCTGCATCGTGATGGCGCCAGCGGCGGCAGAGGGCAGCGATGGCCGCGGTCTGGCGGCGCGCTATCTGGCATGGGACCGTCGTCGCTACCGCAAGGCGCGCTCGGCCCTGGTTGCGTGCGACATCTCAGCGTCGCTGCAAGGCATCGAGCAGCTGGCCTGCTCGGAAGAAGCCGTGGTCGCACTGGCGGCGCGCGATCTGGATGTCATCATCGACTTCGGTGCCGCGGTGGACCTGGCAGCCATGGCGGCGTGTGCCCGTTCCGGGCTGTGGTGGCATGGCGCTGGCGCGACTCCGCGGCGCCTGTCGCCGGCGGGCTTGTGGCAGCCGGTCTTTGCCGGCTCACCGATCACCCACACCGGCCTGTACGCCATCAGCGTGCACGATTCGGCGCTGCAGTGTCTTGCGCAGAGCGTCGCCTCGACACAACTGCTCTCGGTCGAAACCAACAATGCCCAGGTACTGTGGAAGTTCGCCGACATGGCCGCCAACACGCTGTTCCGACTGGCCAGCGGACGCCTGCATCCGCACGCCCTCGAATGCTCGGCGGCTCGTGCGCTGCGTCCGGCAAGCGGGCCCGGGACCCTGGCGCTGCTCGGCTTTCTGCCGCGCCTCGCCTGGCGGCGGCTGCAGGCCAGCGTGCATCGTCGCCGCGATGTGGAACACTGGGTGATTGCCTGCCGGTCAGGCGGTCAGCAACTGGACCCGGCAGCACCGCGCTTCCGCGGCGCCCGCGTGCTGGATGCCCCCGCCGGCCACTTCTGGGCGGATCCGGACATCGTCGAACATGCGGGCAGGACGTGGCTGTTCTGCGAGGACTTCGACTATGCGCGTGACCTGGGCAGCATTGCCTGCATGCCGCTGGATGGCGATGGCCGCGCCGGCGATGCGCGCATTGTCCTGTCGCTGGACAGCCACCTGTCCTACCCGCAGGTGTTCGAACACGGTGGCGACATGCTGATGCTGCCGGAGAACGGTCAGAGCCTGGCGCTGACGCTGTACCGCGCCGACCCGTTCCCCTGGTCCTGGAAGCCCGTGGCCAGGTTGCTGGAAGGCTTCAACTTCACCGACGCCACCTTGTGGCAGCAGGACGGTCACTGGTACATCTTTGCCAACCTTTCCGCCAGCGGCGGCAGTGTGCATGACGAGTTGTACCTGTTCCATGCCGAGGACCTTCTGGCCGACTGGCAGCCGCATCCGTGCAATCCGATCGTGTCCGACATCCGTCGCGCCAGACCGGCAGGGCCCTTGTTCCGGCGCAACGGCACCCTCTGGCGTCCGGCTCAGGATTGCGCCATCAACTACGGCCGGGCCGTGGTCTTCAACGAGGTCCTGGAGCTGACCCCGGACAGCTATCGCGAACGCCCCGCCGGCCGCCTGGACAGCAGCTGGAAGTCCGGCCTGCACGGCTGTCACACCTACGCAGCAACGGCCGCGATGGAAGTCATTGATGGCAAGTACTGGGCGCGCAAGGGTGACGTCACTGCCGCTGCCGGGGAGCCGGGATCGTGACTGCGCCCCGTCGTGCCGTCCTGTCGCTGCTGAATACGCCGGCCGGCCTGTTTCGCTGGTACGAGCAGTTCCCCCTGGCTATTGGCGAACAATTGCAGCAGGCCGGGATCGAGCACGTGCTGGGCTACAAGGCCTACCTCGACAACACCATCGTGCCGCCGCCGCATCTGCCTGCGCACGACATGACCGACATGCCGGACCGGCAGTGGGTGGCACGCACGCTGGAGCCGATCGCAGCGCGCTACGACGAATTGATCGTGCACACCCACTCCTTTCATTTCGGTGCGACGTGCCAGGTGTGGCGGATGACCCGGGGCCACCGGCAGCGCCGCTGGTGGGCCACCATGCACCGCACACCCTCGCGGGTGGGATTGTTGCGCAGCGTGCCCCGGCGCATGCTGCAGGCCGGCCGGATCATTTATCCCGACCGGCTTTTCGGCTGTTCCGCCGCGTCCACTGCGGCGCTCAGGCGCATGTTCCTGCCCGGGCGCGTGGCCACGCTTCTGAACGGGCGCCTGAGCGGAGCGGACCTGACCCGCTTCGAGCCACGCGGTGAGCCGCACCGCGCGCTGTTTGTCGGCCGTCTCAACCGCGAGAAGGGCGTCTGGCCGCTGCTCGAGGCCGGCCGGCAGCTGGCACAGATCCATCCCCGCTTTGAACTGGTGATCCTTGGCGAGGGCCCGGAGGAGGAAGCCATGCGCCGGTGGATCGAAGAACACGGTCTTGCCAGGCGCATCCGCATGCCGGGGCACGATTCGGATGTCGGTCCCTACTACCGGCAGGCCGATTTCGTGGTTGTGCCAACTGATCCGCAGCAGATTGCCGAAGGCCTGCCGCTGGTGGCGCTGGAAGCCCAGGGGCATGCCCTGCCGGTGTTGTACAGCCTGAGCGGGGGGCTGCCGGAAACCCAGATCGAAGGGGCAACCGGCTTGCGCGTTGACCCGCTGGACGCGCCGACACTGGTGTCGCGCGCCACGGAGCTGATGGCTGATCCTGACCGGTATCAGGCCATGCGCCTTTCCATCCGCGACAGCCGTCAACGCTGGAGTCTGCAGCGCATGGTCGACGACTACTGCAACGCCTATGTCGATGCCTTCAGGCAGGGACTGGCGAAAACCTGAGGCCGTGCGTCGCCGGCTCAGCCCTGCAGGCGCTCCCGCGAGCCCAGGTCCTCGGGCTCGTCGCTCCAGAATGCCTGGGCGAAATCGATGACGCGCTCCAGCCAGTTGCCTGCATCGGCTTCCCAGCAGACCGCGTCGCGCACCTTGACGCGCAACACCATCAGTTGCGGATCCTCCTTGCCAGCAGGGAAAAAGACCTTCTGTACCGGGGTCCAGAGTTCATCAATGGTCTCGCGGTCGCGGTCCATGCGTGCGCGCCCCCGCACCGAGAGATAGCGGCCCTCGGAGGGCTGCGCATAGGCAAGATTCACTTCGTGGTCCTCGGTAAGCTGCGCCACCTTGGCGCTGTCGGCGCTGGTGAAGAAGATCAGCTCGCCACCGGCATCCAGCTTGAGTGTCTGCAGGGGCCGACTGACCATCGGGCCGCCCTTGAGGTGGGTAGTCAGCATGGCCGTCTCGATCGGTTTGACAAGCTCGCCGAGCTTGCGCAGATCGGCGTTGTCCTGATGGTCGATTTTCATTCGGCGCACCTCGTTTGACTGTTTCTGTAGCAGGGGCAACCATGGCTCGACGGCAATTAACTCGGCATGAAGCCGGGTTCCCGACCGGTCCCGCGGCGATGTTGCTATGCTGCCGTGACTCGTCAGGCAGGTGATCCGGTTCATGCATTTCGACTTTCGTGTGGTTCTTCAGCACCTGATCGACCAGGCCTACCGGCTGCTGGCCATGCTGCCGCTGCTGGCTCTGGCCATCATTGTGGTGGTGCTGGCGTGGTGGATTGGCGGCTGGGTATCGCGGCGCGCCGTGGTTGGCAGCCTGTCGCGACACAATCCGCTGTTGCGCGAGATCAGCCGCAGCACCGTGCGCTGGCTGGTGACCGCGGCCGGCATCCTGCTGGCGCTGGAGATCCTCGATGCCACGGCGCTGGTTGGCGCCGTGCTGGGTACCGCCGGGGTGCTTGGCGTGGCGCTTGGCTTCGCCTTCAAGGACATCCTGGAAAACTATCTTGCCGGCATTCTGCTGAGCGTGCGCCAGCCGTTCGCGCCGCGCGATCACGTGGTGATCGACGGCAACGAGGGCATCGTCATGGCCCTGACCTCGCGCGCCACCATCCTCATGACACTGGATGGCAATCACCTGCGGCTGCCCAACGCGCTCGTGTTTCGGGGTGTGATGCTCAATTACACGCGCAATCCCCGGCGTCGATTCGAGTTTGACGTCGGCATGGGCGTCAACGAGGACCTGGTGAAGGCGCAGCGGATCGGTGTTGCGAAACTGCAGTCCCTCGAAGGCGTTCTCGACACGCCCCCCGCGCGCGCCTTCATTGATGCACTGGGCGACTCCAATGTGGTGATCCGCTTTCACGCCTGGGTGGATCAGCGCAGCCATGATTTCATCCAGGTGAAGAGCGAGTCGATTCGTCGCGTCAAGCTGGTACTCGAGGAGGCCGGCATGGACATGCCCGAGCCGATCTATCGGGTACAGCTCAGCGAGCGCGACGAGCAGGCGGCGGCCGCGCAAACCGGCGCCGGTTTACGAAACGGCTTCGCCGGATCTGAGCCCCAATACCGATATCGCGACCCAGATCGAACGCGACACGCTGACCGCATCGGACGCGGACCTGCTGGATTCGGATGCGCCGCGCGAGTAGTGCGCGGCGCGCCCGCTATCGGGAGACCACCATCGTCGACTGATCCTGCAGCTTGTGCCGCAGGATGTCGGCATAGTTGCGGATGCGGCGAATGTAGCGCACCGGTTCGGCGCCGCGCGCATAGCCATGCTTGAGGGTCTTGTAGTAGCGCCGCTTGCCCAGCAGCGGCAGGACCTTGGCCACATCGCTCCAGCTGTCGGGGTCGTGGCCCAGGCGGTCGGCCAGGACGCGGGCATCACGCACGTGGCCCAGGCCCACGTTGTAGGCTGCCATGGCAAACCACAGGCGATCTTCTGCGGGGATGTGATCGGGCAGGCGCTGCTCCAGGCTGGCCAGATAGCGGGCGCCGCCGGCGATGCTCTCGGCCGGGTCCAGGCGATTGTCGACATTCAGCTCGGCGGCGGTGTTGCGGGTCAGCATCATCATGCCGCGCACGCCGGTCGGGCTGGTGGCGTGCGGATTCCAGTGTGACTCCTGGTACGCCTGCGCGGCCAGCACCAGCGGCGGCAGGTCATGTGCCGCGGCCGCCTGCAGGAACAGCTTCTGATAGCGCGGGAACACGTTCTGGATACGGCGCACGTACTCACGCGTGTCGACGTAGTCGAACACCCGCGCGTGGCCGTAGAAGCGCGCCATCAGGCGCTTCAGCTGGCCCTGAGCGCGCCACGTCGCCTGCCAGTCGTCCATGGCCTTGCGCAGCGCATCGGCCTTGTGCGGCAGCACCCAGGCCAGGGGTTGCGGTTTGCTGAGATCGAATGCCACCACCAGGTTGGGAAAATAGCGGCGATTGATGGCGATGATGTTGGAGTCGGCCACGGTGCAGTCCAGCTTGCCGCGCCAGACCTGGCGCAACAGCTGCTCGGTGCCTTCCTTGCTGTCCTCCTGCCAGTGCAGGTCGGGGTGGCTTGCGCGCAATGCCTCGAGATTTTCCGCATAGCTGCTCTGCGCCACCACGCGCACCTGCAGGCCCTGCAGATCCGGCACCGATTCCGGTTGCGGTCCGCCACGCCGGCACACCACCTGCTGGCGAACCTGCTGGTAGACCGGGCCGAAATCGAATCGCTGCTGGCGCTTGCGGGTACGGGTGATGCCGGCGGCAATCATGTCGCCCTCGCCATCGGCCAGTGCTTGCAGCAGTTCGCTGACCGAGCTCTTGACCACAAAAACCGGTTTGACCCCGAGCGAGCTGGCGAAAGCCGAGACCATCGCGTACTCCGGTCCGCCGGGCGCATCATCGCGACCGATGTACCAGGTGGTGGGCGAGTTGAGGGTCAGCACCTTGAGGGTGCCGCGCTCGCGGATCCGAGCCAGATTGCCGGCACCAGGCGAGCACGAAACCAGCAGCGCCAGCGCAGCAAGACAGCACAGCGCACAGGCCGCGCCAAACTTTGTCAACCTGCCCCTCATGCAGTTACCTTACCCCAAGCAAGGGCGGGCATGTGTGGCGCAGCCCCGCGCACGGACAGAATGGGTCCATAATGTGCATCGGTGCGGGGCTGCATGACACGACCCTGCAAATATGTGATATTCATCACATTTTCGGGCGGTTGCCCAGACACAAGGATTTCGCGCATGACTGCCCACTCGAAGGTTCAAGACAGCGAATTGGTAGCGGCGACCAGCCGGATTTCCGACACCATTGCCGCCGAACACGCCAATGACGTGGATGCGCAGGCGCGCTTTCCCGCCGAGACATTTGCCGCACTGAAAGAAGCCGGGCTTCTCTCGGCGGCCGTGCCGGTGGAATTCGGCGGCGCCGGTGCCGGCATGCTGGAGCTGGGCACCCAGTGCGCGGCCCTGTCGGCCGGCTGCAGCTCCTCGGGGATGATCCTGGCCATGCACCATATCCAGGTCGCCTGCATTGCCCGCCATGCGCGTGATTCGGACTACTTCCGGGCCTACATGAAGGACAAGCTGGTCGGCGAGCAGCAGCTCATTGCCTCGATCACCTCCGAGCAGGGCACCTTCGGCGATACCCGCTCCAGCGTCTGTGCCGTGCAGGTTGACGGCGACAGGATGAGCCTGGAAAAGGACGCCACCACCGTGTCCTATGGCGCGCACGCCGATGCGCAGCTTGTCACCTGCCGCCGCGATGACGAGGCCGCAGCCAGCGATCAGGTGCTGGTGCTGTTTCCCGCCGGGCAATACACGCTGGAACAGAAGGGCGGCTGGGATACGCTGGGCATGCGTGGCACCTGCAGCCCCGGCGCGCTGTTCAGCGGTCACGGGAGTCCGGATCAGATCATCCCCGGCAGCTATGCCGATTCCTCGGCGCAGACCATGGTGCCGTACTCGCACATCCTCTGGTCGGCGCTGTGGACGGGTATTGCCGGCGCGGCGCTTGGCCGTGCCGCCAACTTCGTGCGTGCCAGCGCCCGGCGCCAGCCCGGCTCGATGCCACCCAACGCACCGCCCCTGGCGCGCGCCCTGGTGGAGCTGCAGTCCATGCGCAACAACTGGGAGGCATGCGCTATCGAATTCGACCAGCTCACGGCCGAAGGGGGTGAACGCGCACGCCAGGAGCTGGACTCGATGCGCTGGGCGCTGAAGATGAACCAGTTGAAGATGTACTGCTCCGAGGCGGCGCCGCGGCTGTGCCATCAGGCATTGCAGATCATCGGCATCCTTGCCTACAAGAACGACACGCCGTTCAGCGTCGGCCGCCATTACCGCGACGTGCTGTCCGCCGCGCTGATGGTGTCCAATGGCCGCATTGCCAGCAAGAGTGCGTCGATGCTGCTGGTTTCCAAGGACCTGTAGCGATGACTGCAACCGACTACGACACCGACAAGTTCTACCAGGGCCTGGTTGATCACGGTCTGATCGTGCCGGTGGGCGTCGAGGGCATCTTCGGCCGCGCCGCCGTCTTCGAGGACGTGCTGGAACGCTTCAACATCCTGGTCAACAGCCTGTCCGCGGCCGATGGCGCCGAGTACTACGTCTTTCCACCGGTGATCGATCGCAAGGTGCTGGAAAAGAGCGACTACATGGATTCGTTTCCGAATCTTGCCGGCACCGTGTTCAGTTTTTTCGGCAAGGAAGTGGATGCCCGCCAGCTCAGCGAACTGATCCACAACGGCCTGCCGTGGGGCGATACCCAGGGCATGACCGACGTGACCCTGAATCCCGCCGCCTGCTACCCGGTCTATCCCAGTTTCACCGGAACGGTGCCCGAGGAAGGCCGTCTGGTGACCATGCTCAACTGGGTCTATCGGCACGAACCGTCGCGCGAGCCCACCCGCATGCAGTCCTTCCGGGTACGCGAATTTGTCCGTTGCGGCACGCCGCAGCAGGTGGTGCAGTGGCGTGACATGTGGCTTGAGCGCGGACTGGAGCTGCTGCGCTCGCTGGGCCTGCCGGCGCAAAGCGAAGTGGCATCGGATCCCTTCTTCGGCAAGGGCGGGCGCATGCTGGCCGCCAGCCAGAGGCAGCAGCAGCTGAAGTTCGAGGTGCTGGTGCCGGTGATTTCAAGCGACAAGCCCACGGCGGTGTGTTCCTTCAATTTTCATCAGGAGCATTTTGGCGAGGCCTTCGGCATCCGCACCGGCGACGGTGAAGTGGCCAATACGGCCTGTCTGGGCTTCGGCATGGAGCGGGTGGTCATGGCGCTTTTCCAGGCGCACGGCTTTGATCCGCAGAAGTGGCCCGCCGAGGTACGCGACCGGTTGTGGCCATGAGCGGGGCGGGCGGCGATCTGCGCGTATTGGACCTGGACGCGTCGTCGTACCAACGGCACATGCTGCATGCCGACAACCGCGTCTGGCTGGAAAAGAACTGCTACATCGACATCTGGATCGAGCAGATCCATGCGCTGGGCTGCGAGCCGCTGGCGATTCTGCCGTGCGTGAGCGCGATCGACTTTCTCGATGACCAGTGGACCTTCTTCAAGCCGCCGCATACCGAGTTGTACGATCTGTACGGCATCGACGTGCAGGAACTCAACTGCTGGAGAGGGCTGCTTGCGCATGCCCAGGAACACCTCGCTGCCGGTCGCCTGGTATCCAGCGAGGCCGATGCCTGGTGGCTGCCGGATACCTCCGGTACCGACTACCGCACCCTGCATACCAAGTCGAGCATCATCATCAACGCGCTGGATGTGCCGGGCCGGCGCATGGGCTACTTTCACAACGCCGGCTACTTCGAGTTGCACGGTGAGGACTTCGTGCGCACTTTCCGCATCGACGAGCCGCACGATCCGGCCTTCATGCCGCTGTTTGCCGAACTGATATCGATCGACCGCGTGCAGCGGCTGGATGACGAAACACTCAAGCGGGAGTCACGTGCACTGCTGGCCCGGCATGTGGCGCGCATGCCTGCAGACAATCCGGTGCGGCGTTTTGCGCAGCGGTTCCAGCGTGACCTGCCCGCCATGCTGGAGCAGGGCCTGGACCACTATCACGCCTGGGCCTTCGCCAACGTGCGCCAGCTGGGCGCCGCTGCCGAGCTGGCCGAGCTGCACCTGGAGTGGCTGGACGACCCTACCCTGGCACCGGCCGTGGATGCCTGGCGCGAGATTTCAACCGGCGCAAAGACCTTCATCCTCAAGGCAGCGCGCGCCGTCAATCGCAAGCGCGAGTTTGATGCCTGTACCAGCTTCGCCGCCTGGGCTGACGCCTGGGATACGCTGCACGGCACGCTGCTGGACGAGTGTGCCGCCTGATGTTTGTGGCAGAATCCGATTCCCCCACGTTGCGAAAACCCCAGCCATGAGCCATGCCGACCAGATCCGCGCAATCCTGAAGAACCACGGTCGACTGAGCAAGGATGTCGATCAACTGGGTGACGAGGACGACCTGTACCAGGCCGGCATGACCTCGCACGCCAGCGTCAACGTGATGCTGGCGCTGGAAGGCGAGTTCGACATCGAGTTTCCCGACCACATGCTCACGCGCAGCGTGTTCGAGTCGATAGGCGCCATTGACGCGGCCATTGACGAGTTGACCGCGTGAGCTGATGGACTCGCCGGGCAGCCATCGCCGTCGTCTGGACCAGGGCTGGGAGATGGCACTGGCGGACGCCGGCTCGGAGCCCGGGCAGGTAGCGCAACTGCACTGGCATCCGGCCGAGGTGCCCGGTACCGCAGCGTCTGCATTGCGCAGCCTGGACCGCTGGGACTGGCACAGCACGCTTGACCTGGATGCGGTCGATGGCTGGTGGCGCCTGCGCTTCGATGTTGCCGAGCAGGCCAGCGGCCTGCGCTTCGACGGCCTGGCAACCCTGGCCGAGGTCTGGCTTGATGGCGACCCGCTGCTGGCCTCGAACAACATGTTCCGCGGCCACGAGGTGTCGCTGACACTTGCACCGGGCACACATGAACTGCTGATTCGCTGCCGTGCGCTGGCGCCCGAACTGGCACATCGCCGCCCGCGGCCGCGCTGGCGCGTGCCGATGCTGGCACAGCAGCAACTGCGCTGGTTCCGCACCACCCTGCTGGGGCGCACGCCGGGCTGGTCGCCGCCGTGTGCGCCGCTGGGGCCATGGCGGCCGGTGTGGCTGCTGCACGATGCCCCGGCCATGGACGAGCATCCGGTGGTATCGGTGCAGCTCGACGGCGATGGCCGTGGTGTGGTGCAAGTCGATGCGCGCTGTCGCGACGACATCAGCGAAGCCAGCCTGGTGCTTGAGCGCGGCACGGCACGACATGCGGTGGCGCTGGCTATTGAAAGCGGCCGGGCGCGCGGCACGCTGCAGCTGGACAAGCCGGACCTGTGGTGGCCGCACACCCACGGCGAGCCGGCCTTGCATGAGGCGGCCATCGAATACCGGGACGCGCAGGGCGACCAGCGCATGCGCCTGCCCGCAATCGGCTTTCGCCGCATCGAAATTGATCGCCGTGATGGCGATTTTGCCGTGCGCGTCAACGGCATCGACGTGTTCTGTCGCGGTGCATGCTGGACCCCGCCGGACGTGGTCAGCCTGCAAGCCGACGACGACCAGTGCACTGCTGCCGTGGCGCAGATGTGCCAGGCCGGCATGAACATGCTGCGTATCGGCGGCACCATGGTCTACGAAGCCGACAGCCTGTACGAGGCGCTTGATCGCCAGGGCGTGCTGCTGTGGCAGGACCTGATGTTCGCCAACATGGATTATCCGGACGATGCCGACTTCCAGGCCGAGGTGCATGCCGAAGTCGGCCAGCAGTTGCAGCGCCTGCGCGCGCGACCGTGCCTGGCGCTGATGTGCGGCAACAGCGAAGCCGAACAGCAGGCCGCCATGGCCGGGGCGCCACGCGAGCTGTGGTCACAGACGCTTTTTCACGACAGCCTGGCCGCGCTTGTGCGTGAGGCGGGCATCGCCTATGTCGCATCCAGTGCCACGGGCGGTGCCTTTCCGCACGCGGCCGATCAGGGGCCGACCTCGTATTTCGGTGTCGGCGCCTATCTGCGACCGCTGGACGATGCGCGCCGCTGCGGTCTGCGCTTTGCCAGCGAATGTCTGGCCTTTGCCAATATCCCGTCGCCACGCGGTCTTCCCGGCGGCCCCGCCGCGCGCGTGCACCAGCCCTTGTGGAAAACACGTGCACCACGCGATCTGGGCGCCGGCTGGGATTTCGACGACGTGCGCGACCATTACCTGCGCGAGCTGTACGGCATCGACCCCACGGCCCTGCGGGTTCACGATCATGCACGCTACCTGGCGCTGGGGCGTGTTGTGACCGGCGAAGTCATGGCGCGCTGTTTTGCCGAGTGGCGTCGCCGCGATTCGACCGCGCGCGGTGCCCTGGTCTGGTTTCTGCGCGATCTGTGGCCGGGCGCCGGCTGGGGTCTGATCGAGTCCGACGGCACGCCCAAAGCCTGCTGGCATGCCCTGCAGCGCGTGCTCGCCCCGCGCGCGCTGACCATCAGCGACGAGGGTGTCAACGGCCTTGTCATCCACGCTTTCAATGATCGCCCGCAGACCTGGGCGGCACACCTCGACCTGCGCCTGTACCGCGGTGGTGACATCGTGGTGGGCGAGGCGGGCAGGGCCATCGAGGTGCCCGCGCACGGTGAATTGCGCGTGCCGGCCACCGATCTGCTGGACGGCTTTGCCGACCTGTCCTTTGCCTACCGCTTCGGCCCGGCCATGGCCGATGTGGTGCATGTCGCCGTGCACGAGGGCGAGGGCGAAGGTAGTGTGGCCGAGGCATTTCATTTTCCGGCAGGTTTGCCAGCCCACGTCGAGCCCGATGTGGGTCTGAGCGCGGAGGTGGAGGAACACGACGGCGAGCGCGTCCTGTGCGTGGCCAGTCGGGCGTTCGCCCAGTCCGTGCAGATCGACGCACCCGGCCTGACGGCCGATGACAACTACTTTCACCTTGCGCCCGGCCAGTGCCGGCGCCTGCATCTGCGTCGCCAGGCGGATACCGGCAAGCCCGTGCGCGGCCGCGTCGACGCGCTCAACAGCGAGCGCGGCGCGCGCTTCACGTGGTGACCGGCGCCGAGGACGCCGCCGTGGCGAGTCCGCAGCCGCAGAATCCGGCCACCGCGCGCGCCGGCTGGTTCGGC
This sequence comes from uncultured Gammaproteobacteria bacterium, assembly GCA_963734945.1. Lineage (GTDB taxonomy): Bacteria > Pseudomonadota > Gammaproteobacteria > Xanthomonadales > Rhodanobacteraceae > DASSBG01. The sequence continues at coordinate 147,365 of CAVTJF010000063.1, forward strand.
CCTGCCGAGCGGCCGCGCTTCGGCTGGCTGCACGCGCCGCCCAAAGGCACCAGCGAACGTGGCCTGGTGATCGTGCCACCGTTCGGCAACGAGGCACTGTGCGCGCAGCGCAGCCTTCGCCGCCTGGCCGAGTGTGCCGCCGGGGCGGGCCTGATGGCGCTGCGCCTTGATCTGGACGGCAGTGGCGACAGCGCCGGCAGCAATCTGGACCCGGATCGCCTGCAGCAGTGGCTCGCCAGTATCGACGATGCATGCAATCTGATGCGCGCGCTGGGTGTTGTGGATCTGGTGCTGTGCGGTGTGCGCCTGGGCGCCAGCCTGGCGGCGCTGGCCGCCGAGCAGCGCGACGATGTGGCCGGGCTGGTGGCCATCAATGCCGTGGTCTCGGGCCGCAAGTGGCTGCGCGAAGGGCGCGCGATGCAGATGGCCATGGGTCTGGCGCCGGATCCGAATCCACCCGCCGAGCCGCTGCTGGAACTGGCCGGTTTCGCCATCGACGAGAAGACCCGGGCGGACCTGTCGGCTCTCGACCTGGCTGCGCGCGAGCACCGCCCGGCGCCGAGTGCGCTGCTGATTGAACGTGACGACATGCCGCCAGGCACGGCCTGGGCCGATAGCCTGGCGCATCTGGGCTGCGCGGTGCAGCAGCAGGCACTGCCCGGCTACGCCGACATGATGCAGGCGCCGCACGACAGCCTGGTACCCGATGCCATCATCAGCGCCAGCGTCGAGTGGAGTACGCATTGTCCGCAATGGGCATCCCCGGCACGGCCCGCCGTCGGCATGAGCTTTGCCGATACCGTGGTCATGCCCACCCGCCACGGGCCCGTGCGCAACCGTGCCATCCATCTGGGCCAGGGCCTGTTCGGCATACTCAGTCAGCCCATGGACGCCGCCGCCGATCGCGCCGTGGTGCTACTCAATGCCGGCGGCATTGCCCGCGTCGGTCCCAACCGCCTGTTTGTCGAAC
>CAVTJF010000064.1:0-3140 GCA_963734945.1 uncultured Gammaproteobacteria bacterium
GCCCTGCGCGCGCCTTTGGCCGGGGCCGCGCTGGCTCTCGGCGATGTCATGCCTCCCCGATACAAAGGGGAGGCATGGCAGGTGGGCCGGAAGGTGCGCTCAGCCCGCAGGGTCGCGGCCCGGGGCAGGAGCTGCCGGATTTCTTGCCCAGGCGGTTGCGCCAGCGCGTAGTAGACCAGGTTGCCGATGCCGGTAGCCGCGGCCAGCACGGCCACCAGGCCCGGCGTGATGTCGTCGCCAGCCGGCGGGCTGTCGATAATGCCGAAGCCGATGGCAAGCGCCACCAGCACGATACCCCAGCGCAGCGAGCCCAGACGGCGGCGCTGCTCGTCTTCGATCAGCAGCGACTGCACCATGTGCTCGCTGACGCCGTTGGCGATCATGCGCTGGCGCACGCGGCCGTCGACGAAGATCTTGATCGCGTAGGTGATGCAGATGAACAGGACAATCGGAATCAGGTTGCCGGAAATCATGACTTGCGTCTCCTCGGGAGGGATGAAAGGTTCACCGGCACAGATACACTGGGCCCGAATCCGGTTGCATGATCGTGTCGTGCAACCGAATGACGGATGCAGGTATCCAATGCAGCATGCCGCCGTCGACACCGACATGAACAGCGATCGCGAACAGGTCCAGGCCGTACTCGCCGGAACACCGGGCGCATTCGAGCGCCTGGTGGAAACCCACCAGGGGCTGTGCTGGCACATCATCCAGCGCATGGTGCGCCACCCCGAGGATACCCGCGAGCTGTGCCAGGAGACCTTTCTCAAGGTATATCGCAAGCTGCACCAGTATCGCCATGACAGCGCGCTGAAAACCTGGATTGGCCGCGTCGCCTATAACGTGGCCCTGCGCCATCTGCAGCGCAAGCGGCTGCCCATGGCCGAGCCGTACTCCAACGACGCACCGTCACCACTGGATGAGGTGGCCGGATCGTCTGATCTGGAGGCCGATTGCGACCGCGACCAGCTCGATGTCATGCTGGCGCAGGCCATCGACCAGTTGCCCCCGGTGCAGCGCACCGTGCTCACGCTTTATCATCTGCAGGAAATGAGCATCGCCGACATCGCCGCCGTGACTGGCCTCGCCGACGGCACCATCAAGAGTCACCTGTTTCGCAGTCGTCGCCAGTTGCGCGACCTGCTCGAAGACCGTATCGGAGTCTGCCCATGAACACGCCTGACCACGATTCGCCGATCCCTGCCGACGAGTGGCAGGCCCAGGAACAGGCCATGCGCGCCGAGCGCAGCCGCGAGCCCGAATCGGGCGACATGCGTGTGAGCGAGTATCGCCGCATTGCCCGCGTTCTGGGCCGGCCGCAGCCGGTGACTCTGCCGCCGGACTTCGCGCGACAGGTGGCGCAGCGGGCCCTGAGCGAAAGCGTTCGCGACACCGATACCCGTATCGAGAACGGTCTGGCCACCGCACTGATGGCCATGCTTGGCCTCGCGGTGCTGGTGCTGGCGGTGCTGCAAGGACCGCAGTGGTGGCAGGCGCTGACCTCACTGGTGCCCGACGCCACCCTGAGCAACCGCTGGCTGCTCAGCCTGCTGGCCTGCGCTGGCGGTCACCTTCGTGCTCGGACGCGCTGGCGACAGACGCACGTTCTTGAAGATGGGGTTCAGTCCGCTCAGATCTGGAATTCGGAGGCCCTGAACCCTCTGTCCAGCCAGCGAGATGGAAGGCTCAGGGTATGCGATTGCGTGAAGTTGCCATGAACGGCACCGGCTTGAGCGGGAAGCGCATCCTGTTCACACACCAGACCATGATCAGGGTCGAAAATGCATATCAACGCGTAAAACCCCCAGGTCATTGCTCCTGACCACGCTGCCCAGGAAGGCCTGCTGAAAAGGCCATGGTGGAACCATTTCTGCATCCCAAGAAGAATCATCTGGGGCAATAAAATCAAGATGGACAGCAGAGCTGGACCGCTGCCCGTCTTCCAGAGCAGCGACTTGCAGCCCGGGCAGGCCCAGAACAATGCATCCTCCTGTTCCTCGGGCTGGTACCAGCGGTATTTCGTGCGATACCTGAAACCGTCGATTTCGCCGAGCCGCGCCTCGATACCCAGATCAGCATGGCAGACAGGGCACTCTGCCACAGCTCAGGTCTGACTCTCTGCAAGTGATCGATAGTACATCGCTGTAAATTTCGCGATGCACACCGCACTGATCAGCGCACCGAAACGAGCATTACCCATGAGGTAGTGTGCAGGCTCCAGGGAAGCTGGCCCAACAGTTGCTGCGCAACCGTCGGCGCTTGCAGTCCGAATAGCCCCAGCCCGGTCAGAACACTGCCCAGAGCGGCCCACGCAGGAATCAACGGCGGCACGTCGATTTCGTGCCCATCGGTACCGAATTTCATTGTCCACTTTCCTGTGCGAATAAAGGTGCCGAGTACAAACGGTACTACGCCACAGCCGGGTTTCAAAATGCGCTTGCCGAGCTTTGCTCAGTCGTCGCGACTGAAGGTGGGCAGGGTCCAGTTGTGCCGTAGCGACAGGTAACGCAGCAGGAAGCAGGCCACGATTGGTAGCCAGGTGCTCCACACCGCGGGCCAGGCCAGGTATTCGCCCAGCACGGCCAGTCCGGCGGCCAGAAAGGCCGCGGTGGCATACAGCTCGGTCTTCAGCAGCACCAGCGACACGCGATTGAGCAGCACGTCGCGCGCCATGCCGCCACCGATGGCCGTGAGTACGCCAACAATGACGGCTACCTCGGCGTTGTGGCCGTAGACCAGCGCCTTGTGGCACCGTACACGGCGAACAGGCCAAGCCCCATGGCATCGAACAGGCGCACCGGAAAATCCAGTTTCTCGACCTGTCGATGCGCCAGCATGGTCATCAGCGCGGCGAGCACGGCGGTGAGCAGATAGCGCCACTCGGCCAGACCCGCGGGCGGGATGGCGCCGATGCACACGTCACGCGCAATGCCGCCGCCACAGGCGGTGACGTAGGCGATGGCAAGAATGCCGAACACGTCGAAGTTCTCGCGCCGGGCCGCCACCGCGCCACTGATGGCGAAGGCGAAGGTACCCGCAAGATCGATCGCGTTGAATTGGAAATGTACATTCATGGCAGGCCGGAATGGAAATACTTGGATTCGGAATTCGGGACCCGGATGATCATGCAGCCTTGCCGA